>NZ_JCASIC010000002.1:0-586725 GCF_059685695.1 Telluria sp. PB2R4 | reverse complement strand
GCCATCCGGGAACACTCCTTCCAAGGCATCGCACGCTCCTTTAACGGTCGTGCGACGATCATAAAAGGTGTTACCTATGTCCCTAGACAACTGTTACCTATGTCCCTGTGCCATACAGGGTCTCCCGCCCACGCGTTCAACTCAATGACGATTTGCCACTGCGCCCGCACTGGCTGAACGCGTGGGGTGATCTGGTCCAGTGGACCAGATCACAAGCCGCCCACCCTACAACATCAATTCGTGCGCGGTCCGCCGCCCAGCAGGAAAGCCAGCTTCTGCTTGCCCGGCTTGGACTGCACCGGCGTCGGCGTGACGACTTCCTTGCGCGCCGCGCTCGATGGCTCGTAGGGCTTGAGGAACCACGGATCGACCTTTTCGCGGCGCGGCGTCGGGCTGTAGCCGCTGCTGCGTGGCGGACGCTCGCTGCGCTCGCCGCCGCGTGGGGCGAATTCTTCGCGGCGACCACGGCGTTCGCTATCGCGTGCACCTTCGCGCGCACCGTCGCGTGCACGTGCGGACGGCGCCACGAAGCCCGGCAGCTCGCCGCGCGGCACGGTTTGCTTGATCAGCTTCTCGATGTCGAGCAGCAGGCGCTCGTCCTTGTCCGAGAATACCGACAGCGCGTCGCCCGAGGCGCCGGCGCGGCCGGTGCGGCCGATGCGGTGCACATAGTCTTCGGCGTTGTACGGCAGGTCGTAGTTGATCACGCAGGGCAGGTCCGAGATGTCGAGGCCGCGCGCGGCCACGTCGGTCGCCACCAGCACCTCCACGGTGCCCGCCTTGAAGGCGTCGAGGGCGGCCATGCGCTCCTGCTGGGTCTTGTCGCCGTGGATCGCCGAGGCCTTGATGCCCTTCTTCTCCAGGTGGGTCGACAGGCGCGAGGCGCCGATCTTGGTGTTCGAGAACACGATCACCTGCTTCAGATTGCGCTCGCGGATGATGTGCTCGACCACGTCGCGCTTGAGCTCTTCGTCGACCTTGTAGGCGATCTGGGTGACCTTGTCGGCGGTGGCGTTGCTGCGCGCCACTTCGATCAGCACCGGGCTGTTCAGGAAGCTGTTGGCCAGCTTCTTGATCTCCGGCGAGAAGGTGGCCGAGAACATCAGGTTCTGGCGCTGCTTCGGCAGCAGGTTGATGATGCGCTGCAGGTCCGGCAGGAAGCCCATGTCGAGCATGCGGTCGGCTTCGTCCATGACCAGCATCTGCACCTGGCCCAGGCTCAGGTTCTTCTGCTCGATGTGGTCGAGCAGGCGGCCCGGGGTGGCGATGACGATCTCGACGCCGCCTTTCAGGATGGTGGTCTGGCCCTTCATGTCCATGCCGCCGAACACGACGGTGGAGCGCAGCGGCGTATGGCGCGAATAGGCCTTGACGTTCTCGGCCACCTGCACCGCCAGTTCGCGGGTCGGGGTCAGCACCAGGGCCCGCACCGGGTGGCGCGCAGGCGACATGCTGCTGTTGGCATGCGCCAGCAGGAGCTGGATGATCGGCAGCGAGAAGCCGGCGGTCTTGCCGGTACCGGTCTGGGCGGCGCCCATGACGTCGCGGCCCTGCAGCACCAGCGGGATCGCCTTGGCCTGGATCGGGGTCGGGTGCACATAGCCCTGGTCGTTCAGCGCGCGCAGGATTTCCGGCGCCAGGCCGAGGTCGGCAAAACGCACGGTGGGCGCTTCGTCCGCCTTCACCTGCTCGATCGGTGCGGCCAGGGTGATGTCGGCGGGATCGAGGCTTTCGGGAGTATTCTGGATATCAGACATATTCTTGTTGGACAGTATTTCGTTAGCTCTACGGCTACGCCTGCGCGCATGCTGCCGCCTGCGGGTAGCTTCCAGATGGGACGGCGGACCGGTGACCGGACCGCATGGGCCGCGCAGGCGCCGCAACCGAAAACGGTGCGGACGGGCGGACGTAGAGGCACTTTAGCGGGCTACACGATACCTGAAAACCACCCCCATGTATATAAGGTCTTGATTTGTAGGGTGGGCGACTATGCTGCCCACGCGGTAATCACCATCGGCTCCGTTGTCGCGCCGAATGATCTCGCTGCAAACTATCGCCGCGTGGGCGGGAGACCCGCCCACCCTACGGGTTCCACCCGCGTCGCTGGGCCGCGCGTTCCGCCGCCGGGTCGAGGGTGGCGCCGACGATACGGGCATCGATGGCGGCCTGCACCGCCGGGGGCAGCGTGCTGCCGTCGAGCCAGGCGGTGCCCGCCTGCGGCTGGGCCAGCACCGGGATGGTCCAGCGGCCGCCACCGCGGCAGGCCAGGCCGGCCGTGGTGTCGACCACGAAGCTGCGGCAATAGCTGCCGTCCTTCGACACGAAGGTGACGCCGATGCGCACCCCGGTCTCCGAGGGCCCGGGGCTGGCCAGCTGGCCGCCGAGGGCGCCGACCAGGCGGCCCTGCGCCACCAGGGCGCCGTCGCTGGCCTCCAGCATCACCAGGTCGGCATCGGGCCGCAGCTCCTGCCAGCCGAGCGCGCCGCCGACGGCGCCCAGCACCAGCGCGGCGCCCACCGCCAGCCAGTGGTGCAGCGTCCAGCCGGGACGGGCCGCCCTGGGCGGCGGCGGGACGGCGGCGCGTCCAGGGCGGACGGCGTCTAGGTGGACCACCTTGGCCCCGCCGGGCGGCAACGCGCGCTGCTGGTGGCCGCCGCCGTCGTGGCCGTTGGAGACGCTGAAGATGTGCGCGCGGCCGGTGGAGCGGCCGCTGTTTTCGCGGCGATGCTGGGAGATGCGGGCCGCCAGTATCGGATCGGCATGCATGGCCCGCTCGACCGCGGCGCGGGCCGGCTCGGCCAGCTCACCGTGGATATACGCGATCAGGAGGTCGTCGGAGAATTTCATGCCAGCAAATGGGCTACGAAAATGAGCTACGAGGTGATCAAGCCGTGCTCGTCCAGGACATCGTGCAGCAGCTCCAGGCGGATCACGGGGTTGTCGAGCATGAGCATGTGGTGCTTCTGCTGGTTGGGCAGCGGCAGCAGTTCGCACCACCGGTTCGCCACCCAGCCGCAGTCGTCAAGGCGGAACGGCGGCTGCACCGGCCAGCGGTGGCGCGGCACGTCGTGCAGCGAGGACAGCACGCGGTCGAGCGCGTCGGACGCGCCCTGCAGCTCGGAAGGCACGCGCACGTCGTGGTCGTCCTCGACCAGCTCGGCTTCGGCCATCCACAGCCCGTTCAGGCGCTGTTCGGCGGTCACCACCGTGAAGCGCGACCCGCCGCGGCACAGCACCTGCAGCAGGCCGGGCGAGGTGGTGGTGGTTTCGGTGACGGAGGCGATGGTGCCGGCGGCGGCGAAGCGCTCCGGCTCGCCGTCCGGCTGGCGTACTTCATGTCCTTGCGTGAGGAGCACCACCCCGAACGGCGTGTCCTCGGTGAGGCAGCGGCTGATCATGTCGAGGTAGCGGACCTCGAACACCTGCAGCGGCAGCACCCCGTCCGGGAACAGCACCGTACTGAGCGGGAACAAGGGCATGGAAATCGTGGACATGATGCCCATCATGACAGAATCGCAGGTGAAGCGGGAGCACGATTGGGGGCTGGCGGCCGGAGCAGGCGCGGCCGTTCAACGCTCTGGTCCTTGCACGGGCATCGTGCGGATCGCATGCGAAAAATTGCCGAGTCTCCAGCGCAAACGCTCCAGCCCCGGGTCCGGCATCGGCACCACCCGCACCCGCAGCACGCCGCCCGGCAGCGCCGGACACGGGATCTCGCGCTCGCCGGCCTCCTCGACCGGCAGGCGGAACTCGCCGCCCGGCGCCAGCTGCACCGGGCCGAACACGAGCGGGGCGCCGGTAGCATTCCTCAGCAGCAGCACGTCCTGCACGCCCAGGGTCAGGCGCACCGTGGCTGGCGCATTGGGAGCATCGGGGCCGCCGCGCACTTCCAGCAGCAGCTCGTGGCTGTCGCCACGCAGCGGCCACAACATGCCCCACAGCAAAACCAGCAGCAGCGCGCCCGCCAGCGACGCGAGCGGCCAATGGCGGCGCAGGGAGTCAAAATATTGCATTTTGTAAATTTTAAGCCATACTGGTTCTTGCCGGATGCGCACAATGGCGTGCGCCTCAACCCAGCAAGGATGCGTATCCTACCTGTTTCCACGCGATCCCGATCAACCTGCCCCACGGCGCCTCGCGCGTACGCGTGTAGAGACAACATGCCGCAGTCCCAGCCACCCGACCAGTCCAGCCGCACTCTTCCGCCCGGTTCCGGACCGATGCCGCTGCTGCTGGCCATGCTGGTGCTGCTGGTGACATTACTGGTCACCTTCAGCGCCTGGACCAGCGCCAAGCGCACCGCCGAATCCCAGCTGCTCGAGACCTTCGACTACCGCACCCGCGACATGGTGTTCAGCATCAGCCGCCGGATGGCGGTGTACGAGCAGGTGCTGCGCGGCGCGCGCGGCTACCTGCGCGGGTCGGTCGAACTCGACCGGCGCGAATGGGAGCAATACTACCGGCTGCTACGCCTGGACCAGTCCTTCCCCGGCATGGAAGCGCTCGGCATCGCCTCCATCGTCCCGCCCGGCCAACTGGCGGCGCACGAGGCGGCCATGCGGCGCCAGGGCTATCCCGGCTATACGGTGCGCCCGGCCGAGCCGAGCGCGCTCACCACCGCGATCACCCACATCGAGCCCTTCGGCGGGCGCAACCTGCGCGCCTTCGGTTTCGACATGTTCAGCGAACCGGTGCGCCGCGCCGCCATGGAACGGGCGCGCGACAGTGCCCAGGCGGCCCTGAGCGGCAAGGTGGTGCTGGTCCAGGAAGAGGTGGCCCACGAGGGCCCGGCCGGCCAGCAGGCCGGCGCGCTGATGTACCTGCCGGTGTACCGCAAAGGCCAGCTGACCGGTACCGTCGAGCAGCGCCGCGCCGCCATCGTCGGCTGGGTGTACGCGCCCTTCCGCATGAACGACCTCATGAAAGGGCTGGGCGGCGCCCACTCGACCGATCTCGAGATCGAGATCCACGACGGCGAGCCGGCCGGCGGCGCCACCCTGCTGTACCGCTCGCCCAACGCGTCGGCCCACCGGGCGCAGCTGCGCGCCAGCGCCCAGATCCTGCCCGGCGGGCGCACCTGGACCATCACGATGCGCTCCAGCGCCGCCCTGGAGGACAGCCGCGACACCACGCGCCCGCGGCTGGTCGCCGTGACCGGCATTGGCCTGAGCGTGCTGATCAGCCTGGTGGTCTGGCTGCTGGCCAGCGAGCGCCGCCGCGCGCTGCAGCTGGCGCAGGGCATGACGCTCGCGCTGCGCCGCTCGCACGACCAGGTCGCCAGCGAGCAGAAGCGCATCCAGGTGATCCTCGAGAACGCGCCCGACGCTTTTGTGGCGGTCGACGACGCCGGCCGCATCACCGACTGGAATGCGCAGGCCAGCCGCCTGTTCGGCCTGAGCGCGGCCCAGGCCATCGGCCGCGACGTGCGCGAGCTGCTGCCCGAGGATAGCCGTCCCGGCTTCGGCGCCGGCTTCGAGGCCTTCGCACATGGCGGCAACTGCCCGATGCTGGGCGCGCCGACCGAACTATGGGTGCTCGACCGCGACGGGCGCCGCATCCCGGCCGAAGTGACGGTGGCGGCGCTGCCGATCGGCGCGCGCTTCGGGGCCACCGCGTTCGTGCGCGACATCCGGCAGCGCAAGGAAACCGAAGCGCGCGAGCAGCAACGCCAGCGCGGCCTCGACGAGGCGCGCCAGGCGCTGGCCCGGTCGCAGAAGCTCGAAGCGGTGGGCAAGCTCACCGGCGGCGTGGCCCACGACTTCAACAACATCCTGCACATCATCAGCGCCAACGTGCAGCTGATGCTGCGCGCCGACACCAGCCAGCGCAAGCGCCTGCTGAGCATCCTCGACGCGGTCGAGCGCGGTTCCAAGCTGGCCGGCCAGCTGCTCGCCTTCGCGCGGCGCCAGCCGCTGCACCCGCTCGAGGTCCACGTCGACAGGCTGCTGGAGCGCATGGACAGCCTGGTGCTGCGCGCGGTGGGCGACGGAATCACGCTGGAGAAGCGCGTCCCGGAGGATCTGTGGCCGGTCCTGGTCGACCCGAACCAGCTCGAGAACGTGCTGCTCAACCTGGTGATCAACGCGCGCGACGCCATGGAAGGCCAGGGCCGCATCGTGCTCGCGCTCGGCAATGCCCATGTCGAGGACGACGCGCTGCTGGCGCCGGGCGACTACGTGACGGTGGCGGTGGCCGATTCCGGGCACGGCATGCCGCACGAGGTGATGGAGCGCGCCTTCGAGCCCTTCTTCACCACCAAGCCCGAGGGCAAGGGCACCGGTCTCGGCCTGTCGATGGCGCACGGCTTCGCACGCCAGAGCGGCGGCGACATCCGGCTGGCGAGCGAGACCGGCAAGGGGACGACGGTGACGATTTATTTGCCGCGGCACAGGGCGGTGGCGCAGCGCGCGATGCACTGAACGTATGCTTATCGAAACGCGTTCGTTGCCGGTGCAGTGGGTCAAATCGTGCGCGCCAGGCACGCATGCTACATTTGGCTGCCTGAAACCGTCCAGGAGCACCGAGTGTCTGCTTCCCAAAACCAGTCTCTCCACGTTCCCGTCGAGCAGGGCGTGCCGGCAACCCGTTCGGTCGACAGCACGCTGGCCTTCCTGCGCGAAGGCTATCCCTTTATCCAGCGCCGCTGCGCCGAGCTGAATTCCGACGTCTTCACCACCCGCCTGATGGGCCGGCGCGTGGTCTGCACCAGCGGCCCGGAGGCCGCGCGCATGTTCTGGCAGCCGGGACGCTTCACGCGGCGCGGCGCGATCCCGCCGACCACCCTGAAGCTGCTGCAGGATCGCGGCAGCGCCGAAACGCTCGATGGCGAAGACCACCGCCACCGCAAGGCCATGATGATGTCGCTGCAGACCCCGGCCGACCGCGCGCGCATGGTGACGATCGCGCTGGAAGAGTGGCGCGCCCGCGTCAGCCTGTGGCCGGCGCAGCGGCACGTGACCCTGTTCGACGAGACCGAAAGCGTGCTGTGCGCGGCTGCCTGCCGCTGGGCCGGCATCCCGCCCGCCGGCATCGACCTGCCGCGCCTGAGCGCCGAGTTCTCGGCCATGATCGACGGCGCCGGCACCGTGTTACGGCGCACCGTGCAGGGCCTGGCCATGCTCCGCCGCACCGAGGGGTGGGCCAGCGGCCTGGTCGAGGCGGTGCGCGCCGGACAAATGACGCCGGCGCCGGGCAGTCCGCTGGCCGTCATCGCGCGCCACCGCGACCGCGACGAGCGCCCCCTGCCCCTGGAGATCGCCGCCAACGAACTGATCAATGTGCTGCGCCCGACGGTGGCGGTGGCGCGCTACATCGTGTTCGGCGCCCAGGCGCTGCACGAGTTTCCCGAATGGCGCCCGCGCCTGGCCAGCGGCGACGACGCGGCGCTCACCAGCTTCGCGCAGGAAGTGCGGCGCTTCTACCCCTTCTTTCCGGCGGTCGGCGGACGGGTGCTGGACCCTTTCGAGTGGCGCGGACTGCATTTCGGCGAAGGCATCTGGGTGCTGTTCGACATGCATGGCACCAACCACGACGCGCGCCTGTGGCCCGAGCCGCAGCGCTTCCGGCCCGAGCGCTTCACCGGCTGGCAGAGCGACGGCTTCGACCTGGTGGCGCAGGGCGCGGGCGACTACCTCACCGGGCACCGCTGTCCCGGCGAAACGATGACGATCGACCTGGTGAAATCGGCGCTGCACCTGTTGGCCTCGGAAGTGGTGTACACGGTGCCGCGCCAGGATTTGAGCATCGACCTGGCGCGCATGCCGGCGCTGCCGGCGAGCCGCTTCCAGATCGAGGTGGCAGCGCCGGTGCTCTAGCCGTGGAGCGCCGGGCCGGAACGCTGGGCGCCGTCATGCGCGCCACTGGCGCCCATGACCCCGATTGCGTCCATGCGACTTGGCATCGTACATGGCCAGGTCGGCGGCATGGAGCAGGGCGTCGGCATCCTTGCCGTCGTCCGGGAACAGCGCGGTGCCGAGGCTGCCCGAAATATGCAGTACCAGCCCGTCCTCCTTGTCCTCGAAAGGCTGGTTCAGCTGGTACAGGATGTTCTCCGCCACCCTCGCCGCGTCGGCCGGTTCGTCGCAGCGCGGCAGCAGCACCACGAATTCGTCGCCGCCGATCCGCGCCAGCGTGTCGGCCTCGCGCAGCCCCGCACGCAGGCGGCGCGCCACCAGCTGCAGCAGGCGGTCGCCGACGGCGTGGCCGTGGGTGTCGTTGACCGGCTTGAACTTGTCGAGGTCAAAGTAAATCAGCGCCACCTTGTGGCCGTCGCGGCTGGCCGTGCGGATCGCCTGGCGCAGGCGGTCGCCCAGCAGCACGCGGTTGGGCAGCCCGGTCAGGGCGTCCTCGTGCGCCATGCGGTGCATGCGCGCTTCCTCGTGCTTGCGCGCGTCGATGTTCGAGAAGGTGCCGACCATGCGCATCGGCTGGCCCAGCTCGTCGCGCTCGCTGATGGTGCCGCGCGCGTCGGTCCAGCGCCATTCGCCGTTACGCATGCGCACCCGGAACTCGGCCGCGAAATCCTGGCTGCGCCCGCCCAGGTGGGCGCGCAGCTGGGAGCGCAGCTGCGGCAGGTCGTCGGGATGCACGATGGCGTCGAGCGCGCTGCCGTACCACGAGATCACCGCGCGCTCGGTATCGAGGATCATCTGGGCGCGCGCCGACAGCGTGGCCAGGCCGGTGACGACATCGCAGTCCCAGACGCCGTCGCCGGTGGCGGTGAGCGCCAGCTTCCAGCGCGCCTCGGCGGCGGCCAGCGCCTTGAGGGCGCGGCGGCGGCGGTCGGTGGCGCCGAGCGCGGCCCAGCCCAGCACCGCCAACACGAAGGAGACCGTCGCGCCGACCCAGGCCAGCGCCGCGCGCTGCTGGGCAAAGCGCGCCTCGGCATCCTGCACCGCTTCGCCGACCGTCACCACCATGCCGTATTCGGGCAGCTTGTGCCAGGCGTAGAAGCGCTCGATCCCGTCGAACTGGCCGACGCGGCGGAAGCTGCCCGTCACCGGACTGTGCGCGGAATGCGGATTGTCCGCCAGGACCTGGCCCATGACCTGACGGCCGTTACCGCGGGCGCCTGCGTGGACACTGCGGGCAATGATGGCGCCGTCGGTGCGGATCAGCGACACCGAGGCGTGGGGGCCGAGGTCGATATCCTCGTAGAAGCGCACGAAATAATCGGGCGAGACGGTGGCCAGCATGACGCCCTGCAGGCGCCCTTGGGCGTCGCGGATCGAGCGGCTGAACTGCACGGCCCAGGCATCGGTGAGCGGGCAGATCACCGGACGGCTGACGTAGATGCGGTCGTCGCGGATCCCGAGATGGGCCTGGTAGCCGGCCGCCGTGCTCAGGTCCAGCCCGCGGTGCGAGGGGCCGGCATTGGTGTAGGCGAGCTTGCCTGCCGCGTCGAGCACGGTCACCATGATCGGGATCCGGTGGCGCAAATGGCGCGCATGTTCGCCGACGCTCAGCGTGAAGCCGGCACGGTCGCGCTGCCAGCTGGTGCGCAGTTGGATCAGCGACAGGTCGACGATGCCGACGGTGGCGCGCACTTCCTCGGTGAAGACGCGGGCATAGTTGCGCAGGTCGCGCTTGCTGTTGGCCTGGGCAATCGCGGCGAAGCGCGACTGCTCCACCGCCACCAGTCCCCAGACGATGGGCAGCATGATGGCCAGGTAGATGGCCAGGTCGCGCAGCACGCGGGGACGGAAGAAGCGTGCGACGCGGGCATGCGCGGACGGCTTGACGGAAGGGGACGGCGAAGACATGGACGACGAGCTTGCTTGGCAAAGGGAAGGCGAAGCCGGGCGCCTTGCTCGCGCCCGCAAAATTGTTGGAACGCGCCCGTCGTAACACTATTCATTATACATATTGTTTCTAGTAGGAACTTACTGTTGACCTAAAATTTACCGATTTTGAGCTCTGCTGCAACATGAAAGAATATTCCGTATAACCGCCTTTATTGAAATATTGTTTCATCCGTACCGGACTGCGCCGCCTGTCTGGACGCATGCTAGAGTGACGCCATGAAACCGTTCTACAACGTGGCCGGCGTGCTGGCCGTGCTGCTGGGGATCCTCGGGCTGTTCCTGCCCCTGCTGCCGACCACGCCCTTCCTGCTGCTTGCCTCCTGGTGCTTCGCCCGTGGCTCCGAGCGCCTGCACCGCTGGCTGCTGTCGCACCGCGTGTTCGGCGAATACCTGCGCAATTTCGAGGCCGGCCGCGGCATCCCGCTCAAGGCGAAGATCGTCGCCACGCTGATGTTGTGGACCTCGCTGCTGCTGGCGATGCGGCGCTTCCACGACACCGGCAGCATTGCCATCCCCGCCGCGCTGGCGCTGACCGGCGCCTGCGTCAGCCTCTACCTGTGGCGCTTCCTGCCCACGCTGCGCACGCTGAGAAAACCGTAATCGGCAAAAAATCGCTCTCCGACACACTGCGCCCCAATTTGTACTATCATTAGTTACATGAGACGCGACAGCAAACTTTCCTCGGTTCTCCACGTGCTCCTGCACCTGGCCCACAGCGACCGCCCGATGACCTCGGAAGAAATGGCCCGCTTCCTCGACACCAATCCGGTGCTGGTGCGGCGCATCCTGGCCGGCCTGCGCGAGCGCGGCTACATCAGCTCGAACCGCGGCCACGGCGGCGGCTGGAGCATCACCTGCGACCTGGGCAAGGTGACGCTGCGCGACATCTACGACGCCGTCGGCGCCCCACCCTTCTTCGCCATGGGCAACCGCAGCGAAAAGACCAGCTGCCTGGTCGAGCAGGCGGTCAACGCCGCCCTGGGCCAGGCCTTCGACGAGGCCGAAGCGCTGCTGATCCGCCAGCTCGGCCACGTCACGCTGGCCGACCTGTCGCGCGACTTCAACCAGCGTTTCGAGGACTACAAACGCACCCACCACGACACGAGGTTCCACCATGAGCACAAGCATGAGCATAAGCACGACCGCGACCACGACCCGGTTTGACGCCATCGTCATCGGCGGCAGCTACGCCGGCCTGTCCGCCGCCCTGCAACTGGCCAGGGCCCGGCGCCAGGTACTGGTGGTCGACGCCGGCCGGCGCCGCAACCGCTTCGCCAGCGAATCGCACGGTTTCCTCGGCCGCGACGGCCAGACGGCCGCCGCCATCGCCGAGGCCGGCCGCGCCGATGTTGCCGCCTACCCCACCGTCCAGTGGATCGACGGCAGCGCGCTCGACGCACGCGCGGACACGAACGGCGATGGCTTCACCGTCGACCTCGACGACAGCAGGCAGGTGCGCGGCCGCCGCCTGGTGCTGGCCACCGGCGTGCGCGACGAACTGCCGCCCATCGAAGGCCTGGCCGAGCGCTGGGGCCGCAGCGTGTTTCACTGTCCCTACTGCCACGGCTACGAGCTGCAGCAGGGCGCGATCGGCATCCTGGCCAATGACGAGATGGCCTTTCACCAGGCGATGCTGCTGCCCGACTGGGGCGCCGTCACGCTGTTCACCAACGGCCGCTACGCACCTGGCGACGAACAGCGCGCCGCGATGGCAAAGCGCGGCGTGGCCGCCATCGACGACACGCCGATCCTGCGCATCGACGACGCCGCCACCGTCGTGCTGGCCGACGGCCGCCGCATCGCGCATGCGGGCCTGTTCACCTACGGCCGCCTGCACATGGCAAGCCCGATCGCCTCGCTGCTCGGCTGCGAGTTCGACGAGGGCCCGCTCGGCCCCTTCATCCGCACCGACATGAGCAAGCAGACCACCGTGCCCGGCGTGTTCGCCGGCGGCGATGCGACGCGGCCGGCCGGCAACGTGGCCATCGCCGTGGCAGACGGCGCGATGGCCGGCCTGGGCGCGCACCGCTCGCTGGTCTTCGGCTGACCGGCCCTCAGGGGCAGCTGTACTGGAACCGGCCCTCGCTGTCGGCCGGATAGCTCAGCAGGATGGTGTCGGTGCGCCCGCCGGGCATCCAGAGCAGCTGGACGTTGCGCTGGCGCGAGGCGAACGCGTGGGGGCCGACTTCTTCCAGCCGCACCCGCCGCCGGTTGTCGAACTCGGCGTAGAGCTGCTGGTCGAGATCGAACAGCCGCAATGTGTGACCGTTGGACAGGGCGTAGCTGCCGACGACTTCGGCGGCGAGCTCGGCGCCGGTGGAGAAATCCGCACCGGGCGTGCCCATGGCCCCGCGTTGTGCGGTGATGTTGACCATGCCCTGCCCGCCACACTGGGCGGCGGACACAAGGGGCGCGGCCAGCAGGCATGCGGCCGCGACGAGCGGATGGTAGCTGCGCATGGGATCTCCCGTGGCTGATTACCGTGCTAGTCAGACAGTGGCAATCGTCCAAACGGTTCGTCGCCGCAGCAGACAACGTTGAGCGAAATCAAACCTCTTGCAGTTGGTGGATAATGGGGCATATGGAAATCCAGTTCCTCGGCACCTCCTCCGGCACACCGACCAGGTCGCGCAACATGAGCGCCATCGCGATCCGCACCCGCGGCGCCAAGCACTGGTCGCTGGTTGATTGCGCCGAAGGCACGCAACACCGGCTGCTGCGCACCTCTCTGTCCCCGATGAACCTGCGCGCGATCTTCATCACCCACCTGCATGGCGACCACTGCTACGGCCTGCCCGGCCTGCTGGCCAGCGCCGGCATGCTCAACCGGACAGCGCCGATGACCATCGTCGGCCCGCCGCCGCTGCGCGGCATGATCGAATGCATCATGGAAGCGACGCAGCTGACCCTGCCCTACCCCATCGAGTGGGTGCGGACCGGCGAGCTGGCCCACACCGACGTCCTGCCCGACCTGCGGGTGCATGCGACCGCGCTGTCGCACCGCATCGAATCGCACGCCTTCAGCTTCACCGAGGCGGCGGTGGAGCGCAAGCTCGACATCGACAAGCTGAAGGCGGGCGGCATTCCCTCCGGGCCGGCCTGGGGCGAGATCCAGCAGGAACGCAACGTGGTGCTGCCGGATGGCCGCCTGGTCGCGGCCGAACAGTTCTTGCTGCCGCCGCGCCGTTCGCGCAAGCTGATCATTGCCGGCGACAACGACAGGCCGGCGCTGCTGGCGCTCGAGGCCGCGAGCGCCGACCTGCTGGTGCACGAGGCAACCTATACCGAAGCGATCCTGCACAAGATCGGCCCCGGGCCGCAGCACAGCTCGGCCGCGATGGTGGCGCGGGTGGCGCAGGAAGCGCAGGTGCCGAACCTGATCCTGACCCACTTCAGCCCGCGCTACCAGGACACGAACCAGGGCAAGACGAGCGCCCTGAGCCTGGACGATATCGAGCGCGAGGCGCGCGAACACTACACGGGCACGCTCGCGCTGGCGCGCGACCTGGCGACCTACGAGCTCGGGAAGGACGGCAGGCTCAGTCTTCTGCCCTGAGCTCGGGCTACAATTCCCCCATGCCTAAGAAAACACCCATCTTCCCCGGACCGCACACCACACGCGGCGCCGTGCTCGCCGTGCTGTTGTCGAACGAAGACCAGCTAGGCGCCGAGCCGATGCGCGGCCGCATCACCCTGGCCGCCATCGTCCGCGCGCTCAAGCGCAAGTACCACTGGCCGATCGAGACCGAGAGCTTTCCGTCGAATAGCGCGGACGGGCGCGCCACCTGGGCGACGGTGTACAGCCTGCCGCCGGAGGCGATCGCCAAGGCGCTGACCGCCGGCGGGCGCGATTGGCTCAAGAGCCGCAAGACCGGCCCCTCAATGAATCAGCGCTAGCTGCGCGAACTCTTCCACCGCAAAATCCACAAAGGCGCGCACGCGTGGCGCCATATGCCGCGCGCCCGCGAAGACCAAGTGCACCGGCAGCGCCTCGCGCTCGTACGCGCTCAGGATCGGTATCAGGCTGCCCGCGAGCACATCGGGCGCCGCCTGGTAGGACAAGGCGCGGGCAATGCCGAAGCCCCCGCGCGCCGCGTTCAGTACGCCTTCCACATCGTTGACCTGCAGGCGCGGCGTGAAGCGCACCACGTGTTCGCGCTCCCCCACCCCGTAACGCCATTCCGGCAGCCCCCGCACCGCCGTTCCCAGGATCAGCTGGTGCCGGCCCAGCTCCTCGGGCGTGGCAGGCGTGCCATGCTGCTGCAAATAGGCCGGACTGGCCACGGTCATGCGCCGCACCTCGCCCAGCCGGCGCGCCACCAGGCTGGACGTGTCAAGAAGCCCGATGCGCAGCGCCAGGTCGACGCCGTTGTCGATCAGGTCGATGTTGCGGTCGTTGAGGATCAGCTCGACCTGGATCTCCGGATAGCGCATGAGAAACTTGGTCACCACGGGCGCCATGTGGCGGCGCCCGAATACCGTCGGCGCCGTTACCCGCAGCAGCCCGCGCGGCGCAGCCGCCTGGTGCTCGCGGATCGCCATGTCGTAGTCGGCCAGCAGGCGGCGCGCCTGCACGGCGAGACGATGGCCCTCGCCCGTCGGGCTCAAGCGGCGCGTACTGCGCTCGAACAGGCGCGCACCCATGCGCCCCTCGAGCGCCGCCAGCAGCCGCGTCACTGCCGAAGGCGAGCGGTGCAGTTTCTGCGACGCGGCGGCCATGCTGCCCGCCTCGAAAATGGCGAGGAAAACCTGTAGTTCATCCAGACGGTCCATTATTGCAGCGAGTGAAAGAGTGATTTGCGATTATGCCCCATTCCGCAACGCCGCTGCTGTGACTACGATGAAGCCTCCATCCATCACATCCTTCGCAGCCATGACTCCTTCCTCCCTTACCCTGTATGGCGTTCCACTCTCCGGTCACAGCCACCGTGTGGAACTGTTCCTGCACCTGCTGAAGCTGCCCTACCGCTTCATCGATGCGCCGGCGCCGGTCCGCCAGAGCGCCGAGTTCCTTCGCATCAATCCGCTCGGCCAGATTCCCGTGCTGCAGGACGGCGAGCTCGTGCTCGCAGACAGCAATGCCATCCTGGTGTACCTGGCCAAACGTTATGCCCCGGACAGCGGTTGGCTGCCAAGCGATCCTGTCGAGGCGGCGCAGGTGCAGCGCTGGCTGTCGCTGGCGGCCGGCGAAATCGCCTTCGGCCCGGCCAAGGCGCGCGTTTCGGCACGCTGGGGCGATACCGGCATGCCGCAGGAGCTGATGCACAAGCTGGCGGACAAGGTGCTGCGCTTCATGGAAGACAGCCTCGCGCAACAGGACTTCCTGGCCGCGCCACGGCCGACGCTGGCCGACCTGGCCTGCTACGCCTACATTGCGCATGCGCCGGAAGGCGGCGTATCGCTGGCGCCCTACCCGCAGGTGCGCAACTGGATCGCGCGCATCCAGGCCCTGCCGCATTTCGTGCCGATGCCGGCGTGAGTGCGCCATGAGCGACTTCCGCATTCTCGAGCCCTTCCACCAGGGAGAGCTGCGCGCCCAGCAGTTGGCAGGCGGCGGGCCGGCCGGCGCGCCGATCCGCAGCCAGATGCCGGACCAGCACCGCCAGTTCTTTCCGCTGCTGCCGTTTGTGTGCGTGGCCGTGGCGGACGACAGCGGCTGGCCGGTCGCGACGCTGTTGCACGGCGAACCGGGTTTCGCCGCATCCCCGACGCCCGGCCAGCTGCGGATCGCCACCCTGCCCGACCGCGACGATCCTGCCGCCTTGCACATGCAGCCGGGCGCCGGCGTCGGCATTCTCGGCATCGACCTGGGCACCCGGCGGCGCAACCGCGAAAATGGCGTGCTGGCGCAGGTCGACGACGACGGCTTGCTCGTCGATGTACATCAGTCGTTTGGCAACTGCCCAAAGTACATCCATGTTCGCCAGCTCGCCCGCGCGCCCCGGCAGCCAGACGCCGTCGAGACCTTCGGCGCCGAACTGCCCCAGGATGCCGTGCGGCTAATCGCCGCCTGCGAGACGATGTTCGTCGCCAGCGATAGCGGCAACGCGGCGCAGGCGCAGGCGCGCGGCCTGGACATCTCGCACCGCGGCGGAGAGGCCGGTTTCCTGCGGCTGGACGGCAATGTGATCACGGTGCCCGACTATCCGGGGAACCGCTATTTCAATACGCTCGGCAACCTGCTGCTGGAGCCGCGTGCCGCGCTGGTCATGGTGGATTTCGACAGTGGCGATATCCTGCAGCTGCAGGGTTTTGCCGACATCGCATGGCAGGCCGCCGGCCTGCCGGATGGGCGGGCCGAGCGCGTGTGGACTTTCAGCGTCACCCGCGGATGGCTGCGGCGTGGGGCGTTTCCGATGCGGCAGGTGAGTCTGGCGCAGTGAAGAAGTGAGGCTGGCTAACGCCGCGGCTAAGATCTGCGTCGTGCCGATCGATGCCTTGGCGCCGTCGATGCTGTGGCTTGGCAGGCAGCGCTGCTGGCTGGAGATAAGTGGTAGGCCTCCCCGGAGTCGAACCGGGCACCAACGGATTATGAGTCGGCAAGAAAAGACATTTATTGGCGTTGATTTTCTGCCACAAACCCAGAGAAACACCTAAAAATCATAGTGTTAGATATCATGCGCGCCTTGTGTGGTGTTGATGCAAGTTGATTGATATACTCCATATCGGGGTACTAGCCGGGTACTGACGGGGTACTGACGGTGTACCGGACCGACGACATGGGGTATCAAACGATGGCAAAAGTAAAATTTACGGCGGGCAGGGTCGCCGACTTCCCGATGTTCGAGGGCGAAACTCTGTCTTTCCTATGGGACGCGGAAGCGCCTGGACTTGGTCTTCGGGCTACGCTGAGCGGTGGCAAGTCTTACATCTTCCAAGCAAAGATACGCGGACAGGTAGTTCGCCTCAAGATTGGAGACCCGGCGGCGTGGACTATATCCGCTGCCCGCGCTGAGGTTCGTCGCCTGAAGGTCATCATCGACAACGGCCAAGACCCGCGCCAAGTGAAAGCCGACGAGCTGGCCGCAGAACAAGCAGAGCGCGCCGCGAAAGCAGCCGCCGCAACCGCCGCCGCTGCTGCCGTAGTGCGTGACTCGATGACGCTGGGCGACGTGTGGCCGCTCTACATTGCTGACCGAGCGCCGCAATGGGGCGAACGTCACGCTGCAGACCACGTGAGGATGATTAAACTGGGTGGTGAGCCGAGAACCCGCAGCAATAAGAAGGTGACAAAACCCGCGCCCCTTGCCTCGCTGGCCGGGGTACGCCTGGTAGACCTGACTGCCCATCGCATTGAAGCATGGGCTAAGACCGAAGCTGCGACGCGCCCGACGAGCGCCCGCCTTGCGTGGCGGATGCTCAAAGCCTGCCTGAACTGGTGCACCGAGCATCAGGTGTATAGGGAAATCATCGCAGCCAACCCAGCGCAAAGTAAGAAGGTGCGCGAGAGCCTGGGCAAGCCGACCGCGAAAAATGACGTGCTACAGCGTGAACAATTGCCGGCATGGTTCGCCGCCGTGCGTCAGATTGGCAACCCCGTAACGTCGGCGTACTTACAGTGTCTTCTACTGTCCGGAGCGCGCCGAGAGGAACTAGGTCGCCTGAAGTGGGCGGACGTAGATTTTCAGTGGAAGAGTATGACCATACGCGACAAGGTGGATGGGCTACGTGTTGTGCCCCTCCCCCCTTATATGGAACATTTGATTTCCGCCTTGCCACGCCGCAATGAATGGGTTTTCTCAAGCATGACCGCTGCCGATGGCCGCCTTGCTGACCCGACACCGCCACATAAAAAGGCCTGTGCCATTGCCGCGCTCGACCTGTCTTTGCACGGGCTGCGCCGGTCTTTCGCAAGCTTGTGTGAATGGACCGAGACCCCGGCAGGCATTGCGGCACAAATTCAAGGTCACAAGCCGCAGGGTGTAAGGGAACAAAACTATATCCGGCGCCCGCTCGACCTACTGCGCATGTGGCACGTCAAGATTGAGGCTTGGATACTTGAGCAAGCTGGGGTCGCATTCAAGCGTGCTGGGCCAGAAATCCGGCTTGTTAGTGCTGCCTAGGCCCGGCGAGACAGAGAATGAAGGTTGATGCTCCAGCACAACCAATCGGACGCCTTTAGAAATCGCCCTACAAGAACAAGGTGAGGCATGAAATATACCGTGAAGACCGCTGCTATTGGCGGCGATATAGTTCCGCTCGCGGCAGTCGCCGAATGTATGGCTAGAGCGAAAACAACTGCTTTTGGAGCGGCCCCGTTTCATACAAGAAAGTTTGACCATTTTTTCCGTGAGTATGCCAAGTTGCTTGTGGAAGAGGCGCAAGCGGGTCTGCTATTGGTATGCAGTCATCTTGGCAAGGCCATAGACGCCGCCAATATCATCGACGACGCGACGGTCTTCGGTGAGCCGACTGTAATGAAAAAGGACGGCAAGCACGATAAAGATGACTTTCCTGTTGAGCCCGACTGGGAGATGTCTCATTTGCTTAGTCTGCATGTCGCGTTGTGCAGCTTGAATGAATGGGGTAAGGCGACGGGCAGCACGTACGTTGTCTCACACGAACAAGCAATTTGGCTCGAAGGATGGCACGACGACCAAGGCGATTTGACCGTCACGGCACATTGGCAACCAGCGCAGCAGTCGCAACTTAACGGGCAGAAAAACGGCGCCACAGACGAGGACGGAAACCGTCATTCGCAACACGAGGTGCATCAGGATAAGACCAACTACGGAGAGGCTGACCAAGAGCCGCAACACAATGCTCAAGAACATACGAGCCCAAAGGGCATCGAAATTAGGCGAAGATGGGACGACTACGCATGGCGTGAGCTCTACCATAGAGCCCTTGAGCCGGGTGTGACAAAACAGAAATTGGCTGAACACTACAAGATGAGTCGCCAAGGAATAACGAAGCAACTCAACAAGGCCAAGCGTAAGTTTGCGCCCAGAGCTGCAGGGGCATTTGACACCGTTTTTCATCGAAAGTGAGGAAGTGCGGTTGCGCTAATTGGTTGCGCGAAATGCTCGCTAACCCGCATGGTTGACACGTTCCGTGGTTGCGGCAACCTCCTGCTTCGGTTGCCATGCGTAGATTTTGCATCGTCATTTGTCAACGAAAGGACACGACGATGCATGCAAATCTTCAGTTCTCCTCTCCGGAGACGGAAAAGCGTAGCCACGTAGGCACCGCACTTGCCGCGTACTGGCTTGGTCGCCAAAATCAAACGCTGAGAAAGTGGGCCTGTCTGGACAATGGTCCACTGCGGCCCGTCCGCATCAATGGTCGCCTTGCCTGGGCCGTGGCTGACATCAAGCGTCTGCTGAACGGGGGCTAGAATGAAAAAGGCCCAACTCCCATTGATAGCAGAATTGGACCTCGGTGACACTGAGCATTCTACTCCACAACTTGCTCGTAAATTTACCGGAACTAAAAATCCTAGGTACCTGCGCGCTCTGCACGCTCTGTTAATTAGGCCTCGACCACGCGAGGAGATTGACCGCGTCACGGGAGCATCAAACGGCCCTGATCTGATTGGAAAGCTACGCAATAAAGGATTGAACATTCAGTGTCAGATAACCCCTGGAATTGACCGCGATGGCCGCCAAATTAAGTTTGGTGTTTACTGGCTTGATGACATGGACCGCCGTTCTTTGAATACCTGGATGCGTGCACGTAGCATAAGGACTGTATCGTGAACGCTCTTTTGAAGAAAAAGGCCAATGCCGTCACCAATTTGTGGCCAACCTTATTGCGTATTTTCACGATGTTGGTGCTCTTGTTTCCCGGGGCGCCACTGTGACGCAAGTGCAATTTCTTCGTATCAAAAAGCTGACCGGTAAAGACATCGTGCTTAGAGCGGCAAAGCATAACCTACGCGAGATTGCTGCCGAGATTGGAGCGCAAAGGCATATTGACCCCAGCCGTATTGGTTACAACATTGTGCTGCAGGGCGCTTTGACTGCTGATGGCGTCGCGCAAACAGCTCAATTCATTATGGAGGAAGCTAACGTCAGGCCCTTGAAAGTGAATGCTGTGCGTGCGTTGGAAGTCGTAATTTCTTTACCTAAGGACACAGCAATCGACCAAGGAAATTTTTTTGCTAACGCCACTCAATGGGTCATGGAGCACTTCAATGTACCTCTGTTGAGTTCGGTAATCCATAACGATGAGGAGGCACCTCATTGCCACGTTCTCCTTCTGCCCTTGGTGGATGGTCGGATGGTTGGAAGTGACCTTATGGGAGGGCGCACGAAGCTGCAAGGACATCAGGCAGCCTTCCAAGAGAATGTAGGGCGGTTGTACGGGTTAACCCGAGCGACGCCCAAGAAACACCTTAGCGCATCCATACGTCGAGCAGCTATCGAACTGGCTTATGACGTGCTCGATGCCAATAGCGGGTTGGATAGCTCTTTTCTGCGAGTGCTGCTGGGGCCGCATACCGCAGACCCCGAGCCGCTACTGACAGCGCTAGGGCTTGCAGTGCCTGCTCCGAAAGTTTCAGGTTCGTTCGTTGCGACCATGACGAGACCGATGAAAGAAGATAAGCCTATAGGGAAGCGCCCGCAACCTTATAGGGATAGAGTCAACGACCGACCTGATTAGTGAGGCAACCCTATCCTGTGTAGGGATAGGGTTGCCTCAAGCGTTCTTTTACCGGCTGTTGAGCTTCAACGGGACGCACGGCACGGCAGCAGTGGTTCAGTCACCATCGCATCGAACATGAGCGGCAGTCACTGCATTGATGCATTGCCTGATGTCAGACGCGGTCATATAGCGGGGTATCAGTTCGCCAGCCTCAGATTTGAGGCAACCGTAGGCGCGACAGTCGCGAATCACATAACGAACTATTGGATTCACACCATGAAAAACGGATGGACACCGGAACGGAAAGCGAAGCAGGCCGCTTTGATTAGGACATGGCGGCCGTGGGAAACATCAACGGGACCTGTTACGAAGTTAGGAAAACTTAGGTCGTCACGGAACGCTGATAAACCAAATTCTTTCAAGCGGAGGTTGAAAGCGCTGCAGCAAGAGGTGAGATACCTCGTTAAGCAGGCGAAGAAAATCCGCGAGTCTAATTGAGCTTTCAGAAATGCCGACGATCCTTAAGCGTCGAGTCATTCGACTATTTGCGCTGAAAATGTATGAAGTGCATGAAGTGCATTCATTGGGTAAGATTGATGCTGCTTCAGCCTGGAAGAATGCTTATAAATGCTGACGTTTGCTCTGCGCAGTATGCGCAAGTTGTAGTCGAAGCATTTATGACTCAAGCTTAAATTAGTTTACTTGTTATCCCTAAGCCTTCGCCGTGGCTTCCGTACCCAAGCTCACAGAGTCAACATTGTTTTGCTTTTTGTGATGTCAGTTGGCTCTTGCCACATGCGCGCTTTAGTTGTTTCCCATTCAGACTTTAAGATGATTTGCAGCTCGACGACAATGTCTTCAATTATCTTATTGTCTAGTGCACGAACATTCGGGTCGCCAATGGTTTTTAAAACTTGGTCTAGAAGTGTGAAAAGAGTCACCGCTTGAGGGTCATTTTTTTTGAACATAAGCTTAATTTTAGCGACGTACTTATGTATTTCTGAGGCCGCTACTCGCTCATCTGTGTACGCTAGACGAACCTGTTCGTAGTTCTCTCTTTCTAGTACTTCGTCCCCCTGTTGCAATGCAGCCTCCCGGTAATCTCTGGCTAAATTTAGGCGCATGAGTGCGGATTGTCCTTCATTAATTACTTTTATCAGCTCGGATGCCGTGTTGCGTAACTCTTGAAGCCATGCATGGCGGTACTCCGAGACTTTATTTTGATGGTCTGCTTGCCGACTCTTGGTGGCCTCAGTGGTTTGATTTTTCATCGTCCGGTTACTTAGCCGCCAGTTGACTATGCTGCCCGCTACAACTGCGACGAAGGTTATCCAAAATCCAAGGTTTGAAGGTAGAGATTGAACCTGCTCGGCGTTGCGTGGCTTTTCTGCCTCAGGTTTGGAATTCGGTACATTTTTGACGTCACCAATATTCTTATCTGTCTTTGGCACTTGAGTGAGTACTCCATCAGCAACACCTTTGTTGGATAACTGAACACTCTCAGTATTGGCAGCTGGGTGTTCTTTTTCTTTTGAAGCTTCGGCAGCTGGGCTTGCTGCAAAGGTAGTGCTACATGCTGCAAGAAAAATGAGCGCAATGCTTTTGTTTTTCATATGATTACGTTTAGAAATTTACGTAAGGGGCCATGCTTTGCCGTTATTCGTCGTGTGGCAAGTCGTCAAAATTTGTCACTATTTTTCTTGCGCTAACGACTGAGTAATGATCAATGCTGTGAGCTCGCTCTTTCTTGCACAGTCTTCCCTCTTAAAGCCTCGTACAACCGTGCAGGCCCGAGCAAAATGTCTCGTAGTTCGTCTCGAATACGTTCGGAACCTAAGGCTTGGGTACTCATAATTTGGTGGGCATCAAATGCGTCCATAATCGCGTTCAACACTGCATCTTTGAGGTCAGGAGAGCTGGCGAACTGCTCTTTGCTATTGCTCGCAGCCTGGCGCATTAGAGTTTCATTCTCTAGCAGTTTTCCTTTAATCACACCATTAACGTAAACCAGCTGGTCATCATCGGAGAGTTCACCTTCGAATAGGCCGTTCACCTTTTCAAGGATTTCGGCTAAATATGCCTGCTGCTTTTCCTGTACGCCGCCACTGCCGACAGCATCCATTGGAGGTAGCTTATAAGTACCATCTGTGCTCAGTCCCATTCGCTGCTTACTCTGGCTTTTCAGCGTATGGTGAGTGAGCACGACTTTGCTGAGGTCTACCGTGTCACGCTCACGGCCGAAGTCCAGCAGCGGCGTAAGGCGCTTGTAGAACAGGAAGCGCTTCTCGATGTCGGTGTTGCCGTAGTCGAAAATCTGACTCAGGAAGGCGTAGAGCCGCACGTAAGCACCCGTGTCGTTCTTGAAAAGTAGCAGCGCTTCCAGCTGGTCCTTGGCGGCGCGCGCGGCCTTATCGTCATGCTTCTCTTCGGCCACCAGCTTGTTCTGCTGCGCCGCCTTATAACGCTTGAGCAGGCGGTCGGCCACGGGCGCAATGGCGGCGTCAAGCTGCTTCTGCGTGCCGTTCGGGTCCAGGTCGACCTTAGCGACACGGTCCACCTCAAAGTCGTCGTAAAAGCCGGCGGCGTCCAGTTTGGCGCGCAGGTCGTAGACCAGGTGAGGGTCGGTGACTGCCTCCATCTCGGCAGTCTCGTAATAGGTCTTAAAGGCCTTGAGGATTTCCGATGGCTCGTTAACGAAGTCGAGCACGTAGGTCGTGTCCTTGCCCTGGTAAGCGCGGTTCAGCCGCGAGAGCGTCTGCACAGCTTGGATACCGCCGAGCATCTTGTCCACGTACATCCCGCACAGTAGCGGCTGGTCGAAGCCGGTCTGGAACTTGTTCGCCACCAGTAGCAGGTGGTAGTCGTCACCCTTGAATACCTCGCGGATGTCCCGGCCACGCAATCCGGGGTTCAAGGCATCGCTGGTCTCTGTCACGGCCTCGGGGAAACTTTCCGTGTCATGCACCTCGCCCGAGAAAGCCACTAGCACGCCAAGCGGGTAGTTCTGCCGCGCGACGTAGGCGTGGATGGCCTTCTGCCAGCGTACGGCCTCCTTGCGGCTGCCGACCACGACCATCGCCTTGGCTTTACCCTCCAGCAGCGGCTGCACGTTCTCGCGATAATGCTCGACGACGATTTGCACCTTGCTGGCGATGTTGTAGGGGTGGAGCCGTACCCACTGCATCAGCCCCTTCATCGCCGTGCTGCGCTCGACCGCCTTGTCGTCCCACTCCTGTCCGTCATGGGCTAGCTTGAAGGCCAGCTTGTAACTCGTGTAGTTGTTCAGCACGTCAAGAATAAAACCTTCCTCAATGGCCTGGCGCATCGAGTAGACGTGGAAAGGCTGCGGCAGGCCGTCCGGACTCTTGCGGCCGAACAGCTCTAGCGTCTTGGCTTTCGGTGTCGCAGTGAAGGCCACGTAGGTCAGGCCTTTCACTCCGGCGCGGGCCTCCATTTGCGCGGCGAGCAGCGCTTCGGTGTCCACCTCGCCGCCGTCCTGCAGGTCGGCCCATTCCTGGGCCGAGAGCAGTTGCTTGAGCTTGGCTGCCGCTTCGCCGGTTTGCGAGCTGTGTGCCTCGTCGGCAATCACTGCGAAGCGCTTGCCCTCAGTAGCCGCCAGCTCCTGCACGGCCTGCAAGGCGAACGGGAAGGTCTGGATGGTGCAGACGATGATTTTCTTGCCGCCCTTGAGCGCTTGGCCGAGTTGCGCGCTTTTGCTGCCGTGCTCGTTGATGATGTTGGCCACCACGCCGTGGGTGCGTTCGAAGTCGAAGATAGCCTCCTGCAACTGCGCGTCCAGCACCGTGCGGTCGCTGACCACCAGCACGCTGTCGAACAGTTTGTTGTGCTGGGCATCGTGTAGGTCGGCCAGGAAGTGCGCCGTCCAAGCAATCGAGTTTGTCTTGCCCGAGCCCGCTGAATGCTGAATCAGGTAGCGTTCGCCAGGCCCCTTGTCCAGCACATCGGCAACTAGCTTGCGCGTCGCGTCGAGCTGGTGATAGCGCGGGAAGATGACCGCTTGCGGCTGCTTCTTGTCGTTGCGCTTGCAGATGAGGTAACGGTGCAGAATGTCCAGCCAACTATGAACCGCCCAGACCTCCTCCCACAAGTAGGCCGTGGCGAAGCCGTCCGGGTTGGGGCCGTTGCCAGCGCCGCCGGCGTTGCCCTGGTTGAAGGGCAGGAAGGTCGTTGCCGGCCCCGTCAGCCGCGTGGACATCATCACCTCGCTTTGGCTCACCGCGAAGTGCACCAGTGCACCGCCAGGGAAGCCCAGCAGCGGCTCTAGCACCCCGCCCTTGGGCTGCGGGAGACGGTCGAAGCGGTACTGGTCGACGGCGTCGTGCACGCTTTGGGTGAAGTCACTTTTCAGTTCTACCGTGGCTACGGCGATACCATTAAGGAACAGCACTAGGTCCAGTTCGTCCTTGGGATTGTTGAGCGAGTGGCGGACCTGGCGCACCACGCGCAGCCGGTTGGCTGCGTACTTTGCTTGGATGGCCGGATTGATAGCCAGCGCCGGCTTGAACTGAGCCAGCTCCAGCGGCTCCTTGAGGCCCAGCATTTCCACACCCCGGCGCAGTACGTCGAGCGTGCCGCGTTCGTTCATGTTCTTACGCACGCGCTCAGCCAGAACCTGAGGGAGTGCAGCGCCATGGGTTTTGGTCAGGCGCTGCCAGTTATCGGGTTGTGTCGTTTCCACCCAGACCAGAAGGTCTGGCAGGAACAGGCCGCTGGTGCGGTCGAATTGCGAGGCATCGTCTTCCTCGTACAGCCAGCCGTTGGCTCCCAGATGGGTGCAGATTTCGGTCTCGAAGTGGTGTTCCTGGTGCAGGTTCTGGCTCATGCTCTTCCCTTATCCGTTTTCTTATGCGAATGCTTGAGCGGCGCTCAGTTCTCGGCGTAACTGCGCTCCAACAGTGCTTGGGCCTTTTGCAGGTCAGCAGGACTGTGCAAGCAAAGCTCCACGTCTCCCGTGCCCCAATGGCCTACTTGGCTGACGTCGCGACTGAAACCTTCTTCGAGAGCGACTGTAATCGGGTCGAGCTTGAGTGTGATAAGCAGGCGGTTCGGGTACGCGATGACGCAGGCGAAGTTTTTCAGCCGGCGAAAGGCCGTGTAGAGCTTGAGTGCCTTTTCCTGCACGTCGTCGCCCAACGACAGCAGCAGTGATGTGGTCTGCTCGTAGAGCGCTTTAATCTCCGGCGTGGCCAGCGTCAATTGCTCGACTAGCGACTTGTCCTTTCCTGCCGGTTTTGACGTTTCCTGTTGGGTGGGTGGTGCCTCAGTCGGTGCCGGCTTGACGGCCGTGGCGTCCGGCACGCTCTGAGCGTTGACCAGCTCCAACAACAAGAGGTCGTCTCCGAACAGCTTGTAGCGGATGAGCTCGATATTGCGTGGTATCTGCTGCACCGCGTACTGGTCGTAGCGGGTGAAGTCAGCCGCGATGCACAATAGCCGCGTGCCCGCCCACTCGATGTGCTCGGCGGTTTCCTTGCCGAGCTTCTCCATCACGAGCCAGCGGAACTCGGCCTGGTGGTCCAGTAGCCAATCGAGATAGAACAGGCCCTGGTTGATGACGTTCTCATTGCTATGGCGCTTGTACTCGATGATGACCGGACAGCCGTTCTCGTCCAGCCCTAGCGAGTCGATTCGGCCCTTGTGCGTTTTGCCGGTCGCGTACTCGCTGGCGAGGAAGCGCACGCCCAAGAAGGTCTCCATCTGACCTTCGATGAGGGTTTGCAGGGTCTTTTCCAGTGGCGCAGCTTGGCTGACGAGCTCGCTGACGGCACCGGCGTCGTGCAGGCGGAAGAGTTGGATGTCGCTCATGCCGCAATTGCCTCTCTGTCTTCAACCGTAGTGTGCGATACCGCGCTCCGCACATCGATTTGGCCGATTACTGCAGCGGCAATGAGAGCGGAGCGGCGTTCATTGAGCAGCCTGACGGCGCGCTCGGCTTCTGCCCTAAGCAGGTCGAGCCTAATAGTTTCGTTAATGATGAACACCGCAATCCTTGCCTGCTCACTAGGTGGTGGTGCAGGGACTTGCAAGCAACGGATTTCTTCCACGTTCACCCTCTTGAACGTCGAACCCACCATCATGTTCTTCAACTGCTCGGTCACGATGCTTGAGCGAATCACAGCCTGCATAAAGTCGCTGGACGAACTCTCACATAATCGACGCAGCAAGCACACATCCTGTCCCATTGCAAAAGCTGGTTGGAGCTCGCCGACCTGCGCGACTTCACCGACAGTGGCATTGCGACTGAATATGAGGTCGCCGGGCAATGGCTTCCGGCCGCCTTCAATCAGTTGCTCATAGAAGTGGCGCGTAGTTCGCTTGGCAGTATCAAGTGAAACGAATCTGGACTGTACTTCCCTGATGCTTGCTAACGGATAGCCATCGTCTACGAACTCGGCTGTGATGTGCTTGCAGTCCGTGACGCTCCAGTATCGCTTGAGAGCTGCTACCTCCCAATGAGCCGGAACCGTCCCCAGCCAAGCCACGCCGGAATCCTTCATCGGCGCATCTGGGTTGAGGCCTCTGGTGACGGCTTGAAAGATGGTGGCCTGGCGCTTACTGGTTAGCAGGGCAATAAGCTTTTCCTGCTCGGCAATCAACGCGGCGATTTTGGCTGTTTCGCGGTCGAGGAAGGCAGCGATGGCGGTTTGCTCATCCTTCGGCGGTAGAAGCACCGGCATACGCGAATGGTATTGCGGCTCTAGGTCCCATTGATTCGTTCGAATCCCTTTAGAGAGGGAAAGGTAGCCTGTAATGTAGCGAGGTGACCGAAGCAGGTAGTGGAGATATTGCGAGCTTTCGCTGTGGGTCGACTCGTAGATGAAGTATGCTGGGCTGACAATGCCACGGTGCTCCGAAATTGCCACGGCTCCTTGCCAGGCCTTCATCTTGTTGATTGCAAGGTCACCTGGTTCGACCAGTTGGTAGACAGAGAGGTCGTCCGAAGGCTTGTTATTGTTGTCGTCGCGACTTGCCTTTGGCACAACGCCAAAGTCGCGGTAGACGGACAGCAGCTGTTCGCTGTCAAAGCCCGTTCGCTTAGTACGCCGGAATAGCGTCCAAAGCGGAGCGACTCGCCAATGACTTGGTGCTTCTCCAAGCCAATCCGTGCCGCTGTCCTTGTACTGCCCATACTTGGGTAAACTCATTCCGCCAACTCCTGAAGCATCTTCATGATGTTGGCCGACACCGCCTTCAGTTCTTCGTCAATGGCGTGCAAGCTACGCGGCGGCTCAAACACATAGAAGTGCCGATTGAACGGAATCTCATACCCCACCTTGCTCTTCTCCGCATCAATCCACGCATCAGGTGCATGCGGCAACACCTCGCGCTCGAAGTATGCCTGGATGTCCTCAGTCAGCGGCACGTTCTCGGTATCGCGCATGGCGCTGTCCGGCTGGAGCTTGCCTCTCTGCTTGCCCTTCACGCCCAGCAAGGGATTTCCATCCTCGTCGCGCAATGGCCGCTCGATGGTGATGGCGGTATAGCCGAATTCCTCATTCCTGAAAATGCGCGAAATAGGGACGCGCTTGAGTTTGCCTCCCGCAGGTGCGGTGGGTGCAGCGTCGGTGCTCGTGATGAGCTGCGGCGCGCCCTGCGCTTGACCAGCGGCATTGAACACCGTGACCAGCTCGGCTTCGGTAAAGTCACCGAACAAGCGCGTAACGGCGGCGATATGCGCGTCGCTTATCTCCTTGCGCTTGCTGCCAAGGCTCTTGCGCATCTTCTGCCAGAAGCTGCTGGCGTCGATGAGCTGCACAAAGCCCTTGCGGTCGGCCGGCTTCTTGTTAGAGACAATCCAGACATACGTAGCGATGCCGGTGTTGTAGAACATATCGGTGGGCAGGCCGACGATAGTCTCCACCAGGTCGTTCTCCAGTACGTAGCGGCGGATTTCGCTCTCGCCACTGCCGGCGCCGCCCGTGAACAGCGGCGAGCCGTTGAGCACGATGCCGAAGCGGCTGCCGCCGTCCTGCGCTGGGCGCATCTTGGAGAGCAGGTGCATCAGGAACAGCATGGAGCCGTCGCTCACGCGCGGAAGTCCCGGGCCGAAGCGGCCATCAAAGCCTTTGCTCTCGTACTCCTGACGGATTGCCTTCTCGACCTTCTTCCACTCCACGCCGAAGGGCGGGTTGGACAGCATATAGTCGAACTTGCGCGCGCCGTGGCCATCATCGCTGAGTGTGTTGCCAGGGACAATGTTAGCTACGTCTTGGCCTTTAATGAGCATGTCGGCCTTGCAGATGGCGTAGGACTCGTCGTTGAGCTCTTGGCCGTACATGGTCAATCGGGCCTGAGGGTTGTGCTCTAGCAGGTACTCACCTGCGACCGAAAGCATGCCGCCGGTGCCAGCTGTCGGGTCATAGATGGTGCGCACTACGGCATTTCCGGGGGTGAGCACGTCGTCGTCCTCGATAAACAGCAGGTTCACCATCAGGCGGATGACCTCGCGCGGGGTGAAGTGCTCACCGGCCGTCTCATTCGAGATTTCGGCGAACTTGCGAATCAGCTCCTCGAACACGAGGCCCATGCTGGTGTTGTCCACGGCCTCGGGGTGTAGGTCGATGTTGGCGAACTTCTCGGTGACGAGGTAGAGTAGGTTGGCCTTAGCCAGGCGTTCCACCTGTGTATAGAAGTCGAAGCGCTCGAAAATGTCTCGCGCCGCCGGCGAGAAGGATTGGACGTAAGCGTAAAGGTTCTGGCGGATGTGGTCCTGGTCGCCCAGCAGCTTCACAAGGTCCAGCGGGGAAGTGTTGTAGAAGCTCTGGCCGGCCTTTCGAAGTAAGAAAGGCTCAGGATTCAGGCCGGCCTTGGTCTTGGCGTCGAACTCGGCCAACACCGCCGGCTTGGTTGCCTCCAGCACGCAGTCCAGGCGGCGCAGCACCGTAAAGGGAAGAATGACGCGGCCGTATTCGGACTGCTTGTAGTCCCCGCGTAGAAGGTCGGCGACGGACCAGATGAAAGAGGACAGGGCCTGATGGTGCATGAGGTATCGTCGAGATGTTATTAATTGGAAACAAATATCCTAACATCTTCAAAGACATCGGCGAAGGGGTAAAACGATGCATTGGTTTCAATGAGACACCGAAGTCGAATTGAGACCGGCCCAAGGCAGAGAAACGCTCAAAGAGTCACTCCTCAGAAACCCCTACGCTGTCCTTAGACCGCCCAGAAATTCACTGAGACAACAAGAAAGAGCCATACGCTAGCGCATGCACCGTTTGCTTTAATGCCAAATTCTTGGGGCGGCTGATGGACTCGATTCCACGGCAACAGTAAGGGATCTGGACCGCTCTGACGAAGCCCCTTGCGAAGCCATTCCATGCATTCTAAGCTTTAGTTTCCATAAGCTATTTGCGGAGAATGCATCTCACGATGCTCCCTCTCTGTCGCCAATGTAATTTAACAAAACAACCTCTTGGGTTCCGACCTCTACGTCGCGAGAAAAGGTCAGCGTTAGGTCTACCAATAGTTTGGCATCGTCACATTTGTCAACTGATGTATCTACGAAACGTCCTTGGCTGAATTCTTGGAAAGTCACTGCGTTGAAAGATTCTTTCGCGAGAAGAACAGATTTTCCAGCCCTAATAGGTGCTACAAAAACATCGGTTTCGTTAAGCGTACATACATATGAGTGACCACGTCCCTCATGCCGTTGCACTCGAAGGTCATCAGGCCTTATATATCTACTTCCAAAATCAGCGTGCTGCCATTGCCATATCCATTCAGGTCGCGTTGCATTATTAAGCAACAAAATAGGTTGCTCCCCGCGAGCGCGAATGGCTGCCGCTTCAATTTTTAACGTAGTCCAATAAGTCTCTGCATTTGGAACAAAAGCTTCCCGCTTGGCGCAGCGTTTGAGTACATCAGTTAATAGAACAATTGCAACCTGTTGGGCGATTGTGGTCGCCCAATACTCACCCTCATTCACCGCGCGCTGGTCCAGTTCTTTTCGGGTAAGTTCGCCTTTGCGAATTTCTTTTACTTTAAGAGAAAAATTCTCTAGGCTTGCATCAGTGAATTTAATAGTGTCAAATAAATGCAAAGGAAACTCGCCAGTTTCTATATTGAACCCTTTGCGCGACGCAGCATCGGAAATTTCAGCTAATCTTTCAGCATCAACTGGCTCTGCCGCAAGCAACTCCGTTCTCTTGCCTTCAATCAATGTTCGCAGTGCTTCAAGGCCATTCTTTACATGGCTGAGCGCTTGGGCAGAATCGTACTCTTTTTTCAAGCGATGCATTAAGGCGGGAAGCACTTTTACACCAATTTCTTCTTCGATTTCTACGCGTCGCAACCATTCGGGAATTCGATAGCGAAGTGTCTCAATATTGTGGTATTGGTCTGACATCCAAACACCGATTTGATATCGCAGCGATTCGCTTGGAGCCCACTTTGCACTAGAAAGCGCTAAGAACAATATTAGCTGCTGCTCTTGAAGTGATGCAACATCATCAGCGCCCGAGAACGAGTATGTTCGAGAGGTGACCATATGTGGTCGTTCCATGTTTTTGATGCGCTCAACAAATCCGTCGAGCCGTCCGGTATACCCTCCGGACCTCTGTCCATCGCCTACGTATTGTCTAATCTTAGCGTTAAGGTAGCTTGATGCGGAAAATTCACTGAGCGGGTGCGAGAGTGTACCGCCGCCATGCCACTGTTTCCCACCGAGCATTCCAGCTGCAACTTCCAATGTTAAAGATTCTTCAAGCGTCGGGGATGGAGATTCGTCATGCAGAGCATATGAAAGCAGCATTTCTATAACTAATAATCGAATGTCGTTCCAATAGTTGTAAAGAACACCGCGCAGAATACCTCGTTGCATTGCGCTTTTGCCACCACTAAATTGAACATTCTGCTCATCAAGGTCGATAAGGTTATAGAGGGTATCCCACTCAAAATTTAAGTGGTCAATAGTCAGATATTTTGTCTTTCCGTACAGTGCAAAAGGTTCGTTTTCGTAGGACTTGGAGCCCCACCACTTGGAAAGTGCATCGGCAAACCACTCGGCGGCTACTCGGTCGCCGCTTATAACTGCACTAAGGAGCATCCTAGCGGTTTCTTCTATATGTGCGGCATTGAGGCGAGCTAGTGTTGGCATAGACACCCAATCTAGTTCTTCCGATGCGTCTGGAATCATCGCAATGGTCTTTCGCGCACCTTCCCAGCCGCCAATAAAGGTCGATATTACCTCTTCGTAGACACGATGAAACGGAGCGCGAAGAACCGCCATATTGTGGGGGCCATGCGTCATTACACCTTGTTCTTCAACCCGTTTGGCCCACCATGCTCCTAGCTGATACATCATTAATGGAGGCAATTTCATGATGTTTTCGCGAACTTCCAAGGGCGACGAGTACAAATCTTCACCTGAAAGGCGTTGTACAACGTAGCATAGGCGGCGAATAGGCCGCGTATCACTCAGCATTGTCTCAATAGCTGCTGAGAAAACAGACCTGTAAGCGTCAGACCAGTTGACATGTAGCGCGCGGTTAGTAAAGGTCTCCATGTCAGGTAGTAGAGCCCAACTGCCAATGCTTCCGTTGTCCGATTTTGCAAGACATGCACCCAGTAAAAGTTTGTGCAGGTCGGTGAGCGTTTCATACGCGCGTTCAAAGGCTTCGACATCTGCACGTCCGGCAGCCACACGCGCATCAGCCTCCAATTCGTCAAGAATCGCTTTGACTTGAATACCAAGGCGTTCCTTCCGAAGAGGTTGATATATATACGAGAATCGGAACAGCCAGCGTTGCCAAAAACGTAGCTGTGGGCCAGAGTCAACATTTGCTAATGGGGGAGAGTCTCGGTAAACACGGCCAGGCGTTACTGGGACAGTTAAGAGCGGCCAGGCAAACATACGATTTTCATCGTCTAACGGCTTCGGCCATTTCCGAGCTGCGTACATCCAAGAAGCGATAACAACACGTAACGGGAAAAAGCGCACATCTATTAGCCGGGATGGCTCTCGAAGCCGATATGTTCCTTGGGTGTCGCCTTTGCGGAAACTGAAAGTGCTGAGAAGCACTTTCGGACCGTCCGTTTTTGCATCTTCAAATTGACACGGGGCTGGAATCCATCCGTTCTTCTGCGCCTGAGCAAACACTTGGAACGCATTTAATCTCATTACGTCCCTTGGTAGGGCAACAGCCACTGCATAACGCTGAATAACCTGCTGTTGTACCTCCGGTCGCAAAAACTCTACGGTTCTAAACAAAAAATAGACCGTGAGTGCGGTATTTAGGAGGAACCATCCTGCGTCAAGTGCTACCCACATCGGAAGCCAAGCAGTGCCGTAGCTTGGCAATAAAAAATACTGTGCAGCCATTACGAGCACTAGTGTCACAGAGGACAATCCTGCTGCAAGGGCGCCCGTATCCAGCATGTAAAGGTGGACGAAAGTCTCGGCCGCAGGCCGTCGTTGTAAGAAGACCGTTACAAACGCGATGACTATGGGGTAAACCATCGCTGCGAAAGTTGTTTGAACGGACCACAGCGTCGAAAAATAAGTCAGTTGCTCGGAAGCAGCCCACTTCCCCCATGTCGCGGTAAGCCAATCCGGTGGCAGTAGCTGGAAAAGAGTCCAGTAAACAGCGACAAGAGCAAATAAAGAGAAAGAGAATCTGAGGGGATGCTCACCTGCGAAAAATAGTTCTCGTTCAATGCGAGAATGCGCGAGTCTTTTGCGATAGCGATTAAATTTTCGCCACTCCCTCTCATTTTGCAGGACAACTCTTTGTACAGACCAGGGCATGCTTAGCCAGCTGCTCATAGCGCCGTAGGTGCGTGGCACGATGAGCGCAATTGCTGCCACGTTATTTCGTATCGCGCTGACACTTATTTGATCGAGCTTTGCCAGAGAGCGCACCCCTTGAAGTGCGAGCTTAATACGTTTTTTCATCCGAGTTTGAACCTCATAAGCCAGAATTCTTTCGGTGCTGTAATTTGCGTGGGTGCATTCGACGGACGTCAGTATACCTTGCTAGTTGGCAAGAGAACGTAGTGATTGCGTAGGAAGATACTGCTTCGGGTAGGCAGTTGTAGAACTTTGTACGCGGAGGAACGCGCTACTCCTGCGTACCTTGGCCATGCCAAGGTACGAGCGGTAACGTAAGGTTGCGCATTTCCTACAAGGCGCCCACACTATTGCCCAAAACAAAAAGCCCACTCCACAAAGTGGGCTAAGTGCTGGAATTATCAGGGTGGCCGATGGGAGTCGGGCCCTCGACGACAGGAATCGCAACCTGAAGGGGTTTATCATGCCTGAGATGCCAGCCTAGGGTGGGGGTCCAAAGACTAGAGTGCAAACACCTTCATTGATGAAATAGGGTACTACATGGGTACTAGAAAAGCACGAGCCTAGAGGGAGCAGCAAACCCAATCGGTCTGTGCACTCTAAGCCCTTGTTTTTATTGGTAGGCCTCCCCGGAGTCGAACCGGGCACCAACGGATTATGAGTCCGCTGCTCTAACCAAGCATGAGCTAGAGGCCCGGAAATCGGGACAGTGGCTAGAAAGAACGCTCGCCACCCGCTCCAACGGCGCGGAACCGTAGGAGCAGAGTGGCGAGAGGATATTGCTTTTAGTACAGCGCCGTCAAGCCTTACCTTCAAGGCCAGCTTACAACAATCAACCGCTGCTACCCTCGAGGAAGCTCTTCAGCTTGTCCGAGCGCGACGGGTGACGCAGCTTGCGCAGCGCCTTCGCTTCGATCTGGCGGATGCGCTCGCGGGTCACGTCGAACTGCTTGCCCACCTCTTCCAGCGTGTGGTCGGTCGACATCTCGATACCGAAGCGCATGCGCAGCACCTTGGCTTCGCGTGGGGTCAGCGAGTCCAGCACGTCCTTCACCACGCCGCGCATCGAGGCGTGCAGCGCGGCGTCCGACGGCGCCAGCGTGTTGTTGTCCTCGATGAAGTCGCCCAGGTGCGAATCGTCGTCGTCGCCGATCGGCGTCTCCATCGAAATCGGTTCCTTCGCGATCTTCATGATCTTGCGAATCTTATCTTCCGGCATCTCCATCTTGATGGCGAGGGTGGCCGGATCCGGCTCGGCGCCGGTCTCCTGCAGGATCTGGCGCGAGATCCGGTTCATCTTGTTGATCGTCTCGATCATGTGCACCGGAATACGGATGGTGCGCGCCTGGTCCGCGATCGAGCGGGTGATGGCCTGGCGGATCCACCACGTCGCGTAGGTCGAGAATTTATAACCACGGCGGTATTCGAACTTGTCCACCGCCTTCATCAGGCCGATATTGCCTTCCTGGATCAGGTCGAGGAACTGCAGGCCGCGGTTGGTGTACTTCTTGGCGATCGAGATCACCAGGCGCAGGTTGGCCTCGGTCATCTCGCGCTTGGCCTTGCGCGCCTTCATTTCGCCGGCGGCCATTTGGCGGTTGATGTTGCGCAGGTCCGGCAGCGGCAGCACGACCCTGGCTTGCAGGTCGATCAGGCGTTGCTGCAGTTCCTTGATGGTCGGGATGTTGCGGCCCAGGATGGCGCTGTAGGCATGGCCGGCGTTCACTTCGCCGTCGACCCATTCCAGGTTCGTCTCGTTGCCCGGGAATACCTTGATGAAGTGGGCACGCGGCATGCCGCAGCGGTTCACGGCCACATCCAGGATCTGCTTCTCGATGTGGCGCACTTCATCCACCTGGCCGCGCAGGGTGTCGCACAGCTTCTCGACCACCTTGGCGGTGAAGCGGATGCCCAGCAGCTCGTCGGAGATCGATTCTTGCGCCTTGACGTAGGCCTTGCTGTTGTAGCCGTCCTTCTCGAAGGCCTTGCGCATCTTGTCGAATTGCTGGGCGATGTTGTCGAACTTGCCGAGGGCATTCTGCTTCAGCGCCTCGAGCTGCTCGGCCGAGTAGCCGGCCGCGCCGGAGGCAGCGCCGCCTTCTTCTTCCTCTTCCTCTGCTTCTTCAGCTTCGTCTTCGTCCTCGTCTTCATCGTCGGTCGAGGTCGGGGCGACCGCGGTCGGCGCGGTCTGCTCCTCGCCCTCCTCGTCGACCAGGCCGTCGACGATCTCGTCGATCTTGATCTCGTCCTTCTCGATCTTGCTGGCGGCGTCGATGATCTCGGCGATGGTCACCGGGCAGGCCGAGATGGCCTGGATCATGTCCTTCAGGCCGTCTTCGATGCGCTTGGCGATCTCGATTTCGCCTTCGCGCGTCAAGAGCTCGACCGAGCCCATTTCGCGCATGTACATGCGGACAGGGTCGGTGGTGCGGCCGAAGTCGGAGTCGACGGTCGACAGGGCCGCTTCGGCGGCCGCTTCGGCTTCGTCGTCGCTGGTGACGGTGGCGACGTTGTCGGACAGCAGCAGGGTTTCAGCGTCAGGGGCGTGCTCGTAGACGGCAATGCCCATGTCGTTGAAGGTGCCGATGATGCCTTCGATCGCTTCCGGATCGACGATATTGTCCGGCAGGTGGTCGTTGATCTCGGAATACGTGAGGAAGCCGCGCTCCTTGCCCGACTTGATCAGGGCCTTGAGCTTGTTGCGGCGGATCTCGAGCTCTTCCTCGCTCGCTTCGGTATCCGACGAGAACGCGTCTTTCAGCAGCGCTTTTTCCTTGGCCTTGCGGTCCTTGGCCTTGGCCTTGTCCGCGGCTTTCAGTTCGGCGCGCTCGACCGCGTTGAGTGCGGCGATCTCGTCGTTCTCGGGCGTGAATTCCTTGGGCTTGCGGCCACGGCGTCCGGGCACTTTGACGGATGGCAGGACGTAGCCGGACGTATCGATGGCGGCCAGGGCGGCAGCATCGGTCGTCGCGCTGACCGGAGCCGGGCTCGCCGTACGAACCTCGGCCTGGTCTTGGCCTTTGTCCACCTTGGCGGACGCTCTGGTGGCTTTTGCAACCACTTTGGTTTCGGGTTTCTTGGTTGGCACAGGCGCTTTCGAAGTCACAACGACTAACTTTACGATGGTTAAAGATAAAGTTTTTTGTTACCTTACATCACCCTGCAGGCAACAACAGTTGCCTCGCTAACTGAAACTCCACGCCGCGATTGAAACACCAAATAGTTTCAAAGCTTGCAATAGTTAGCGTTTTATTATAGCACGCACCCCTATTTTTCCAAGTTGCACAAATGACCACGGTTGTGGCCGTAGACATCCATTAACGGGGCGTCATGGCCGCTGCATCTTCACGGTCCAGAAGGTCCTGCTGGGCAACGATCTCGCGATAGCGAGTGCTCACCTGATCTGGGGACAGTCCGGAAGAAAACAACTGGTTAAGTTCTTGTTTTAAAGCGTCCTTCTTGATTTGGCGCACAGCACTGAGCAGCCAGATTCGATCTGCCTCAACGTCGGATTCCGGCTCAGCGGCGATTTCCGAGATCAAGCTGTCGTATTCTGCCGTCACTTCCTTTAACTGTTGTGACAAGGCCGCGAAGGTGCCGTGTTCGCCCAGGCTTTGCGCCAGCTGGACCAGGTGGCGCAGGCCGTCGGCTGCTTCTTGCCCGAAATAGTCGAACGCGGCCTGGGCCGACTCGTCCATCTGGTGCGCCAGTTGCGGATGCGACACCATGATGCGCAACATTTGCAGTTCCAGCCCGACCGGTTTCGGACGGCCCTGGCGCGGCGGGGCACGGCGCACCACCGATACGGGCTTGGACAGTTCAAACAACGATTCGATCTCGGCCGATGTCGATTCGGTCAGGCTCGCCAATCCGCGCACGATCTGCAGGCGCAGCGATGTCGGCGCCATCGACTGCAGCAGCGGCTTGGCTTCGTGCTGGGCGTGTGCCCTGCCCTCCGGCGTGCCCAGGTCGTGCTCGGCCGTCACTTCGCGCAGCAAAAATTGCGACAGCGGCATCGCCTCATGGATTTCCTGCTCGAAGGCATCGGCGCCGCGCTCGCGCACGAAGCTGTCCGGGTCGTGCTCTTGCGGCAGGAACAGGAACTTGATGGTCTTGTCATCCGTCACCTGCGGTAGGCAGGCTTCCAGCGCGCGGCGCGCGGCGCGGCGGCCGGCCTTGTCGCCGTCGAAGCTGAAGATCACGTTGTCGGTCTGGCGCAGCAGCTTTTGCACGTGGGTGCTGGTGCAGGCGGTGCCGAGCGTGGCGACGGCCTGCGGAAAGCCGAGCTGGGCCAGGGCGACGACGTCCATATAGCCCTCGGTCACCAGCACGTAGCCGGCGTCACGGATGCTTTGCCGCGCCTCGAACAGGCCGTACAGTTCCAGGCCTTTCTGGAACAGCGGCGTTTCAGGCGAGTTCAGGTATTTCGGTTCGCCGCCGTCGAGCACGCGGCCGCCGAAGCCGATCACCTGGCCTTTGGTATTGCGAATGGGGAACATGACGCGCTCGCGGAAGCGGTCGTAGCGTTTCTTGTTGTTGCCGTCCTCGTCGACCTTGTCGATCACCAGGCCGGATTCGACCAGCGCCAGGGCGTCGTAGTCGGGGAAGACCGAGCGCAGGTTGTCCCAGCCGCCGGGGGCGTAGCCCATGCCAAAGCGGGCCGCCACTTCGCCGGTCAGGCCGCGGTTTTTCAGGTAGGCGATGGCGTTGGGCGCTTCGCGCAACTGTGCCCTGTAATAAGTACAGGCCTGGTTCAGCGCCTCGGTCATGGCGAGCGACTGGGCCTGCTGGGCGGCGCGCTGCTGCGGCGGTATCTTGTCGTCCTGGTCCGGCACCACCATGCCCACGCCCTGGGCCAGGTCCTTGACGGCATCGATGAAGCCCATGCCCGAGTATTCGATCAGGAAGCCGATCGAGGTGCCGTGGGCGCCGCAGCCGAAGCAGTGGTAGAACTGCTTGGTCGGGCTGACCGTGAAGCTAGGGGACTTTTCGTTGTGAAACGGGCACAGGCCCATGTAGTTGGCCCCGCCCTTTTTCAGCTGGACGTAGCGGCCAACGATGTCGACGATGTCGACACGATTGAGCAAATCGGTGATGAAGGATTGCGGAATCACTAGGAGGTACTCAGTGTTTGGCTCAACTCAGACTATACCGCAGCGGTGACTGCAAGTTGATTTACGACAAGGCATCCGTTTGGATGGGCTTGCTTCTGGAAAGCGCGTCGCGGCTATTCAACAGCTGGTTGAACGCGTGGGCAGGAAACCTGCCCACCCTACGAGACCACGTTCCCGTAGGGTGGGTGGGTCTCCCGCCCACGCGTGCAAGTACAGCGTGATCAGCCGCCGGAAAGCGCCTTCTTGACCAGGCCGGAAACGACCGTCATGTCCGCACGCCCCGCCAGCTTCGGCTTCAGCACACCCATTACCTTGCCCATGTCCTGCGGACCGGCAGCGCCGGTCGAGGTCACCGCGGCGCGGACTTCAGCGGCGATTTCCTCGTCCGACAGCCCGGCCGGCATGTACGCCGACAGGATCACCAGCTCGGCCTTCTCGATATCGGCCAGGTCGGCACGGCCGCCGGCTTCGAACTGGGTGATCGAATCCTTGCGCTGCTTGATCATCTTTTCGACGATGGCCAGGGTCTGGGTATCGTCCACTTCGATCTGCTCGTCGACTTCCTTGCGCTTGATCTCGGCAAGGATCAGGCGGATAGTGGCCAGGCGTGCGCTTTCCTTGGCGCGCATCGCATTCTTCATGTCCTCGGTGATTTGGGCTTTCAAGCTCACGATTCCTCCATATTCGAATGATATAAACGACAAAACCCGCCGCGGTAAAACCGGAGCGGGCTTGCGGACGCTCAGCGACTCGCCGGGACAATGTTGTCACCGGACCAAGCCGTCAATGCAGTCTGATTAGTACAGCTTCTTCGGCAGCTGCTGGCTGCGGATGCGCTTGTAGTGGCGCTTCACTGCGGCGGCCAGCTTGCGCTTACGCTCTGCAGTTGGCTTTTCGTAGAACTCGCGAGCGCGCAGTTCGGTCAGCAGACCGGTTTTTTCGATAGTGCGCTTGAAGCGACGCATAGCGACTTCGAACGGCTCGTTTTCTTTAAGGCGGATAGTGGTCATGTAAAAATGAAACCGTTGGATTTAGGAAGAACGAAAGTTTAGCATCATTTGCGGCGCAGTGGAAGCTTTTATGGCGCTGTTCCACGATTGCCACACCGCTCAGACACTGCTGCCTGCCACGTAGCCCGACGCCCACGCCCACTGGAAGTTATAGCCACCCAGCCAGCCGGTCACGTCGACCGTCTCGCCAATGAAATACAGGCCCGGCACCGCGTTGGCCATCATTGTCTGCTGCGACAGCTCGCGCGTGTCCACGCCGCCCAGGGTCACCTCGGCCTTCTTGTAGCCTTCCGAACCGGTCGGAACGATGGCCCAGCGGTTGATGGCGTCGCCCAGCTTGCGCAGCCTGGCGTCGGCCATGTCGGCCAGGCGGGCGTCGGGCGCGAAACCGTTGGCGACTAATAGGCCGTCGGCCAGGCGCGCCGGCAGCCAGCCCGCCAGTACATTGCCGAGCTGCTTTTTCACCGTGGTCTTCATGGCGATCAGTTCCTCGGCCACATCCCTCTCGGGCAGCAGGTCGAGCACGATCGGAGTGCCGGGCTGCCAATAGCTCGAGATCTGCAGGATCGCCGGGCCCGACAGGCCGCGGTGGGTGAACAGCAGGTCTTCGCGGAAGTGGCCGCGCTGCGTTTTCTCTTTTCCCTTGCCCGTGCCACCCGTGCTCACCTCCACTTCCAGCGCGATGCCGGCCAGCGGCACGAAGGCTTCCCAGCTCGGGCCGTCGAAGGTCAGCGGCACCAGGCCCGGACGCGGCTCGACGATCCGCAGGCCGAACTGGGTGGCGATACGGTAGCCGAAGTCGGTGGCGCCGATCTTCGGGATCGACAGGCCGCCGGTGGCGACCACCAGGCTGTCGCAGCTGATGTCGCCGCCCTCCGCCGTCACCAGGAAGCCGGACCCGGTTTTTTCGATGGCGCCGACCTTGCAGGGCATGCGCCAGCTGACCTCGCCCTGGGCGCACTCTGCGCGCAGCATCTCGATGATGCGCTCGGACGAGTCGTCGCAAAACAATTGGCCCTTGTGCTTCTCGTGCCAGGCGATGCGGTGCTTTTTCACCAGGCCGAGGAAATCCTGCGGGGTGTAGCGCGACAGCGCACTGCGGCAGAAATGCGGGTTCTGCGACAGGAAGTTGGCCGGGGCGGCGCCCACGTTGGTGAAATTGCAGCGCCCGCCGCCGGAGATGCGGATCTTCTCGGCCAGGCGCGTGGCATGGTCGAGCAGCACCACGCGCTTGCCGCGCTGGGCGGCGACGGCCGCGCACATCATGCCGGCGGCGCCGGCGCCGATTACTGCCACATCGTAGTGTTTTGCCATGCCCTGTTACCGTGTCCTTGCCTGGCGTTCGATTCGCCAAACCGGCCATTGTATATGCTTGGCGTGCGTGGCGTGCTTAACGGGGACGCGCGCTCGAGGCGGCCAGCTCGGTCGCCTCGAGCGCGCGCACGTCCAGGTCGCGCCCGTTCAGCACCGTCCCGTCGCGCCCGATCGTCACGATGTGCATGCCGGTATCGGTCAGCCCCAGGCGTTTGAGCTGCTCCGGCGACACCCGCAGGAAGTACTCTCCCGGGAAAATACCGTTCATGACGTAGTACCCGTCCGCCGCGCTGCGCATGGTCGCCACCACCTTGCGCGAAGCATCCACCAGCTCCAGCTGCAGGTCGCCGATCGCCTTGCGCTTGCCGTTCGCGACCAGGTAGGTGGTCCCGTCGACCTCCCCGGTCAGGCTCACCGCGAATTCCAGCTGGCTGACCTTGCCCGGCCGCGGCACGATGCGCACGCCCGGCGTGCGCGGCAGCCATTGCGGATCCTCCAGCGTGTTCGGGTCCAGCCCGATGTCGGTATTCTGGTAGGCCGGCAGGCGCGGCAGATACGCAATGCCGCCGGCGTCGGTGCGCACCGCGTAACTGGCGCCGTTCACCGTGAACCCCGCCCCCTGGATGGCTTCGTCCGCGCCATCCATGACGCCGTTCAGGTCGCGGTCGAGGAATACCCGGATCGAGGCCGAGCCCATGCCGGCCATCGGCTGCGCATCCAACATGATGCGCCTGCTGCGCGGCTCCAGGCCCATGGCCATGAAGAACTGCAGGCCCAGTCCGTAATCGTGGCGGTTGGTATAGAAGCCGTTGATCCCCAGCCCGTAGCTGCCCAGGCTCTTGTTGATGCCACCGAAGGCGCGCATCTCGCGGTCCTGGAAGCTGCGCATCAGGCCGAGGTTCAAGAGGTAACCGTCACCCATGGCATAGTCGGCCGACACCGCCGCGCTGCCCAGCATCGCCTCCGGCAGGATCGCATACTGCAGCTGGCCGCTCAGGCCGATGCCGGCCACGCGCCGGCTCACCTGGAACTGGCCGTCGGCCATCTCGTTGCCGCCCAGCGAGGCCCAGCGCAGCGCCTTGGTCAAGGCGACGCCGCCGCGGTAGGCCGAGATCCGTCCCTGCACGTCGATGTTGCGGGTGCCGGACGCCAGCCGGTCGTGCCGCACCTGGAGGGCCACTGGAAAATACTGCGCGCCGCCAGGCGCCACCGCGCCCTCGAGCCGCACTTCGTCGCGCAGCCGGACCGGGTCGGGGCCCTGGGTAAAGAATTCGCTCTGGAAACGGTCGAGCCAGGCGTGGCTGGCCGACAGCGCCACGTTGCCGATGCGGGTTTTCAGGCCCAGCTGCGCCAGGCTGCCGCCGCCCTGCGCCTTGACCACATCGGCCGTCGCGATCAGGCCGTTCCAGTAGCTGCGCAGGCCGAGGTTGGCGTAGTGGCGGTCGCTGCCGTCGAAAAGCGGTACGCGCTGCCAGCCCCCGGTGGCATTGATGCGCTCGCTGACGCCCCATTCGAACTGCGCCAGCGCCCGCTCCCGCCCGAGCAGGTCGCGGTGTGCGCCGACATCGTAATACAGCGCGCCGCGCGGCACCGCCGACTGCTCCAGCAGGAAGCTGTGGCGCTCCACCCGCAGCTGGCCCAGCGGACCATGGAACACCAGCCGGAATTCGTTGGGGCCGTAAGCCAGCGGCAGGTCCTCGAAGCTGTACTTGCCGTCCGGGCGCGAGTGCTGGAAGCCGACCAGCGCCTCGTTGTAGAACAGCTCGACGTCCCAGCCCGGCAGCAGCGGCCCCTGCAGGGTGTGGCGGTCGAAGCTGGTCGGCTGGTCGAGCGGACGGTTGCTCACCAGCACACCATCGCCGGTCGGGCTGCTGGCGGCGATGGTGGGCACGCCCGGCAGCGGCACGCTGCCGAACAGTGCGGTACGCGCCCGCAGCGGGCCGAGCAGGCCGGCGTCCGGGTCGTTGCGGCCGAGCGTCAGGCGCAGGCCGCGCGACGGGTCGTTCCGGTCCTGGCTGGCATGGCTCGCGTAGAGGGCCGCCTCCATGCCGAGCAGGTCGGCCGTCAGGTAGGCGGTGTAGCTGGCCTCGGTCTGCCTGTTGTCCTTGAGCTTGCTGGTCGAGAAGCCGAGGGTCTGGTCGATGAAGGGCACGCCGGCCTGCTGGTAGGGCGTGGCCAGGCGCGGGTAGCCGGGCTCCTGGTAGCCGCCCGGCGTGCCCGGCAGCTTGCCGCGCTCGCGCCGGGACAGCCTGGCCTGCAGCGGCAGCGTTTCGCGCGGGCGCACCCTGAGGGCCAGGTTGGGCATGTCGATCTCGAGGTCGACCGGCAGCCAGCGCGCCAGCAGCTTGCTGGCCACATAGATTTCGTCGGGGTGCAGCTTGCACTGCGTCCGGTCGAGCTCCTGCCGCTGTCCGGCGATCTCGACCACCCGGCCCGGCACGTCGAGGCTGAAGGCCCGCTCTTCGCGCAGGATATAGCCGCTGGCCCTGCCCTCGCCCGGCGTCACCCGGATGGACAGGGTCAGCAGGCGCGCCAGTTCGCCAAGCGGCAGGAACACGTCGCGCCCGATCTCATAGCCGTTGACGGCATCGGACAATACTTGGTTGTCGAGCCGGACCTCGAGCAGGACCAGGTTGGTCTCAAGGGCGGGCATGGGCGCCGCCGCCACCGGCGGCGCCGCCGGGAGCAACAACAAGCCTGCAAGGAGGACACCGGTACGAAGGCGCTGCACAGCTACTGCTCGAACAGGTCGCTTGTCAATCTCCAGGCATGCATGCCAATCAAGGCAGGTTCAGGCTGGCCTGCGCAAGCAGTTTGCCGCCCGCTTCCGGCCGGTCGCGGAAGGCGACGTCGAGGGTGCCGCCGGCCAGCTGCAGGCCTTTCGGCACTTCCAGCGGCAGCGCGGCCTGGCGCACGCGGTTGGGGCTATAGACGGCGATGCCGGCCACCTGGGCGAGGACCTGCGGCTTGCCGCCGCGCGGCGTGAAGCTGATCATGAGGTCGCCGTACACCGAGCCCGCGCCCTCGCGCTCGAAGCGCAGCGACAGCATCGGGCTCCTGGCATCTTTCTGCAGCGCCAGCCCGGCCAGGCTGACCGTCGCGCCGACGTTCCCGTGGCGCACGATCACCGGCATCGAGGCGCCGACCAGGGCATTCATCATCACGCCGATGTGGCCGCTTTGCGCGCCCTGGTTCTCGATGCTGGTGCTGCCGTCGGCATCCGGCAGCTTGTCGAACAGCAGATGCGAGCGGTACTCGCCTTCAGGCAGGTCGGCGGGTTTTCGCAGCATGATGCGCACCGTCTGGGCGGTGCCCGGCTGCAGCGTGACCTGGCGCGGCGAATAGCGCAGCATGCCGTCGGCGAAGCGTTCGCCCTCGGCCGGGGCGTCGGCCGGCTCGAACTTGCCGGACTCGAGCATGCGCCGGTTGACCAGCGAGATCCGGTAGCTGGCCGGTGTCGTGCCGTTGTTGATCAGCTCGACCTGGGCGGCGCGTGTGTTCTTGTCGAAGACGATCCGGGTCGGATGCAGCATCAGGTCCGCCTGCGCGGGCCAGGACAGCGCCAGCAGCAGCGCGGCCAGCATGGAGCGAAGCAGGGTCGAGCCTGGCAGGTCGAAGCGCAGAGCGAAGGTCAGGGAAAACATGGCGGGGAAACCTACTGAAAATTGACGGTCAAGGGAAACGAACCGGAATACGTCCCGGGAGGCTGGTTCGGGGCCACGTTCAAGGTGGCGCCGATCGACAGGGTGGTGCCGCCGGTTGGCACCGTCAGGATGGCAGCGGGGTTGTTGACGAAACTGTCGACGGCCATGCTGTTGCCCCCGCTACTCAGGCGGATGCTGCCATTGGCCGGCACCGAGATGCTTACGGCCTTGTTGTTGCCGCCGTTGCCGCTTCGGCCCACGCTGAAGCCGGCCTGGCCGACGCCCGGGGAATTGAGCAGCACGATCCCGCCGGTGCGCGAGCGCACGCCTGCCGGGCTCACGGTGATCGTGCCGCCGGTGCCGGCGACGAAGCGGCCGAACTCCAGGCCGCGCGTGTTGCTGAGTACGACCTGCTGGGCATGTACCCCAAGGACCGTGGACAGCCCTACGAGCGCCGCCAGCACTTTCGTGCCGGCGAGCCGGAGGGAACGGTAGCGTAGCGGCACCATCAGGTCAGGCCAGGCCGCAAGCGCGGGGCTCAGTTGTACTCGACGGTCGCGATGACCGAGCCGGTGTAGGTGCCGGCCGGCTGGCTGGCATTCACCGCCAGCACGCCGCCGACGAAGATCGACTGGGCGCCGCTGCTCAGGGTGCCGGACGACACGTCGCCGCTGGTGGCCGCGCTCGCGCTCAGGTCGCTGATCCGGGTGAAGGCCATGGTATTGGTGCCGTCGCTCAGCGTGGCGGCGCCGGTGAACGCGATCGAATAGGTCATCGACCCCGACCCGGTGACGTCGAAGCGGGCTGCGCTGGCGGTGCCGCCGGCAGCCGTGACGCCGCCGCTGACCGAGCGGGTGCCGCCCGGCGTGACGGTGACGGTGCCGCTCGTGCCGCTCGCTGCGAAGCTGCCGAACGACAGGTCGGCGGCCTTGGTGATCGCGATCGGGGTAACCACGGTGCTGGTCGAGGTGGCGGTGGCCTGGGCAGCAATGGCGCTGCCGGTGGCGGCGCTGATCGCCAGCGCGAGCGTGGCCAGGGCTGCATGGGTGAGACGGGAGTGCTTGGTCATTCTGGTCTTCCTTCAGAGTGTGGCGGAACGGCATCCTGCGAGCCGGACGGATTTTCCTTATCACGACACCTCAAGCGTTGTTGTTACGATAGAAACTGTTTGCATTGGAGTTCGGTATCGTTTTTCCATGTTGCAACAAAATAAGGTCGACTTGTTGCGCGAAGTCATCTCTTTGGAAGATTGCAGGCAAGAACGTCACGGCCTGGAAAGCAGAAAGGCCATCCCGCGGGATGGCCTTTCTGCTGATGAGTGCAAGGTTTTCAGCGTCGCAAGCTGCGTGCAACCTCGATGCAGCGGGCGACCTGCGCCGCGATCGGGCGCGGGACCGGCACCTCGCCCCGCAAGGCCGCGGCGATCCAGGCGGCGGTGCCGGCCGCGTCACGCCCCTCCGGCACCTGGGACAGCTCGTCGGCCGGCGCGTCGCGCTCCACCAGCAGGGTGCGCTGGCCGCCGTGGAACCAGTCGATCTGCTGGGCGCGGTGCGGATTGGCGACGGTCTCGCCTTCGGTGCCGCGCATCAGGAAGGCGTCGCCGCGCGCCGCCGGCGCCGCCGTGCAGAAGTAGGCGCCCAGCGTCTCCAGGTATTCCGGATGGGTGTATGACACCAGGCGCAGGGCCGGGCCCTCGAAGGGCTGCAGGATTTTCACCAGGGTATGCGTCGAACTGCGCACCCCGAGGATGCGGCGCAGCGACAGCATGTGGGCCAGGCTCGGGGCCAGCCCTTCGATCGGAATGAAGGCAGGGCGCCGGCTGGCGAAGGCGTCGAGGATGTCGGTGCTGGAACCCGCTTCTGCCAGGCCGAGCTCGGCGAGGATTTCGGCCGTGGTGATGCGCCCCGGATCCGTGCGCACGCCGTGCACCAGGGTCGGGACGCCCTCGCGCGCCAGCAGCAGCGCCAGCAGCGGGGTCAGGTTGGCCAGCTTGCGCGCGCCGTTGTAGCTCGGGATTACGACCGGGGCATAGTCGCCCGGCGGCGCAGGCAGCGGCGCGAATGCGCTTTCCGCCGCCTCCATGAAGCCGGCCAGCTCGTCCACGGACTCGCCCTTGATGCGCATCGCCATCAGGATCGCGCCCAGTTCAAGGTCGGACACGCGGCCTTCGAGCATGGCCGTGTACAGCGCCCGCGCATCCTCGCGCGACATGCTGCGCGCGCCTTTCACGCCGCGGCCGATCTCCTTGATGAAGGGGGCGGCGGCGAATCGATCGGCGCTCTTGCCCGTATTCTGGTCTGTGTTTGCATTCATCATGCAAGCATACAACGCCTGGATCTTGCCTGTGCGCGGTCTCATGAGTTTTTGGCCAACGGTGTGCAAGTGCAGCATTTTCGGTCTACACTGGACATTCTCTCCAGACATAACAGCGCCATGATCAACACGCCTGCCATTGAAAACACCAACGTCAGTTCGTTCGGCCAGATGCCCACGCCGACCGAACTCCACGCTTCGCTGCCCCTGAGCGACCGCGCCTTCGCCACCGTGATGGCGGGCCGCGAAACGCTGCGCAACATCCTCGACCGCAAGGACGGGCGCCTGTTCGTGGTCGTCGGGCCCTGCTCGATCCACGATCCGGAGGCCGGCCTCGACTATGCGCGCCGCCTCAAGGCCTTGCAGGCCGAGGTAGCAGACACCATGGTGCTGGTGATGCGCGTGTATTTCGAAAAGCCGCGCACCACCACCGGCTGGAAGGGCTATATCAACGACCCCTTCATGGACGACTCCTTCCGCGTCGACGTCGGCATGGAACGCGCGCGCCGCTTCCTGCTCGATGTGTGCGAACTGGGCCTGCCGACCGCCACCGAAGCGCTGGACCCGATCTCGCCGCAATACCTGGGCGACCTGATCGCCTGGACCGCGATCGGCGCGCGCACCACCGAATCGCAGACCCACCGCGAGATGTCGTCCGGCCTGTCGACCCCGGTCGGCTTCAAGAACGGCACCGACGGCGACGTCAGCATCGCGATCAACGCCGTGCTGTCCTCGGCCAACCCGCACGCCTTCCTGGGCATCAACGGCCAGGGCACGGTCTCGATCGTGCGCACCAGCGGCAATGCCTACGGCCACGTGGTGTTGCGCGGCGGCGGCGGCCGTCCGAACTACGACTCGGTGTCGGTGGCGATCGCCGAAGGCGCGCTGAAGAAGGCCGGGCTGCCGGCCAACCTGGTGGTGGACTGCTCGCACGCCAACAGCTACAAGAAGCCGGACCTGCAGCCGCTGGTGATGTCGGACGTGATCCAGCAGATCAAGCACGGCAACCGCTCGCTGGTCGGCGTCATGATCGAATCGAACATCGTCAGCGGCGCGCAGGCGATTCCGGAAGACCTGTCGCAGCTGAAGTATGGCTGCTCGGTGACCGATGGCTGCATCGGGTGGGAAGAGACCGAGGCGATGTTGCGTGGCGCGCACAAGGAATTGCTGCAACGTCCGTAGGGTGTTCGGCGCTGCCGAACGCGCGTTCAAATCACGTATGAACTGACGTATTGGCTTTTCATATGCTGGTTGGACGCGTGGGCGGCCGAGCCGCCCACCCTACGGTACAATGGCGGATTCCGCTTTACCTTCCGCTCTCCCCCATGATTGTTCTCGGCGTCGAATCCTCCTGCGATGAAACCGGCCTGGCTCTGTACGACACCGAGCGCGGCCTGCTGTCCCACGCCCTGCACTCGCAGGTGGCCATGCACGAAGAGTATGGCGGCGTGGTGCCGGAGCTCGCTTCGCGCGACCACATCCGCCGCGCCCTGCCGCTGCTGGAAGAAGTGCTCAAGCGCGCCGGCATGCCGGCCTCGCACATCGACGCCATCGCCTACACCCAGGGCCCGGGCCTGGCCGGTGCGCTGCTGGTCGGTTCCTCGGTGGCCTGCTCGCTGGCGCTGGCGCTGGACAAGCCGGTGCTGGGCGTGCACCACCTCGAGGGTCACCTCCTCTCCCCGCTGCTGGCCAGCGAGCGCCCGGACTTCCCCTTCCTCGCCCTGCTGGTCTCGGGCGGTCATACCCAGCTGATGCGGGTGGACGGCGTCGGCCGCTACACGCTGCTGGGCGAAACGCTGGACGACGCCGCCGGCGAAGCCTTCGACAAGTCGGCCAAGCTGCTGGGCCTGGGCTATCCCGGCGGTCCGGCGATCTCGCGCCTGGCCGAGTTCGGCGACCCAAGCGCCTACACGCTGCCGCGCCCGATGCTGCACTCGAAGGATTTCAATTTCAGCTTCTCTGGCCTGAAGACCGCCGTGCTCACAGTGGTCAAGAACCACGAGGAGAAAGTGGTGGCCAATATCTGCGAACAGGACAAGGCCAACATCGCACGCGGCTTCGTCGATGCCATCGTCGAGGTCTTGACCGCCAAGTGCGTGAATGCGCTGCGCCATACCGGCTTGAACCGCCTGGTGATCGCCGGCGGCGTCGGCGCCAACCGCCAGCTGCGCGAATCGCTGAATGCGGCGGCCGCCAGGCGCAGGTTCAAGGTGTATTACCCGGAGCTGGAATTCTGCACCGACAACGGCGCCATGATCGCCTTTGCCGGCGCCATGCGCCTCGAGCGCAACCCGGCGCTGGCCCAGCGCGACTACGCCTTCAATGTGCGTCCGCGCTGGCCCCTGGACGAGCTGGAAGCGGCTTGATGCCCTGTTATTAGGATTGAACTTGCCAGGCTGACATCGATCCTACCGTGTGACCGCCCCGTGCCAAAGGATGGCAATATCCGGCGGTAAAGTATTACGGAGAGTGAGCGATGCGCGTTGTAAGTTGGAACATTCGTTGGGGTTGTGGCAAGGACGGCCGGATTCGCATTCACGCGATCATCGACGTCCTGCGACGGCTGAATCCGGATGTCGTCTGCCTGCAGGAAGTAGCGGCCAACCATCCGGAACTGGACGGCGGCGCCACCGCCAACCAGTTCAAGCAGCTGGGCGGCGCCTTCGGCGGCTACCACATGATGGAGCATGCCCCGAGTGAACTCTACAAGAACAACTCTCCCCGCCTGTTCGGCAACCTGATCCTGTCGAAGTACCGCATCTCGCAGGTGCACCGCCACCTGCTGCCCTGGCCGGTCGATCCCGGGCACCCGGCCGGCATGCCGCGCGGACTGATGGAGACCGTGATCGACGCGCCCAGCGGCAAGCTGCGCCTGATGACCACCCACCTCGAATACCATTCGCCGCTGCAGCGCATGGCCCAGGTGCAGCGCATCCGCGAGCTGCATGCGGAAGCCGCTGCCCGAGCCCGCGTCTTCCAGCCCGACCCGAACCTGGACGCGCCCTTCCAGCTGGGCTTTCGGCCGGCCTCGGCGATCCTGTGCGGCGACTTCAATTTCGTGCCGGACTCGCCCGATTACCAGGCCATGCTGGCGCCGGTCGAGGGCGCCCCGGCCTTCCTGGACGCCTGGCGCGTCGTCCACGGCGGCGTGGCGCGCGCCCCCACCACCGGCCTGCACGGCTACCCGTGGCCGGAGCGGCCGGAATGCTACGATTTCTTCTTCGTCACCGAGGACCTGGCGCCGCGCGTGGCAACGGTGGAGGTGCAGTCCGAGACCGCAGCCTCGGACCATCAGCCGATCGTGCTCGATTTGAAACTGAACTGAAACTGAGCTGAAACTGAGCTGAAACTGAGCTGACCCGCGCTTACACCCGGGGCGCGGCCTCGCTGCGCGCGGCGATGTCGCGCAGCGCCTGCTCGAACACTTCCGGCGGCTGGCCGCCCGAGATCAGGTGGCGCTGGTTGATGATGATGGCCGGCACCGAGTGGACGCCGGCGCGCTGGAAGAACTGCTCGCGCTCGCGCACCTCATCGGCGTAGTCGTTGGACGCCAGGATGCGCTGGGCCCGCTCGCGGTCCAGGCCGACGCGCTCGACGCAGCGCAGCAGCACGTCGTGGTTGCTGGGGTCTTCGCAGCGGCTGAAGTAGGCTTCGAACAGGTCCATCTTGAGGTCGCGCTGGCGGCCTTCTTCCTCGGCCCAGGACAGCAGGCGGTGGGCATCGAAGGTGTTGTAGATGCGGCCGCGCCGCTCCATGTCGAAGGTGAAGCCGACGTCCAGTCCACGCGCGCGGATCATCTCGCGGCTCTTGGCCTGCTGCTCGGCGGTGGCGCCGTACTTCTCGGTGATGTGCTCGACGATGTCCTGGCCGTCCGGCCCCATGTCCGGGTTCAGCTCGAAGGGCTGGAAATGGATGTCGGCCGCGACCTCGGCCTTGACACGGCCGAGCGCCAGCTCCAGCGAGCCGAGGCCGATCGCGCACCACGGGCACGAGACGTCCGATACGAAATCGATCCTGAGTTGCTTGCTCATGGGCTGCCACCTTTCCTGTTCGTTGCGGCACCCTCGGCGCCAGGATCCGATATGGTAACGCGATGTCGGTCGTGGCGTGGCGCGGCAAACTATTTTTTGGCGGCGGCCTTCGCCTTGCTGCCGATCTTCGACTCCTTGCCCGCCATCAGGTTGGCGATATTGCTGCCGTGGCGGTACAGGAGCAGGCCGCTCATCGCCGCCACCGCGAACAGGATCTCGTCCGCGCCGAACAGCAAGCCGTAATAGAAGGGCGCGAAGATCGAGGCGACCAGCGCCGCCAGCGACGAATAGCGGAAGGCATAGGCCACGATCAGCCAGGTTGCCAGCGTCGCCAGCCCGAGCCACGGATTAATCCCGAGCAGCACGCCGAGCGCGGTCGCCACGCCCTTGCCGCCGACAAAACGGAAGAACACCGGCCACAGGTGGCCCAGGAACACCGCGATCGCGACCAGGGCGATGCCGCCCTCATCCAGGCCGTACTGCGGGCCGAAGTGCACCGCCAGCCAGACCGCGAACCAGCCCTTGGCGGCGTCGCCGACCAGGGTCGCGATCGCCGCCTTCTTGCTGCCGCTGCGCAGCACGTTGGTGGCGCCCGGGTTCTTGGAACCGTAGGTGCGCGGGTCGGACAGGCCGAAGACGCGGCTCATCACGACTGCAAAGGAAATCGAGCCGATCAGGTAGGCGGCGATGGTGGCGATCAGGGTGTTCATGTCTCTTTCTTAGTTTCTTTTCGGCACAAAATACTAGGCGCTCGGACTATACACCATCGGCCCTGCGCTGAGCTACTCGGCCAGCGCACACTGCACCGGTTTCGCGCCCAGCACGCTGATCAAGATCTCGGGCGCTATGCCGACTAGGTAACCGCGCCGCCCGCCATTGATATAGATCTTGTCCAGCGCCAGGATCGACTCCTCGACATACACCGGCATCGCCTTGCGGGTGCCGAAAGGCGAAGTACCGCCGACCAGGAAGCCCGAATGGCGCTGCGCCACCTCGGGTTTGCAGGGTTCGACCGACTTGCAGGGAATCGCGCGCGCCAGACTCTTGGTCGATACCTTGCAATCACCATGCATCAACACGATCAGCGGCCGCGCCGCCTCGTCCTGCATCACCAGGGTCTTGACCACATCATGTTCAGGTACACCCAGTTCGCGCGCGGAAACGGCTGTGCCGCCGTGCTCTTCGTATTCGTAAGGATGCTCGCTAAAAACCACACCATGCTTGCGCAGGAACTGGGTCGCGGGTGTCTCAGAGACGTGCTCTTTCTTGGCCATGCGTGGTACGCTAAAGATGAACTTAAGGGGTTTCTATTATGCAGCAAGAAATTCGCTTTGCCACATTCAACACCTTCAACCTGGCCCCGCCCGGCATGCGCTGCTACGAGAACCTGGCGCCCTGCACGGCCGAGGAATACGAGGCCAAGCTGAACTGGACCGCGCACCAGATCGACCTGCTCGATGCCGACGTGATCGGCTTCCAGGAAATCTTCTCGCAGGCCACGCTGCGGGAGGTACTGGCGCGCACCCGCCACTACCGCGACGCGGTCCAACTGGGCTTCGACCCCGATCCCGAAGCGCCGCGCCTGACACCGAGCGTGGCGCTGGTCTCGCGCCTGCCGGTGCTCACGCACGGACAACCCATGGCGATGTTCCCGGAGAGCGTGTCGATGCCGCCGGGCAGCCGCGACCCGGACCGTTTCACGCGCGCGCCGCTGCACGCCGAGGTCGAGCTGGCGCCGGGCATCGTCATCGATGTGGTGGTGGTGCATCTCAAGTCGCGCCGCCCCGACTACCGCAGCAGCGACACCGGCGAAGACCCCAACCTGTACGCCCTCGCCTGCCTGCGCTCGCTGATCCGGCGCGGCACCGAGGCCACCGCGCTACGGGTGCTCCTCACCGACATGGCGCGCGACAAGCAGCGCCCGCGCATCGTGCTGGGCGACTTCAACGACGTCGCCGATTCGGTGACCACCGAGATCGTGCTGGGCGAAGGCGCACCGCTGGGCGAGCGCATGTTCGACGCCGCGCGCCTGCATCTGCACCAGGACAACCTGCGCCACGTCGGCTTCTCGATCGTGCACGAAAGCCGCCACTCGACCATCGACCACATCCTGGTGTCGCAGGAATTCAATCCGCAGCTGCCGAACGCGATCGGCGAGGTGGTCGATGTGGTTTACCTGAACGACCACCTCAACCTCGGGCTGCGCGAAGCCTCGGACCATGGGCAGGTGCTGGCGCGCATCCGCCTGTATTCGCAGGCCGGGCAGCCGCATGGCGGGCGGGATTGATCGGGCAAGGATAGTGCCGGGTTTGCTTTCGTAGGGTGGGCGGCTCCACCGCGGAATGAATAATTCTGCTCCCTATGCGCCGCCCACGCGTTCAACGCCGGCATGAACAGACGATCCGTCTACTCATAGGTATTTTGAACGCGTGGGCGGCGCCATTGGTGCAGGAAGATCGCTTTCCGGGTGGAGCCGCCCACCCTACGGTTCATGGCAGATCAGGTTGAATGTCGGTATTCAGCGCACCGCCGGCGTGAAGTCCGGCAGGCTGCTGGCGCCCGCCGCATAGAAACCCTGGTATTCGTCGCAGCCGTGCTGGCGCAGGAAGCGCAGCTGTTCCTCGGTTTCCACTCCTTCGGCGACCACGCGCAGGCGCAGGCTGCGGGCGACGGCGATGATGGCGGGAATCAGGGCCGCATCCATCGGATCGAGCTCGATGTCGCTCACGAAGCTGCGGTCGATCTTCAGCTTCGACAGCGGGAAGCGGCGCAGCGACGACAGGCTCGAGAGCCCGGTGCCGAAGCGGTCGATGGTCAGTTGCACCCCGCGTTCGCGGAGCGACTTCACGGTGTTGTCCAGGCCCTGGTCGCCGCGCATGATCGCGCCTTCGGTGATTTCGAGGTCGAGCCAGCTTGGGGCCAGCCCCGACCGCGCCAGCGCGGCGTCCACCGTCTCGAGCAGGCGGCCGTGCAGGAACTGGATGTCGGACAGGTTCACCGCCACCGTGACCGCATGGCCGGCGTCGCGCCAGCTGCGCGCCTGGCTGCAGGCCTCGCCCAGCACCCATTCGCCGATCGGCACGATCAGGCCGCATTCTTCCGCCACCGGCAGGAACTCGTGCGGCAGCAGCAGGCCGCGCTCGGGATGGCGCCAGCGGATCAGCGCTTCCATGCCGATCACCTGGCCGGAACCGACGTCGAGTTCGGGCTGGTACTCGAGCACGAACTCCTTGCGTTCGAGCGCCTGGCGCAGGCGCTTTTCCAGTTCGCTGCGCGCGAGCACGCGCGCATTCATCTCGGGGCTGAAGAAGCGGAAGCTGCTGCGTCCGTTCTCCTTGGCGTGGTACATGGCCACGTCGGCGTGGTGCATCAGGGTGTCGACGTCGCTCCCGTCGGTGGGGCAGATCGCCACCCCGATCGAGGCCGACAGCGTCAGCACGTGGCCGGCCACCTCGATGGGACGCGAGACCGCCTGCATCACGGCATTGGCGACATGCGCGGCCTGGTCCACCCCGCCGATGTCGGCCAGCAGTACGACGAACTCGTCGCCGCCGAGGCGGCTGATGGTGTCGACCCCGCGCACGCAGCCGCGCAGGCGCGTGGCGACCTCGCGCAGCACCGCGTCGCCGGCCCGATGGCCGTTGTTGTCGTTGATTGCCTTGAAGCGGTCGAGGTCGACGAACAGGAGGGCGAAGCTGTCGTGCTGGCGGCGCCAGGTGGCCAGTGCATGGTGCATGCGGTCGAGGAACAGGGCGCGGTTGGGCAGCCCGGTGAGCGTGTCGTGCTCGGCCTGGTGCCGCACCTGCGCTTCCACCCGCTTGCGCTCGCTAATGTCGGACAGTGTCGCCATGGTATTGCTGGGCGCCCCATGCGGGTCGCGGATGGTGGTCAGCGCCACCCAGGCGGTGTAGTGTTCGCCGTTCTTGCGCACCGCCGGCAGCTCGCCCTGCCAGCGGTCCTGGCCGTCGAGCTGGGACCAGATGGTTTCGTAGAACCCGCTTCCGCCCTCCGCCTGCTCACCCCAGGGCAGGCTGGCCAGCGTCGAGCCGATGATCTCGGCGGGGCTGAAGCCGGTGATGGCGGTGAAGGCCTGGTTGACCGTCTGCACCCGGTATTCGGCGTCCATGACGATGATGGCCTCGTGCGCGTTCTCGAACACGCGCGCCGCCTGCACCAGGTCGGCCTCGACCTGCTTGCGCGCGGTGATGTCGATTTCCATGCAGAACACCTGCTGGGTCCCGCCGTCACGCTTGACCGGGAAATAGTTCGAGTGCATCCACAGCTGCCGTCCGGCGGCGGTCTCGACCTGCCAGTCGCACGGGGCAGGCGCAACGCCGTCGCGCCAGATGGCGTCGATCGTGCTGTCGAACTCGGCCTGACGGTCGAGGTGGGACACCAGGTCGCGGAAGGGCTTGCCCAAGGCACTGCTGGCGGGAATGCCGAACAGCTGGGTGCAGGCGTGGTTCCAGAAGCGCACGATGCCGGACGCATCGCGCGAATGGACAGCCACCGCCGGCGCCAGTTCGATTGCCGTCACGAAGCGGTACAGCCAGTCGAGCGCCTGGCGTCCGGGAGCGTCGGCAGAGATTGCCTCTGGCATGGCGCCGGCGATCGTGCCCTGCTGCGGAGCCTGCTGCTGCGTTTGTTGGGCGCGCTGTTTTGCCTGCTCGGCATGATCTGCAGGCAAGTCCAGTCCGGGCGGCCCGCTGGGCCAGCCGGTCGGGTCTCGCGCTTGTTCGCTCACGGAAGAATCCTTTTTAGACGGAAACAGTCATGACGCTCATGACAATCCCGTCATTCTTCCCCGCCCTGCCGGCCCGGCGTTTGCGGGCACGCAAAGGCAAGCTCCGTCAGCATTTCATCGCGCCGCAGCGCATTTCAGACCCGCCGTCCAACGGCCTGTCGCATCCGGCTGGAGTCAGGCGCCCGCCGGATCTATATTGACATTGTGCGCGAGGAGCTCCACCCTGTCGTCAGGACGGAGCCCGAGCGCGAAAAATACCTTGCCGGTCCCGCAGGCGTGGCTTCAGGCCACGTTCTGCGGAGCCGCTTCGTCCTGCGAATTCTGCTGGTCCTGCTCTCCCTGCGCGGCTTCTGCGGCGGGGGCGTCACCTGTCCCCTCGTGTTTCGCATCCTGCTTGCGCCGCGCTTTCTCTTCCGCCTTGCGCTTCTTCTCGAGTTCACGCTGCCGTTTTTCGTACTGGAAATTCGTCCGTGCCATGTTCACCTCGTTGACAATGGATGTGATGTTGCGGGTGCCCGGTGCTGCGGTAATGCTGGCCCATTATGACCGACTGCTCGCGCCGTGGCTTGAATTAACCACGCGGATGATGCTGGGCATGCAGGTGCTTGAGGCGCTCGCGCGCAACATGCGTATAGATCTGTGTGGTCGAAATATCGGCGTGCCCCAGCAGCAGTTGTACCACGCGCAAGTCAGCGCCGTGGTTCAACAGGTGCGTGGCGAAGGCGTGGCGCAGCGTATGCGGCGACAGCGGCCCCTGGATGCCGGCCTTTTGCGCATGCTTCTTGATCAGGATCCAGAACATCTGCCGCGTCATTGCCCCTCCGCGGCCAGTGACGAACAACGCGTCGTCGACCTGCCCGTTCAGGATGATGCCGCGCGCATCTTTCAGGTAGCGCTCCAGCCACAGGCGCGCTTCCCCGCCGAACGGCACCAGGCGCGTCTTGCTGCCCTTGCCGGTGATGCGCAGCACGCCGTCGTTCAGGCTGACTTCGACCACTTTCAATGCCACCAGTTCCGAGACCCGCAGCCCGCTCGCATACATCAGCTCGAGCATGGTGCGTTCGCGCAGGCCCAGCGGCGTCGAGACGTCCGGCGCCGCGAGCAGCGCTTCGACCTGGCTTTCGCTCAAGGTGTGGACGAAGCGCAGCGGCTGCCTGGCCGAGGCCATCTTGAGGCAGGGATCAATCGGGATCTGGTTGCGGCGCAGCGCCAGCCCATAGAAGCGCTTGAGCACCGACAGGCGCCGGTTGGCCGAACTGGGGCGGGTGTCGGCATGGCGTTCGGCAAAATAGGCGGCGATGTCCTCGGGCTGCACGTCCAGCAGGCTGGGACGTTGCGGGCGCTTCGCTTCCAGCCAGCCGGCGAACAGCTTCAGGTCGCGGCGGTAGGCGTCGAGCGAATTTTTGGCCAGCCCCTGTTCCAGCCAGAGGGTGTCGCAGAACTCGTCGATCAGTCCCAGATCGATTGCTGCTGCCATGGCGATGCGGTGGCGCCTTCGTGACGCAGCAGCCAGCGCTTGACCGAAAGATGAAAGCCGTTCTCATCGTCCTGGTTCGAGAAGCCGCCCAGCCCGCCGGACGCGGTCACGCGGTGGCAGGGAATGATGAGTGGAAACCAGTTGGCGCCGCAGGCCTGGCCGACCGCACGCGGCGCCGATCCGATGCGCTTGGCCACCTGGCCGTAGGTCTTGACGCTGCCGCGCGGAATGGCGGAAATCTCGCTCCACACGCGGTGCTGGAACGCGGTGCCGGTCTCGAACAAGGGCAGGTCGAAACGGAAATCGGGGTCTTGCAGGTAGTGCGCCACCTGTTGCGCGGCCTGGTCGGCCACGGCGTTGTCGGCGGCTTTTTCCTCGAACGAGGGCTGCAGGTACACCAGTTCGCGCACGCGGTCGTCCGTGGTGCGGATGCCGATGGCGCCAAATGCCGCTGGGACAATGGCATTGAACAAGGTACTGGCCTGGTCAGTCTTCATCCTGCCATCTTAACCGCTGGCCTGGCACCCTGCCAGCCCCGATGGCGCCCTTGGGGCGAAAAAAAAGCGCACCCAAGGGTGCGCTACAATTCGGGTCACGTCCCCGGCCGTTTAGCAGTGCTAACGGCTTCTGTAAAACGTGTGTCTCCTCGATTGTTCTCCGGTATGGATTACCGTGATTTTCTCTATGCTCCCCAAAACCGTGTGTGTTCTGTTCGCGTACGCACCATGTGAGTGCGAAGAGGCCCCATCATAACGCAAGCTTTCCGGGCGAGCGTATCTTTTTGACCACATTACCAAAAATTATTTTGGTTATGCGAAAAACGCATGAACGTTCGTTCCGCTGTCATGCATGTGTCATACGCCGCTCGTGACGAGACCTCCATCGTCACCTGGCGACTTCGCGCCGGATCGCCCCCACCACGTCCTTGCCGATGCGTTCTTCCATCTGTGCATACACCGGAAGCATGGCGCGCCGCCACTCGGCCTGCTGCTGCGGGCTGAGCGTGTGGATGGTGGTGGTGCCGGCGCGGCGGATCGATTCCAGCGCCGCATCGTTGGTGCGCTGGGCAATGGTCTTCTCGTAAGCCGTGGCCTCGCGCATGGCCCGTTCCAGCTGTTTGCGGACGTCGCCCGGCAAGCCGTCCCAGAATTTCTTGTTGACGATGACGGCATAGCCCAGGTAGCCGTGGTTCGATACCGTCAGGTGCTGTTGCGACTCGTGCATGCGCTGGGTGTACATGTTCGAGGGGGTATTTTCGGTGCCTTCCACCACGCCGTCGCGCAGCGCCGGGGTAGTCTCCGAAAAAGCCAGCGCCAGCGGCTGGGCGCCGAGTGCGCGCATCTGTGCATCCAGCACTTTCGAGGCCTGGATTCGCATGCGCATGCCGCGGAAATCGGCAGGCTTCAACAATGGCTTGTTGGCCGACATCACCTTGAAGCCGTTGTCCCAATAGGCCAGGCCGGTGATGCCCTTCGGCTCCAGCTTGCGCAGCAGGCCGCGTCCGATGCGTCCCTCCGTCACCGCGTACAGCGCCGCCTTGGACGGGAAGATATAGGGCAGGTCGAAGGCTTCGAATTCCTTCACGCCCAGCGGCGAGAACTTGGCCAGCGAGGGCGCCAGCATCTGCACCGCGCCCAGCTGCAGGGCTTCGAGCTCCTCGCGATCCTTGTAGAGCTGGCTGTTCGGGTAGACTTGCACCTTCACGCGGCCGCCGGTCATCCGCTCGGCAAGCAGCTTGAAGCGCTCGGCGGCGCGTCCCTTGGGCGTGTCCGGCGCCACCACGTGGCTGAACTTGATGACGATCGGCGCTTGCGCCCACGCGCCATTGGCAGCGGCGGCCAGCAGCACGGCGGCGGCCAGGTGGTGAAACGGCTTGGCGGTTCGGTTCATCTGAGCGGGAACGAGAATATGATGGGTGGGGCCAGTCTGCGAGGCACGCGTCTGCCGCGCCATCGTGGACTTCCACAATAGCCCAACAGTGTAGCGAAATACGGAGCCGTCATGAAATTCCCGTTCGTCCAGCAGGGAGCAGACGCGCAGCGTGCGCGTTCCTGGCGCTGGCTGATGCCGGTATTGCTGGTGCTGCTGTTCCTGGCGGTGCTGATCTGGCTGCCCTGGCAGGCGCGCCAGATGGAAGCGACCGAACGCCAGGAACAGCTGATCGCCGATACGCTGTGGGTCGAGCAGACCCTGCGCTTCGAGCTGGCGCGCAGCGAAGAGGCACTTGGCGGTCTGGGCGCCGACCTGGTGTCGCGTCCGCCATCGGCATCGGCCCTGCAGGCGCGTTTCAAGCAGATGTTCGAGAGCGGCCACGAGCTGGTGCGCATCGTCTGGTACGGCCCCGACGGCACGGTACTGGCCAGCCATGGCCTGGAGGCGCCAAGCGCCCTGCCCGCGCCGACCCGGCTGGCGGCAAGCGTGGCCGGCGCCACCCGGCGCGGCCGCTACAGCGAAGCGTATGGCGCGACGAAAGCCACGCCGGGCCTGCTCGACTGGTACCTGCCCCTGTATGCGGGAGGCAAGCCGGCGGGCAGCCTGGTCGCCACCTACAGCCTGCAGGTGCTGTTGGATGAGGCCGTGCCCTGGTGGTTCGCGCAGGACAACGCCCTGACCCTGCTCGACCGCGACGACCGTCCGATCGCCCGGCGCGCGGCCGGCGGCCCGGGACGCGGCATCTACACCCACCGGCGCGAGCTCGACCTGCCGGGTGCGCTGGTGGTGCTGTCCACCGACAGCGTCAAGCGCGCACCCAAGCTGCTGCCCAATCTGCTGGTGGGCTCGGTGATCGTGCTGGCCCTCGGCCTGGTGCTGAGCCTGGGTTCGCTGTGGCGCCACATCTCGCGCACCCTGGCGGCCGAACGGGCGCTGCGCCAGCAGATGGCCTTCCGCACCGCGATGGAAAACTCCCTGATCACCGGCCTGCGCGCGCGCGACCTCGAAGGCCGCGTGACCTACGTGAACCGCGCCTTCTGCGAGATCGTCGGCTTGCCGGCCGAAGAACTGGTCGGCAAGAAGCCGCCCATGCCCTACTGGGCGCCGGAAGTCATGCTCGAGTACGAAGAGCGCTTCGCCGGCGTGCTGTCGGGGAACATCACGCCGCAGTTCGAGACCGTGTTCCAGCGCCCCGACGGCGTGCGCGTGCCGGTGCTGGTGTACGAGGCGCCGCTGGTCGATGCCGACGGCCGCCAGACCGGCTGGATGAGTTCGGTCCAGGACATCACCGACCGCAAGCGCGCCGAAGAGCTCAACCGCCAGCAGCAGGAAAAGCTGGAAACCAGCGCACGCCTGGCCACCATGGGCGAGATGTCCTCGATGCTGGCGCACGAGCTGAACCAGCCGCTGGCCGCGATTTCCAGCTATACGGCCGGCGCGCTCAATGTGCTGGAGCGTACCGGTAAGTCGGGCGAACCGGTCAACCCGGGCATGCTCAGGCATGCGCTGGAACAGGCGCGCCAGCAGGCGCAGCGCGCCGGCCAGATCATCCGCAGCGTGCACGAGTTCGTGAAGAAGCGCGAGCCGCGCCGCGAGCCGGTCACGATCCGCAGCGTGGTCGAGGGCGTGCGCGCGCTGGTCGAGCTGCAGGCGCGCCAGGCCGGCGTGCTGCTCCGTGTCGAACTGCCGCCGGGCTTGCCCCTTGTTCTGGCCGACCGCGTGATGCTGGAACAGGTGCTGCTCAACCTGACCCGCAACGCGATCGAGGCCATGGTGGATACCCGGCGCGACCAGCGCGTGCTGCGCATCGCCGCCGGGCAACAGGACGGCATGGTGACGGTCGCGGTGATCGACCGCGGCCACGGCATCGCACCGGAGGTGGCGGCCGGCCTGTTCTCGCCCTTCTATTCGACCAAGCTGGACGGCATGGGCATGGGCCTGTCGATCTGCCGCACCGCGATCGAATTCCACGGCGGCACCTTGACGCACGCACCGAACCCGGGCGGGGGCACGGTATTCAGCTTCGCATTGCCGGCGCAAGCGGCGAGCGGGGCGCTGGGCTAGAATCCGGTTGCGGCCCTTGCCGCTGAACGAACACAAGAACACACACGGAGACCCCCCCATGCTGCACATCGTCGACGATGAAGACGTCATCCGCGACGCGCTCGGCTGGCTGGCGCAATCGCGCGGCCTGGAAGCGCGCGGCTACGCCAGCGGCGAAGACTTCCTCGCCGCCATCGGTTCCCACGGCGCGCAGGGTGATGCCCAGGGTGATTGTGTCCTGCTCGACGTGCGCATGCCCGGCATGAACGGCATCGCCGTGTTCGACCAGCTGGTCAAGCTTGGCCTGAGCGCACGCCTGCCGGTAATCTTCCTCACCGGCCATGGCGACGTGCCGATGGCGGTCGACTCGCTCAAGCGCGGCGCCTTCGACTTTTTTGAAAAGCCCTTCAACGACAACGTGCTGATGGACCGGGTGGAAGAAGCCCTGGGCGCCTCGCGCAAGGCGGCGGCGGCCGCCGTGGTGCAGGCGCGCCTGGCAACCCTCTCGGCGCGCGAGCGCGAAGTGCTCGACCTGATCCTGGCCGGCATGATGAACAAGGTCGTCGCCGACAAGCTCGGCATCAGCATGCGCACGGTCGAGGTACACCGGGCGCACATCTTCGACAAGATGCAGGTCAAGACGGCGGTGGAACTGGCGGGGCTCTTGAAATAAACGCTGTTCGCTCCTGATTGCTCGCCGTTCTCTGACTTTTGCGTGTGGCAAGCGTCTCAGCGAATTGAAGGAAGCCTTGTAAAATGAACCTGAACGCAAAGACGGAGCATTGCATTTAGGAATTCTCATGAGCGAAAAGACAGTTGCAGACAAGATGTTTCTAAGGTCAGCGAAATCGATGCTGATCCTCAACAGCCAGGCCAATCCCTGGGTCGCGGCGCAGATGCCCGCCCAGCTCGTCAAGGAAGGTGACGGCCCCTTCGACGTGATCCTGATGTTCGCGCTCAACCGCAAGGAGCTCGAGCACTACTTGCCTGAGGCTAAGGAAAAACTGGGCGAAAAGGGCTCGCTCTGGATCGCCTACCTCAAGCAGACCGCCTCCAAGGCCACCGACATCAACCGCGATTCGATCAATGCCTATGCCAAGGAAAACGGCATCACCGCCGTGGCGATGATCTCCATCGACGGCGACTGGTCAGGCTTGCGTCTCAAGCGTATCGAGTAGGGGATCGACCAGGGCCCCGTGCCGCGCAAGCGCCCAGGCCACATGCTCGCGCACCAGGTTCGAGGGATGGGCCGCACGAGCGCGCAAGGCTGCCACGATCGCCGCATCGCCGCGCAAGGCCCCGCCCGCGGCGGCGTTTCCCAGCCCCACCGCCAGGTTGCGCAACCAGCGCTCGTGGCCGATACGCCGGATCGGGCTGCCTTCCATGCGGCGGTTGAACTCCTCCTCTTCCCATCCGAACAGGTCGACCATGCCGGCATCGCCGAGGCCATTGCGCTCGTCGAAATCGGGCACGGATGCGCGTTGCGCGAACTTGTTCCACGGGCAGGCCAGCTGGCAATCGTCGCAGCCGTAGATGCGGTTGCCGATCAGCGGACGGAACTCTTCCGGAATGCTGCCCTTCAACTCGATGGTGAGGTAGGAAATGCAGCGCCGCGCATCCAGCCGGCCAGGCCCCAGGATGGCCTGGGTCGGGCACACGTCGATGCAGGCCTGGCAGCCGCCGCAGTGGGCCCCGGTAGGTGGGTCGACGGGCAGCGGCAGGTCGACCAGGATCTCGCCGATGAAGAAGGTCGAGCCGGCCGTGCGCGACAGCAGCAGGGTATGCTTGCCGCGCCAGCCCAGGCCCGCCTTTTCCGCCAGCGGCAGCTCCATCACCGGCGCCGAGTCGGTAAACACGCGGTAGCCCAGCTCGCCCACCAGCGCCTTGACCTTCTCGGCGAGGGCCTGCAGGCGATTGCGCAGCACCTTGTGGTAATCGCGGCCGCGCGCATACACCGAGACCACGGCCGCGCCGGGTTCCAGCTGGCGCACAGTTTCCTCGGTGCGCCAGTCCTCGCCACGCGACATCGGCAGGTAATCCATGCGCGCCACGATGGCGCGCACCGTGCCCGGCACCAGCTCGTTGGGACGCGCACGCTTCATGCCGTGGCTTGCCATATAATCCATCTCGCCATGGCAGCCGGCGTCCAGCCAGGCCTGCAGGCCCGCTTCCGCATGCGCCAGGTCGACGTCCGCGATGCGCACATCGGCGAAACCGAGTTCCGCACCCCAGGTCTTGATGGTGCGTGCGAGTGCTGGCAAATCTGGTGGAATGGTTGGCATGGCAGGATGGAACAACATGGCGCTTGCGCCGGAGATATCGCAACTAAGCATAGTATTTTATTCGATGCAGCCCTTCAAAGCCTACTTGCCCGACGAATCCGCCACCGCCGCATTGGGTGCGGCGCTGGCGCGCGCCCTCCAGCCCGGCCTGGTGATTTACCTGCATGGCGACCTCGGCGCCGGCAAGACGGCGCTCACCCGCGCCCTGATCCAGGCGGCCGGCCACAAAGGTACGGTCAAGAGCCCGACCTATACGCTGTCGGAACCCTATTGCGTGCAAGTGGGTGGTCGGGATGTCAACATCATCCACTACGACCTGTACCGCATGTCGAGCCCCGAGGAATTCCTCGATGCGGGCTTTCGCGAAGATTTCGACGACAAGAACATTTGTATCGTCGAATGGCCCGAAAAGGGCGAACCGGTGTTGCCCCCACCCGACGTCCGGATATTGCTGGACGTCAGCGGTCTCGGCCGTGATGTAGAATTGCAGGCGTTGTCTCACCTAGGCCTGCTATGCCTCGACCGTCTCGCCTACACGCCGCCGACTCCCTGATTCCCGGCTCGCCCTTCCGCCGCACCCTGCTCAAGGCCGGCGGCACCCTGCTGCTGTCCGTCGTCGCTCCGCTGCCGGCCTTCGCCGCGCAGATCCTTGCCGTCCGGGTCTGGCCCGCGCCCGACTACACCCGCGTGACGCTGGAGAACGACAGCGAACTCAAGACCGAGCACTTCCTCGTGTCCGACCCGCCGCGGCTGGTCGTGGACATCGAGGGGCTCGGCCTGAACAACACCTTGCGCAGCCTGGTCGCCAAGATCGAATCGAACGACCCCTACATCAAGCAGGTGCGCGTCGGCCAGAACCGGCCGAACGTGGTGCGCCTGGTGTTCGACCTGAAGGAAGAAATCAAGCCGCAGGTGTTCACGCTGGCGCCGGTGGCCGGCTACAAGCACCGCCTGATCTTCGACCTGTATCCCGCCATACCGGTGGACCCGATCGCCGCCATGATCGAAAAGGGCGAGTGGACGACTGACGGGACGGCTGCAGCGAACAGCGCCAACCCGGCCTCGCCCCTGCCCGCCGCGCCGCCGGCCCAGACCGAAGCCGGCCAGGACGCGATCGCCAAGCTCGAATCCGAGATGTCGGCCCTGAACGGCACCCCGCCGCCGCAAGCGCTGCAGCCGACGCCGTCGAAAGCCGCCGCGAACAGCCCGCCGCCGAAGGTGGTGCGCATGGTCACCATCGCGCTCGACCCGGGCCACGGCGGCGAAGACCCCGGCGCGATCGGCGCGTCCGGCGCGCGCGAGAAGGACATCGTGCTGTCCGTCGCCAAGCGCCTGAAGGCGAAGCTGGAAGCGCTGCCCAATACCCGCGTCATGCTGACCCGCGACGGCGACTACTTCGTGCCGCTCGGCCAGCGCGTGCAGAAGGCGCGCAAGGTGCAGGCCGACCTGTTCGTGTCGATCCATGCCGATGCCTGGATCTCGCCGACCGCGCGCGGCTCCTCGGTGTTCGTGCTGTCCGAAAAAGGCGCCAGCTCGAGCGCGGCGCGCTGGCTGGCGAACGACCAGAACAAGGCCGACCTGGTCGGCGGCGCCAACTTCGCGACCCAGGACAAGCAGATCGCCAGCGTGCTGTTCGACCTGTCGACCACGGCGCAGATCAACGACAGCCTCAAGCTCGGCAAGGCTGTCCTGAGCGAGATCGGCGGCATCAACCGCCTGCACAAGGCCGCGGTCGAGCAGGCCGGCTTCGCCGTGCTGAAGGCGCCTGACATTCCGTCGATTCTGGTAGAAACTGCATTCATCTCCAACCCCCACGAAGAAGCCAGGCTGAAGGACGACGGCTACCAGAACCAGCTGGCCGAAGCCATCACCAAGGGCATCAAGCGCTACTTCGCCGACAACCCGCCGATGGCCAAGAGCCGGCAGACCTGATCATGACCCTCGCGATCCACACCACCGTCGGGCAGCTGCCCGCGATCCGCCTCCAGGCGCCGGACGGCGCCGAAGCCACCGTCACCCTGTACGGCGCCCACCTGGTCTCGTGGAAGGGCGCGGACGGCAAGGAGCGCATGTTCCTGAGCGAGAAATCGAGCCTCGACGGGAGCCGCGCCATCCGCGGCGGCGTGCCGGTGATCTTCCCGCAGTTCGCGCAGCGGGGCAGCGGCATGCGCCACGGTTTCGCGCGCGTGAGCAACTGGCGCCTCGACGATAGCGGGCTGGAGACCGGCGGCCTGGAAGACGGCGCCGCCTGGGCGACTTTCGACCTGGCGGCGGGCGACCTGCCCACCAGCCTGGCCGATGCCTGGCCGCACACCTTCGCGCTATGCCTGCGCGTGGCGGTGCGCGCCAACGAACTGAGCATGAGGCTCACCGTGCGCAACCTCGGCGCGGCGCCCTTCCCGTTCGCGGCGGCGCTGCACACCTATCACCTGGTGGCGGACGTGTGCGCAGTGCGGATCGAAGGGATCTCGTCGGACGAGATCTCGATCGTCGACAAGCTGGACGAGATCTATCCACACGTGGCGGGCCGCGCGCAGCTGGCAACGGGCGCGGAGACGCTGGTGCTGGAGCAGGCCGGCTTTACCGACGCGGTCGTGTGGAATCCGGGCGCGGTGGATGCGGCGGCGCTGGCGGACATGGAAAACGACGAGTACCAGCGCTTCGTGTGCATCGAACCGGCGCTGCTGGAACCGCACACGCTGGATGCGGGCCAGTCCTGGACCGGCACTTACCGCATCAGCCGATCGTAATCAATCCGTAATCAATTCGCGATCAGTTCGATTCCTTGATCATCCGCCCATTGCTCTGCTGAGCCGGCCGCGCATTGAGCGGATACAGGCGCGAGAACAGCGCCATCTGCGCCGGCGAGGCCTGCATGGTCTGCTTCATGACGATCCACAGCACGTCCTCGGTGCAGGGCGGCTCGGTCAGCGATCCCATATAGGTAAAATACTCGCGCCTCGAAGGCAGCCCCTCGTTCGGGTCGAGCAGGATCGAGGGCGACACCGTCAGCTGCTTCTCCAGCGGCAGGTTGTTCCACACCGTCTGGATCATCGGATTGGCCTTGCCGCGCTCGAGCAGCACCGCCAGCACCAGCAGCTTGCCTTCGAAGCTGCGGTGCACGAAGTGGATCACCATCTCGGTACCCCTGCCGTTGATGCGCTCTTCCGACGGGCGGTGGAAGTGGAATTGCTGCAGCTCGTAGGCCGTGTTGCCGACCGTGAGGAAGTTACCGCCGCCGACCGTCACCTGGATGGTGTGGCCGTTGTCGATCTCGCTGAACGAGGTGGGACGGTAGTCGAAGGCGATCTGCTCGAGGTCGACCTTGATGCCGTCGCGCAGGTCGATCGGCGACTGGCGTTTGCCGGTATTGCACTTGGCCCAGGCCGAATTGATGTTCGACCAATTGGCAGGGCCGTATTCGCCCTCGTAGCTCCAGTGGGTGCCGTTCTTCGGCTTGTTGGCGGCGGCGATCGCGGCTTCGGCTTCCTTGCGGCGCTTGGCTTCGGCAGCCTTGCGGGCCTTCGAGGCCGCGGCGGCGCGCGCCGCCTGCTGCTCTCGCAGCTGGGCCAGGCGCTCGGCGATGCGCACCGACAGGTCGACCTCCGACTGTTCATCGCCCGCCGACGCGGCAACAGCAGGCGCGGCCGCGCGTGCAGGCGCTGCCGTGCGGCCGTCAGCAGCGGCGGCCAGGGCCTTGATGTCCGGCTTGATCGAGCCGACGGCCGGCTTGCCTTCCAGGATGGCCTTGACGTTGGCGGTCTTGCCGTCGGGCGGCTTGGGAGCGGGGTCGCTCGCGCTTGCGCCAGCCATGGCAAGGCTGCAAGCTAACAGGGCGATGAGGTGGCGCATGAGAATCCGAGAGTGGTCTGTCCTCATGCTTATCGGCAATAAGACCCGCAAACTTGAGTGCGCCGGAACAAGAACGCCCCGAAAAACTCGGGGCGCTGCGAGAATGGCAAGCCTCGCTTGCCTAGCGGCTCAGCATATTGCGGCCGAATCGGTACAGGCCGCCGATCGCCAGCGGCACCATCGCCGCCGAGATGCCGACCAGTACGATCTCGGTCAGGTGATCCCTAACTACCGGGAAATTGCCGAAGAGGTAACCAGCGGTGACCAGGCTGGCCACCCACAGTACGGCGCCGGTCACGTTGAACAACTGGAAGCGTGCCAGCGTCATCTCGGACACGCCCGCAACCAGCGGCGCGAAACTGCGCACCACCGGCACGAAGCGGGCCACGATGATGGTCTTGCCGCCGTGCTTTTCAAAAAAGTCGTGGGTGCGCTGCAGCGCGTCCTTGTTGATCCAGCGGTAATTGTGCGTAAACACACGCTGGCCAATGGCCCGCCCAACATAGTAGTTGAGGGTATTGCCGGTCACCGCCGCCGTGATCAGGAGCGCCATCAGCAGCGCATAGTTCATCTCGCCGGTGGCGCAGAAAGCGCCGGCAATGAACAGCAGGGTGTCGCCGGGAAGGAAGAAGAACAGGACCAGGCCGGTTTCGCAGAACACGATGGCGAACAGCACGATGTATACATAGGTTCCGTACTGGGCCAGGAGCGTGCCCAGCGTCTTATCGACATGCAGGAGCATATCGAACAACTGCATCAGATCCATAATCTTCCTAAAGGTAGCCGCGCATCATACCACCTCCACTCCCTTGGCCGGCCAGGCTGCATGGCCTGCGCGAGACTATTCGCGGCCCGTGACTTTACCTTCCGACCACATTCGCGCACAATCGACGGGATACGCACACCACCCTGGAGACCGCATGACCGCATTGTCGACCGCCGTACGCCTCGCCCTGGCCACCCTTGTCCTGGCCGCCGGCACGGCATCCGCCGCCGCTCCCGCCAAGGCCGAGAAGGAACTGCCGCCGAAGCCGTCGGTGGCCGACGTGGTCAAGGCATCCAAGCCGGCCGACTGGCGGCCGCTCGACCCGGAAAACACGGTGGTCATGGACCTGCCCACCGGCCGTGTGATCATCGAACTGGCACCAAGCTTCGCGCCGAACAGCGCCGCCAACATCCGCGCCCTGGTGCGCGAAAAATATTTCGACGACCTGTTCATCATCCGCGCGCAGGACGGCTTCGTGGTGCAGTGGGGCGACCCGGACGAAGAGAATCCCAAGCCGTACAAGGCCGCCAAGACCATCAAGGCCGAATTCACCGCGCCGATCAAGGCCAGCGGCAGCTTCACCCGCCTGAAGGACGGCGACGTCTACGCGCCCCAGGTCGGCCACGCGGGCGGCTTCCCGGCCGCGCGCGACCCGGCCACCGGCCAGTCGTGGCTGGTCCACTGTCCCGCCATGATCGGCGTGGCGCGCGACACCGGCGCCGACAGCGGCAACGGTTCGCAGCTGTACGTGGTCATCGGCCACGCGCCACGCCACCTCGACCGCAACATCACCGTGGTCGGCCGCGTCGTACACGGCATGCCGCTCCTGACCGTCCAGCCGCGCGGCACGGGCGCCGCAGGCTTCTACGAGAAGCCGGAGCAGCGCATGCCGCTCAAGCTGGTGCGCATGGCCGCCGACATGCCGGAAGCCGAGCGCAGCAGGTTCGAAGTAATGCGCACCGAGAGCGCCACCTACCAGGCCGTGCTCGAGGCGCAGCGCAACCGCGGCGGGCCGTGGAACAAGGTCCTGACCGGCAAGGTCGACCTGTGCAATGCGGCGATTCCGGTGCGCGAGCAAAAGTAGGCGGGCTATAATCCGGGGATGAACGCGCCCGCCCCCACCCACCGTCCGATCCAGCAGCTGCCCGATCAGCTCATCTCGCAAATCGCCGCCGGCGAGGTGGTCGAGCGGCCTTCCGCCGTGGTCAAGGAGTTGCTCGAAAACGCGCTCGATGCGGGCGCCACCCAGATCACCGTGCGCCTCGAAGAAGGCGGCGTCAAGCGCATCGCCATCACCGACAACGGTCGCGGCATCGAACCGGAGCAACTGCCGCTGGCGCTGGCCCGCCACGCCACGTCAAAAATAGCTTCGCTGCACGACCTCGAGCACGTCGGCACCCTGGGCTTCCGTGGCGAGGCGCTGGCCTCGATCGCCTCGGTGGCCGCGGTGCGCATCACCTCGCGCACACCGGGCGCGGCGCACGCCTTCGAGATCGTCGGCTCGCACGAAGGCACCGTGGCGCCGTCGTCCGGCGCGTTCGGCACCACCATCGACGTGCAGGACCTGTACTTCAACACCCCGGCGCGCCGCAAGTTCCTGAAATCGGAACAGACCGAATACGGCCACTGCGCCGAAGTCGTGCGCCGCATCGCCCTGTCGCGCCCGGACGTGTCCTTCAGCCTCACGCACAACGGCCGCACCATCGACCACTGGAACGTGGGCGAAGCGGCAAGGCGCAGCGCCCAGATCCTCGGCAGCGACTTCGCCGACGCGCGCCTCGCGCTGGACGAAGCCGCCGGCCCGCTGCGCCTGCACGGCTACGCCGGCCTGCCGACCGCCTCGAAAGCGCGCGCCGACGGCCAGTTCTTCTACGTGAACGGGCGCTTCGTGCGCGACAAGCTGCTGGTGCACGCGGTGCGCGCCGCCTACCAGGACGTGCTGCACGGCGACCGCTTCCCCTGCTACGTGCTGTCGCTCGACCTCGACCCGGCGCTGGTCGACGTCAACGTCCACCCCTCGAAAATCGAGGTGCGCTTCCGCGACAGCCGCGCGGTGCACCAGTTCGTGTTCCATGCGGTGCAGCGCGCGCTGGCGCAAACCTCGGCCACCGCCCACGGCAGCGCGCCGGCGCCGGTTTCCGCCACCGAAGTACGGCCGAGCGGCACGCCGGTGTGGGCGCAGCGTCCGCACGAGCAGACCTCGTTCGGCGCGCAACTGGCGCCGAGCTTCTCGCCTTCGCCGTTCGCGCCGGGCAGCCGCTGGGACGATGCGCGGCCCCAGCAGGCCACCGGTGGCGTGGCCCAGAGCACCGCGGCCTACGGCGCGCTGTTCGCGTCGAACGGACCGGCCACGGCGGCCGCACCAGTGGGTATTCCCCTCTCCGCCACCGAGCGGCCGCTGTCGAACGACGACTTCCCGCTCGGCTTCGCGCTGGCCCAACTGCACGGCATCTACATCCTGGCGCAGAACACCAGGGGCCTGGTGTTGGTCGACATGCACGCGGCCCATGAACGCATCCTCTACGAGCAGATCAAGAACGCACTCGACGCGCGGCTCGAGGGCGAAGAGCTGCAGGTGCAGCAGTTGCTGATCCCGGTGACCTTCTACGCCGACGCCATCGAGGTGGCGACCGCGCAGGACCACGGCGACACCCTGAAGACGCTCGGCTTCGACATCGCCGCACTGTCGCCGACCACCCTCGCCGTGCGCACCGTGCCGACCCTGCTGAAGAACGCCGACGCCCAGACGCTGGCGCGCGACGTGCTGCGCGACGTGCGGGAATACGGCGGCTCGCGCGTGCTGATCGAGCGCCGCAACGAACTGCTCGGCACCCTCGCCTGCCACACGGCGGTGCGCGCCAACCGCATTCTTTCGACCCAGGAGATGAATGCCCTGCTGCGCCAGATGGAGCTCACCGAACGCTCCGACCAGTGCAACCACGGCCGCCCGACCTGGGTCCAGCTCGAGATCGCCGCGCTCGACAAGCTCTTCCTGCGCGGCCAGTAGTGGGCACCTCGACTAACCTGCTGCGCGTTGCACTGGCAGTCTGCGATGCTCCGCTACGGCGGACCGGCTGTACTACGGGTACAGCTGCGCTTCTCGACCACCATTGCTGCCGCTCGCGACGGTTTCTCGAGGTGCTTTAATGAATATGAATGACATGAAACCGATGGCGGTGGCCATCATGGGCCCGACCGCGTCCGGCAAGACCGCGGCCGCGCTGGCGATCGCCCAGACCCGCCCGGTCGAGATCATCTCGGTCGACTCGGCCCTGGTCTACCGCGGCATGGACATCGGCACAGCAAAACCCAGCGCAGAAGAACTGGCCAGTGTGCCGCACCACCTGATCGACATCATCGATCCGTTGGAAAGCTACTCGGTGATGCAGTTCCGCGAGGACGCGATCCGCCTGGTGGGCGAGATCAGCGCGCGCGGCGCCCTGCCGCTGCTGGTGGGGGGCACGATGATGTACTTCAAGGGCCTCACCGACAGCCTGGACGAGCTGCCGACCGCCGATGCGGCCGTGCGCGCCGACATCGAAGCCGAAGCTGCACAGATCGGCTGGCCCGCCATGCACGCGAAGCTGCACACGCTCGACCCGGTGACCGCCGAGCGCCTCAAACCCAACGACGCCCAGCGCATCAACCGCGCGCTCGAGATCATTCAACTCACCGGCAAGCCGATGTCCGAACTGCTGGGACTGCGCGCGAAGCCCGAGCTGCCCTTCGAGCTGGTGTCGTTCGCGCTGGAGCCGTCGGACCGCGCCGTGCTGCACCGGCGCATCGCGCTGCGTTTCGATGCGATGCTGGGCGAGCGCGACGACGAAGGCCTGGTGGCCGAAGTGGCGCGCCTGCGTGCACGTGGCGATCTGTCGCCAGCGCTGCCCTCGATACGCTGTGTCGGCTACCGCCAGACCTGGGACTACCTGGAGGGCAGGATCAGCCGCGCGGAACTGCGCGAACTGGGCATCATCGCCACGCGCCAGCTGGCCAAACGCCAGATCACCTGGCTGCGCGCGATGCCGGAGCGGATCGTGATAGACTGCCTCGGTACGGACCCGACGGGCGAGCTGATGGACCGGCTAAGCCAGTTGGAAAAATGACATTGGCGCGAGATTTTTGCGCATCGAATCGGCGTCCAGCCTTGACAGGCGACGCGCCGCCGCCGATAATGCCTGCCGTTGCGGTGATATAGCTCAGTTGGTTAGAGCACAGCACTCATAATGCTGGGGTCGGTGGTTCAAGTCCACCTATCACCACCACAGAATTCCAAGCGGATGGCTTGACTCTTCAGGGTCAAGCCATTTTGCTTTCACAGTTTCGGTGCGAGTTTCGGTGATATAGCTCAGTTGGTTAGAGCACAGCACTCATAATGCTGGGGTCGGTGGTTCAAGTCCACCTATCACCACCAGACAGGAAACGGCCCGGTTCTCGCGAACCGGGCCGTTTTTCTTTCGCAAGCTGAAATCTGGAGCGCATGACAAAACCCCGAGGGCAAGGCGCATCGTCGAAGACAGTACGCTAGTACGGCGAGACGATGCAACGCAGCCATCGGGGGAATTGTCAGGCGCTCCTAGTGCTTCTTGCCGCCACCCGAGATCTTGTTTTCGGTCGCCCAGGCGCGCTTCTTCGCTTCTTCCTTCGACACGCCCTTCTTCTCGTAGCCTTCCTCGATGTGCTTGGCCTGGCGTTTCTGCTTGTCCGTGTAAGACGATTTATCACCTTGAGGCATGATGACGCTCCTTGTAAAAGTGGCCCACAAGCGTCAGGCTACGCCCGTGCACGACCTCGTAAAGTTCGGTAGCTCACGCAAAACGGCGTTCTACTCAGCATTAAAGGTGTCGTCCAGCGCATAGTCGCCGCGCGCCAGCCCCTCCAGTACCGCGCCGGCCTGCTGCAGGTACTCCGACGGCACCAGGATGCGCACGCCGCCCAGCGCCGGCGCCAGCAGCAGATCGGTCTGCATCAGGTGGGCATCGGCCAGCACGGCCGGGATGCCGGCGGCGACCAGACAGCCCTGGGCCAGCGTCGCTTCCATCGGCACCAGGTATTTGGCGATGATGAACAGGTCGCGGCCGGGAATCTGCACGACCTCCGGGTTCGCCGCCAGCCAGGCGTTCAATGCAAGTTGTTCCATGCGACTCTCCTGGAAATTTTACCGTCCGGTCAAAACAGCGCGGGTACTTGCGACAGCAGGTACAGGGTCACGCCGATCAGGCCGCCGACGATGGTGCCGTTGATGCGAATGTACTGCAAGTCCTTGCCGATGTTGAGTTCGATTTGACCGGACATCTCGCGATCGTCCCACTGTTTCACCGTGTCAGCGATGTGGCGGGTCAGGAAGCCGGCGAACTCGGGCGCGATGCCGCGCGCGGCCGATTCCAGGTTCTCACTCAAGGAAGCGCGCAGCTGCGGGTCCTCGGCCAGCACCTTGCCGACCCAGGCGCCGGTCGCCACCAGGCGCTGGCGCAGGCTGGAATCCTCGCTGTGCAAATCCTTTTTCACCCAGCCTTTCAGCTCGCCCCACAGGGTGGCCAGGTAGCCGTTGAGCGTTTCGTCTCCCAGCAGGTAGGCCTTGATCTCTTCCGCCCTGCCGGCGAACGCTGGGTCGTCCTTGAGGCGCTCGATGAACTCCAGGGTGAAGACGTCGAAGCGCTCGCGCAGCGGGTGATGCGGGTCGGCCGCCACCTTGTTCAGGATGCCGGAGGCCAGCCGCACGGCCAGGCTGGCGCCCTTGCGCCCGATGAGCTCCGAGGGCAGCAGGCTTTCGATGAAGGCGTAGTCTTCCTTGAGCCAGTCGACGATGCCCTGCGAGATCGTGGCCTGGGTGTCCGCGTTGTCGAGCAGGCGCGCCAGTTGGGTAATGCCTTCGTTGAGCAGCTCCTGGTGGCGTCCGTCGCGCGTCAGGCTCTCGAGGATGGTGCCGGCCGACTTCGACAGGTCGACGCTGTTCACCATCGCATGCACGGCGCGACGGATGAAACCCTGCACCGCGCTGTCTTCGATGAAGTCGAGCATCCAGACCCCGACCCGCACCAGGTGCTGCCCCAGCAGCTCGGTGTTGTCCGGCTTGACCAGCCAGTCGGCCACCTTCTGCACCGGGTCGTGGCGCTGGATCAGGCGGACGATCGAGTCGGTGTCGAGGAATTTTTCGTGCACGAACAGCGCCAGGTTGTCGGCGATGCGTTCCTTGTTCTTCGGGATAATCTCGGTATGGCGCGAGACGATCGGGATCGGCACGCGCTTGAACAGCGCCACCACCGCAAACCAGTCGGCCAGCGCGCCGACCATGGCGGCTTCGGAAAAGGCGCGCAGCAGGCCGGTCCACCAGTTCTGCGGCAGGAACAGGGTGAGCACGAACAGCAAGGCGGCGCCCACGAAGAACGCGAGCGCGAGCATTTTCGACTGGCGCAGTTCAGTTTCTTTGTTCACCCGACAATGCTAAATGACTTCGCCGTTTCTCAGCGCTTCGATTGACTGCTGCGTGAAGCCCCAGTCAGCCAGGATGGCCCCGCTGTCGGCCCCGGGGCTGCTTGGCGCGCCAGGGGTCGCTGGTGAGGTACGGCTGAAGCGCGGCGCCGGCGCCGGCTGGGTGACGCCGTCGATCTCCACAAAAGTGCCGCGCGCCGCGTTGTGCGGGTGGCGCGGCGCTTCTTCCAGGTCGAGGACCGGCGCGAAACACACGTCGGTGCCCTCCAGCAGGCGGCACCATTCGTCGCGCGGCTTCGTGGCGAACAGCGCCGCGAAGCGTTCTTTCAGCTCGGGCCAGTGCGCCTTGTTCCAGCGCTTGGTGAACAGCGGATCATGTTGGCCGGTGAGGCTCAGGAGCGTGGCGAAGAATCGCGGCTCGATGGCGCCGATCGAAATGAACTTGCCGTCGCGGCAGGCATAGCTGTCGTAGAACGGGGCGCCGCCATCCAGCAGGTTGCCTTCGCGCTGGCCGCTCCACGCACCGAAACCGCGCAGGCCGTACATCATGGCGCCGAGCAGCGCGGCGCCGTCGGTCATGGCGGCGTCCACCACCTGCCCCTGGCCGGACTTGCGCGCCTCGAGTAACGCGCAGACCACGCCGAAGGCCAGCATCATGCCGCCGCCGCCGAAGTCGCCCACCAGGTTCAGCGGCGGCGGGGGCGGGCTGGCGGCGCGGCCGGTCGAGTACAGCATGCCCGACAGGGCCACATAATTGATGTCGTGGCCCGCCGCCTGCGCCAGCGGCCCGGTCTGGCCCCAGCCGGTGACGCGCCCGTACACCAGCTTCGGGTTGCGTTCCAGGCAATCGTCCGGCCCCAGCCCGAGGCGCTCCATGACGCCCGGACGAAAGCCTTCGAGCAGCACGTCAGCCCCTTCCAGCAGCCGCAGCACCGTGGAGCGCCCGGCCGGCTTCTTCAGGTCGAGCGCCAGCGAGCGGCGCCCGCGCGCCATCACGTCGTGGCGGGTGCCGAGCACCGGATACGGACTGTCGGCGCCCGCATCGGTCTTGCGGTCGATACGGATCACTTCCGCCCCCATGTCCGCCAGCATCATCGCCGCGAACGGGCAGGGCCCGATGCCGACCATCTCGACTACCCGCACTCCAGACAATGGTCCAGCCATGTTTTCAACTCCTTCAGAGCGAACGGGCGATGATTTCTTTCATGATCTCGTTGGCGCCGCCGTAGATGCGCTGGACGCGCGCGTCCACGTACATCTGCGCGATCGGGTATTCCAGCATGTAGCCGTAGCCGCCGAACAGCTGCAGGCACTGGTCGACCACCTTGCATTGCAGGTCCGAGATCCAGTACTTGGCCATCGAGGCGCGCACGGTGTCCATGCGATCCAGCAGCATGTCCTCGATGCAGCGGTCGATGAAGATGCGCGCGACCGTCGCCTCGGTCTTGATCTCGGCCAGCACGAAGCGGGTGTTCTGCATGTCGATCAGCGCCTGGCCGAAGGCCTTGCGCTCGCGCACATGCGCGACCGTGAGCTGCAGCGCGCGTTCGATGGCGGCCACGCCGCACACCCCGAGGATGGTGCGCTCGTAGGGCAGCTCGGTCATGAGCTGGGCGAAGCCCCTGCCCTCCTCCCCGCCCAGCACATTCTCCAGCGATACATGCGCCTCGTCGAAGAACAGCTCGCAGGTGTCCTGGCCCTTCTGCCCCACCTTGTCCAGGATGCGGCCGACGCGGAATCCCGGATTGTCCTTCGTTTCGAGCAGCAGCAGGGACACGCCCTTGGCCCCAAGAGCCGGGTCGGTCTTGGCCACCACCAGGATCAGGTCGGCCAGGTAGCCGTTCGAGATGAAGGTCTTCGACCCGCTCACGCGGTAGCCATCCGGGCCGCGCACGGCCGTGGTACGGATGCCCTTGAGGTCCGATCCGGCGCCCGGTTCGCTCATGGCAATCGCCGCGATCGTCTCGCCGGTGGCCAGCCGCGGCAGGTATTTGCGCTTCTGCTCCTCGGTGCCCTGGTTCAGCAGGTAGTGCGCGACGATGGCGTGGACGTGGATGCCGAAGGCGGTGTCGCCGCCGTAGGAGAGTTCTTCGAACACCACCGCCATGTGGGCGAAGCTGCCGCCGGCGCCGCCGTATTCTTCCGGGATGTCGGCCAGCAGCAGGCCCATGGCGCCGGCCTTGCGCCACAGGTCGCGGTCGACGTGCTGCTGCGCGCGCCACCGGTCCTGGTGCGGCGTGATCTCGCCCGCCACGAAGCGGCGCACGGCGTCGCGGAAGGCGCCCAGTTCCTCGTTCATCCAGGGCGAAGCGGCTTCCATCTGCCCCTCAGCCATTGCGGTACATGGTGACGACGCAGGCGCCGCCCAGGCCCAGGTTGTGCTGCAGCGCCACGCGCGCGCCCTCTACCTGGCGCGCGGAGGCAGAGCCGCGCAGCTGGTGGGTCAGCTCGTAGCACTGGGCCAGGCCGGTGGCGCCCAGCGGGTGGCCTTTCGAGAGCAGACCGCCGGACGGGTTGGTGACGACTTTCCCGCCATAGGTGTTGTCGCCCTCGCGGATGAATTTGTCGGCGCCCCCTTCCGGGCACAGGCCCAGGGCTTCGTAGGTGATCAGTTCGTTGTGGGCGAAGCAGTCGTGCAGTTCGACCACGTCGAGGTCTTGTGGGCCGAGGCCGGACTGCTCGTACACTTGTTGCGCAGCGGCGCGGCTCATGTCGTAGCCCACCAGGCGCATCATGTCGCCCGCCGCGAATGTGTCGGGACGGTCGGTGGTCATGGCCTGGGCGGCGATATGGACATCGTGGCGCAGGCCGTGGCGCAGCGCGAATTCTCCCGACACCAGCAGCGCCGCCGCCGCGCCGCAGGTGGGCGGGCAGGCCATCAGGCGCGTCATCACGCCCGGCCAGATCTCGGGCGCGTCGAGCACGTCCTGCGCCGTGACTTCCTTGCGGAACAGCGCCAGCGGATTGTTCACGGCGTGGCGGCTGGCCTTGGCGCGGATGCGGGCAAAGGCCTCCAGCGGCGTGCCGTACTTCTTCATGTGGGCCAGGCCGGCGCCGCCGAAGTAGCGCAGCGCCAGAGGGATCTCGGGCTTGCCGACCAGGCGGTCGGTCACTTCGTCGAAGGCGTCGAACGGGGTCGGGCGGTCGGTGAAGATCGAGCCGAGGGCGCCGGGGCTCATCTGCTCGAAGCCGAGCACCAGCACGCACTCGGCGGCGCCGCTGGCGATGGCCTGGCGGCCGAGGAACAGCGCGGTCGAACCGGTCGAGCAGTTATTGTTGACGTTGACGATCGGGATGCCGCTCATGCCGACCGCGTACAGGGCCTTCTGGCCGCTGGTGGAATCGCCAAAGACGTAGCCGGCGTAGGCCTGCTCGACCAGCTCGTAGCCGACACGGGCATCCTCCAGCGCGGCGCGGGCCGCCTGGGCGCCCATCTCGTGGTAGTGGGCGCTGGCCCCCGGCTTGGCGAAGGGGATCATCCCGATGCCACTGACATAGACCTTCCTCATCCCGCCCCCGATTCTTTATTAGGTCGCACGACCTACTCTGGTCGATTATAGGTCAGGCGTACTATTTAAGGTATGCCTCTGCGATAATCGTGCAATGCCCATCATTTCTGATAGTTCGCTCGACCGCGCCCTGCGCGACAAGGCTTCGACCACCACCGAGAAAGGCTTCGGGCGCGCCCACGACATCCTGCAGGTCGCGCGCCGCCTGCTGGCTTCCGAAGGCTACGCCGGACTGTCGATGCGGCGCGTGGCATCAAGCTCGGGCATGAGCCTGTCGAATCTCCAGCACTATTACGGCAACAAGGAACGCCTGCTGGAAGCGCTGCTGCTCACCACGATGGACGAGTTCCAGGCCAAGATGGACCGCATCGCGGTGGCGATGGCCGGCCGTCCTCAGGTGGAACGCTTTCTCACCACGGTCGACATGTTCCTCGACGAGATCACCGATCCGGTCATGCACGCGATCTTCTTCGAGATCTGGGCGCTGGCCTCGCGCCATCCGTTCGCCTCCAGCCTGATGGGCAGGATGATCGGCCGCGAGCGCAAGGCCGTGTATGGCCTGATCCAGGGATTGAATCCGGCCATCGACGACGCGCAGTGCATGGAACGCGCGGTGCTGGCCGTGGCCCAGATCCAGGGCCTGATGCTGTTCCGCCTGGACCGCCATGCGCGTCCCGAGCAATACGCGGCGGTGCGCGCATCCCTGCACAAAGTGCTGCTATCGCTCGCGACTGTGCCGTGATTTGCGCTTATTTACCGAAAACTTGCCGCAAAGTCCGATAAAAAAATACCGATGAGCAGACTCGGTCGCGTATACTGACAGGCTTGTCAACCTGTCACGGAGGCCGCACGGATGCACCATGAACTCAGCCTGATCACCACCATCGCAGCTGCACTGGGCTTCGGCCTCCTGTTCGGCATGCTCGCCATCCGCCTGAAACTGCCCGCGCTGGTCGGCTACCTCGCCGCCGGCGTCCTGATCGGCCCCGCCACGCCGGGCTTCGTCGCGGACGTGCAGCTGGCTTCCCAATTGGCGGAAATCGGGGTGATGCTGCTGATGTTCGGCGTGGGCCTGCACTTCTCGCTGCGCGACCTGCTCGACGTGAAGAAGATCGCCCTGCCCGGCGCCCTGCTGCAGATCGGGGTGGCGACGGTGATGGGCATCGGGCTGGCGCATTGGTGGGGCTGGGGCCTGGGCGCGGGTCTGGTGTTCGGCCTGGCGCTGTCGGTGGCCAGCACCGTGGTGCTGTTGCGGGCGCTGGAATCGCGCGGCGTGCTCGATTCCATGAACGGCCGCATCGCGGTGGGCTGGCTGGTGGTCGAGGACCTGGTGATGGTGCTGGTGCTGGTGATGCTGCCCGCGCTCAGCGGCCCGCTCGGCGGCAAGGGCGACGCCGGCGCCGAGCTGTGGCCGGCGCTGGGCAAGACCCTGCTGCAGGTCGGCGCCTTCGTGGCCTTCATGCTGGTCATCGGCCGCAAGATCTTCCCGTGGTTCCTGTGGCGCGTCGCCAAGACCGGCTCGCGCGAGCTCTTCACGCTGGCGGTGATCGCCGCGGCGGTCGGCATCGCCTACGGTTCGTCGGCGCTGTTCGGGGTGTCGTTCGCGCTGGGCGCCTTCTTCGCCGGCATGGTGCTGCGCGAGTCCGAACTGAGCCACCGCGCGGCCGAAGAGTCGCTGCCGCTGCGCGACGCATTCTCGGTGCTGTTTTTTGTATCGGTCGGCATGCTGTTCGACCCGATGGTACTGGTCGAATACCCGCTGCAGGTGCTGGCCACCGTGGCGATCATCCTGTTCGGCAAGTCGCTGGCTGCGTTCGTACTGGTGCTGGCGCTGCGCTACCCGATCAACACGGCGGTCACGGTGTCGGCCTCCCTGGCCCAGATCGGCGAATTCTCCTTCATCCTGGCGGCGCTGGGCATGCAGCTGGAATTGCTGCCGGTGCTCGGCCAGAACCTGATCCTGGCCGGCGCCATCATCTCGATCGCGGTCAACCCGCTGATGTTCAGCATCGCCGCGCCGCTCGAAAAATGGCTGCGCTCCAAGCCCGACCTGGCGCGCAAGCTGGAACGTCCGGCCGACCCGCTGGCCGAACTGCCGATGGAAACGGCGCACGAAAAGCTCAGCGGCCAGGTGGTGCTGGTGGGCTTCGGGCGCGTCGGCCGCCGCATCGCCGACGACCTGGTGGCGCGCGGCGTGCACTTCGTGGTGGCGGAACAGAACCGCGAGATCGTCGAGCAGTTGCGCGCACGCGGCATCCCGGCGGTGGTGGGCAACGCGTCCGAGCCGGCGGTGCTGATCCAGGCCCACATCACGCATGCGGCCCTGCTGGTGATCGCCACGCCCGACACCTTCCACGTGCGCCGGATGGTGGAAATCGCGCGCATGCTCAATCCGTCGATCCGGGTGGTGGTGCGCTCGCATAACGAGAGCGAGGCGGCACTGCTGCGCGACGAGACCGGCGGCAAGGTGTTCGTCGGCGAGCAGGAGCTGGCGGCGAGCATGACGCGGCATGTGATGGAGACGCTCGAAGCGCGGGAAGCCGCGCACCAGTAGCGCGTTCAAATCCTGTATGAATGGATGCGCCGTCATGATTCATCGGGTAGTTGAACGCGCGGGCGGCAAAGCCGCCCACCCTACGAAACCCGATAAAAAAACCCGCCGGCTTGCGCGCGGCGGGTCGGAAGAACAGCAAGGAAAATCGTTCAAGCTTAAGCGGCAACCACCTCTTCCACGCACAGCTTGAGGTTGGCGTGGCGGCCGTGCAGTTGCGAGTGGATCAGCTCGCTGCGCTCTTCCAGCAGCGCGAACACGGCGTCCTTGGACAGCACATATTCTTCCATCAGCGTGTCCTTGAGCGATTCGATCACCAGCTTGTAGTCGCGGATCGCGTTCAGGGTGTAGCTGTACAGCTCATCGGCCTTTTCTTCCACCAGGCGCAGCGTGTGCTCGCCGCCCATGTCTTTCTGCAGCTGGCTGTAGTCGAGCTTCGAGCGCGAATACATCGACAGGCGGCCGACCATCAGGTTCAGCATTTTCGTGATCTTCTCGATGTCGTTCTGGCTGCCCACCGAGATGCCGCGCGGGCCGTAGAACAGTTCTTCCGCCGCCACGCCGCCGTACAGGCCGATCACGTCGCGCTCCAGTTCCTCGAGCGTGCGCAGCGACATGTCTTCGCCCGACTGCAGCACGTAGCCCAGCGCGCCGATCTTCGAGACCGCTTCGGTGCTGATCTTCAGCAGGTGCGACTTTTCCTTCACTTCGGCCAGGTTCATGCCGGCGCGCAGCCAAGGGTCGATCTGCATGAAGAAGTGACCCAGTTCGTGCAGGGCGATGCGCTCGCGCTGCTTGGTCTTCTCGGCCGTGGTCGCGCGGTCGGTCAGGCCGATGGTGGCGCGTTCGTAGGCACGGAACAGCAGGTTGGTGTTGATGATCGTCTTTTCCTGGATCGACAGCATCGACGCGCGCTCGACCACGGTTTCCAGCAGGGCCGGGCTCAGGTTCTGGGTGATTTCCGCAACCTGGTCCAGGTTGGTATCGCTCCAGTCCACCAGGCCTTCTTTCTTGCGCGACAGGAAGCTGCGCAGCAGTTCCTTGCGCTCGAGCTTGTTCGGCAGGCGGAAGTTGATCTTGACGGAGAAGCGGCGCAGCATCGCTTCGTCCATGTCGGTACTGGCATCGTCGAAGTTCGAGGCGACTACCCAGATCACGCCCTGGCCCTTGTCGCTCTTGACGCCGTCCAGCAGGCCCAGCAGGGTGTTGGCGGTGTCGTCTTCCCACTTCTTTTCGCTGCGGCCGCGCGGCATGAACAGGCTCTGCGCCTCATCGAGGAAGATGATGCACTTGCCCTTGGCGCAGGCCTTGCGGTACAGCGCGTTCAGCGCCTTCGAGCCGCCGCCGACGTAACCCGATTCCAGCGCCGAGCCCGAGGCCGAGATCAGCGGCATGTTCAGGCGCTTGGCCAGGTAGCCGACCAGCTTGGTCTTGCCGGTGCCGGCAGGACCGGTCAGCATCACGTTGAACGGCTTGTCGATGTTGTGCGACTGGTATTCGTCGCGGTTGCGGATCATGTCTTCCAGGTGCAGGACTTCCTGCTTGATGTCGTCCATGCCGATCAGGTCGTCCATGCTGCCCTTGAGCTTGTCCGGGGTGATGACCGAGCTGCTCATGCCCATGCCCGGCACGCCGAACTTCAGCAGGTACAGCACCAGCAGCAGCACGCCGATGGTCAGGCCATGGTTCTTCAGGAAGGTGCCGGCGGTCTCGAGGGCGGTGGCGCCATCGTCCATCACGGCCTTGTGGCTGGCCAGGTAGTCGTCCTTGGCGATCGAGTACGGGATGGCGTTCTTGAGCAGCACTTCACGCTCGAGCGACAGGTGCGAGGTGCTCGGCACCTTGACCACGTGGATCGCGGCCGTGTCCTTGAACTTGTAGACGTAGCGCGGCGACTCCGACAGCGGCTTGGCGATCAGGAGGTATTCCAGGCGGGCTTTTTGCGTGGCCAGCTCGGTGATTTCGGCAATATTCTGCGATTGCACGACAGGATTCGGATCCTGCGGCACGGTCGACTTCCAGATTGCGACGGCCGCAATCACGCCAAGCAGCGCCGCCAGGGCGATGCGGACGTAAATGCTCTTGAATGCGTTTTTGAAAGCAAGCTGAAGTTGGGAAAAATTCGGCATCGTTTGATCTTTAAGCAAAGTTGTCGGACAGCGTACTTCTGGGAGCCGTACCGGCGTTGTCTCTCGCGGGATCGGCTTGCGGCGCGTGGCGGCCGCTTCATGGCGTTGCACGCCGTGCGTTACACGCCGTATCCAAACGTGTGCGTTTGGTATTGTTTTGATGCCCGAAGGCAATGGGATAGGAAGACTATACCCTCAAAAAAAACCTCGGTGTATACCGTGCGTCGAAAAAAATGACGATTGCAACGATAGTGAATAGATGAATAAGGAAAATGATTGGCAGATTATCAGCAAATATTATCGAATATTCAAAAATATCCAACATATTTGCTTATACGACATTACAAATCACTTAAGAGCTTGCCATAATGTCAGGACTGCCGCGCGTTAACCAGCAATTCTAGAAGATTGTTTGATTGATCGCAACATGTGTCGATCTGCTGACAAACTGATGACTTCTTTGTACAACTCAGCAGTTCAATTGAGCGCGGCCATTTACTCGCTTTTGATATCCTGATTCCATCTGGTGTCGTGGCGCGACCGTTTCCATATCGGGCCGCCTGAGCCGGACGCAAGCCGCAGTACCAACCATGCACGAGTAATGCACGAGTAATGCACGAGCAACACCACGAGGAACGGCCATGAAAAGATATGCACTGGCAGCAGCACTGGCGATCTGCCTCGGCAGTCCTGCGCAAGCTGCCATCATCGATCTCGCCACTACCAACAATGCCGTGGCACGCGTACAGCAACCGGTACGTAATTTGTCGGTCACCCAGCGCCAGGACATCGTGGCGCCGCCGGCGAACATGTCGGAGTTGCCGGAACCGGAAGTGTTCGCGATGATGTTGCTGGGCTTGATCCTGATCGGCTACAAGGCGGGGCGCGACAGCAGCGAGAAGTTCAAGTAGCCACGGCGGCGTTAGCGGGCGCCTTTGTTCTGGTCACCGGACAAAGGCGTTCAAGCGTCAGCGCACAGGGCGTGCAGCTTCAGCAGCGTATTCCAGTTGCGCGACGTGCCCCCATCCCCGAGTAGTTTCCCAAGAGAAGTAGCCGCAGCGCTCTCCAACATCCCTTCCGGACACCATACATAGGCCGCGCGCTCGCCCAGCACGAGCCGTTCGCAGCCCCACTCCTGGCTGTCGAGGGCGGCCAGCTTGTCGCGCTGTACCGCCGCACCCAGCAGGAACACGATCAGGCGTGCATGGTCGGTCGCCACGTCCAGCAGCGGGTTGCCGTCGACGACTGCCGTCAGCTCGTCGCGGTCCAGCACGAACACGCGCGCCGCCACGCCGAGCTTGAGCACCAGCGCTTCCTCGATCGCCCCGGCAGCCTCCTGCGCCGTGGCGTTGGGCGCCCGGAACACGAGGTTGCCGCTGTTGAGCACACTGCGCACGCCGGTATAGCCGAGGCCCTCGACCAGCACGCGCAGGTCGGCCATGGCGATCCGCTTGGCGCGTCCGACGTTAATCCCCCGTAGGAATGCGATGTAGCGCTGGCTGCTCATGGGCGCGATCCTAACCGAGCGCGTTTGGGCGTGGCGCAGCGCTCGCGCATCGTCCGCTCAGGCAAGCCCCTCGGCGCGCATCGCCTCCTGCACGGCCGGGATGGCGCCGACGCGGGCCTGGTAGGCCTGCAATGCCGGCCAGTCGTCCAGGCTGAACCTGGCGAACTGGGCCCAGTTCAGCACCGTAAACAGGTAGGCGTCGGCGATGCTGAACTGCCTGCCGTCCAGGAAGCTGCCGCCTTCCAGCTTGCCGGCCAGGTAGCCGAGCGGACGCGCCAGGGCGGCCCAGGCAGCGCTACGGCCTTCTTCGGTGCAGCCCGGGGTGAAAAGCGGCGTAAAGCGCTTGTGGAGCTCGGTGGCGATGTAGTTCAGCGACTCCATGAGCTGGTAGCGCTCGAAGCTGCCGAGGGGCGGTGCCAGGGTGGCGCCCGGCGCCTGGTCGGCGATGTACTGCAACAACACCGCGGCTTCGGTCAGCACCTTGCCATCGTCCAGCTGCAGGGCCGGGACCGAGCCCTTGTCGTTGATCTCGCGGAAATCGCCGCCGCCGGCGATGGCTTTGGTCTTGAGGCTCACGCGTTCGACCGAGAATGGCAGGCCGGCGGCGATCAGGGCGATGTGCGGGGCCAGCGAACAGGCGCCAGGGCTGACGTACAGTTTCATGCTTTTCCTTTGTGATGGAGCGACCGGGTCGCAGGATTGCAAGCGTACAACATTTCCCGCATCAGGCCGGACGCCACGCATCCGCGGGTGTAAGATCGCCCAGTACTGAATGGAAAGAAAGCGCGGAGGAACAATGAACGATCGCTATGAACTGCTGCCGCTGGCGCACCTGTATCCGGGCATGGTGCTCGCCGATGCGCTGCTCGATGCGCACGGCCAGGTGCTGCTGGCCGAAGGCGCGGTGCTGAGCGAGGCGACGATCGTGTCGCTGTCGCGGCATGGCATCGGCGCGGCACCGATCCGCCGCGCCCTCCCCTTGGCGCAGCCCGAGCCGGCCGCGCTCCAGGCGCGCCTCGACCACCTGTTCCGCCGCAACGAGCGCGACGACCATGCCGATTGGGCCACCGGCCTGCTGCGCCGCTACGTCGAAGATTACCGCCTGCGGCCCGAGGTGGCGCCATGAACGCGTTCCCGATCGACAGCGCCGACATCCTGGGCGGCGTCGACGACCTGCCCTCGCTGCCGGCCGTGGTGATGGAGCTGCTCGGCAGCATCGACCAGGAAGACATCGACATCGGCGTGCTGGCCAGGAAAGTGTCGAATGACCCGGCGCTGACCGCCAAGACCCTGCGCCTGGCCAATTCCTCGGCCTTCGGCCTGCAGGTCAAGGCCACCACCATCCAGCAGGCCATGACCTTCCTCGGCTTCGAGGCCACGCGCAACCTGATCACGACGGCCGCGCTGACCGGCTGCTTCCCGGCCGGCCGCTGCCCCGGCTTCAACGACAAGGGATTCTGGCGCCACTCGATTGCGAGCGCGGCCTGCGCACGTGCGCTGGCCCGCCGGGTACGCTTCAATATGGACTATGCCTTCACCGCCGGCCTGCTGCACGATATTGGCCGGCTGGTGCTGGTGGCGCGCTTCCCGGAACGCTACCAGGCAGTGCTGTCGCTGCGCGACAAGAACGATGGTGAACTGATCGAGGCCGAACGTGCCCTGCTGGGCGTGGACCACGTCGACGCCGGCGTGGCGCTGGCCGGACACTGGCATTTTTCCGACACCTTGCGCCAGGCAATCGCCTACCACCACACGCCCGAGGCGACCGGCGCAGGCTTCCTGGCGACGATCGTGCACGTGGCGAGCGCGGTCGTGCATGCGCTGGATCTGGCCGGCAATCCGGACGAGTTGGTGCCGCGCGTGTCCGCGGTGGCGTGGACGGCGCTGGGGCTGACGGAAGAAGCGTGGCTGCAGGTCTTCCATGAAACCGAGCTGCAGTACGAGGAAATGTCGGCCATCCTGATGGCCTGACGAAGGGAAAAACCAGCCGACCGACGCGGCACAGCGCTTTACGGCGCGGTGCCGCAGCCCGCTGGCGCCGAAGGCATGACAGGCGCGGCCGTCATGCCGACGGCATCAGTGAGCATAATTGCCGGTCGACGGATTTGCTTCGTTACCTTGCTGCTGCGGCTGCTGCTGCTGGGCCGCTGCGGCTGCGGCGGCTGCCTGGGCTGCCTTCTCTTCTGGCTTCGGGCGGCCCTGAGCGTCCGACAGGCGGTATTTGGTGCGGCGATCGCCCATCAGGTCGCGCAGGTCGCGGATGCTCATCCCCGTCACCTCGTGCATGCGGATCAGCAGTGAAGCGCCGACCGGCAGGCGGTGGTGGCGGATCTTGCTGATCACCGGCGGCGCAACTTCGAGCATGCGCGACAGGGCGGCGTCGTTCTTCAGCTGCATTTTACCCAGCAGGATGTCCAGCAGGTGATTCGGGTTGTAGCTTTCCTGCGAAGACAGAGCATGATGTTGTTGTGCCATGATGTTTACCTCTTCAGTTTGGTTAAAATAGTTCCCTTACGAACTTTTGTTAAAGACTACATTTCGTCAACATAAGTTCCCGGACTACCGTTCGGAAATTAAACAGGTCGAGCCTGAAGATTTCCTTAAGCAACGTACCGGATTGCCTACCCCCGCGTACCCTCTCCGCATGCGCACTTGTCTTTCAAACAAATTATCAGGCCCTTACGTGCACAGTACATCCGAGCGGCGCATGTGACTCATTGTCAGAAATCAAGCTATCGTGCGGAAAGCTTGTCACTCAGTCATTTCAGCACATGGGGATTATTTGTGGCGCACGCAAGAGATTTCTTTAATAAATTTTCCTAGTTAGAAGTTAGACCAAAGCCATTGATTTACAAGAAGAAAGAGTCGAATCTTTCATGACATTTTTTAATCGCCCGGCCCCACTTCTTAGTCATACCACATTTAACAATCTGAGCATGTTTGCAACGACCTTAAGTTAAGAAACGTATCGTTCCAGATGGCATGAAAATTCCATCGGGACCGGGCACGCGTTCGTCCTTCGTCGTATGCTGGGCCAGCCGGCGATTTACGGTAAACTGGCTACTTGTATTGCCACGGCATCAGCTCTTCTCACCCAGCACCCCATGCAGAAAAAAGTATTCATCAAGACCTTCGGCTGCCAAATGAACGAATACGATTCGGACAAGATGGCGGATGTCCTCGGCGCCTCCGATGGACTGGTTCGCACCGATTCGCCCGAAGACGCCGACGTCATCCTGCTCAACACCTGCTCGGTGCGCGAAAAAGCGCAAGAGAAGGTGTTTTCCGACCTGGGCCGCTTCAAGGCGCTCAAGCGCGCCAAGCCGGAACTGGTCATCGGCGTGGGCGGCTGCGTGGCCTCGCAAGAAGGGCAGGCCATCGTCAGGCGCGCGCCGCACGTCGATGTCGTGTTCGGCCCACAGACCCTGCACCGCCTGCCGCAGTTGATCCGCGAACGGCGCAGCAGCGGCGCGGCCCAGGTCGACATCAGCTTCCCGGAAATCGAAAAATTCGATCATCTGCCGCCCGCCAAGGTGGAGGGCGCGGTGGCCTATGTGTCGATCATGGAAGGCTGCAGCAAGTATTGCAGCTACTGCGTGGTGCCCTATACCCGCGGCGAGGAAGTCTCGCGGCCGTTCGAGGATGTGCTGACCGAATGCGCCGGCCTGGCCGCCCAGGGCGTGAAGGAAATCATGCTGCTGGGTCAGAACGTGAATGCTTTCCGCGGCGCAATGGCAAACGGCGAGATAGCTGATTTTGCCCTGCTGCTGGAATATATTGCCGACATCCCCGGCATCGCACGCCTGCGCTACGTCACCAGCCACCCGAAGGAGTTCACCCAGCGCCTGATCGACGCCTATGCGAAGATCCCGCAGCTGGTGAACCACATCTACCTGCCGGTGCAGCACGGTTCCGACCGCATCCTCGGCGCCATGAAGCGCGGCTACACCGCCCTCGAATACAAGTCGATCATCCGCCGCATCCGCGCGGTGCGGCCAGGCATGGCCTTCTCGTCCGACTTCATCGTCGGCTTCCCCGGCGAAACCGATGCCGATTTCGACGCCATGATGAAACTGGCCGAGGACGTCGGCTTCGACAACAGCTTCAGCTTCATCTTCAGCAAGCGCCCGGGCACCCCGGCCGCCAACCTCGAGGACGATACGCCGCACGAGGTCAAGCTGGCGCGCCTGCAGCGCCTGCAGGCCCTGATCGACGCCAATACCCGCAAATATAGTGCGGCCATGGTCGGCAGCGTCCAGCGCGTGCTGGTCGAAGGCCCTGCCAAGAAAGAACCGGGACAGCTTGCCGGCCGCACGGAAAACAACCGCGTGGTCATCTTCGCGCCCGATGTGACAGGATCGCATCTGGAACATTCTTTGGTGGGCCAGCTGGCCGATGTGCGCATCACCGCCAGCCACGACTACTTCCTTCGCGGCGAACTCGTCGCCAACCTTGAAACGATTGCCAAAGCCAGTTGAAAAACACCCCTACCCAGCCTTCGTACTTCATCCCCGAGCCGCTCGACAACACGCGGCTTGCCCACCTGTGCGGCCCGCTCGACGAAAACCTGCGCCAGATCTCGGCCGCGCTTGACGTCACCGTGTTCCGGCGCGGCGAGAAATTCATCGTCAGCGGCAGCAATGCCGAGCGCGCGGTGGAACTGCTGGAGCGCTTCTACGCGGTCGCCAACAAGGTGGTGCCGATCGAAGAAGTGCAGCTGGCCCTGGTGGAACAGCGTTCCGGCCTGAAGCCGCGTATCCCGGGCGAGCCTGGCGCGCAAGAGCAGGCGGCGAAGGAGGACAAGGACGGCAGCGAGGACGCTGCCAGCCAGCCGCCGTCTGACCTGGTCAGCCCCACCCTCAAGACCCGCCGCAGCGACCTGCGCGGCCGCACTCCGCACCAGATCCAGTACCTCAACTCCGTGCTCGAGCACGACATCAGCTTCGGCGTCGGCCCGGCCGGCACCGGCAAGACCTATCTCGCCGTCGCCTGCGCGGTGGACGCGCTGGAGCGCGACGCGGTCAAGCGCATCATCCTGACCCGCCCCGCAGTGGAGGCAGGCGAGCGCCTCGGCTTCCTGCCGGGCGACCTGAGCCAGAAAGTCGACCCCTACCTGCGCCCGCTGTACGACGCGCTGTACGACCTGCTCGGCTTCGACCGTACCCAGAAGCTGTTCGAGAAGCAGGTGATCGAGATCGCGCCGCTGGCCTACATGCGCGGGCGCACGCTGAACCACGCCTTCGTGATCCTGGACGAAGCCCAGAACACGACGGTCGAGCAGATGAAGATGTTCCTGACCCGCATCGGCTTCGGCAGCAAGGCCGTGATCACCGGCGACGTGACCCAGGTCGACCTGCACAAGTCGCAGCGTTCCGGCCTGGTGGACGCCATCCACGTGCTGAAGAACGTACGCGGCATCGCCTTCACCCATTTCGCGAGCGAGGATGTGGTGCGCCACCCGGTGGTGGCGCGCATTGTCGACGCCTACGAAAACAACGCCTCGATCGAGGAAGTGGCCTCCCTCCCCAAACCGATACCTACGAAAAATGCAAGAAAAAAAATATAAGCTCGACCTCGACGTCCAGTACGCCGATACCCGCCTCGAGCAGGAGATCACCGCAGCGATGCTGCAGCGCTGGGTCGAGGCGGCCCTGCTCGGCCCGGCCGAACTGGCGATCCGCTTCGTCGACGCGGACGAAGGACTGGCCCTGAACCGCCAGTACCGCGGCAAGGACTACGCCACCAACGTGCTCACCTTCGCCTACAACGAGGGCGAGGAACTGGGCGAGGACGACCCGACCCAGGCCGACATCATCCTGTGCACCGACGTCCTGCAGCGCGAAGCGCAGGAACAGGGCAAGACGGTCGAGGAACATGCGGCCCACCTGGTGGTGCACGGCGTGCTGCACGCCCAGGGCTACGACCACGAGCATGACGAGGAAGCCGACGAGATGGAGCAGTTCGAGCGCGACATCATGGAAGTGCTGGGTTACCCCGACCCATATTCCGACTGACTGCCTGGGCGGGAAGGTGTAAAACCGCTCCCGCAGTTTCCATACGTCAACATGCCGCCAACGGCGCGCATTGTGGGCCAACCGCCCTTTTGGTGTATCCTATACCCATCGCAACAACGGCTTCACGCCAACTATGCCCGAGTATCCCACTGACGTCCGATCGGACGCCAAACCCCACCGGTCGCTGTTCGAACGGCTGACCGCACTGATCTCCCCCGAGCCTGAAAACCGCGCAGAACTCCTCGAAGTCCTGCACGAAGCCCACGAACGCAAGCTGATCGACGCCGATGCACTCTCGATGATCGAGGGCGTGTTCCAGGTGTCCGACCTGTCCGTGCGCGACATCATGGTTCCGCGTTCGCAAATGGACGTGATCGACATTACCGACCCGATCGAGCAGTGGCTGCCGGTCGTGCTCGCTACCCAGCATTCGCGCTTCCCCGCCATCGAAGGCGAGCGCGACAAGGTGGCCGGCATCCTGCTGGCCAAGGATCTGCTGCGCTACTACGCCGAGGATTCCTTCGACGTGCGCAAGATGCTGCGCCCGGCGATCTTCATCCCGGAGTCGAAACGCCTGAACGTGCTGCTGCGCGACTTCCGCGCCAACCACAACCACATGGCCATCGTCGTCGATGAATACAGCGGCGTGGCCGGCCTGATCACCATCGAAGACGTGCTCGAGCAGATCGTCGGCGACATCGACGACGAGTACGACGTCGACGAGGACGAAGACAACGTCCTGTCGATCAAGGAAGGCCAGCTCGGCCCGCGCTGGCGCGTCAAGGCGCTGACCGAGATCGACCAGTTCAACGAAGAGGTCGGCGCCGACCTGCCGGACGATGAGGCCGACACCATCGGCGGCCTGGTCGCCAGCCACCTGGGGCGCATGCCGCACAAGGGCGAGGTGTTCGACCTCGAGAACCTGCGCTTCGAAGTGCTGCGCGCCGACGCGCGCCAGATCCACGTGCTGCTGGTCGAGAAGCTGCCATTCGCTGAAGACGACCACGACTGATGCTGCGCCGCCGTACCCAGCCGACCACCTCTCCCGATCCGAGCCTGCGCGGCGCCAGGCCTTCCCCGAAGGCGCTGGTGCTGATGGCGCTCGCCGGTTCAAGCAGCCTGCTGTCCTTCCAGCCGTTCGGCTGGTGGCCGGTGCAGTTCGTCAGCCTGGCCTGGTTCTTCTACCAGGTCGGCATGGCGACCTCGCCGCGCCGCGGCGCCTGGCTCGGCTGGGCGTTCGGCTTCGGCTGGTCGGTGGCCGGCATGCACTGGCTGTACATCGCCGTCACCCGCTTCGGCGGCCTGCCCGCCATCCTCGGCGCCATCGCCATCGCCCTGCTCGGCCTGTACATGGGCCTGTTCGGCGCCTTTGCCGGCGGCCTCGCCAGCTGGCTGCGCCGCAAGTGGTCGCTGCCGGTAAGCGCCTTCGTGCTGCTGGTGCTGCCCGCGGTATGGGGGGTGTCGGAATGGATGCGCGGCTGGGTCTTTACCGGCTTTCCGTGGGCGGCCTCCGGCTATGCCCACAACGTGTCTCCTCTTGCCGGGTTTGCTCCCCTTGTCGGCGTGTATGGCCTGGGCGTGCTGGCCGCCGTCTGCGCCGGCTGCCTGGTGATGCTGACCCAGCGCGCGCGCTGGCCGGCGCTGTCGCTGTTCGCCGCCGTCATGATGGGCGGCTTCACCCTGAAGTTCGTCGACTGGACCCGGGAAGTCGGCCAGCCGCTCACGGTGCGCCTGCTGCAGGGCGATGTGAAGCAGGACCAGAAATTCGACGCCGCCTATTTACACGAGATCATCGGGCGCTACCAGGGCATGATCACGGCCGCGCCCGCCGACCTGATCGCCACGCCCGAGACCGCGATTCCGGTCGCGCCGCAGCAGCTGCCCGACGGCTACCTGGCCGCCCTGCGGTCCTACGCCGTGCAGACGCGCAGCCACCTGATGCTCGGCATTCCGATGATGGACAGCCCGACGCGCTACGGCAACAGCGTCATCGCCTTCGGCCCGGGCTCCCAGCCCTACCGCTACGACAAGCATCACCTGGTCCCCTTCGGCGAATTCATCCCGCCCGGCTTCCGCTGGTTCACCGACCTGATGCACATTCCGCTGGGCGACCAGACCCGCGGCCCGGCGCTGCAGGCGGCCTTCCCGGTCAAGGACCAGCTGGTGCTGCCGAATATCTGCTACGAGGACGCCTTCGGCGAAGAGATCGCGGCCCAGCTGCGCAAGGCCGCGAAGCCGGCGACGCTGCTGCTGAACGTGTCGAACCTGGCCTGGTACGGCGAATCGGTGGCGATCCCGCAGCACCTGCAGATCTCGCAGATGCGCTCGATCGAGACCGGCCGTCCGATGCTGCGCTCGACCAACAACGGCGCCACCGCCATCATCGACGGCCGCGGCAATGTGGTGCAGCGCCTGCCCTTCTACGAACGCGGCGTGCTGACGGCCACGGTGCGCGGTACCGAGGGGCTGACGCCCTACGTCCGCGTTGGCAACCTGGCGTTCCTGCTGCTGGGTGGGCTGATGCTGCTGGGCGCATGGTTCGCCGGCAGGCACTACCGGCAGAGCAATTCGTAGGGTGGGCGGGTCTCCCGCCCACGCGTTCAGCCAGTGCATGAGTGACCACAATGCATCCTTGAGTTGTTCAGCCATTGCATGAGTGACCACAATGCATCCTTGAGTTGTTCAGCCATTGCATGAGTGACCACAATGCATCCTTGAGTTGAACGCGTGGGCAGGGAACCTGCCCACCCTACAAAATCCGGTCAATTCTTACTGCTGAGTTGAATCGCCCCCCAGAGTTTCGGTAAAACTTAGTAGAATTGGTCATTTGGCAAATTACCGTGACCGCGCCCCACTGCGCGCCGCACCCCATCACATGCTCACATTCCAACAAATCATCCTTACCCTGCAGACCTACTGGGACAAGCAGGGTTGCGCACTGCTGCAGCCGTACGACATGGAAGTCGGCGCGGGCACCTTCCACACCGGTACCTTCCTGCGTGCGATCGGCCCGGAGCCGTGGCGCGCAGCCTACGTGCAGCCGTCGCGCCGCCCGAAGGACGGCCGCTACGGCGAGAACCCGAACCGCCTGCAGCACTACTACCAGTACCAGGTGGTGCTCAAGCCCGCACCGGAAAACATCCTCGACCTCTACCTCGGTTCGCTCGAGGCGCTGGGCCTGGACCTGAAGAAGAACGACGTGCGTTTCGTGGAGGACGACTGGGAAAGCCCGACCCTGGGCGCCTGGGGCCTGGGCTGGGAAGTCTGGCTGAACGGCATGGAAGTCACCCAGTTCACCTACTTCCAGCAGGTCGGCGGCCTCGATTGCAAGCCGGTGCTGGGCGAGATCACCTACGGCATCGAGCGCCTGGCCATGTACCTGCAGGGCGTCGAGAACGTGTACGACCTGGTGTGGACCGAGTGGGAAGAAAACGGCATAAGGAAGACGCTCAGCTACGGCGACGTGTTCCACCAGAACGAGGTCGAACAGTCGACCTACAACTTCGAGCACGCCAACACCGAACTGCTGTTCCAGGCCTTCGCCAACCACGAGGCCGAGGCCAAGCGCCTGGTCGAGCTGCAGCTGACGCTGCCGGCCTACGAGCAGATCATGAAGGCTTCGCACAGCTTCAACATGCTGGATGCGCGCGGCGCCATTTCCGTGACCGAGCGCGCCGCCTACATCGGCCGCGTGCGCACGCTGTCGCGCCTGGTGGCGCAGGCTTACTACGACTCGCGCGAGAAGCTCGGCTTCCCGATGCTGGGGGCCACCCAGGCCCGGCCTGACGTCAAGAACGCAGCCTGATAGATAAGAACAGAATATGAACCAGACTCTCCTCGTCGAAATCCAGACCGAAGAACTGCCGCCGAAAGCGCTCGTCAAGCTCGGCGCCGCCTTTGCCAACGGCATCGCCAACGGCCTGAAGGCACGCGACTTCCTTGAGGCGGACAGTACCGTCACGCCGCACGCCACCCCGCGCCGCCTGGCCGTCACGATCACCAATGTGCGCGGCACCTCGCCCGATAAATCGATCCGCGAAAAGATCCTGCCGGTCTCCGTCGCGCTGGACAAGGACGGCAACCCATCCGCGCCGCTGGCCAAGAAGCTGGCCGCGCTGGGCTTCCCCGACCTGAAAGTGTCCGATCTCGAACGCGCCCAGGACGGCAAGGCCGAATCCTTCTTCTACACCTACACCGCGAGCGGCAGCGCGCTCGCCGGCGCCCTGCAGGACGTCCTGCAGGAGACCGTCGCCAAGCTGCCGATCCCGAAGGTCATGAGCTACCAGCGGCCAAGCGGCGACACGGTGCAGTTCGTGCGCCCGGTGCACCTCCTGGTCGCCCTGCACGGCGACCAGGTGCTGCCGCTCACCCTGCTGGGCCTCGAGGCCGGCCGCCAGACCATGGGCCATCGCTTCCTGTCGCACGGCGGCGAGATCACCGTTCCGCACGCCGACCAGTACGCAAGCGTGCTGGAAAGCGAAGGCAAAGTCCTGTCGAGCGCCGAGGCGCGCAAGGAAAGCATCCGCGCTCAACTGCTGGAAAAAGCTGCCGGCGACCAGGTCCTGATGCCGGAAGCGCTGCTTGACGAGGTGGCCGCGCTGGTCGAATGGCCGGTGGTGTACGAATGCCGTTTCGAGGACGAATTCCTCGCGGTGCCGCAGGAATGCCTGATCCTGACGATGCAGACCAACCAGAAATACTTCGCGCTGACCGACAGCACGGGCAAGCTGCGCTCGCGCTTCCTGATCGTGTCGAATATCGCAACGAGCGACCCGACGGCCATCGTCGGCGGCAACGAGCGCGTGGTGCGCCCGCGCCTGTCGGACGCCAAGTTCTTCTTCGAGCAGGACAAGAAAAAGACGCTGGAGTCGCGCCTGCCGCAGCTCTCGAACGTGGTCTACCACAACAAGCTGGGCACCCAGGCCGAGCGTACCGAGCGCGTGACGAAGCTGGCCACCAGCATCGCCAAGCGCCTCGGCTTCGACGAGGCGTTGGCCGAGCGCGGCGCGCGCCTGGCCAAGGCCGACCTGCTGACCGACATGGTGGGCGAATTCCCCGAGCTGCAGGGCATCATGGGCACGTATTACGCGCGCCACGACGGCGAGCACGAGGAAGTGGCCAAGGCCGCCTCCGAGCACTACCAGCCGCGCTTCGCGGGCGACCTTCTTCCCTCGACCAACACCGGTCTCGCGGTCGCGCTGGCCGACAAGCTGGAAACCCTGGTCGGCATCTGGGCCATCGGCCTGCAGCCGACCGGCGAGAAAGACCCGTTCGCGTTGCGCCGCCACGCGCTGGGCGTGATGCGCATGCTGGTCGAAAAGCGCCTGCCGCTCGCGCTGTCGGAGCTGCTGGGCGATGCCGCAGCCGTCTTTGAAGGCCAGGCCGCATTCAAGGATCCGCGTGCGGAGGTGACGGCCTTCATGCTGGACCGCCTGCGCGGCATGCTGCGCGAGCGCGGCTTCTCGCCGAACGAGGTGGAAGCCGTGCTGGCCCAGAACCCGGACCGCGTCGACGACGTCATCCAGCGCCTGGAAGCGGTGCAGGCCTTCGCCGCCCTGCCGGAGTCGAGCTCGCTGGCCGCCGCCAACAAGCGCATCACCAACATCCTCAAGAAGAACGAGGAAGCGATGCCGCAGGACGCGTCGGTCACGCAGGCGCTGCTGGTCGAGCCGGCGGAAAGCGCGCTGGCCGCGAAGATGACCACGCTGGAAGGCGACGTCGCCAGCGCCTTCGGGCAAAGCGATTTCACCGGCGCCCTCAGGACGCTGGCGCTGATGAAGGATGAAGTCGACGCCTTCTTCAACGACGTGATGGTGATGGCCGACGATGTCGCCCTGCGCAACAACCGCCTGGCGCTGTTGTCGCAACTGCACCGCATGATGAACCGCGTGGCGGATATCTCGAAGCTTGCTGCTTAAGGTTTTTCCATGAAACTCATCATCCTCGACCGGGATGGGGTCATCAACCACGATTCGCCGGACTTCATCAAGAGCCCGGCGGAGTGGATTCCCATACCCGGCTCGCTGGAAGCGATCGCCCGCCTGAACCAGGCGGGTTACCGGGTCGTGATCGCATCGAACCAGTCGGGCATTGCGCGCGAACTGTTCGACATCACGACCCTGAACGCGATCCACCAGAAACTGCACGCCAGCGCCCAGCTGGTCGGCGCCGACATCGACGCCATCTTCTTCTGCCCGCACGCGGCGGTCGACAACTGCGACTGCCGCAAGCCCAAGGCCGGCATGTTCGAAGAGATCAGCAAGCGCTTCAAGCTGAGCCTCAAGGGCGTGCCGACCGTCGGCGACTCGCTGCGCGACCTGCAGGCCGGATTCAAGATGGGCTGCGTGCCCTACCTGGTCCTGACCGGCAAGGGCGAAAAGACCCAGCAGACCGGCGGCCTGCCGCCGGGCACCCAGGTGTTCCCCGACCTCGCGTCGATGGTGAACGCCTTCCTCAAGGCCGCGACACAGCGGCCAGATTAAAAAAAACAGATCCAGAACCAGCCCTTTGTCCGGAGCCCCTTTGCGTAACTTCAGTCTGTTCCTGCGTTCCCTGCTCTTCAAGATCGTCATGATCGTGGCCACCGTCGTGTGGGCCTGCGTATGCTTCCTGGCGGCGCCGCTGCCCTACAACAAGCGCTTCTGGGTGACCTCGCGCTGGAACGTCTTCATCATCTGGTGCGCGAAAGTCATCTGCGGCATCCGCTACGAATTCAAGGGCTACGAGAACCTGCCGGACGCGCCGGCGATCATCCTGTCGAAGCACCAGTCGGCGTGGGAGACCATTTTCCTTCTGCCGAACCTCACGCGGCCGCTGGTCTACGTCTTCAAGAAGGAGATCCTCTACATCCCCTTCTTCGGCTGGGGCATGGCGCTGCTGCGCATGATCCCGATCGACCGCTCGCAGGGCAAGAACGCGTTCGCCCAGGTGGTCAGGCACGGCCGCCGCCGGCTCGCGGATGGCCAGTGGATCATCATGTTCCCCGAAGGGACCCGCATCCCGGTCGGCCAGAAAGGCAGGTACAAGAGCGGCGGTACCCGACTGGCTGTCGAAACCCAAACCGTGGTCGTGCCGATCGCGCATAATTCAGGTGAGTGCTGGCCGAAGAATTCGTTCATCAAGCGCCCCGGCCTGATCACTGTCTCGATCGGCAAACCGATTTCGCCGGACAATCACACCCCCGACAGCATGATGCAAGAGGTCGAAAATTGGATAGAATCCGAAATGCGCGTTATCTCGCCCCACGTCTACAGAGGTGGCTGAGCGACGTCAGCGCACAGCTCAGGAATTCAAGGCCGCAGCAACTCATGACCTCCAGGATCGACGAAAACCAGCTGGAACTGTTTGCACAAGAATTCTTCGCGGCGCTGAAGCCTTCGGATAAAGCGGCGGCGCCCTCGCAGCCGCTGTTCAAGACGCCGCCGCCGGCGCCGCGCCACCTGCTTCCTTCCCCGCCCGTGGGCATGGACGATCCGCCGCTCCTGCGCATCGTCCTCGGGCCCCACACCGTCGATTACGCCCTGCGCCGCTCGACACGCCGCTCGATCGGCTTCATGATCGACGACGACGGCCTGCGCGTCACCGCGCCGCGCCGCTGCTCCCAGCTTGACATCGACAATGCGATCCGCGCCAAGCAGCGCTGGATCCTCACCAAGCTGCTCGAACGCGGCGAGCGCCGCGCCCAGCGCCAGGACCGTCCCCCGGTCGAATGGAAGGATGGCGCCCGCCTGCCCTACCTGGGCAGCGAGATCACGCTGCGCCTGGAAGAAGCGGCGCGCAGCCACTGCCAGTACGACGCCGCCAGCCGCGAGCTGTGGATCGGGGTCGTGCCGGGATTGTCCGAATGGCAGCTGAAGGAACGCGTCAAGCTGTGGTTCCAGGCCGAGGCCAAGCGCCTGTTCGGCGAGCGCCTGCAGTGGTTCGCGCCGCAGCTGGGCGTCAGCTACAAGGCCTTTGCGCTGTCGTCGGCGGGCACGCGCTGGGGTTCGTGCACGATCGAAGGAAATATCCGGCTGAACTGGCGCCTGATCCACTATCCGCCATCGCTGGTCGATTACGTCGTGGTGCACGAACTGGCGCACCTGCGCGAAATGAACCACAGTCCGGCATTCTGGGCGACGGTGGGCGAAGTGTATCCGGATTACGACGGGGCGCGGCTGGCGCTGAAGAAGCGCTCGCATGAGATGCCCGTACTATTTGCCGATTGATTTTGTAGGGTGGGCAGGTTCCCTGCCCACGCGTTCAGATTCGGTATGAATTGACGCTAAGCGATTGTGCACCCGCTGGTTGAACGCGTGGGCGTTCGTAATTCCTGCCATTGGCAGAAACTACCCCGCCCACCCTACAACAGCTACAACAGCGCGTCGCGGCGCGCGGCCGCCAGTTCCTTCATCGCCCCCAGCTGCACCTCCGACAGCGCCCGATACGGAATCGGCAAGGTGCCGCGCTTGAGCACCATCATGAACCCGCACGAATAGGTGCGCACGCCGATCACGTCTTCCCACCCGATCAGGGTCACGCCCCCGCTGGTGCGCACGATGCCGTGCTGGTCGATGGTGAATTCGTAGGTGCGCCGTCCGCGGCCGGCCATGACGAAATGGAAGGCCGCACCGAGGGTGCTTTTCAGGCGCAGGTAGAGGCTGGCCGGAAAACGGATGCGCCGCCGGCGGATCAGGAAACCGCCGTGCTGCCACATGAAGCTGATGTATTCACCCAGCGTGTAGCGCACGAAGAAATGCAGTTCGGATACGGGAACGGGCGGCGCAGCCAATGGCACCGGGATGTCCACCGGGCCATCATCGACAGCACCCGTCAGCGGCACGTGCAGCAGCTTGTCGTCGGCCTGCTGTTGCACCAGCATGGCGACGGGCTTGTTGCTGCTGGCCGGTCTCGGGTGATTAAACGACAACATTGCGCATCCCCTGGTTATGATCCGAGCTCGAACCGGAATGGTAGCAAAACCTACCGGATAAGGCGTCGCAAGAGTTCAACAGTGCGCAGGGTGGCGCCGCGGTGGCGGCCTGCGAACGCAAGCGCGTGCGCACCCATGCCGGCGCGTGCCGCCTCGTCCTCGAGCAGGCGCAGCGCCGCTGCCACCAGCGCATCGGCGTCGGGCACGCGCAGGGCCGCGCCATCCAGCACCGCCTCGTCGGTCGCCTGGGCGAAATTGAACGTGTGTTCGCCGACCAGCACCGGCTTGCCCAGGGCACAAGCCTCGATCAGGTTCTGGCCGCCCAGCGGCAGCAGGCTGCCGCCGATGAAGGTGCAGTCGCAGGCGGCGAAGTAGGCGAACATTTCGCCCATCGAGTCGCCCAGCAGGACGTCGGCCTGGCCGATCCACGCCTCGATGCGCGAGCGCCGCAGCACGGACAGGCCGCGCGCCGCGACCAGCTTCTCGACCTCGTCGAAGCGCTGCGGATGGCGCGGCACGATCACGAGAAGCGTCGCCGGCAGCGCCCCGGCCGGCTTGTCGGCGGCGCGCAGCCAGGCGTCCAGGATCAGGGCTTCCTCGCCCTCGCGCGTGCTGGCGCACAGGAACACGGGGCGCGCGCCGATCTGCGCGCGCAGCCACGCCCCTTTATCCAGCGCGGCCTGCGGCGGCACCACGTCGAACTTGATGCTGCCCGTGACCTCGACCCGCGGCGCGCCGAGCGAGCGGACACGCGCGGCGTCCGCGTCGGTCTGCGCCGCCACCAGCGTGATGGCGTGCGCCGCGTCCATCATCAGGGCGCCCATTTTCTGGCCGCGCCGCAGTGAACGCTCCGACAGGCGCGCATTCACCAGCGCCACCGGCACCCCGCTGCCTGCGCAGCCGGCGATCAGGTTCGGCCACACCTCGGTTTCCATCAGGATGCACACGCGTGGCCGGAAGCCGCGCAGGAAGCGCCCCACCATGAAGCCGGTGTCGTAAGGCAGGTAGGACTGGACCACGCGCTCGCCATGGCGGCTGAACAGCGCGTGACCAGTGGCGCGCCCGGTCGGCGTCATGTGGGTGAGCAGGATGCGGGAGTCGGGATATTCTTTCAGCAGTGCCTCGACCAGGGGCTCGGCGGCGCGGGTCTCGCCGACCGAGACGGCATGCACCCACAGGGTCGGGCGGCGCGATGGCGCGGCATCGGGAAAGCCCAGGCGCTCGGCCCAGTGGGCGCGGTAGCCCGGCTCCTTGCGGCCGCGCCACCACAGGCGCCCCAGCACGAGCGGCAGCGCCAGCCACCAGGCCAGCGAGTACAGCCAACGATTCACACGGCCTCCAGCAGGCGGCGTGCGGCGGCGATCACGTCGGCGCTCGAGGGCGGCGCGCCCAGGTCGCCGAGGTTGAGGATCTTGTCCGACCAGTTGCCCTCGGTCTTCCACTTCGGCGAATCGCAGTAGATCTCGACCGTGGGGCGGACAAAAGCGGCGGCGATGTGGGTCAGGCCGGTGTCGACGCCGACCGCCAGCCGGGCGTGCTGGGCCACGGCGACGGCATCCATCATCGACAGCCTGGGCAGCACGCGCGCGTTCGGCAGGCTGCTGGCCAGCGCCTCGGCCTCCTGCATTTCCGGTGGCGAGCCCCAGGGCAACAGCACCGGCATCGGCGCCAGCGCGCGTCCCAGTTCGATCCAGTCGGCATGCGGCCACTTCTTGGCGTCGCGCGCGGTACCGTGGAAGAATACGGCGTAATCCTCCGCCGGCAGGAAGCTCGGCCGCGTGCTGGATTGGGGCGGCGGCAGCCCGAAATCGGGCGGGGTATCGGCGACATAACCGGCCGCATAACCCAGCGCGGCGCCGGCCACCATGCGGCCGCGCGCCACGGCGTGCGTGCGCGGGTCGAGTGGAATGCTGTCGGTGTGGAAGATGCGCGAGATGCCCTCGTAGCCCGAGCCTTCGCTGCCGTTGGCCAGGCCGACCTTCTTGCCGCCTTTGCGCACGCGGGCGGCGCCCATGATCACGCCGGTCTTGAGCAGGCCCTGGGTGTCGAACACGAAGTCGTATTCTTCTTCGCGCAAGCTGGAGAAGAAGGCCTTGATCTCGGCCCGCGTCTGGGCCTTGCCGAGACTCTTGCGCCAGCGCCGCAGCGCCCACGGGATGATCTTGCGAACGTGCGGGTTGAGGCGCACCAGGCTGGTGTAGCCCTCTTCCACCACCCAGTCGATGGTGGCGCCGGGATGGTGGCGCAGGATGTCGGCCACCATCGGCAGGTTGTGCAGTACGTCGCCCAGCGACGACACGCGCACCAGCAGGATCTTCAAATCTGCATCCTTAGAACGGCAGTTCGGCGTCCGGCTTGGCGGCCAGGATCACCTTCTTGAACTCGTCCTGGATGCGTGCCAGGGCTTCCGGGTTCTCGCCCTCGAAACGCAGCACCACCACCGGCGTCGTGTTCGACGAACGCGCCAGGCCGAAGCCGTCCGCGTATTCCACGCGCAGGCCGTCGATGCCGTTGATTTTCTCGGAGGTCGGGAAGGTGGCGTTGGCGCGCAGGCTGTCGATCAGGGTGAAGTTCTCGCCCTCTTTCAGGTGCAGGTGCAGTTCCGGGGTGCTGCTGGCGATCGGCAGGCTGTTGAGCAGTGCCGACGGATCAGCCTCCTTGGTCAGGATCTCGAGCATGCGCGCGCCGGCGTACAGGCCGTCGTCGAAGCCGTACCAGCGGTCCTTGAAGAAGATGTGGCCGCTCATCTCGCCGCCCAGCGGGGCGCCGGTTTCCTTGAGCTTGGCCTTGACCAGCGAGTGGCCGGTCTTCCACATCAGCGGCCGGCCGCCGGCTTTCTCGATCCAGGGAGCGAGGTGGCGGGTGCACTTGACGTCGTACAGGATCTCGGCGCCCGGGTTGCGCGACAAGACGTCGCTGGCGAACAGCATCATCTGGCGGTCGGGGAAGATGATCTGGCCGTCCTTGGTGACGATGCCCAGGCGGTCGCCGTCGCCGTCGAAGGCCAGGCCGATCTCGGCGTCGGTATCCTGCAGGGCCTTGATGAGGTCCTGCAGGTTTTCCGGGTGCGCCGGGTCCGGGTGGTGGTTCGGGAAGTGGCCGTCCACGTCGCAGAACAGTTCGACGACTTCGCAACCCATGCCGCGGTACAGGTCGCCGGCAAAGGCGCCGGCCACGCCGTTGCCGCAGTCGACCGCGATCTTGATCGGGCGCGCGATCTTGACGTCGCCAATGATGCGCTCGAGGTAGGCTTTGCTAATGTCGTGGGTGGCGTAGGCGCCGCGCTGTTCGGCAATCTTGCCGTCGTATGCGGCGATACTGTCGTGCAGCGCCAGGATGGCGTCGCCATGGATCGCCTCGCCCGCCATCACCATCTTGAAGCCGTTGTAGTCCGGCGGGTTGTGGCTGCCGGTGACCATGATGCCGGAGCGGGTGTCGAGCACGTTGGTACCGAAATACACCATCGGGGTCGCGACCATGCCGAGATCGATCACGTCCACGCCGGCGTCGCGCAGGCCTTCGCCCAGCGCGGCCGTGAGGCCGGGACCCGACAGGCGGCCGTCGCGGCCGATCACGACCTTGCGCTCTCCCTTCGCCAGGGCGGCGGCGCCAAACGCGCGGCCGATGTGGCGAGCGATCCCTTCGTCCAGCGTCTTGTCGATGACGCCGCGAATGTCATAGGCTTTGAAGATCGTTTTGGAGAGAGCAACCATGATGTCCTTGGAAAGCTGGGGCGCGGGCATGCAAAAGCAGCCAGAGACGCGGCAGGCGTCGACGCCGAATTATCGGTATGAAACTTGGAGGAATGACAAACCTGGGTATTGTAGCGGCAAGCGGCGTCCTTGGGGAATCGGACGGGCCGCTTGCGCCGGTATTAACGAGGCCGGATCAACCGGCCGGAACGATCAGACGCGCAGCTTGTCGAGCGACTTGCCGCCTTCGACCCATTCCTTGACCCACTTCGGCTGGCGGCCACGGCCGGTCCACTGCTGCGATGCATTGTCCGGATGGCGATAACGCACGGCCACGGTATTGCCCTTGGTCGAATTTCCCTTGCCGGCACCACGGCCGCCGGTTGCAAGCAGGTCCTTGAGGGGCACGCCAACGCTCTGCGCGATCGCCAGAATCTGTTCGCGCGCCTTTTGCACTTCCTGGACTTCGCGCGTTTTCATCTCCTGCTTGATTTGCTCCTGCAGGTTGCGCAAATCGCCTACGGACATATTGGACAGATCCATCGTCATTCCCTCGTATCAGTGAAAGGTTAAAACCAGAGCGCCTAACAAAAACCTCATTGCTGCCTTGTATCGCCCGGAGGGCTTTGTTAGACGCTCTAAACTTTGAAACAGCACGGCGAGATACTCACCAAATGTCGCGACATACTAACATTAAACATCTGAATTACGCTTTTTCTTGTGAAGAAAAAGCCAGCGTGGCGACTTAAATCGAACAATACGCGCATATAACCAGAGGTAACTGATTATAAACAACAAACTGAAGAAGATGAGCACTCCGGTGTTTTTCCAGAACACGGTCGCGGGAATCACGGCCATCAGCGAAAACAGCCATAAATAAGGCGAGGTGCGCGCGTTCCGCTTCATCAGTGCGCGCGCTTCGCGCGGCCCGACCGTCCATTGCACGATACGGCGGAATATCAAACTATGCAGATGAATACCGTCCGGCAGAGCCGGTGATTTACCGCGCACGAACATGCGGCGGTAGGCGGAGAATATCGTTTCGAATGCGGGATAAATCAGCAGCAGCGCGGCATACCAGGTGGACACGCCGGGATTGCGCATCACCAGCAGCAGCGCCAGTTCGCCGAGCATGAAACCGAGGAAGTAGGCGCCGCCGTCGCCGAGGAAGATCAGGCCGACCGGATAATTCCAGATCAGGAAACCGGCAGTGGCGCCGGCCACGATCAGTGCGGTCACCAGCACGAACATATCGCCCACCTGCAGCGCCACATACGCCAGCGACAGCAGCATGCAAATACTGACCATGCTGGCCAGGCCATTGAAGCCGTCGATGATATTCACGGCATTCGCGATGCCCGCCACCGCGAGCACGGTCAGCGGCAGCACGATGAGATTCAATTGCAGCGGCAGCACGCCCCAGGGCAGGTCGAGGCGCACGAGTTTCGCACCGAGCAGGTAATAGGCGAACAGTGCGGCGAGCATCGTGAGCAGCAGCCGGCGCGCCGGCGAAACGCGGCCGGTATAGTCTTCGACGATGCCGCCCGCCATGGCGATGCAGGCGCACCCGAGCAAGGATGCGAACCACGTTCCGAGTGCCGGTTCGCGCAATGTGGAAATCGCGGCGGCGAATAAGACACCGAGAAAGAGCGGCACTCCGCCGATGCGCGCAACGAGATGGGTATGGAACTTCTGCACGCCGCCATAATCTGTGTCGAGCGCGGTGCCATTGCGCTTCGCATACTTAATCACTAGCAGGGTCAGCAGCGCACAGGATACGAAACTGACAAAAAAGGAGAACATTATTATTCTTTCGGTGCAATTATGGTGAGTCGTTTCCGCCGTCGACTCCGCGAAAAAACCACGGCACTCTTATCTGGAATGCTGCACATTGTACCGGAATAGATGAGGTGCTTCGGACCCAAAATACGAATCTCCGGCGCGTCGTTCGACTGGATCAAATTCGCGCATGTTCGATCGCTGCGCACGCAGCGTATGATGGCGCCGCTGCGCCGCTGCACGAAATCATTTAGTATCGGCACAGCGGTCTTCGCATCACCCCACTTCGATAAAAACAACATGAGAACCTATGCCATCGGCGACCTGCAGGGCTGCGCCCACGAAGCCCAACTCCTGATCGAGCGCATCGCCGAGGACGCGCAGCGGCACGGCCAGGCGCAGCCGCGCATCCTGTTCGTCGGCGACCTGATCAACCGCGGTCCCGATTCGCTGACGGCGCTGCGCCGCATGAAGGCATTGTCCGAAGCGCATCCCGGCCGCGTCGAAGCCCTGCTCGGCAACCACGACCTGCACCTGATCGCGGTGGCGGTCGGCGCGCAGCGCGTCAGCCGCTCCGACACGCTCGACGAGATCCTGGCGGCGCCCGACCGCGATGCGCTGATCGGGTGGCTGCGTCAGCGCCCGCTGGCGATGTTCGTCGATGCGCACCTGCTGGTGCACGCAGGCGTCGCGCCCGAGTGGGACGCGGCCCAGACCATGGCGCTGGCGCACGAAGTGGAAAGCGTGCTGCGTGGCGACGGCTGGATCGACTTCCTGCGCGACATGTACGGCAACCAGCCGGACCAGTGGGACGACAGCCTGCGCGGCATCGCGCGGCTGCGCTGCATCGTCAACGCGCTCACGCGCATGCGCCTGTGCGCCCCGAGCGGCCGCATGGATTTCCTGCACAAGGAAAGCGAGAATGGGCCGGAAGGGTCGGGGCTGCTGCCCTGGTTCGACCTGCCGCAGCGGCGCACCCGCGACGTGACCGTGGTGTTCGGGCACTGGTCCGCGCTGGGACTGGTGTTGCGGCCGAACCTGGTGGGGCTCGACAGCGGCTGCGTGTGGGGCGGGAAGCTGACGGCGGTGTGCCTGGACGACCGCTCGCTGTTGCAGGTGGATTGTCCCGAGTATCGGGAGCACAGCGGTAAAAAGTGATGCCCGTTCGCGGACGGGTTTTGTAGCGTGGGCAGGTTTCCTGCCCACGCGTTCAGTCCGCGCAAGCGTTGCGGCAGAGCGTCCGATAGTTGAACGCGTGGGCGGCAGAGCCGCCCACGCTACTAATTAACGCTTGAGTTGCGAGAGATCGCGCACCGCGCCGCGGTCCGCCGACGTGGTCAGCGCCGCATACGCCTGCAGCGCCTGCGAGACATAGCGCTCGCGCCCCACCGGCTGCCAGGCGTCCGCCCCGCGGTCTTCCATCTTGCCGCGGCGGTGCGCCAGCTCCTCGAAACTGACGCGCAGGTTGATGGTGCGCGCCGGGATGTCGATGTCGATGATGTCGCCCTCCTCCACCAGCCCGATCGCCCCGCCCTCGGCCGCTTCCGGCGAGGCGTGGCCGATCACCAGGCCCGAGGAGCCGCCCGAGAAGCGCCCGTCCGTGAACAGCGCGCAGGCCTTGCCGAGGCCCTTGGACTTGATGTACGAGGTCGGGTACAGCATCTCCTGCATGCCCGGCCCGCCCTTCGGGCCTTCGTAGCGGATGATGACCACGTCGCCTGCCGCGACCGTGTCACCCAGGATGCCCTCGACCGCCGCGTCCTGGCTCTCGAACACGCGCGCCTTGCCGGAAAACCTGAGGATGCTCTCGTCCACGCCCGCGGTCTTGACGATGCAGCCCTTCTCCGCGATGTTCCCGTACAGGACCGCCAGGCCGCCGTCCTGCGAATAGGCGTGCGCGCGGTCGCGGATACAGCCGTTGCTCCTGTCCAGGTCGTTCGAGTCGAAGCGCTCGGACTGCGAGAACGCGACCTGGGTGGGCACCCCGCCCGGCGCCGCGCGGAACAGCTGGTGGACGTCCGGGTCGTCGCTGCGCTTGATGTCGAACTTCTCGATCGCCGCTTCAAACGTGGCGCTGTGCACGGTCGGCAGCGAGGTGTCGAACAGCCCGGCGCGCGCCAGCTCGCCCAGGATCGCGAAGATGCCGCCGGCGCGGTGCACGTCTTCGATGTGGTACTTGTCGGTCATCGGCGCCACCTTGCACAGGCAGGGCACCAGGCGCGAGATGCGGTCGATGTCGGCCATCGTGAATTCCACGCCGGCTTCGTGCGCCGCCGCCAGCATGTGCAGCACGGTGTTGGTGGAGCCGCCCATCGAGACGTCGAGCGCCATCGCGTTCTCGAACGCCGCCTTGGTGGCGATCGAGCGCGGCAGCACCGAATAATCGTCCTGTTCGTAGTGGCGCTTGGCGATCTCCACGATCAGGCGGCCGGCGCGCAGGAACAGCTCCTTGCGGTCCGAGTGGGTGGCGAGGACGGTGCCGTTGCCCGGCAGCGACAGACCCAGCGCCTCGGTCAGGCAGTTCATCGAATTCGCCGTGAACATGCCCGAGCACGAGCCGCAGGTCGGACAGGCCGAGCGCTCGACCTCCGCCACATCGGCGTCCGACACCTTGCTGTCGCCGGCCTGGATCATGGCGTCGACCAGGTCGAGCTTGATGATCTTGCGGTCATTGTTGACCACCTTGACCACCTTGCCCGCTTCCATCGGACCGCCCGAGACGAACACCACCGGGATGTTCAGGCGCATCGCGGCCATCAGCATGCCGGGCGTGATCTTGTCGCAGTTCGAGATGCAGACCATGGCGTCGGCGCAGTGCGCATTGACCATGTACTCGACCGAGTCGGCGATCAGGTCGCGCGAGGGCAGCGAGTACAGCATGCCGCCGTGGCCCATGGCGATGCCGTCGTCCACGGCGATGGTGTTGAATTCCTTGGCCACGCCACCGGCCGCTTCGATCTCGCGCGCCACCAGCTGGCCCAGGTCCTTCAGGTGCACGTGGCCGGGCACGAACTGGGTGAAGGAGTTCACCACCGCGATGATCGGTTTTTCGAAGTCGCCATCCTTCATGCCGGTGGCGCGCCACAGGGCACGGGCGCCGGCCATGTTGCGGCCCTGGGTGGTGGTGCGGGAACGGTAGGTGGGCATGCTGGTCTCCTCAAGCGGCAACAATCAATGCACCAGCGTGCCACCGCGGCTGTGAGTTGTCCAGTATATGATTTAGTGCCCTGTGATACGTTTTACATATCACAGCAGAGCGCGGCGGCGACGGCATCGTGTGCCGCCTGCGCCAGCTCGCGGCGATGGGCGCCAGCTGCCTCGATCGGCGCCAGGGCCTGCAGGCGCGCGCGCACCGGTTCGCCCTCCAGGATCGTGAACAGGCTGTCCACGAAGGTCGTGTCGCCGACGTAGTCGACCGAGCGGTGCAACTCCCCGCGCGCGTCGACATACGACAGCGCGTAGGGCTGCACCGCCACCTTCGCGTCGATGGCGGCTTCGAACAGGTTGGCGTGGAAAGGCAGCACTTCGCCCTGGATCGACGTGGTTCCCTCCGGGAACAGGGCGACGCGCTGGCCCTCCTGCAAGACCGTGACCAGGCCCTTGAAGATGTGGCGCAGCTCGCGCCGGTTGCCGCGCGCGATGAACACGGTGCCGGCGCCGGCCGCCAGCCAGCCGAGGACCGGCCAGGCGCGGATCTCGGCCTTGGCCACGAAACGGCAGGGATGCAGCGCGTTGATGACGAAGATGTCGAGCCAGGAGACGTGGTTGGCGACGATCAGTGCGTGTTCGAGGATAGTTGCACCGTCCACCTGCTCGACCGTGACGCGGCACAGGCCGAGCAGCTTGCGCGACCAGCGCCGGGTGAGCCGCTCGCGCGCGCGCAGCGAAACGAGCGGAAACACCAGCGCGCAGGTCGCCAGGCCCGCCACCAGGTGGACCATGACGCGCGCCAGGCGCAGAGCAAGTTTGAGCTTCACGACGTTAAATTAAAGGCATGCGGGCGGCGGGCGCCGCCCGCGCCGCTCAGCGCTGGAAAGCCACGCGGCCGCGCACGAGCGTCGCACGCACCTGCCCGGCCAGCTCGTAGCCGAGGAAAGGCGTGTGCTTGCCCTGGCTGGCCAGCGCCTTGCGCTCGACCTTCCAGCGCGCCTCCGGATCGAACACCACCACGTCGGCCGCCGCGCCCACCGACAGCGTACCGGCCGGCAGGCCGGCGACGCGCGCCGCGCTCGATGTCACCTTGTCCAGGGCCTGCGCCAGCGCCTTGTCGCTGTCCTGCTCTTGCGCCCACTTCAGGCTCAGGGCCAGCAGCAGCTCCAGGCCGGTGGAGCCCGGCGTCGCTTCGGCGAAAGGCAGCAGCTTCTCGTCGTCGTCCACCGGGGTGTGGTCCGAGCAGACCGCGTCCACGGTGCCGTCCAGCAGCGCGTTGCGGATCGCGTCGCGGTCGCGCTGGCTGCGCAGCGGCGGGTTGAAGCGCGCGTTGGGGTCGAAGAAGCCGATGTCGGCGTCGGTCATGTGCAGGTGGTGCACGCCGACGTCGCAGCTCACCGCCAGGCCCTCCTTCTTGGCGGCGCGCACCAGCTCGAGCCCGGCGCTGGATGACATGCGGCACAGGTGCACGCGCGCGCCGGTGGCACGCATCAGCTCAAAAATGGTGTGCAGGGCGATGGTCTCGGACATGACGGGCACGCCCGACAGGCCCAGGCGCGAGGCCAGCGGCCCGCTGTGGGCCACGCCGCCGCGGCCGATGTGGGCGTCCTGCGGGCGCAGCCATACGGTGTAGCCGAAGGTTTTTGCGTACTGCATGGCGCGCAGCAGCACGGTGGTGTCCAGCACCGGTTCCTCGGCCTGCGAGAAGCCGATGCAGCCGGCTTCGGTCAGCTCAGCCATCTCGGTGAGCGCCTGGCCCTTCAGGCCCATGGTCAGCGCGCCCAGCGGGTGCACGTTGGCCTGGTCCAGGATGCGCGCGCGGTGCTTGAGCATTTCCACCAGGCCCGGCTCGTCCAGCACCGGGTCGGTGTCCGGCGGGCACACCAGGGTGGTCACGCCGCCCTGCATTGCCGCCTTCATCTCGGATTCCAGCGTCGCCTTGTATTCATAGCCCGGCTCGCGCAGGCGCGCGGACAGGTCGACCAGGCCGGGCGCGACCACCAGGCCGCTGGCATCGATGGTCTGGTCGGCGACAAAACCGTCGGGAGCAGTGCCGAGGGCGGCAATGACGCCATCGGCGATAAAGAGGTCCGCGACCTGGTCGATGCCGTTCGCCGGGTCGATCACGCGCCCGTTCTTGATATGAAGTTTCATCCTTGCCAATTTCACGCCCTGCCTCCCGCCAAAATGCTCATCACTGCCATCCGTACCGCGATGCCGAAGGTTACCTGCGGCAGGATCACCGCCTGGCTGCCGTCGGCCACCGCCGAGTCGATCTCGACGCCGCGGTTCATCGGGCCCGGATGCATCACGATCGCGTCCGGCTTGGCCAGCGCCAGGCGTTCCGGGGTCAGGCCGTAGCTCTTGAAGTATTCCTGCGCCGACGGCAGCAGCGCGCCGCTCATGCGTTCGTTCTGCAGGCGCAGCATGATGATGACGTCGACGTCCTTCAGGCCCTCGTCCATGCTGGTGAAGGTGCGCACGCCCATTTCGGCCAGGCCGCCCGGCAGCAGCGTGTGCGGGCCGATGGCGCGCACTTCCGGCACGCCGAGCGTGGTCAGCGCGTGGATGTCCGAACGCGCCACCCGGCTGTGCAGGATGTCGCCGACGATCGCCACCCGCAGGTTGGTGAAATCCTTCTTGTAATGGCGGATCGTGTACATGTCGAGCAGGCCCTGGGTCGGGTGCGCATGGCGGCCGTCGCCGGCGTTTACCACGTGCACGTGCGACTGGTTGGTCTCGACCAGGTGCTTGGCGATCAGGTAGGGCGCGCCCGACTGCGCATGGCGCACCACGAACATGTCGGCGTGCATGGCCGACAGGTTGTCGATGGTGTCCAGCAGCGACTCGCCCTTGCTGGCCGACGAGGCCTGGATGTTCAGGTTGATGACGTCGGCCGACAGGCGCTTGGCCGCGATCTCGAAGGTGGTACGGGTGCGCGTGCTGTTCTCGAAGAAGAGGTTGAACACGCTTTTCCCGCGCATCAGCGGCACCTTCTTGACCTCGCGGTCCGAGATGCCCACGAAGCTCGACGCGGTGTCGAGGATGTGGTTGATGACCGACTTGGGCAGGCCTTCGATGGTGAGCAGGTGCTGCAGCTCGCCGTTCTTGTTCAGTTGCGGGTTATTAAACAGTTTCGGCATGGTCGGCAGATGGGGACGAATCTTCTTCAATGGTCAGCGAAAGTTGGCCGTCGTCGCCGCGCTGCAGGCACAGCGACTGCCTGGGCGCCAGCTCGGCGCGGGTGCCGACATAGTCGGGCGCCACCGGCAGCTCGCGCCCGCCGCGGTCGGCCAGGGCCGCCAGGCGGATGCAGGCCGGGCGACCGTAGTCGAACAGCACGTTGATCGCGGCGCGCGTGGTGCGGCCGGTCTGCAGCACGTCGTCCACCAGCACCACCGTGGCCCCGTCCACCGGGAAGCGGATGTGGGTCGGTTTCACGTCCGGGTGCAGGCCCTTCTTGGCATAGTCGTCGCGGTAGAACGAAACGTCGATGGTGCCGAAACGCGCGGTGAGGTCGAGGTCGCGCGCCAGGCGCTCGGCCAGCCAGGCGCCACCCGAATGGATGCCGACGATGGCGGCGTCGGGCACGCCGGCCAGTCCGGCGCGGACCTGGCCCAGCAGTTCGCGGTACAGCGCTTCCGCGTCGTACGCTTGGTTAGATGTTGGCATGAGGGTCAATGAGCGTCAAAGTATTGTTGCAAAATGATGGCGGCCGCCTTGGCGTCGATGATCTCGCCGCGCTTTTGCGGGATGACGACGGAGGAATAACGCTCGTCGACGAGTTCGACAGGCAGGCTGAAGCGGCCGTGGAGCTGGTTGGCGAAGCGCCGGCTGCGCAGGGTCATGTCGTGCTCGGCGCCGTCGGGATGGCGCGGTTCGCCCACGATGAGGCGCGCCGGCTTCCATTGTTCGATGAGTTCGCCGATGACCTGGAAACGGGTGGCATTGTCGATGGCCTTGATGACCGTCAAAGGCTGGGCCTGCCCAGTGAGGGTATTGCCCATGGCAATGCCGATGCGCTTGACACCAAAATCAAAACCAAAAACGATGTCAACCACGAGGTTCGAAGCCCCCGTTACGCATGGCCAGCTTCAGTAGCAAGCATGAGAGGGTCGATCCCCAGCAGTTTGATGGCGGCGGTATAGCGTTCGTCGATCGGCAGGTCGAACAGGACCTTGGCGTCGGCGCCCACGGTGAGCCAGCCGTTGCGAGAAAGTTCTTCCTCGAGCTGACCCGGGCTCCAGCCGGCATAGCCGATCGACACCAGCATGCGGGCCGGGCCGGCGCCGCTGGCGACCGCCTCCAGCACGTCGATCGAGGTCGTGAAGGCGACGTCGTCGGTCACCGTGAGCGAGGACGAGAAGCGTCCGCCCGGCGAATGCAGCACGAAGCCGCGGTCGTCCTGCACCGGACCGCCGAACATGATCGGCTGCTCCACCACCGAGGAGCGCAGGCCCGGCGACAGCTTCAGGTCGACGCGGTCGAACAGCACTTCCATCGTCATGTCGGTCGGCTTGTTGATGACGACGCCGAGCACGCCTTTTTCGTTGTGCTCGCAGACGTAGACGACGGTGCCGCCGAAGATCGGATCCTGGATCGAGGGCATCGCGATCAGGAAATGATTAGCAAGGTTCAGCCCGGACGAAGCAGGGCCAATCTTTCCCAGCGCTTCGTCGTGTTCCGGTGGCATGCCGGGCATCGGTAGAGTGCTGCCAACTTTGCTTTTTTTCATACGCTAACTCTCACATGGGCTCACTCTGGTTGATCAACCGGTAGGCCGGCCGCCAGGTCCTGCGACTTAGTGTTCACGACACAATATTACGCTTTTCGATAGTTTACACCGAATCGGTCCTGAGCCCATGGAAGCGCCTCGCAGCATACGCTTTCCGCTTCCCGTCACGCCCGCCTTACCGACCCGGGTCTGACCCGCCCTGCGATGAATACAGATCCGTTAGGAGTAATCCTACCCAGTAAAATCGGCCGCCACTTTGACTCTGCACACGATGATGAATATGAGCAATTCTTTGGTCTGGTTCCGGCGCGACTTGCGGGCATTCGACCATGCAGCCCTCCACCGGGCCTTGACGTCGTCCAATTGTGTGTACTGCGTTTTTGTATATGACAGCGACATTCTCGACCCGCTGCCGCGCGACGACCGCCGTGTGCGGTTCATCCACGCCAGCCTGGCGAGCCTCGACGCCGAGCTGCGCCGGCTCGGCGGTTTTCTGATCGTGCGGCAGGGCCGCCCTCTTGAAGTGGTTCCCGCGCTCGCCACCGAACTGGATGTCGACGCGGTGTTCGTCTGTGCCGATTATGAACCCGACGCGGTGGAACGCGACGCACGGATGAAAGCACGGCTCGCAGCCGAAAGTAAGAAATTTCTGCGTTTCAAGGATCAGGTGATCTTCGAGCAGGACGAGGTGCTGACGCTGGCCAAGGGACCGTTTTCGGTGTTTACTCCTTACAAGAATGCCTGGCTCAAGCGCCTGGCCGCGATGCCGGAGACGCTGGCGGCCTACCCGGTCGATCCCTATGCGCAGGCTTTCGCGCCGCCGCCCGGGCCGGCCAGCTTGCCCTCGCTCGCCGAGATCGGCTTCGAGCCCGGGCCGCCGCCGCTGCCGGCGGGGATGGAAGGCGCGGAAGCACTGTTCGAGCGCTTCGTAGCGCGCATGGCGGCCTACGGCACGGCGCGCGATTTCCCCGCCGAGGACGGCACCTCGCGCCTGTCGACCCACCTGCGCTTCGGCACGACCTCGATCCGCCACCTGGTGCGCACGGCGCGCCAGATGATGGAATCCGGCCTGGGCGGTCCCGGCGCCTCGGTCTGGCTGTCGGAACTCATCTGGCGCGACTTCTATTCGATGATTTTGGCGCGTCACCCGCAGGTAGTGACGCAATCGTTCAAGCCGGCCTTCGACGCGCTGGCCTGGGATACCGGGGATGAGGCCGATGCGTTATTCGCGGCCTGGTGCGAAGGCCGCACCGGCTATCCGCTGGTGGATGCGGCGATGGCGCAGCTGAACCGGACCGGTTTCATGCATAACCGGCTGCGCATGGTGACGGCCAGTTTCCTCACCAAGGACCTCGGGATCGACTGGCGCCGCGGCGAACGCTATTTCGCGCTGAAGCTGAACGATTATGAGCTGGCCTCGAACAACGGCGGCTGGCAGTGGGCGGCATCGACCGGCTGCGATGCGCAGCCGTGGTTCAGGATCTTCAACCCGGTGACGCAGTCGCAGCGCTTCGATGCGCACGGCGACTTCATCCGGGAATGGGTGCCGGCCCTGGAGCGGCTCGGCGCCAAGGAGATCCATGCGCCGTGGCTGGTGAACACGCAGGCGCTGGCGGACAAGGGCGTGTTGCTGGGGCGTGACTATCCGCTGCCCGTTGTCGAACACGACGAAGCGAGGAAGCGGACGCTGGAGCGGTTCGGGGTGCTGAAGAAGGCTGGGGCCGCCCACCCTACCTAAGCAAACTCTCAATCGCCGCCAGCAGCACCGGCTCCTGGTAGGGCTTGCCGAAGTAGGCATTCACGCCCAGTCCCAGCGCGACATTGCGGTGCTTGTCGGCCGTACGCGAGGTGATCATGATGATCGGGATCGCGCGGGTGGCGTCGTTGTTGCGCACTTCGCGCGTCAGGTCGAAGCCGTCCATGCGCGGCATCTCGATATCCACCAGCATCAGGTCGGGCTTTGCCGCGTCGATCTGCTCGAGCGCGTCGATCCCGTCCTTGGCCAGCATCACCCGGTAGCCTTCACGTTCCAGCAGGCGCTGGGTCACGCGGCGCACCGTGATCGAATCGTCCACCACCATGATGGTCGGGCGCTGCGGCTGCGCGGCCTCGTCGGCTCCGCCCGCACGTGGCGCCGCGGGACGCTGGGCCAGCGCCACCGGATCGAGAATCAGCACGATCTCGCCGGTCCCCAGCACCGTGGCGCCGGCAATGCCCGGCACCCGGGACAGCTGCGGACCGATGTTCTTGACCACCACCTCGCGGTTGCCCAGCACCTCGTCCACGCGCAGCGCGATGCGCCCGCCGGCGCCGTGCACGACCAGCACCGGATTCAGGCGCTGCAGCGTGCCGCCGCCCGCCGGTTCTCCCAGCAGCGTATCCAGCGCATGCAGCGGATGCGGCTGTCCTGAAACCGCGATCGCCCCGGAAACCTCCGCGGCGGCCAGCTCGGTATCGCGCACCTGCATCACCTGCTCGACCAGCGTCGACGGCAGCGCATGGGTGCGCCCGCCGCTGGCGACCAGCACCACTTGCGCCACCGCGAGCGTCAAGGGCAGGTGGATCGAAAAGCGCGTGCCCTTGCCCGGCTCGGTCGAGACCACCACGCGGCCGCCCAGCGCCTGCGCTTCGGAGCGCACCACGTCCATGCCGACGCCGCGGCCGGCCAGCTCGGTGAGGGTGTCGGCGGTGGTGAAGCCGGGTTCGAAAATCAGTTCGGCGGCCTCGGGGTCGGACACCTCGGCGTCCTGCCCGAGCAGCCCCAGGTCGCGCGCCTTGCGGCGGATGCGCGCCAGGTCCAGCCCGGCGCCGTCGTCGCTGAACACGATCGCCACCTCGTTGCCGTGCTGGCTCACCTGCACCAGCACTTCGCCGGTCTCGGGCTTGCCCCCGTCGACGCGCGCGGCACGGGCTTCGATGCCGTGCACGATCGCATTGCGCAGCAGGTGCTCGAAAGGCGCCGCCATCTGTTCCAGCACGCTGCGGTCGATTTCCACCGAGCCGCCGCGGATATCGAGGTTGACGCGCTTCTCGAGTTCCTTGGCGGTCTGGCGCGCCACCCGGAACAGGCGCTCGGACAGGTTCGCGAACGGCACCATGCGCACCCGCATCAGGTCGCGCTGCAGGTCGCGGGTCATGCGCGACTGCGCCGCCAGGTCGTCGGCCGCGCTGTCCACCGTGCGCGACAGCCCTTCGTGGAAGGCTTCCACGTCGTTCACGCTCTCGGCCATCATGCGCGTCAGTTCCTGCAGGCGCGTGAAGCGGTCGAACTCGAGCGGGTCGAATTTCTGCTCGCCGGCGATCGACAGGGTCGATGCGATCTGCGATTCGGCCTGCATCTCGATCTCGCGCATCTGGCGGCGCAGGCGGTCGAGGTTTTCCGAGAAGTCCGACAGCGCGCCCTTGAGCGAGCCCACCTGGTTTTCCAGGCGCGAGCGCGTGATCGACACTTCGCCGGCCTGGTTGACGACGCGGTCGAGGATGTCGGCGCGCACCCGCACCAGCGGGGCGCGGCTGCCCGGCTGCTCGGCGGGGGCCGGCGCTGCCGCAGCTGCGGGCGCCGCGTTCGAGGGCTGCTGCAGCTGCTCGAACAGAAGCAGGGCGCCGTCGTAGTTCGCCAGCAGTTCGTCGAATGCCGCAGGGGTGCTTGTCCCGGCATGCACCATGTTCTCGATCTGGGTTTCCAGCTCGTGGGTATGCTGGCCGAGGCGCATCGCGCCGGCCATGCGGGCGCTGCCCTTTACCGTGTGCAATGCCCGCTGCAAGCCCTGCGCGATGGCGTGGTCTTGCGGATTCTGCTGCCACTGGCGCAGGCCGTTGCCGATCTGCGGGAACAGGTCGGCGCCCTCTTCCAGGAATACCGGCAGCAGGTCGGGGTCGAGTTCGTCGCCGAAGGCGGCGCCGGTGGCCAGGTCGCTGTCGGTCGGCGCCGGCGCAGGTGCGGGCGTTGGTGCACTCTCCAGCTGCGGCTGCGCTTGCGCTTCAGCTTCGGCCACCGCGGATTCGGGCGGCGCGTCCAGCACCGCTTCGTCGGGCGTGACCGGAACGAATACGGGCTCCGGTTCGGCGGGTGCGGCCTGGTCGAGCGCCGGGGCGGCGAAGGGGTCGTCGCCGAAGCTGTCGAACAGGTCGTCGATCTCGCTGGCCGCGCCGGCCTGCGCTTGTTCCTGGCCCTGTTCCTGGCCTTGTTCCTGCGCGCGCTCTTCCAGGTCGGCGGGCGGCGGCTCGGCCAGCAGCTCGCCGTAGGCGGCGGCGAACAGGCGGTCGAGCTGCTGCGCCAGGGCCGGGTCCGCTTCGCCGTACACGGCGGCGGCCTGCTGGCTGGCCAGGCGTTCGAGCAGTGTGCCGAGCTGGCCGATCAGGTCGGGCTGGGATGGCGCCAGTTCGCCCAGGGCGAACACCTGCAGCATCGTGCCCGCGCGCGCCAGGGCCGCGTCGAGCAGCGCGCGTCCGTCGTCGTCGAGCTGCGGGCCGGGCGCCGCCAGTTTTTCCAGTACCAGTTCGAGCGCATGGGCGACGTCGTGCAGGGCGGTGTAGCCGACCGTGGACGAGGTGCCGCCCAGCGTGTGCGCCGCCTTCAGCGCTTCCTGCGAGGCGCGTCGCTGCGGGTCGAGCTGCCAGGAGTCGAAGTCCTGCGCCAGCAGCTGCACCAGGGTCTCGGCTTCCTCGAGGTAGACCGTGTACAGGCCGCGCGGAATCTCGAGTTCGCCGATGCGCTTGGTGTCGGGAGACGGAGCCGGTTCCGGCACGATGACGTCGTCGAGCGTCGGCACTTCTTCGGTCTCTCCGCCCTCCTGCACGCGGGCCGCCAGCGCCACGATGGCCGCGCTGTCGCGCGCCGAATTGCCGCTGGCCGCCAGCTCGGCCACCCAGCTGGAGAGTTCCGCGTGCGCCTGGCGCAGCAGTCCGAGCAACGCGGGCGTGGCGCTGCGCGCCTCGGACAGCCACAGGTTCATGACGCGTTCGACCGCGGCCGCGGCGTCGGCGAAGCGCTCCAGGCTCACCATGCGGCTGCTGCCCTTGAGCGTGTGGAAGGCGCGGCGCAGCAGCGTCAGGGTCTCCTGGCTGGCGGGATTGTCTTCGGCCTGCGGCAAGGTCTCCAGCACCAGGCCCAGCACTTCCTGCGCCTCGAGGATGAAGATCTCGAGCAGCTCCGATTCGATCGTCGCTTCCTGCGCCTGGGGCGCCTCCTGCGGCACGGCGGCGGGCTCCAGCGCGGTCTCGACGAATTCGAAGGGCAGCTCCAGCAACAGGCGCTTGTGCGGGTCGAAGCTGAAGCGGCCCTTGGCCGCCTCGCCGTTCTGCGCCAGCAGGTCGCTGAAGAAGCCAAGCGCACCGATGTTCTGGGCGATGTTGTGCAGCAGGCTCGATTGCGCCGTCACATCGCCGTCGCTGCCCGCCAGGACACGCACCTCGCCGGCCACGTGGCGCACGGCCTGCACCGCCTGGTCCTGGTCGAGGATCGCCAGGGCGCCCAGCAAGCCGTGCAGCACCGGCTCGGCCTGGACCAGGGTCTCGCGCTTGCCGGGGTTGTCGTAATAATCGTCGAGCAGCTTCTCGACCTGGCGCAGGCCGGCCTTGATCTCGCCGGCCAGCACCGCCACGGTCTGGCCCTGCTGGATCTGGCGCGCCAGCTCGCCCTGCCAGTGCGGGGCATCCGGCGGGGTTTCGCCGGCGGCCAGCGCCAGCAGGCGCGCACCGACCGCTTCGGCATTCTCGGCAAAATCATCGGGCAGCTGGCGCAGCTGGTCCAGGCCGTTCTCGACGAACAGCATGGCGGCCGCCATTTCCAGCCCGAAGTCGTCGCTGCGGCCCGCCTGCATCGCATCGGTCGCGGCGCGTCCGAGTTCGCGCATCAGCTGCGCCAGCGCCGGCGCGCCCAGCTTTTCGCTGGCGCCGGCCAGGCGCGAGAGCTGCTGGTTGAAATCGTCCTTCACCTCGAGGTCGCCCTCGGTGGCGATGCGGTCCCAGTCCGATTTGGTGCGGGCCAGGGCGTCGCGCGCCTCCTGCAGCGTGGCCTGGTCGATGCGGCCGTAGCGGCGTGCGGCGTAGTCGTGCGGCACCAGGCCGTCCAGGCCGCAGGCCCGGCGCAGGCGCTGGGCATCGGCGTCCGGCTCGCTTGCCGCGCCTTCGGCCGCGGCGACGAAGAACAGCGCATCGCGCAGCAGCGCGTCCGGCGTGCCGCCCTGCCCCTGCGACAGGCGGCGCAGCTGCATGTTGACATGGCCGAGCAGCTGCTTCACATACAGGTCGCTCTCGACCGCACCCGTGGCCACCACGCCGGCAAAGGCGCGCAGCGCCTCCCAGAACAGGCGCGCGCGCGGATCTTCCTGGCTGGCCGCGATCGGCGCCAGCGCATCGCGCATGCCGGCCGCATGCTGCGGGTCGCCGCTCTTCAGGTAGGGCAGCAGCGCTTTCTCGAAGCGCGCGCGGCAGGCGGCGATATCCGGCGCCGCGGCCGCCGCCGGCGCGTGCAGCTGCACGTCCTTGCCCAGGTCTTGCGGCAGCAGGTCGGACGGGTGGATGCGCTCGACGCCCAGCTGCTCCTGCAGGTCGCGGTAATAAGGGAACAGGCGCGCCGGCTGCTGCGGGCTGCCCCCGAGCAGCTCGTCGAGGTATTCGACCAGTGCCCCATAGGCATCCTGCACCGCCTTGACGGAGTCCGGGGTGCAGGCGGGCTGCCCATCCTTGAAGCCGTCGATCAGGCGCTCGGCCGCGCCCGCGAGCACGCCGACGCCGTCCACGTCCACCATCTGCAGGGCGCCATTGGCCTGGTGCAAGTGGGTCTTCGCGTGCAGCAGCAGGGTCGGCTGCGCCTCCAGGCTGCGGTTGGCGGCGTCGCGCAGGGCCATGCCCGAGCGTCCCAATGCATCCCTGATCTCGCCGATCACCCAGGACAGGGGGCCGGTATCGAAGAGAGGCATGCGCTGGGATGAAGGCTTGGTCATGGGTTCTTTGTGCGACGATTCTTGATGCGACGATTAAGCGAATCAGGCAGCCACGCGGAAGCGCGACACCGAATCTTTCAGTTCCTGCGCCAGCAGCGCCAGTTCGCGGATCGACTGCGCGGTCTGGCGCGTGCCGCCCTGGGTATGCTCGGTCACCGACAGGATGTGCTGCATATTATGGGCCACACCGTTGGCGGACGTCGCCTGCTGTTCAGCTGCAATGGAAATGTCCTGGATCAGCTCCGCCAGGCGGTTCGACACGCCCGAGATGTCCAGCAGCGCCGCACCGGCCGCGTCGGACAGGCGTGCGCCCTCGACCACGCCCTGGGTAGATTTTTCCATCGCCGCCACGGCGTCGTGGGTGTCGGCCTGGATGGTGCGCACCAGCGCGCCGATGCCCTTGGCCGCTTCGGCCGAACGCTCCGCCAGGCGCTGCACCTCTTCCGCCACCACCGAAAAGCCGCGTCCCGCCTCGCCCGCCGACGCGGCCTGGATGGCGGCGTTCAGCGCCAGCACGTTGGTCTGCTCGGTGATGTCCGAGATCAGGTCGGTGATCTCGCCGATCTCCTGCGAGGATTCGCCCAGGCGCTTGATGCGCTTCGAGGTTTCCTGGATCTGCTCGCGGATCTCGTTCATGCCGAGGATCGCGTTCTGCACCGCCTGGGCGCCCTGCTCCGCCGCCGCCACCGACTGGCGCGCCACGTCGGCCGATTCGGTCGCCGAACGCGACACGTCGGCGATCTGGGACGCCATCCGCAGCACGGTGCTCGAAACTTCCTGGATCTCGCGCGACTGGGCGTCGGCGGCGCCCAGCAGCTCGGTCGACACCGCCTGCGCGCCGCTCGATGCGCGCGTCACCTGCTCGGTGGTCCTGATGACCCGCAGCACCAGGCCGCGCAATTCCTCGACCGTGTAGTTGACCGAGTCGGCGATCGCGCCGGTGATGTCTTCCGACACGGTGGCGTGCACGGTCAGGTCGCCGTCCGCGACTTCCTGCAGTTCGTTCATCAGGCGCAGGATCGCCGCCTGGTTCTGGTCGTTGGTGGCCTTGGCTTCTTCTTCCTTGGCCTGGGCCAGCTGGCGCATCGCCTCGGCCTCGTGGCGCCGGGCATCGGCGCCACGGGTGCGGTTGCGCGAGTCCAGCAGCATCACGCGGCTGATGCTGCCGCCCATGGCCAGCGTGAAGATCGAGGCGCCGACCAGCAGCCAGAACCAGCTGCTGCGGGTATCCAGTTCGCTGCGGTACTGGAGCTGCACCCGCGCCAGCGTCGAGCGCAGGCCTTCGTTGTCGCGCGCGATCACGCCCTCGGCGCCGTGCGCGGCGCTGAAGTTGTGCTGGTTGGTGGACAGTGGCGCCAGTCCTTCCTGCCAGCCCTTGTAGGCGGTACGCGCGGCGATCAGGCGTTCGCGCAGGTCGGCGTCTACCCCGGCGCCGCCTTCGGCCAGGCTGTCCAGCAGCGCGCCCAGTTCGGCGCCGTCGCGCACGACGGCCTTGGCGGCGTCGCGATGCGGCACGCCGGAGGCGAGGTAAGCATGGGTCGACACCGTCAGGCGATCGGTCAGCGCCGCCAGGCGGCCAAAGACCGGGTTGCCGGACTGCCGGGCGGCGATCGACTGGAGCTCGAGGGCGAGCGGTTCCAGCTTGTCCACGCTGGCGCCGAAGCCGACCAGGTGCCGCTTGTTGCCGACGATGGTGGTGGCGGCGGCGTTCGATGCGACCCAGGCCGAACGGGCCTTGGCCAGCATCGGCATGGCCTCGCCCGAGGCTGCCGGGATGGGGTTGCCGTCGGCCTGCCCGCCGCGCGCCAGCAGCTGCAGCAGGCGGCCGACTTCGGCACGGCTTTCGTCCAGTTCGTTGAACGCGCCCATGTCGCCGCGCAGCGCGTTCGGCGCAGCCTTGGCCACACGCTGGGAATGCATCAGGGCGTCGGACGCGATCTGGCTCTGGCTGGACACCACGTCGGTACGCGCGGCGTTCTGCCACATCGACAGCACCGTCAGCAGGATGCCGGCAACAAAGGCGGCCATCACCAGGCGCAGCTGGCGCGACAGCGACAGGTGGCCGATCAGGGGCAGGCGCAGGTCATCGCCCTCGCCGGCGCCGTTCAGGGGCTTGCGCGGGCGCGTGTTGCCGAGCCGGCGCGCGGCGGCGTCGGCCGAGCCGTGCAGCATGCCGTCGTGCGACGGCTGCGGCTGCTGCAACTGCGGCTGCAGCACCCCCGCGCCGAACTGGGTGTCGGGCGAAGCCAGCACGGTATCGTCGTCCGCGCTGTCTTTCGAGAATACGTTGATGCTGAGTTTCGAGGCGAATCCCATACCGGCTCCTGGTGCTGCTGTCTAGTTATTGGCTGCGTTGTTCTGCTTCTTGTGCAACGTGCAGGAAGCGTTCTTCCCGCACCAGTGCCGCGAGCGAAAGCGGCGTCCACAGGTGGTCGTCGGCATCGCGCAGGAGCTCGCCCTCGCGCCGCATGCCGGCCGCCTGGCGCAGGCCGTACACGCGGTCGGCCAGCAGTGCGCAATTGAAGCCGAGCGATGGGGCGAAGGTCACCAGGCGCATGCCTGGTGAAGCGCCTGGCGATGCGAGGGTGGGCGTACTCTCCTGCCCCAGGTAGCGCGCCAGGTCGATCACACCGACCAGGGTACCGCGCACGTTGGCCAGACCCAGGTACCAGGGCAGGGTCAGCGGCACGCGCGCCAGCGGCACCGGGGCGACGATCTCGCCGGCCTCGAGCAGGTCGAGCAGGTAGCGGGTGGCGCCCACCTGCATGCCCAGCTGCTGGATCGGCGCGCCGCCGCCACCCTTGGCGGCCTGCATGCGCTCGAGGAGCTGCTCCTGGTATTCGCGCAGCCGGGTGCGGCGCGCGGCAGGGTCCGGTCTTGCGTCCGGTCTTGCGTCCGCGCCAGCGCTCATGCCGCTGCGGCTACGGCAGCGGCCGGCGCCGGCCGGGCGTCGAGCGCGGCGATGGCGGCCAGCAGCAGCGCCGGATCGACCGGCTTGACCAGGTAATCCTTTGCGCCCTGGCGCATGCCCCAGATGCGGTCGGTTTCCTGGTTCTTGCTGCTGCAGATGATCACCGGGATCGCCGCCAGTTCCGGATCGCGCCCGATCGAGCGCGTCACCTGGAAGCCGTTCGCGCCGGGCATGACCACGTCCATCAGGATCAGTTGCGGGCGCTCGGCGCGGATCTTGTCGATCGCCTCTTCGCCGTTGAGGGCGGTGCTCACGGCATAGCCGGCGCGCGCCAGGATATCGGTGAGATAAAAACGTTCGGTCGGGGAATCGTCGACGATCAGGATGTTTTGAATGGCCACCTTGGGCTCCGGCTTGGTTCTTGGTTCTCGGTTTTCGGGTCGGGATCAGGCCCTGGCGGCGGTGTGCTCGCGCACGGCCGCCAGCAGGCTGTCCTTGGAAAACGGTTTGGTGAGGTAGGCGCTTGCGCCGACCATCGCGCCGCGCGCGCGGTCGAACAGGCCGTCCTTGGACGACAGCATCAGCACCGGGGTCGCGTGGAAGCGCGCGCTCTTCTTGATCAGGGCGCAGGTCTGGTAACCGTCGAGGCGTGGCATCAGGATGTCGCAGAACACCAGCGCGGGATGGTGGTCGTTGATCTTGGCCAGCGCGTCGAAGCCATCAATGGCCAGCACCACCTCGTAGCCGGCCTGGGTCAGGAAGATTTCGGCGGAGCGGCGGATCGTGCTGCTGTCGTCGATCACCATGATGGTCAGGCCGGTCGATTGCGGCGATGTCGTCATTTTCGTTTCACTTCAGCATGAAGTGCCACGATAGCACAGGGTTTCCGCCTTGTGCATGATGTGTTGCAGCACGTCAACTGTTACAGCAATATCGTGGTAGCGGTTTGCAAACACAGATGCCGCAACGATAACATCCAGGCGAATGTCAGAACGCGGTCATCTCGAAATCGTCCTTGCGGGCGCCGCATTCCGGACAAGTCCAGTTCATCGGCACATCGGCCCAGCGGGTGCCCGGCGCAATGCCGTCGTCCGGGGCGCCGGCGGCCTCGTCATAGACCCAGCCGCAGATCAGGCACATCCAGGTCTGGAATGGGGCCGTCGAATCGTTACTCACAATATGCTTCCTCAGTAAAGTAAAATGGAGAGTCGCGTATATTAATGCAGCCGTCGTGCAAAACCAACCGTTACCCCTCATCCTGACATTCGGCGTGTCCGACCCGGTCGGCGCGCTCGGCGTGCAGGCCGACCTGGCCGCCTTTGCCGCCCACGGATGCCATGGCCTGTCGGTCATCGCCGGCATCCTCGTGGCCGACAGCGCCAAGGTCGAAAACCTGCATGAAGTCGACAGCGACTGGATGGCCGACCAGGCCCGGGTACTGCTCGAAGACATGCCGGTGGCCGCCTTCAAGGTCGGCGCCGTCGCCACCGTGCTGCAGCTGGCGGCGATCGCCGAGATCGTGTCCGACTACCCGGACGCGCCCCTGATCCTCGACCCCTTCCTGACCGCCCTGCCCGATTCCGGCCTGGCCGACGAAGAGATGCTGTCCGCGATCCGCTCGATCCTGGCGCCGCAGACCACGGTCCTGATGCTGTCGCAGTCGGAACTGGGCCGCATGGCCGAGACCTGGCGCGAGGTGGCGGAACACGGCGAGGACAACAGCGCCGACGCCCTGCTCACGGATGTGGCCGAACTGACCAATGCCGGCTGCCAGTACGTGCTGGTGACCGGCACCCGCGACGAATGGGGCAACTGTTCGAACACCCTGTTCGACGCCGACGGCATGGTCGCCAAGGTCGAATGGAAGCACCTGCCGGGCCCGTTCGTCGGCGCCGGCAATACCTATTCGGCCGCCTTCGCCGCCCTGATGGCCTGCGGCATGGAAGCGCCGCAGGCGCTGTTCGCCGCCCAGGAATACACCACCGGCGCGCTCGAACACGCCCAGCGCTTCGGCATGGGCAAGTTCATTCCCAACAAATTCTACCGGGGCTGATACGCCCCCTTTCGCTACCATGACCCAGAACACCTCGAAGAACGATCAACTGTTCGCCCGCGCCCAGCAGACGACCCCGGGCGGCGTGAACTCGCCGGTGCGCGCCTTCCGCTCGGTGGGCGGCACGCCGCGCTTCATCACCCGCGCCGAAGGCCCGTACTTCTGGGACGCGGACGGCAAGCGCTACATCGACTACATCGGTTCCTGGGGCCCGGCCATCGTCGGCCACGCCCACCCGCAGGTGATCAAGGCGGTGCAGGACGCGGCCACGCGCGGCCTGTCCTTCGGCGCGCCGACCGAGGGCGAGATCGAGATCGCCGAAGAGATCTGCCGCCTGCTGCCCTCGATCGAGCAGGTGCGCCTGGTCTCGTCGGGCACCGAGGCGACCATGAGCGCCTTGCGCCTGGCGCGCGGCGCCACCGGGCGCGACAAGATCGTCAAGTTCGAAGGCTGCTACCACGGCCACGCCGATTCGTTGCTGGTCAAGGCCGGCAGCGGCCTGCTCACCTTCGGCAACCCGACCTCCGCCGGCGTGCCGGAAGATTTCGTCAAGCACACCCTGGTCCTCGACTACAACAACGTCCCGCAACTGGAAGACGCTTTTGCTTCGATGGGCGACAGCATCGCCTGCGTGATCGTGGAGCCGGTGGCCGGCAACATGAACCTGATCCGCGCCACGCCGGAATTCCTGCAGCGCATGCGCGAGCTGTGCACCCAACACGGCGCGGTGCTGATCTTCGACGAAGTGATGTGCGGCTTCCGCGTGGGCCTGCAGGGCGCCCAGGGCATGTACGGCATCACGCCGGACCTGACCGCGCTGGGCAAGGTGATCGGCGGCGGCCTGCCGGTGGCGGCCTTCGGCGGCCGCGCGGACCTGATGCAGAAAATGGCGCCGATCGGCCCGGTGTACCAGGCCGGCACCCTGTCGGGCAATCCGGTGGCGGTGGCGGCCGGCATGACCACCCTGAAGCTGGTGCAGGAGCCGGGCTTCTACGAGAAGCTCGGCGCCGCCGCCAGCCGCCTGGTGCAGGGCCTGACCGAGGCGGCCCGGGAACACGACATCCCCTTCTGCGGCGACGCGGTGGGCGGCATGTTCGGCTTCTACTTCTCGGAGGATGTGCCGTCGACCTACGCCCAGATGATGGCGGGCGACAAGGAGCGCTTCAACCGCTTCTTCCACGGCATGCTGGACGAGGGCGTGTACTTCGCGCCGGCCATGTTCGAAGCCGGCTTCGTCTCGGCCCAGCACACGGATGCGGTGATCGACGAGACGGTGGAAGCAGCGCGCCGGGTGTTCAAGCGCATCGGCTGACGCGCGCCGGGAACGGCCCTGCGGCGCTCAATAGGGCGTGTACTGGAACCCGTTCCCGATGAGATCCAGGGTCGCCGCGACGTTTTCGGCCGACTCGCTGAAGGACGCCAGCACCTGCTCGCGCCCCTGTCCGTCATGCAGGCGCGCCAGCCAGAACGCGGCGCCAGCCGCATCCGGCTCCCGCTGCAGCACGTTCTGGTAGAGCAGGCGCACGAACAGCTGGTCGTCCGGCGCGGTGCCGTACAGTCCCGCGAATTCGGCGCTGCCGATGAAACCGCGCGCAGCGTCGAGCAGGCTGCTGCCCCTGTCGAGTTGGGCAATCCAGAAACCCAGTCCTTCCAGGTCGGGCGCGCGATCGAAGGCGGCGCGATACAGGCGGTAGGCCTGGCCGCCGTTGCCGTCGACGTCGAGCGCGATCGCCCGGTATTCGAACAGCAGCCGTTCGACATTCACGACATCGTAGCGCGTGCCCCACAGGTCGTGCTGCGTAGTAGCTTCCTGCCCGTTAAGCTGAATGAGGTAGTTACCGGCCGCGCCCGGCAGCAGCAGCGTATCGATGCCGGCGCCGCCGTCGATGCGCTGTCCCGGCAGCCCCGCCAGCAGGTCGTTCCCGGACGTCGCGGCCCCGACCGGCGCGACGGTGGTGAAGCGCATGCTGTCCGGGCCGGCGTAGGGGTTCCCCGCCAGGTCGGACACCGCCCCCTGCGGCAGGTGGATCGTGTAGCTGCCTGGCGTGAAATGGGCGCGTGTCCTGAGCAGCACCTCGCTTCCCTGGACCAGAGGAAACTCCATGCTGAGGTAGTCGTTGTCGCTTGCCTGGTAGACCACGGCGCCGCCCGGGCCGGTGATCGTGATCTTCGACTTGTCGATCGCGACCGGCTCGCTGAAGCGCAGCACGATGGTCGTGTCGGTCAGCGCGACGCCATCGGCGCCGGCGGGATGGGTGCTGCCGAGCAGCGCGGGACCAGCCGTGTCGCCGCGCAGCGGCAAGACCGCAAGCGCGTACGGGTGCACCCCGCCCATCGCCGACTTCAACTGCAGGTAATAATCTCCGCTCAGCGTCGGCGTGAAGTCGAGCGCCAGCGAGTAATTGCGGTCGTCCCAGCCGTCGTCGACCGCCACCGTCGCGCCGTCCGCGCCGAGTAAGCGCAGCACGAAACCCTCGGCGCGTCCGGTGTGCGCGCCCACGGTCATCGCATAATGCTCTCCCGCCACCAGCGAGACCCGGTACATGTCGACATCGCTGGCAGCCTCCAGCACGCCCGGGGTTGACACGCCGATCTGGACCGGCTGCGCGGTCGCGAAGGTGTCGCCGACCAGGTCGGGCCTCCCGGGACTCAGGCTGGCCGTATAGGAGCGCGGTTCGAGCAGGCCGCGGGCCGTCGGGCCCTGCTCCACATCCAGGAAGTGGCTGCCCCCTGCGCCCGCGCGGAAATCGAACGACATCGTCCTGCCGTCGATGTTGCCCGAGGCGGATTCGCGTATCGTGCCCGCTGCGTCGCGCAGGAACAGCATATAGGCATCCGGTTCGGCATTGAAGGTAAGGGTATAGAACACTCCTTCTTCGACTTCGAGCCGGAACCGGTCCACGTCGTGCTCGAATTCGATGGTCCCCGTGGCAAGCGCTCCCGGCGCGATAAAGCCCAGCGTGGCATTGCTTGGCAAATAGTCGTCCTGCCAGGTCTGCGAGATTCCCTTGAAGGTGCCGGCCTGCAGGCCTCGCAACTCGAGGAAGTAGTCGCCGGCCTGCGCGGGCGAGAATCCCCAGTCCAGGTATTGTACGAACCTGCCGGCGGCATCGAGGATCCGGATCTCGGTCGGGAAGACGTAGGGCGAACCGGTGCCGATGCCCGGCCCCTCGAATTCGAAGCGGTAATGCACGCCGGGCTGCACGCTGAACCTGACCCAGTCGATATCACCCGCCACCTCGAAGCTGCCGGTGACCGAGCCGTCGCGCGGCAGGAAGGCGCTGGTGGCACTACTGGCCGGCTGGTCGTCGGGCCCGGTGCGCAGCGAGGCCTTGAGTTCGTAGCCTTCCAGTCCGTACCATTTGTACAACGAGATCGCTTCGACGTAATAGGTTCCTGCCGCTTGCGGTACGAATTCGATCGTCGGGCCGTGCAGGTAGTCGCCGTTCAGGATCCTGGTCAGCCGGTTGCCTGCCGCGTCATACACTGCCAGCGCATACACGGCGCTGCCGATCTCGGGAAGGCTGATGCCGGTGGTCGATTCCAGCGAAAACAGGTAGCGCTGGCCGGCATCGAGAGTGATGGCGAACCAGTCGCCATCATAGCCGCGTTCGAATCGCCCACGCTGCGGCGCGAACAGGTCGAGGCGGCCGGGCGTGTCGGGATTCTGGGGAAAGTCGTCGGTCAGGTCGGCCATGGCGAACCAAGGTCACACGCCTAGCGCAGCCAGCCGCGGCGGTGGAAGTACAGCAGCGGCGCCGCCATGGCCGCCACCATCAGCCCGATCGCGAGCGGATAGCCGAAGTTCCAGTTCAACTCCGGGAAGACCTTGAAGTTCATGCCGTAGATACTGGCGATCAGGGTCGGCGGCAGGAAGGCCACCGAGGCCACCGAGAAGATCTTGATGATCTTGTTCTGGTTAATGTTGATGAAACCGACGGTGGCGTCCATCAGGAAGTTCACCTTGTCGAACAGGAAAGAGGTGTGGCCGTCCAGCGATTCGATGTCGCGCAGGATCTGGCGCGCTTCCTCGAACTGGTCCGAATTGAGCAGCCGGCCGCGCATCAGGAAGCTGACCGCGCGCCGCGTGTCCATCATGTTGCGGCGGATCCGGCCGTTCAAGTCTTCTTCATGCGCGATCGCGTTCAGCGCGGCGGCCGCGTCCTGGTCGGTGAATTCCTTCTGCAGCACGCGGGTCGAGACTTCCTCGAGCGCTTCGTAGATCCCCTCGAGCGCATCGGCCGAATACTCGGCGTCGGTCGCATACAGGTCGAGCAGCACGTCCATGTAGTCTTCGATCGAGCCCGGACGCGAGCGCGCGCGCAGGCGCACCAGGCGGAACACCGGCAGGTCGTCGTTGTGCACCGAGAACAGGATTTTCCCGGACAGGATGAAGGCGACGGTGATCACGCGCGACGGCCCGTCTTCTTCTTCGAGCAGGAAGTCGGTGCGCAGGTGCAGGTCGCCGTTCTCGGCTTCGTAGTAGCGCGCCGAGGCCTCGATGTCCGACACCTCGTCTTCGCCCGGCAGGGTGACGCCATAGGTCGTCTTGACCAGGATGCGTTCCTCGTCGGTGGGCTCGTTCAGGTCGACCCAGACCGGCGTCACGTTTTCCAGGTCCTCGCGCGAGTCGACGCTGACCTGGTTCAGGCGGCCATTTTGTAGGACAAATACGTTGATCATGCGCGTTTCTCGGCCGGGATTCGAAATTTCCCGCAAGTGTAACCGAGAGGCGCCGAACGCGGCCACCCTGTCACGACAATTTCCTCAGCGGCAGGCCCCGGCGCACGGCCCGGCAGTCACCAAAGCGTGTAGTCGATCCCGTTGGCGATGAGCGGGGCCACTTGCGCCACGTTCTCCGCGCTTTCGCTGAAATACACCAGCGCCTCCTCCCGCGTGAGCCCGTCCGCGAACGCGGCGCGCCACCAGGCCAGTCCGGCCTCGTCGGGCGCACGGTGCAGCACGTTGTCGTACAGGGCGGTGATGAAGCCGGCGTCGGACAGCGTGCTGCCGTAGAGCGTGCGGAATTCGCTGCCGGCCATGAAGGCTTGTGCCACCTGCTGCAGCGAGGCGCCGGCTTCCATCTGGTAAATCCAGTAGCCCAGGCCGGCCGCATCGGGCTTGCGGTCGACCGCGGCCTGGTAGAGGCGGTAGGCCTGGACGGCGACGCCATCCTCGTCTAGGTCCACGTAGTCTTCGCCGAATCGCAGGCGCTCGACGTCGGCCACGACGGTCGTCTGCCCGAATGCGGAGCGCACTTCGAAGCCCGCCGCGGTCCGGGTGACGCTGGCGTCCTCGCGCGCAAACCGGAAGTCGGCCCGGTCGCTGCCGTCGCCGCCCTGCAGGAAGTCTCCGGTCGGCGCCTCCACGACGGGAACCTGGTCCTGGCCGTTGACGGACAATTCGGTCAGCTGCCAAGCCGAATGTACGCCTTCGACCGGACGCAGCGCGATCCGGATGCCCGCCATGGCCTCGGCCGCGGTGAGCCCGGCGCCGGTGACGACCAGCTGTACCCAGCCGTCCGTGGAGGTTGTGGCAGCGCTCACCCCGCCTGGCCGGGCGGCCAGCGCGGCGCTGTCGAAGTGCAGCGCGTCGGCGCTGTATCCCAGGACCAGCCTGAAACTGTTCGGCTCCGCAGCCTTCCATGCCGTCGATGCCAGGTCCAGCTGCAGCACCCCGTCGCCAAGCGACTGGGTCAAGGCGGCCTGCGCGGCGCTGTTTTTCACCTCCAGCACGGTGTCCATGCCGAGCGCGGCCAGCTGCGCCCCGGTGTAGCTGTTCCGGTTGCCGGCGAAGTCGACGACGGTCACGTCGTCGATGCGGTAGCTGCCCGGCATCGTCTGCGGCCCCAGCTGGTATCCCAGGTTGGCGAGCTCGATGGACTGGCCGTCGCGCGTGAGGTTCGCGGGCTGCAGCACCACCGTCTTGCCGTAACCGTGGCCGAGCTCGCGGTCGAAGCGCACGATGACCTGGTCCACGCCCGCGCCCTGGGCATTGTCCTGCACCCGCAGCCGCAGGTCGAGCGTGCTGCGGCCGGCCCGCAGGTCGACGCTGGCCGGCATGTCCAGGCCGAGCAGGACCGGCGCCGCCGTGTCGGCGAGGCTGCCCTTGACTTCGAACATGGTATTGATGCCCATCGCCTGCAGCTCGGACGCCGCGTACACGGCCCGGTTGCCGGCGAGGTCGGTCACCGCCACTTTCAGCACGCGGTAGGTGCCGGGGGCGGTGGCGTCGAGCATCGACACGAGGGAACTAGCGCTCACGGGGCCGGTATCGCCCACGCTCCAGGGCGCGAAATGCACGGAAAACGTGTCCGTATGCCCCCTGGTGTAATACGGCTTCTGGAATGTCAGGTTGGCGAATTCGCGGTCGAGGTAGACCTGGACCAGCGATACCGCTTGCCCGTCGGGATCGCGGGCGCTCGCGCCGACTTCGATCGTCGAGTCGGGGCCGACCTTGAAGATGGAGGGCAGGGTCAATCCCAGCAGTACCGGCGCGGCCGAGTCATTCATGGCTTATCCGTCCAATGATCGAGAAAGCCTGATTGTTACACACTCGACCGCACTGAAATTTCACGAAATTCCACACCGGCTTGACGCCGGCGTGAATCAGGGCGGGTCGGAAAAACGCATCCGCCGCTGGATCAGGGCGGTGCGGCGCATCAGGTAATTGGTCGTGCGGTGCTTGTCGTAGTAGCGCGGGTTCGGCAGCATCACCGCCAGGCGCGCGGCCTGCTGCGCATTCAGCCTGGCGGCCGAGATGCGGAAGTAATGCTTCGCCGCCGCTTCGGCGCCGAACACGCCGCGGCCATACTCGACCACGTTGAGGTAGACCTCGAGGATGCGGCGCTTGCTCATCACCGTCTCGAGCATGTAGGCGATGATCATCTCCTGGCCCTTGCGCAGGTAGCTGCGCGAGCCGGACAGGAACAGGTTCTTGGCCAGCTGCTGGGTGATGGTCGAGCCGCCGCCGACCACCTTGCTGCGGCGGTTGTTCTTTTCAAACGCGGCTTCCAGCGCTTCCCAGTCGACGCCGCCGTGCTCGGCGAAGCGCGCATCCTCGGAGGCCACCACCGCCCGTTTCAGGTTGAGCGAGATGCGCTCGTAGGGCACCCACTCGTGCTTGAGCTTCGCATCCGGGTTCTTCTCGCGCAGTACCGACAGCTGCTGGCGCATGAAGCTGGTCGAGCCGGGATTGAACACGGAATACCAGCAGACCATGACGAAGAAGTAGAGCTGGACCAGCAGCACCAGCAGGACCGGGCCCAGGATCAGCCACTTGAGCCAGCGGCGCGCGCTCTTCCTGCCAGTCTTTTTTGCCTTCCCCATCGCCATCGTGGCTGTGCTCATGGACGCATCTTCCTGAAAACCTCGGCGGTATCGGGCCGCACGCCGCGCCAGATGGCAAAGGCTTCGGCCGCCTGCTCGATCAGCATACCGAGGCCGTCGCGGGTGGCGGCGCCGGCTTGGGAAGCGAAATCCATGAACACGGTCGGCTGGCTGCCGTACATCATGTCCAGCGCCAGGCTGTCCGGGCCGAAGACGCCGGCCGGCAGCGGCGGGAGCTCGCCCGCCAGGCTGCTCGAGGTCGCGTTGATGACGATGTCGAAGCTGCCTGCGATGTCGGCAAAGCCGGTGGCGCCGATCGGCACGCCGTGCTGGTGAAAATCGCGGGCCAGCGCTTCGGCGGTGGCCACGGTGCGGTTGGCGATGACGATCTCGCGCGGGCCCTGCTGGATAATGGGCAGCAGCGCGCCGCGCGCGGCGCCGCCGGCGCCCAGCAGCAGCACCCGCTTGCCGCGCATCGCCACGCCGGCGTTGCGGGTGATGTCGGCCACCAGGCCGGGGCCGTCGGTGTTGTCGCCGATGATCTCGCCGTCCGCGAACACCAGGGTGTTGACGGCGCCGGCAGCCCGTGCGCGCTCTTCCAGCCGGGTGCAAACCTGTACCGCCTCGATCTTGAACGGCAGGGTGACGTTGGCGCCGCGGTAGCCCTCCGCGACCAGGCGCTGCACGGTGGCTTTGAGCCCGTCGAGCGGTGCGAGGCAGCGTTCGTACACCAGGTCCTGGCCGGTCTGGCGCGCATACACCGGGTGGATCTCGGGCGATTTGCTGTGGGCGATCGGGTTGCCGATCACGCAGTATTTGTCGGTGGCGCTGCTCATCCTTCGCTGCCTCGCAGTTCGGTCTGCATTTTTTCTTCGCGCGTGAAGCGGAAGCGCGTGATCACTTCCCACAGGTCGTCCTTGCCCCGCGTGCGCATATTCGACGGGAAGTTCCCGAAGGGCGCGGCCTGGCGCACGATGCGCAGGGCCGCCGCATCCAGGGCCGGATTGCCCGAGCCCTGCTCGACGCGCGGGCCGCCGTCGCGCATATAGATGGTCCCGTCCTGGAACACCGGGATGTAGACCACCAGCTCGCCGTACAGCTTCTTGCCGTTCTGCTGCGGGAAGTTGAGGGTGCCGACTTCCTCGACCCGCTTCTGCATCTCTTTATAGTAGAGCGCATAACCGACCTGGCGCGTGCTGGGCGTGATCTGGGTGCGCTTGGGGCGCTTGTTCTGGTCTTCGATGCGCTCGATGACTTCGGCCGCGGCGCGCGAGATGGCGCGGCTGGTATCGAGTACGTCGGCGCCCGTGCGGGTGGGGTCGGGCTTGTCCTGTTCGGTCCTGGGCGGCGCCGCGAAGTTCGACGAGCGCACGCGGGTCAGGACGTTCTGCTGTTGCTGTTCCAGGTCGGCGATGCGGCGCTGCAGGGCCTTGATGCTTTCGCCGTCCTCGGTCTTGCGCAGGTCGGGCAGCGGCGAACGGACCCGGCCGGCGTCTGCGGTGCCGCCGCCTTCCAGGTTGGCCTGGGCCAGCGCATCGGCCTTGGCCGGGGCCTTGGCGTGCTTGGCGTTGACCAGGATGACTTCGAGCCCGGGATCGGCCGGCTGCTGCCGAAACGCATCCGGCGCGGCGAAACGCACCGCCAGCAGCCCCGCATGCGCGAGCACGGAGACGCCGAGGGCGATCATCAGGGGACGGTTATCTTGCAAATACTTCACTGCGCGTGCCCGGGAGGGCTGTTGGATCAGGGATGGGGCATTCTAACCTGCAACTGCGGGCGTGGGGAGATTGTGGGGCGTGGTCGCGACACGTAGGGTGGGCGGCTGTGCCGCCCACGCGTCCAACCAGCAGCCAGATCATCGCGAACGATATTCATCCGCCAACTGTCACCGCGTGGGCAGGAAACCTGCCCACCCTACGGTATCAGGCTGACCCGGCGTTGGCGGGAACCTCGACGCCTTCTTCCGTCGTAACCGCCGCAACCACGCCTTCCGCCTCGACCACTTCAGCCAGCGCCGCCTCTCCGGTATCGCCCTCTTCTTCCTCTTCCAGCTCCAGCGACGCATCCGGCGCCACCGCCGCCACCTCGAGCAGGCGGGCTTCGAGCGACAGGTCGACTTCGTCCCAGCGCACGATATCGAGCTTGACCTGCGCGCCGCGCGCCAGCTGCGGCATGCCGGCCAGGCGCGCCACCAGCGGGATCTCGACCAGGCGCACCACTTCATCTTTCAGCACCACGGCATCGACATGCTTGGCGTTTTCCTGCCCCAGCCAGCGCAGGCACCAGTAGCGCTCCATGTTCTGCTGGAAGTCGTTGTAGGCCGCGTAGGCCGCATCAAAGCTCGAGACGATCGCGAACAGGGTGGCGTCGCGGTGCTTGAACGGCGCGACCAGCGGCGCGGTCACGCCGTGCGAGGCGCAGGCCAGGATCTGCCACTGGTTCACCAGGTCGGTGTAGCGGCGCAGCGGCGAGGTGCTCCACGCGTACTGGTCCACGCCCAGGCCCTGGTGCGGGGCCGCGTGCGTCACCATGCGCACCTGGATCTTGGCGTTCCAGCCGCCCGCGCCGGGCCCTTGCGAGCGGTAGATGCCAGGCACGCCCGAGTCGTGCAGCAGTTTGCCCCAGGTGCTGTTCGCGAAGATCATCAGCTCGGCCACGATCTTGTCGAGCGGTGCGCCGCGCTTGCGGCGCACGATGCTCACCACGTCGTCTTCGACGTAGAAGTTGAAGTCCACGCGGTTGGCCTGTTCCGGCTTGAGGCCGAAGGCTTCGCGTTTCTTCATGCGGCCGGCTTCCAGCTGCAGCGCCCACTGCCACAGCAGCCCCAGCTCTTCCTTGTGAGGATACTCGCCCTCGCCGCTGGCCAGCGTTTCTTCGTTGACCAGTGCATCCAGGTCGTTGTGGCGCAGGTTGCTCTTGATCGGCACGCGCTCGGCGCGGGTGAGCGTCGAGACCACGCTCCAGTCGGCCGGATTCAGCACCGCGTACAGCGACAGCGCCGGGCAATCCTTGCCTTCGGCGAGGGTGAAGGCGTCCACCACTTCGTCCGGCAGCATGGTGATTTTATCGCCCGGCATATATACAGTGGACATGCGCGCACGGGCGATCTTGTCGATCGCATCGTCCGGACGGATGGCCAGCCCGGGCGCCGCGATGTGGATGCCCACGCGGACCAGGCCGTCGTCGAGTTTCACCACCGAGAAGGCGTCGTCGATCTCGGTCGTGGTGACGTCGTCGATCGAGAAGGCGGCGACCTCGGCCAGCGGCAGCTCGACCGGCGCCTGCGGTACATCGACCGGCGCAAAACCGGCGCCGCGCGGGAAGTGCTCGAACAGGAAGCGCGCCATGTGCAGCGCTTTCGGCGACGCCAGCCCGCCCGTGCTCAGCATCAGGCGCGGCGCCGTGGTCTGCAGTTCGCTGGCGGCCGCCTCGAGGGCCTTGTATTCGATGGTGTTCTTGTCCGGCTTGAACAGCAGCTGCTGCACGATGGCCTGCATCGAGCCCGGGAGCTTGCCGGCCTTGAGTTCATCGACGTAGCCGGCCTGGATGATGGCCTGCTGCTTCTTCTTTTCGATGCCGGCCAGCGCGGCTTTCAGGGTTTGTTCCGGGGCCGCCTTGTAGCGCCCGCGGCCCTTCTTGTGGAAGTAGATCGGCGCGGCATGCAGCGCCAGCACCAGCCCGGCCGCTTCCGGCGGCAGCGGCGCATGGCCGAAGTATTCGAGGCCGAGTTCGGCGAAGCCGAATTCTTCCTGGCCCGCGACTTCCCACAGGAAGTCCAGGTCCACTTCGCCGGCGATGCCCTTGGCGGCGGCCAGCAGCGTTTCCGGATCCGGCTTCTCGAACTGGATCAGCACGTCCTTGGCCTTGACCTTGCTGCGCTTGCCGCTGGCCAGCTCCACCTGGTAGGCCTCGCCCGCCTGCGACAGCACGGTGCCGACCTTGAAGTCGCCCGACTCTTCAAAAAATACGTTCATGTTATTTCGTGTTCTGTTGTGGTTTGGCCGGCTTCAGGTTCAGCACCTCGGGCAAGAATACCTCGGTGACCAGCAGCAGGCCTTGACGGCGGCGGTAGACGCAACGCCGCGCATAATAAAGTGCATCATCGCGTCCACCGAGAGCGGCATGTACACGCTCCATCAGCGGATGGCCCGCGCGGATGCGCGCGTATTCCAGCTGGCCACGGCGCACCAGCGGGTCGTAGAACAGCGTGGTGCCGAGCGAACGCTCGCCCAGCGCCGAAAACAGCGGCCAGTCGCTGGCCGTGCAGCTGGCCGGCACCACCGTGTGGCCGAACACCCGCGGTATGCCGTCGCACTCCAGCAGCACTTCGCGCTCCCACACGCGTCCCGGACGCGGCAGGCCGATCGCCCGTGCCTCGTCCGCCAGGCAGGTCGTGGCGTTCTGGTGCAGCCGGCGCACGCGGAACGCGCTGCTGTGCGCCATCAGGCGCGCCGTCAGCGAACCTTCGGTGGTCAGCCAGTCGCGCATCCGTTCCGGTGCGCGCACGGCGCCGGCGTGCGGCTGCCAGGCCGCCTGCCGCAGCGAAGCGCTTCTCGGGCCGGCCCTCACTGCGCCATGCTCGCGTCGGCGCAGAAAGCCAGCACCTCATCCACGTACTGCGGGAATTCCGAGATCGCATGGTCGCTGCCGGGAATCACGTGCTGCTTCGCCCCCGGATAGTGCGCCACCATGTCGCGGTAGTCCAGCACCTCGTCGCCGGTCGCGGCCATCAGGAAGTAGCGTTCCGGCCGGGTGATTTTTTCGACCTTCAGCGCGGCCAGCTCGCCGATGTACTCGGGACGGAACTCGAACGGTTCGCTGGAGTGCCAGGCCGTGGTGACGCCGACGTGGTGTTCCAGGTTCTTCAGGGGATTCACCGACGGGTTGAGCAGCACCGCCGGCACACCCAGGCGCTCGGCCAGCCAGGTGGCGTAGAAGCCGCCCAGCGAGGAACCGACGATGGCCAGCTTGTCGGGCGCGTGGCGCTCGGCCAGCAGCAGGGCCAAGGCCATCGCTTCTTTCGGCGAGGCCGGCAGCTGCGGGCAGATCAGCTCATGCGCGCGCCCGGCATCGTCGAGGGCCTTCTGCACCACCCGCGCCTTGAACGACTTGGGCGAGGAGCGGAATCCGTGGAGATACAGAATCATGGAGCCAGCGCGTCCAGCAGTTTCTGGTGCACCCCGCCGAAGCCGCCGTTGCTCATCACGAGGATGTGGTCGCCCGGCTGGGCCGCCTGCACGATCGCCTGCACCATGTAGTCGAGCTGGTCGAAGCTGTGGGCGATGGCGCCCAGCGGCTTGAGGGCGTCGGCCAGCGACCAGCCCAGCGCCTGCTGGCTGCCGAAGCCGAACACCAGGTCGGCATCCTTCAGGCTGCCCGGCAGCGCATCCTTCATGGCGCCCAGCTTCATGGTGTTCGAGCGCGGCTCGAGCACGGCCAGGATGCGGCCAGCTTTTGCGCCAGCCGCGCCGATCTTCTGGCGCAGGCCGGCCACGGTGGTGGCGATCGCGGTCGGGTGGTGGGCGAAGTCGTCGTAGACGGTGATGCCGTTCACGGTGCCGCGCACTTCCATGCGGCGCTTCACGCTCTGGAAGCGCGCCAGCGAAGCGATCGCCTGCGAGGTCGGCACGCCGACGTGGCGCGCGGCGGCAATCGCGGCCATCGCGTTCGAACGGTTGTGGTGGCCGGACAGGTCCCAGTGCACGGTGCCCTGCACGTCGCCATTGAAGAGGACGTCGAAGCTGCCGCCCTGGTGTTCGACCAGGCTCCAGGTGACGCCTTCGGAAATGCCGAAGGTTTCCTTCTCGCTCCAGCAGCCGCGCTTGACGACGCGAGCGAGCGAGGCTTCGTCGCCGTTCACGACCAGGCGTCCGACGCCCGGCACGGTGCGCACCAGGTGGTGGAACTGGGTCTCGATGGCGCCGATGTCGGGGAAGATGTCGGCGTGGTCGTATTCCAGGTTGTTCAGCACCGCGGTCTTGGCGTGGTAGTGCACGAACTTGCTGCGCTTATCAAAAAAAGCGGTGTCGTATTCGTCCGCCTCGATCACGAAGAAATCGCTCGGCTTGTCGCCGTGCAGGCGCGCCGAGATGCCGAAGTTCATCGGCACGCCGCCAATCAGGAAGCCCGGTGCATAGCCCGCGTCTTCCAGGATCCAGGCCAGCATCGAGGTGGTGGTGGTCTTGCCGTGCGTGCCGGCCACCGCCAGCACCCATTTTTCGCGCAGGATGTGCTCGCCGATCCACTGCGGGCCGGAGACATACGGCAGGCCGCGGTTCAGGATCTCTTCGATCAGCGGATTCCCGCGCGTCATGACGTTACCGATCACATACAGGTCGGGGTTGAGCGACACCTGTTCCGGACCATAGCCCTGGATCAGCTCGATGCCCTGGGCTTCCAGCTGCGTGCTCATCGGGGGGTAGACGTTGGCGTCGCAGCCGGTGACGCGATGGCCGGCTTCCTTGGCCAGGACCGCCAGGCCACCCATGAAGGTGCCGCAAATACCGAGAATATGAATGTGCATGGTCGTATGAAAAATCGCTGCGGTAATGGTCCGAAAGCGCGATTCTACCCGACCCGCTGCCGTTTTCCGCTTAAGAGTATGATTCGGACATGCCGACACAGAACCATGACCTACTCCAGCTGCGCGCCCAAATTGCCGCCTTCGCTGCGCGCATGGTCGCCCAGGATGGCGCCGACTACGACACCGCGCGCCGCAAGGCGGCCCGCCAGGTGCTCGGGGTCGACCGCCCCGCGCCCAACCTGATGCCCGACAACCTCCAGATCGAGGAACAGGTCCGTCAATACCAGGCCCTGTTCGGCGGTCCCGGCCAGGCCGCGCGCCTGCACGCCCTGCGCGAGACCGCCCTGCAGGTGATGGACCAGCTGGCCGACTTCCGCCCCTACCTCACCGGCGCCGTGCTCAATGGCACGGCGGGCGAGCACGACGAGATCCACCTGCAGCTGTTCGCCGACAGCGCCAAGGAGGTCGAGATCTACCTGCTCAACCGCAACGTCAATATCGAGATCTCCGAAACGCCCCATTTCCGGGGCGGCCGCCACGATCCGGTTGAAACGGTGAGCTTCATGTGGCATAAGGAAAGTATTCATGCCGAGTTATATGACTTTCATGATCTGCGCGGCGCATTGAAGCCGCGCGCCGATGGCCGCCTGCAGCGGGTCGACGCAGCCGGGCTGCGCGCGCTGATGGCAAACGATGAGACTTTGGAACAGGACGAATGAACAAGAAACACGTGGCTGCTTACGCGGCCGTTGCCGCGATGTTCGGCATCATGGGCGCCCTGGTGGCGATCTACAAGAAAGACCCTCCTCCCATTACCACCGCGATTGCGCCGACCGGCGGCAAAGCGCACACGGCCGTCGAGAACCTGTTCGCGCAGTCGCTCAACGACCTGCAGGGCACGCCGCAGCCGCTGGCCAAGTGGCGCGGCAAGCCGCTGGTGGTCAATTTCTGGGCAACCTGGTGCGCGCCCTGCGTGCAGGAGATGCCGGAACTGTCCGAACTGGCAGGCAGCGACGGCGGCAAGACCTTCAATGTGATCGGGATCGGCATCGATTCGCCCTCCAACATGAACGAATTTGCGAACAAGCTGAAGATCGCCTATCCGCTCTACGTGGCGGGGATGGGCGGCACCGAGCTGTCGCGCGAGTTCGGCAACAGCGCAGGCGGGCTGCCGTATACAGTGTTGATCGGCGCCGATGGGCAGGTGCGCAAGACGTATCTGGGCAAGCTGAAGTTCGATGAATTGCGCGCGGACCTGGCGAAGCTGTAGGGTGGGCGGCGCGTAATCCGGGCCACTGGCCCGAATTACCCCATGCGGTGATAGTTGGCATATGAATAGGCGCGCAGGCAGCATCACCGTGATTTGAACGCGTGGGCGGGAGACCCGCCCACCCTACGAAAGCCCGGCAAGCGAACGATCGTACTATTCCGAACTGCGCCGAACATGCCTTCATCAACTGGCAATTTTACCGCTTGCCAATAGTCGAGCTTGGCGGCACAATGCCTTCCTTTCGGGCGTTCAGACTCTTCAATATGGCGAAAAAGCTACTGCTGCTTAACGGCCCCAACCTCAATCTTTTGGGGACCCGGGAGCCTGCGGTGTACGGCGCGACGACGCTGGCCGACATCGAACAGGCAGCAACAGCACAGGCGGCAAGCGCGGGCGCCAGCCTCGACTGCTTCCAGAGCAACCATGAAGGAGCCTTGATCGACCGCATCCACGCCGCCCGTGGCGAGGGTGTGGAGGCGATCGTCATCAATCCGGGCGGCCTGACCCATACCAGCGTGGCCTTGCGCGATGCGCTTGCTGCGGTGGCAATCCCGTTCGTGGAGGTGCACATCTCGAATGTCCATGCCCGCGAGCCCTTCCGGCACCACTCGTACCTGTCCGCGATTGCGCAAGGCGTGATCTGCGGCCTGGGTCCGGACGGATACCGGTTTGCCATCGACTTTGCGCTTAAATCGCGTTAATCTACGTCAACTTCATGTATCAGCGGCCGCAGGCTTACCCGCCATCGCGTTGCCAGCTCTCTTAAAACGAATAAAACATTCCAAGGGGTTTCACATGGATCTCAGAAAACTCAAGACTTTGATCGACCTGGTCGCCGAATCGGACATCGCTGAACTCGAAGTGACCGAAGGCGAAAGCAAGGTCCGCATCGTCAAGTCCTCCGCAAACCCGCAGAACCAGATGATGATGATGCCGTCGCAGGGCGTGCAGCACTACGCCGCCCCGGCCCAGCATGCCGTTCCGGCCCCGGCCGCAGCACCGGCCGCCCCGGCAGCCCCCGAGCATACCGGCCATGTCGTCAAGTCGCCGATGGTCGGCACCTTCTACCGCTCCTCGGCCCCGGGCGCCGCCGCCTTCGTCGAAGTCGGCGCCACCATCAAGCAGGGTGATACGCTGTGCATCATCGAAGCGATGAAACTCCTGAACGAGATCGATGCCGACGTCGCTGGCACGGTCACCAAGATCCTCGTGGAAAACGGCCAACCGGTCGAGTTTGGTCAGCCGCTGTTCGTCATCGGCTAAGAACCTTTCGGCCTGGCGGCGTCCGCCGCCGGCCCATTCATGTCGTGTCCGGCGCCTGCTTTGTTCCCGAGCTGCGCCGGTTTTCACAGAAACACCGAACCTACCATGTTTGAAAAAATCCTCATCGCCAACCGTGGTGAAATCGCGCTGCGTATCCAGCGCGCCTGCCGCGAACTGGGCATCAAGACGGTCGTCGTTCACTCCGAGGCGGACAAGGACGCCAAGTACGTGAAGCTGGCGGACGAATCGGTCTGTATCGGCCCGGCCCAGTCGGCGCTCAGCTACCTGAACATGCCGGCGATTATCAGCGCCGCCGAAGTGACGGATGCCGAGGCGATCCACCCGGGCTACGGCTTCCTGTCGGAAAACGCCGACTTCGCCGAGCGCGTCGAGAAGTCGGGCTTCGTCTTCATCGGCCCGCGTTCGGATTCGATCCGCCTGATGGGCGACAAGGTCTCGGCCAAGCAGGCCATGATCAAGGCCGGCGTGCCCTGCGTGCCGGGTTCGGACGGCGCCCTGCCGGACGATCCGAAGGAAATCGTGCAGACCGCGCGCAAGATCGGCTACCCGGTCATCATCAAGGCCGCCGGCGGCGGCGGCGGCCGCGGCATGCGCGTGGTGCATACCGAAGCCGCGCTGCTGGGCGCCGTGCAGATGACCAAGACCGAAGCGGGCACCGCCTTCGGCAACCCGGAAGTCTACATGGAGAAGTTCCTGGAAAATCCGCGCCACGTGGAGATCCAGATCCTCGCCGACGAACACAAGAACGCCGTCTGGCTGGGCGAGCGTGACTGCTCGATGCAGCGCCGCCACCAGAAGGTCATCGAAGAAGCACCGGCGCCGGGCATCCCGCGCAAGCTCATCGAAAAGATCGGCGACCGCTGCGCGGAAGCCTGCCGCAAGATCGGCTACCGCGGCGCCGGCACCTTCGAATTCCTGTACGAGAACGGCGAGTTCTACTTCATCGAGATGAACACCCGCGTGCAGGTGGAACACCCGGTGACCGAGATGATCACCGGGATCGACATCGTGCAGGAACAGATCCGCATCGCCTGCGGCGAGAAACTCCGTTTCCGCCAGCGCGACATCATGCTGTCGGGCCACGCGATCGAGTGCCGCATCAATGCCGAAGACCCGTTCAAGTTCACGCCGTCGCCGGGCCGCATCACCGGCTGGCACCCGCCGGGCGGTCCCGGCATCCGTGTCGATTCGCACTCGTATGCAGGATATTATGTTCCACCTCATTACGACTCGATGATCGGCAAGGTAATTTCCTACGGTGCGACACGCGAGCAGGCAATTCGCCGCATGCAAATCGCGCTCTCGGAAATGGTGGTTGAAGGTATTCTCACCAATATCCCGCTGCACCGTGAGCTGATGGTCGACGCCCGCTTCATCGAGGGCGGCACCAACATCCACTACCTGGAGCACAAGCTGGCTTCCAAGCCGGACCTGCCGAAGGAAACGGGCATCGGCGCCAAATCGGAAGCCAAGGTAGCGGACGTTAAGGCTGATCTATGAGCTGGACGGAAGTCGTCATCGAAGTAGCGCGCGACCACGCGGAGGCCCTGTCGGACGCCCTGATGGAAGCGGGCGCCCTGTCGGTCTCCGTCGAAGACGCGGACGAAGGCACCGAGGCGGAAAAACCGCTGTTCGGCGAGCCGGGCATGGAACCGACAGAAGCGGCCTGGGACCACTCGCGCGTGGTGGCTCTCCTTGAGGTCGACGCCGACCAGTTCGCGATCGTGCAGGAAGCCGCCAACGCCATCCGGCTGCCCGTCGTGCCCTCCTTCACCACCCGCGCGGTGGCGGACGCCGACTGGGTGCGCCTGACCCAGTCGCAGTTCGAGCCGATCCACATCGGCGCCAACATCTGGGTCGTGCCGAGCTGGCACGAAGCGCCGGACCCGAATGGCCTGATCCTCGAGCTCGATCCGGGCCTGGCCTTCGGCACCGGCAGCCATCCGACCACCCGCCTGTGCATGGAGTGGCTCGAAGCCCACCCGGCGCCGGGCAAGTCGGTGCTGGACTACGGCTGCGGCTCGGGCATCCTGGCGATGGTCGCCAAGAAGCTCGGCGCACACGACGTGGCCGGGGTCGACATCGACCCGCAGGCGATCGAATCGGCACGCGCCAACGCCGAGCGCAACAACTGCGTGATCGACTTCTACGTGCCGGACGACCTGGCCGTGGCGCCCAACGAGCGCCATGCCAGGGGCCAGTTCGACATCGTGGTGGCCAACATCCTGTCGAGCCCATTGAAGCTGATGGCGCCGATGCTGGCCGGCCGCGTGGCGCCGGGGGGGTCGCTGATCCTGTCGGGCGTGCTGGCACGCCAGGCCGAAGAAGTGGCCGCGGCCTACGCACCTTTCATCAAGCTGGGCGTCTGGGCCGAGCAGGACGGCTGGGTTGCCCTTCACGGCACGCTCGGCCAGGACACCGCACCCGCGCCGCGTTCCGTCATCACCGGCTAAGGGACAACACAGGCATGGCGCTCGCCACCCAATGCCCCCACTGCGGCACCATGTTCCGCGTCGCCGCGGACCAGCTCAAGCTGCGTGGGGGCATCGTACGGTGCGGCGCCTGCACCGGGGTGTTCGACGGCAGCGCCGCACTGGTCGACCTGGCCGCCGCGGCGCCCAAGGCGCCCCCTCCCGCGCCTGCTCCCGTTTCTCCTGCTGCTCCCGTTTCTCCTGCTGCTCCCGTTTCTCCTGCTGCTGCCGCTTCTCCATCTGTCCGCGGCCGCCGTGCGACCGATGCAGCAGAGGCAGCACCGGCGCCCGAAGCCGAAACGGATGAAGAACCCATCTATACGCTCGAGTTCGACCGCACCTTCTCGCCCTTCGGCATCCTGCCGGGAGTAAGCAGCGAGGAAAGCGGAAGCGCCGAGGATTCCACGCAGCCTGAGGACGATGCTGTACTGGTGGCCGAGCCGGAGCCGGCGCCTTCCCCTGAACCAATCCCCGAACCAGTCCCCGAACCAGTTCCCGAACCAGTCCCTGACCCGGTCATCGAGACGGTCGCCGTGGCTGAGCCCGAGCCGCAGGCACCCGTCGTCGCGCCGTCTCCCGCGGCAGCCGACTTGCAGGTCGACGAAGAACTGGTGGCCGCGCCGGTACCCGGCCATGACGACGAGCCGGAGCAGCCTGCGCCCATGCGCGCGCCCGTCTCTGCCTTGGCCACAGCCACGGCGCCTTCCCGTGCCGCCGTGAAGGCCGCGGTCGCGGCGCCGCCCCTGCTGCTGCGCGAATCCGGTCCCGCCACGGTCACCATGCCGCTGCCGCCGAGCGCGCCCCAGGTCGCGCCGCGCTCGCCCCGCTCGAAGGCGGCGGAAGCGCGTGCCGCGCGCCGTTCCAAGCTGACGCCGACCAGGATCGAAGCGCCCAGGCTGCGCGTGCCGGAACCCGACGAGCCGGAATTCGTGCGGCGCGGACGCCAGCGCGAACGCTCGGGCAAGGCGATGCGCATCGCGATGGCCGCCGGCAGCCTGCTGCTGCTGCTCGCCCTGCTGGCACAGGGCGTGACCAGCTTCCATACCCTGCTTGCGGCGCGCTACCCCGGCCTGAAGCCCACCCTGGTCTCGCTATGCGGCGTGCTCGGCTGCCGCGTCGAGCTGCCGGCCCAGATCGACCAGCTGGTGATCGACACCGGCGAACTGACCACCCTGGGCGGCAATGCCTATACCTTCACCACCCAGTTGCGCAACCAGGGCGACTCGATCCAGGCCTGGCCGAGCATCGAGCTGACCCTGTCCGACGCCGACGACAAGCCGCTGGTGCGGCGCGTGTTCGGTCCGCGCGATTATCTGCCGGCAGGGCCGCTGCTGGCGGCAGGTTTCGCCGCGCATGCCGAACAGGCCGTGAAACTGCACTTCCGCGTCGCGGAGCCGGCGCCGTCGGGCTACCATATCGCGGTGTTCTATCCTTGACGTTTCCAATTCCTTCGAAAGACCATCCATGACCAAGACCGCCCTGATCTGCGGATCGATCGCCTTCGACAAGATCATGCAGTACCACGGCCGCTTCGCCGAGACCCTGCTGGCTGACCAGCTGCACCGCGTGAACGTCTCCTTCCTGGTGCCGACCATGCGCCTGGAGTACGGCGGCTGCGCGGTGAACATCGCCTACAACCTCAAGCTGCTCGGCGGCGAACCGCTGGTGATGGGCACGATCGGCCAGGACGGCGGCGACTACCTCGAGCGCATGAAGAAACAGGGCATCGAGACCCGCGCCATCCGCAGCATCGGCGACGCCTACACCGCGCAGTGTTTTGTGACGGCGGACCAGGACAACAACCAGATCAATGCCTTCCACCCCGGCGCGATGCAGTACTCGCACGAGAACAACGTGGCCGACCAGGGCCCGCTGCGCGTGGCGATCATCTCGCCGGACGGCCGCGACGGCATGATCAAGCACGCCGCCGACTGCGCCGCACAAGGCATCCCCTTCATGTTCGATCCGGGCCAGCAGCTGCCGATGTTTTCCGGCGAAGAGCTGATCCGCTTCATCGACGGAGCCAGCTACCTGGCGTGCAACGATTACGAATTCGAAGTGGTGATGGACCGCACCGGCCTGAGCCTGGCCGACATCGCCGCGCGCCTGGACGCGCTGGTGATCACGCGCGGCGGCGAAGGCTCGGACATCTACGCGAGCGGCGAGCACCATCGCATCCCCGCGGTGAAGGCCGAGGACATCGTCGACCCGACGGGCTGCGGCGACGCCTACCGCGCCGGTTTGCTGTACGGGATCACGAATGGCTTCGACTGGCCGACCACCGGCCGCATCGCGAGCCTGCTGGGCGCGATCAAGATCGGCAGCACCGGTGGACAGAACCACAGCTTTACCCCGGAACAGATCGAGCGGAAGTTTGAGGCGGCGTTCGGATACAAGTTCCGCTAAACGACATCAGCAACGATGCACAAAAAATGGGTCCCCACGGGACCCATTTTTTTATTGGTGCGCTGCCAGAAACGCATTCAATCATGTCAGCCGAAAAACACCTGCCTCAACACGAACTGAATAATCTGGATCAGCACCAGCGCCACCAGCACCGATAAATCGATTCCGCCGATCGGCGGCACCACGCGCCGGATCGGACGCAGGATCGGCGTATTCAGCGCATGTACGAAAGGCGCCAGCGGCGCATTCGGATTCACCCAGCTGAAGACCGCATCGATAATCAGCAGCGCCATGAAGCCGTACAGGATCCAGTTCAGGAAGCGGTACAAGGCCTGCAGCAGCACCAGGTGCGCATCCGCCCCCGCCACCAGCAACAGCGAGCTGGCCAGCAGCACCACCAGGAAAGCGCCAATCAGGCTCGCCCAGTCATACCCTCGCATGCCCGGCACCAGGCGCCGCAGCGGCAGCACCAGCCAGTCGGTGAGGGTGAAGGTGAATTGTCCGATCTGCTGCGGCGGACGCACGCGCGTGGCCTGCATCCAGAAGCGCAGCAAGAGCAGCCCTCCCAGCAAGGCGGCAGCGGTATCGACGATAAACTGGAGAATGGACAGCACGAAGGCTCCTCAAAAAAAAACCGCTGTGTGAAGATCACACAGCGGTATTTTGCCTGATCCAGGCAAGACGCGCTATCGAGCCTGAATTACGGACGGCTGCTGGTCGGGAATGGCCATGCAGCTGCCGGCGACAGCGCGGTTTTCGCTGCCGGAGCAGGTGCTGCCGATTTGCTGTCCGATTTCGAATCGGATTTCGCTTCCGGCTTGGCTTCGGCTTTCGATTCCGACTTGGTATCGGCTTTCGAATCGGATTTGGTGTCGGCCTTGCTATCGGCTTTCACTTCCGGTTTTGCTTCGGCTTTGGCTTCCGGTTTCGCTTCGGCTTTCATTTCCGGCTTGGCTTCGGCTTTTGCGGCCGGCTTTGCAGCAGGCTTGGCAGCAGCCGATTTGGTCGCAGCGGTTTTTACAGCGGATTTAGCCGGCGCGGCGGCTTTTACCGGAGTAGTGACTTTTTTTTCGGCCGATTTTGCTGGAGCTGGGGCCTTGGCCGGAGCGGCGGCTTTAGCTGGTGCAGCCGATTTAGCTGGAGCAGCTGCTTTCTTTGCAGCAGGTTTAGCGGCGGCTTTAGTCGCGGTCGATTTCTTTGCAGCCGGCTTTGCAGCCGATTTGGTAGCGGCTTTAGCTGCAGGCTTAGCAGCGGCTTTCTTTGCTGCAGGCTTGGCTGCCGATTTAGTGGCGGCGGCTTTGGCTGCTGGCTTGGCAGCAGCTTTCTTGGCTGCTGGCTTAGCGGCAGCTTTCTTGGCTGCTGGCTTGGCTGCCGATTTGGTAGCGGCCTTGGCTGCTGGCTTTGCAGCGGCTTTTTTAGCTGCTGGCTTGGCCGCGGCTTTCTTGGCTGCAGGCTTGGCTGCCGATTTAGTGGCGGCGGCCTTGGCTGCTGGCTTAGCAGCGGCTTTTTTCGCTGCTGGCTTAGCAGCGGCTTTTTTCGCTGCTGGCTTAGCAGCAGCTTTCTTTGCTGCAGGCTTGGCTGCCGATTTGGTTGCGGCGGCCTTGGCTGCTGGCTTAGCAGCGGCTTTTTTGGCTGCTGGCTTAGCAGCAGCTTTCTTTGCCGCAGGCTTCGCTGCCGATTTTGTAGCGGCCTTGGCTGCTGGCTTGGCTGCAGCTTTCTTGGCTGCTGGCTTGGCTGCCGGTTTAGCGGTTGCTTTCTTCGCTGCTGGCTTGGCTGCCGGTTTAGCGGCTGCTTTCTTCGCTGCTGGCTTGCTTGCCGCTTTTGCTGCCGGCTTCGCTGCAGCTTTCTTTGCAGCAGGCTTTGCCGCCGGCTTCGCTGCCGCTTTGGTGGCGGTGGTCTTGGTTGCTGCAGCTTTAGCAGCAGGCTTGGCTGCCGGCTTGGCGGCTGCCTTGCTTGCACTGGACTTCGCTGCCGGTTTCGCGGCGGCTGCTTTCTTTGCTGCCGGCTTCTCGGATGCTGCTGCTTTTGCTGCTGGTTTCTTTGCGGTTGCCATTTTGATTCTCCTTCATCTGCGATGAGAAATACGCCAAGGTTTAAAACCCGCCCACCCTGAAGTGGCGGGCGAATTATTCATCGGACCACATCGCCATGCAATGTGGGCCAATGAATCCGGCACCGGCTGAACTGCTGCAACTCCTCACGATTGCAGCACTTCAGCCAACGTCGTAAGGCAACCGACTCAACGCGTTTTCACATCGCTACCCTTGCGGGCGCGAAAAGAAAAAGCCGCCATGCCTGAACTCGGTCAGGCAGTGCGGCTTGTTCTTTTCGCTAAGCTTAAGTGCATACTGATTGAATCAGTGTCCTATTATTCGATCGATTACTGCCCGGATGGACGCGACAATATCACATGTTCACGTTTTGACAAATTCAAACACGTAAAGTACACGAAAACTTTGTGAGCGCGCAACCGGAGCACCGCAAATTGAATCAGGTTTTACACAATCAAACATGCGTATGCGCATTCGTATGCGCCCATGTCTCGCCTATGTCTGTTAACCATCACACCGAATCGCATTTCAAGCGATCGACAAACCACCTTCCGGCTGGTCCGGGCGGCTGGTCTTTCAGCCAGATCGCGTGCATCGAAAATGCCGTACCCAGCAAAGGATGCGCTTTGAGACGAAGCTGTACCAGCGATCCATCGGCAAGATCTTGTTCCACCATATGCAGCGGCATACTGCCCCACCCGAGTCCCGCGCGCAGGAACGCATGCTTGGCGCCGAGATCGGCGAGCCGCCATACCAGCGGCGACATCACGCCGAACTCGCGGCCCGCGGTGAGCGACGAACGGTCGGTGAGCACCAGCTGCACATGCTTTGACATCGCCACGCGCGAAACAGTGCCTTTGATGTTGGCGAGCGGATGTCCGGGCGCGGCGACAATCGCCGACGGAATCGCAGCCAGGTACTCGGACGCGCAGCCTTGCGGGATGTCGGGCAGCGATCCGATCACCGCAATGCGGCACTGGCCATCGAGCAGCGGCTGCACCACGGCGCCGAGCGCCTCGACATACAGGCGCAGGGGCGTGCTCGGAAACTGGCGGTGGAAAGCCTGGACTGCGCCGGTGAGGGTGGCGATCGGGAACATGACATCGACGGCGACGGCCAGTTCGGGTTCGAGTCCTTCCGCCAGCGTGCGCGCCCGCGCCTTGAACGCATCCATGCTGCTGGCCGCGTCGCGCGCCCCTTCCAGCAGCGCGCGGCCGGCTTCGGTCAGCTGCGGATAGCGTCCGCTGCGGTCGAACAGCGCGAGGCCGACCTGCAGCTCGAGCTTGGCCAGGGTGTGGCTCACGACCGACTGCGCGCGCCGCAGCTTGCGGCCTGCGGCGGAGAAGCTGCCCTCGTCCGCCGCGGCAATGAAAGTGCGCAACTGGTCCATGGTGAGCGCGTCGAGCATCCATCTACTCCTTCGATAGGTCTTATCGAATTATATAGGCTTCACCGATCGATGGACGCGTCTTACGATGACTCCATCGCAGCACGAACGCTGCGCAGGACAACCGAACCGACACTCGATAAAGGAAGCGCCATGAACACCATCACGCAAGCACGCATCGACCAATCCGCCGCACCGGCCATCGGCCGCGTGCTGCTCGCCGCCATCTTCATCTTCAGCGGCATCGGCAAGGCGCTGGCGCCTGCCGGCACCATCGGCTACATCGCCTCCAGCGGACTGCCGTTCGCGACGCTCGGCCTGGTCGCCGCGGTGGCGATCGAACTGGGCGGCGGCGTGATGCTGGCGCTGGGAGTCAGGACGCGGCTGGTGGCCGCCGTACTGGCAGCCTTCTCGGTGCTGACCGCCCTGGTGTTCCACAACGCGTTCGGCGACCAGAACCAGCTGATCCACTTCCTGAAGAACATCGCGATGGCCGGCGGCCTGCTGCAGGTGGTGGCCTTCGGTGCCGGTGCGTACAGCCTGGACGCGGCGGCGGCCCGCAAGCCGGCCGCACGAGTGGCGTAAGCCGCCCTACTCGACCACCCTGAGCAAATCCATCTTGCACAGCCAGGCCAGGCCGCGCAGCAGCGTCGGCCGGTCGCAGGGTCCCAGCGTGTCGACCAGCTCCTCCACCTCCACCGGCCGCGGCCCGATCGCGCCGAACATGCGGCCGAAATCCTCGAGCGTCGGCAGCGATGCCGACGCAAAGCGGTTGACCGCCAGCTCGCGGTACTGGTTGACCAGCGCCAGCGATGCCTCCGGCGTCAGCTCCACCAGCGAGGCCGCCGTGAGCGGCCGCGTCGCGTAACTGGCGAACAGCCGGAACGGATCGGGACGGTCCGGGGCGCGCGCAGGCAGCGGCGGCGCCAGCACCGGATCGGCGCGGCGCCGCTCGTCGAGTTCGTCCCACAGCGCGCGGTAGCGCCCCAGGATCACGGTCCAGTCGAACTCGGCCCGCGCCCTGCTGCGCGCCTGTTCTCCCAGCCGGCGCCGCAACTCGGCGTCGCGCACCAGCCGGCCGTAGGCCTGCGCCAGCAGCGCGCCATCCACCGCCACCGCCTGGCTCGCATGGCCGCAGTACATGTCGAAGCTGTCCACCCCGTCGTCGTAGCGCAGCGCCAGGTCGAGTCCCGCGCCCGGTCCCGGCATCACGGTCGGGATGCGGTAGCCGTCGACGCCGTCGCGCACCGTGTCACGGTAGCCGTTCCAGTCCGAGACCACGCTGGGCAGCCCGGCCGCCATCGCCTCCACCGGCGTCAGGCCGAAAGTCTCCTGCAGGTTGTCGGCCAGCGACGTGAACACGTCGGCGGCGGCCCAGGCATCGAGCTGGTTGGCGGGCGCACGGCCATCGAGTTCGACCAGCCGCACCGAAGGACAGAGCAGCGCCGCCGCTTCGCGGAACGCGGCCTCGACGGCTTCGCCCGCATACCAGCCCGCGATGATCAGATGGACGCGCCGCCCGCCCTTTTCCGCACGCTCCAGCGCGGTGAACATCTGCTGCGGATGGGACTTGGCATGCACCGACAAGCGCCCCAGGTACAGGAAGGCGACATCCTCGGCGCCGATGCCGAGCCGCGCACGGGCATCCTGGCGCCGCGCCGGGTCCGGCACCAGGCCGGCGCAATGCACGCCGAGCGGAATCAGGGGCAGCTGGGGTAGCTCGAAGCGCTGCGCCGCGAGCCGCGTGCGCAGGTAATCGGCCTGCGCCTCGATGAGCACGCGCAGGCTGTCGCGCGCCACGCGCGAGGTGCAGACGATGGCGTCCCAGCTGCGCACCGGCGCGACCAGCAGGCTGGTGACCATGCTCATCATCTCGTGCGAGGCGGTGGCGTGCGTGATGCCGCACAGGCTGTAGCGATGCTCGCCCGCCGCCAGCCTGCGCCAGGCCAGGCGCTCGATGCCGGGACCGGGATGGTACAGGCAGCCGAAGCGCTCGAGCCGCTGCGGCGCCGAGGGCGGCACCCAGTCCACCACGCCGCCGAAGCCTTCGCCGCGCAGGCTGGCTTCGAATGCGTCGGCATGCGAGCGCTCGGCCGCGAAGCAGCCGACTTCGCGCAAGCCTTCGTGCCGGCCGATCGCCCCCAGCAGGCCGACGCCGGCCGACTGGCGGCCCATCAGCTTCTGGCCGGCCACGGAAAAGGATTCGGGAATGTAGTGCAGGGCGAAGGACTCCAGCATGCGCTCTCCTGCGGCCAAGCCCGCCGCGAGACCGCAGCGCCAACCGGCCGGACCGGCCCATGATAGCCGCGGCGCCGGCAGCGCGGCGCAAGCCTTGTACGCGTCGAACTACCTCATCCGGACGGCAGCGAGCTTAGCTCCCGCCGCAGCCACCACCGCCACAGCCGCTGCCGCAGGCACTGGCTGCGCCGCACGACACAGCCCCGTCCCCGCTCGCGCCGTCGCCGTCGAGCCCCGCATCGCCGCCGACGACGGCCCATGTGGCATCCGTGAGAGAAGGTACCGGACCGCGCACCCTGGCGCGAACTTTGGCAAACTCGGCTGGGCTGATCAGGCCGGCCCGCAGGAGGCCCTGCGGCGCCAGCGCATGCGGGACGCGTTGACGCCCGTCGGGCTGCCCGAGCTCATCGAGGCTTGAACAGGCAACCAGGCCGCCCACGATGCCGTAAGCGAAACCGCGCGGCATGCCCAGCCGCTGGTCCAGGGTGAACAGGCGCGGCAAGTCGGTCCCGGCGGCCGGCTTCGACGCGCGCCGGCGCCCCTGCACCAGGCAGGCGGCCAGTGCTTCGTCCATGCTTCCCTTCATCCCTGCCTGGTCGAGGTGCGGAATCGTGCGGCCGAAGTGAAGAATGCAGAAGCGGTCGAGGTCAGCCGCATTCATGCGCGTCCATGCATGCCAGACCGAATCGGCCGCGCGCGAAGGCAGGGCGCAGGGGCGTTCGGCGGCGGCCACGCAATCGAAGAACATCATCAAGCCTTCGGCCGACTGGGCATAGAAGGACGCGTCGCGCGGAATGCCGGGGAATTCCTCGTGCGCACCCTGCGCCCAGTAGGGAAACAGGGCGGCAGGGATGTCGGCCAGCACGGAGGCATAGCGCGACTGGGCGAATTCCCATTCCACCGTGCGTGTCACCGCACGCGGGGTTTCCCGAACATTCATCGCCGCTCTCCGTCGTGGGTCATCCGCTTACCTTAGTGCAGGCGCAGCATGCGGATGATGACCGGGCTCAACAATGAAAAAACCCGTCTTATGACGGGTTTTTAAAGCGCGGGTTCCGGATCGTGCTTCAGCGCTGCGGCGCAATGCGCCAGACGGTGCCGCCGGCGTCGTCGACCACCAGCAGCGCGCCATCAAGCGCCACCGCGACGCCGGCCGGGCGCCCCCACACTTCACGGTCGCTCAGCACCATGCCGCTCATGAAGTCCTGGTACTGCCCGGTCGGCACGCCGTTCTTCATGAAGACGCGCACCACCTTGTAGCCGGTGCGCACGCCGCGGTTCCAGGAGCCGTGCAGGGCCACGAAGACGTCGCCCTCGTACTCCTTGGGGAAGGCGTTCTTCGCGCCCTTCGGCGCCGTGTACACCGTCATGCCGAGCGGCGCCGAGTGCGACTGGATCAGCACGTCCGGCACGATGCTCTTGCCCTTCAGGTCCGGACGCTGGCCAGCCAGGCGCGGGTCTTCGTTGGCGCCGATGTAGTACCACGGCCAGCCATAGAAACCGCCCTGCTTCACGCGCGTCAGGTAGTCCGGCGGCAGGTTGTCGCCCAGCGCGTCGCGCTCGTTCACGGTGCACATCACGTCGCCGGTGCCGGGATAGACCAGCATGCCGACGCAGTTGCGCAGGCCGGTGGCGTAGGTTCGGCGGTTCTTGCCGTCGACATCGAAGGCCATGACGGTGGCGCGGTCGGTCTCCACGCCCCAGCTGGCGCCCACCCCGTGCCTGGCTTCCCATTGCGCGATCGGCTCGGGCGGCCTGGGTCCGATCTCGGTGGCGACGTTGGTGGCCGAACCGATCGACAGCAGCAGGGTCTTGTCGTCGTTCGAGAAGGCCAGGGTGCGGGTGGTGTGGCCGCCGCTGGTGTCGGACAGCTGCGCCACCACGGTTTCCGGGGTGGCGCGCGCTTTCAGGTCGCCGTTGCGGTAGGGAATGCGCACGACCGAATTGACGTTGGCGACGTACAGGTATTGCGGGTTGGCGCCGGACGGCCAGAAGGCCATGCCGTAGGGGCGGCTCAAGCCGGTGGCGAAGACCTCGGGCGTGGCAGCTTGCTGCCCTTCCTTCGCGCGCAGCAGCTTGATCTCGCCCTTGGCGGTGGCGGCCAGGAAGATGTCGCCGTTCGGCGCGCGCAGCGGCAGGCGCGGCTTGTCGGCGTCGGTGGCATAGATGCTCACCGCGAAGCCCTGCGGCACGGTCGGCATGCTGCCGTTCGGACGCGCTTCGACGCGCGGGCCGTTGCCGGCGCTGCTCGTGGCGAAGGGCGGCGGCATGTCGGTGAGCTTGATGTGGTGGATGCGGCCGGGCTGGTTGTCGTCATACGAACCGCTGCGCTCCAGTGGCGTCGCGGCCTTCGCCGGCGCGGCCGCCGTGACGGCGCCCTGCAGGGTGGCGAGGTAGTCGACCAGCGCGGCGCGGGTCTGCTTGTCGGGGACGCCGACCGGCATCGTGGTGCCGGGGACGTTCCTGGCGGGGTCGGCCAGGAAGACGTCGAGTTCTTCGCGGGTCCAGGTCTTGCCGGCGGCGCCGGCCTTGGTCAGCGCCTGCGAGTAGTTATAGCCAGGGACGCCGGCTGCCTTGCGGCCGAGCACGCGGAACAGGCCCGGCCCGGCGCGCGAGGACAGGCTAGCGTCGACGCTGTGGCAGCTGGCGCAGTTGTTCTGGAAGGTGGTGTGGCCGGCGGTGGCCGCGGGCGCGGCATGGGCAGCGGATACCGCTGCCAGGCTGGCGAGCAGCGCGGCATGCAGCGTCAGGGTCTTGGCTTGCAAGGGAGGTCTCCTCGTCGAACTGGACAAAGCGCCATCATAGGCGAAACTTGTCGATGCGTGCTGCTCGTACAGCGCTTACATCAATCATCGTTCCTGCGCAGCGGATGCAGCCGCGGCAGCCGTGCGGAAAAAACCACGCCGTCGAGCTCGTTCGATCTCACCGACACTTCGCCTTCGTGCGCTACCACGATCTGCTTGACGACATACAGGCCCAGTCCCAGGTTCTGGGTGCTGGATGCGACACGCTCGTTTGCGGGACGGATCGCGAAGCGCTTCACAGGATCGAACAGGGTGCGCAATTTGGCCGGCGGAATCGGCTCGGCTTCGTTCTTCACTTCGTAGCTCACCGCATCCGGGAAACCGCGCAGCGCAATCCCGATTGCGCTATCGGGCCGGCCGTGCTGCACCGCATTCGAGATCAGGTTGGAGAAGGCCTGGGAGATACGGGCCCCGTCCCAGGCGCCGGTCACGTCGCCCTCCACCACCAGATCGATCTTGCGATCCGGGTGGAAGGTGCGGGCTTCCTCCACCACGCCAAGGCAAATTTCACCGAGGTCGACGGTATGGGGATCGACCGGTATGCCGTCGCCCAGGTGGGTCGTCGAAAAATCAAGCAGGTCCCGGACGATCGTGTCCATCCGCTTCGAGCTGTTGAAGATCCTCAGGCCGACCTTCAGCGCTTTCGAGGGCAAGCTCTGGTCCTGCAACAATACCTGCGCGCCCATGCTGATCGCACCGAGCGGTGTGCGAACATCGTGACCCAGGATCGCAAGGAAGAGGTTCTGGGCTTCGCGCAGCATTTTCGCGTAGCGCGCCATCGATTCCGTCTGCGCCTGGTCGATCGACTCGTTGAAGCGGATCATGTCCTGGATGTCGTCGGCGGTGGTGATCTCGACCTGGCGCGCCCACAAGCGCAGGACACTCGAGCGCAGTGCCCGGTATTCGGCCATGACCTGTTCGCCGGTAAAGCCCGAAGCGACGCGGTCGGAGGCGTGGATCTCGGCCGCCGTATCGGCGCTTGCTTGTGGCCCAAGGCCTTTGGACTTGGCGATGCTTTCATGCTCCGCCTGCGGCGTGTCCAGGTCGGAGGCGACCACTTTCAGGACGGCCGCCGCGTGATCGCGCAACTCGGTCTTGTTGGCCTCCGCCAGTGGCTCCATGGTCGAAGCAAAATCTTCCCACTCCTGCAGGATGCTTTCGAGATGGGTCCGGATAAAATCTGATAATTTCATGTGTATCCCTTGTCGCCGCGGCTGGCGCCGGCGCTGCGCTGCAGCAGCTTGCGCACCTGCAGTAATAAATCTTCCGCGAGGAAGGGCTTGCGCAGGAAAGCGTCGTAACTCTTTCCGGGCGCGACCTGGCATTGGAGCGAACCGCTCATCAGCAAGATGGGCACGTCCTTGGCGGCGGCGCTGGCCCTGATTTGCTTGCTCAGTTCGAGGCCGCCCATGCCGGGCATAGAGCAATCGGAAATGAGGAGTTCCGGCTGTCGGGAAGAAATCCTGTCCAGCGCCTGTGCGCCATTCGGTACGATGTTGACGTCGTAGCCATGCAATTCCAGCATCATCGAACAGTTTTCGGCGAAGTCCGAATCATCGTCTGCAATCAAAATCATGCTTGTCTCCTTGGTTTCGGTCGGAAAGCGCGGCGCAGCGCGGAACGGCCCGACGGCATCGGGCACAGGTTCCGCGTGGCGGGTGAAGGATCGACCGGGGGGGCCGCCGGTGTCAGGTCGACGCAGGCGGGGCGGTAGTGGAGAGAACCACCATCATGGTCTGTTGTTTGACGCGGCTCCGTTCGGAACCGAACATTCGGCCATGCGCATGACGTGCAAGTAGCTCAGGCGCGGCGCATGCGCTCGCTGACGTCCAGTCCGATGCCCCGGTATCCGGCAAACGCGCTGCTGGCGTCGAACATCGGCTCACCACTGACCTGGAGGAACTGGATGCGGCCATCCGGCAAGGTACGGCTATAGATAAAGTCGAGGAAGGGTTCCCGGTTGGCGATCCTGGCGTCGAGTGTCTCCCGTTCCTGGACGTTCCAGCCGGCCGCCGCCAGTTCGTCGGGGCTCGCGCCTTGGCTGATGCCGAGCATTTCTGCGACCGGACCGGAAAACTGTGTCAGCTTTCCGCTGGCGTCCTGTTCCCAGTACCAGTCCGACGACAGTTCGGTAAAGCGCTGGAAACGTGCTTCGCTGAGGCGCAACTCGGCGGTGCGTTCGAGCACAGCCTGCTCGAGCAGGCGGTTGTGATCGGCCAGCCTGCGGTACAGCAGGCGCACTTCGAGCATATTGTGGATACGGGTCTGCACTTCGACAAAGTCAAAGGGCTTGCTGACAAAGTCCTTGGCCCCCGCCTTCAGGGCGCGCAGCTTGTGGGCCGGCTGGGCGGTGATGACCAGCACCGGCAGATAGCTGCCCGGTTCGATCTTCTTGAGCGCGTCGAGCACCTCGAAGCCATCCATCTCGGGCATCTGCAGGTCGAGCAGGATCAGGTCGAAGCGCTGGCGCGCGTGCAGCTCGCAGACCGCGCGCGGATCCTGGGTCGTCGTGATGTTCCGGTAGCCCTCGTTGCGCAACATTTGCTCGAGCAACATGACGTTCACTTCCTGGTCGTCCACGATCAGGATGCCTGCGCTCAGGATGTCGGTGGCTTCAAGCATGGAGGATCCTCTGGATAATCGTTGGCATGTTAGTGGGTCTGTTCGGCAGGCAGGAGCGGACGGCTGCTGGCGGCATGCACCAGGGCGAGGTCGAGCGCGGTCATGAATTCATGCACGCGGATCGGCTTGGTGAGGTAACGGAAGAAGCCTGCCTCCAGGCCCTTTTCGATGTCACGCGGCACGGCATTGGCCGACAGCGCCAGCACCGGGATGTGCGCCGTCACCGGATCGTCGCGCAAGCGCTTGAGCGCTCCGTAACCGCTGATGCCTGGCAGGTTGATGTCCATCAGGATGACGTCCGGCAGGTAGGCGCGGGCCAACTCGATGCCGAGATAGGCGTCGATCGCCGTGAGCAGTTTCAGATCGCCGCGGCGGGCGATCAGTTGTTCGACCAGCGCAAGATTGGCCGGGTTGTCCTCGACGTAGAGCAAGGTAGGCTGGTCAGCCGCGTCCTGGGCCGCGACGTGGCGCCGCTCCAGCGCGTCTTCGTCGATGTTGTCGAGTACCAGGCATGGCGGCGCCGATGCCGCGAATTCAACCCAGAACACCGTCCCGCTGCCGACCACACTATCGACGCCGATCTGCCCGCCCATCAGTTCGACCAGCTGCCTGGTCACCACCAGCCCGATACCGGTGCCCTCCTCGGCACTATCGTGCTGGCCCAGGCGGTTGAACGGCTGGAACAGCTGCGCAAGCTGATCCGGCGCCAGGCCGGCGCCGGTGTCCGTGACGCTGATCCGGACGCGGTCCTTGCCGCTGTCGGCGCACTCGACGACGACACTCCCGCCGGCGCTGTTGTACTTGATCGCATTCGACAGGAGGTTGATCATGACCTGTTTGATCCGGGTACGGTCGGCGTGCACATAGAAGACATTCCCGGGCGCCGGGAAGCGCATCGCAATGCCGCGCTTGCTCGCCTGCGGTTCGATCATGCCCTTGCAGTCTTGCAGCACATCGTTGATCGACATCGATTCCTGCGACATCGTCACCTTGCCCGCCTCGATCATGGACAGGTCGAGGATCTCGTTGATCAGGCGAAGCAGATACCAGCCGCCCTTGAGGATCTGGTCGATCGAACGCTGCTGGCGCGGCTCCGGCGGCGGCACTTCCGATTCCATCAGCTGGGCGAAGCCGAGCACGGCATTCAATGGGGTGCGCAGTTCGTGACTCATGCTCGACAGGAATTCCGACTTCGCCAGGTTGGCCTTGTCGGCCGCTTCCCTGGCGGCGCCGAGCTCGGCATTGGTCTCCTGCAGCGCGTGCTCGAAGCGCTTGCGCTCGGTGACGTCGCGCGCCGCTGCAAAGACGCCCTGCAGGGTGCCGTCGCGGTCGTGGAAGGTGGTCACGTTGAACGAGACCACGGTCTGCTTCCCGTCGCGCGCCAGCGCCGTCAGTTCATAATTGGTCAGCTTGCCTTCCTGCAGGACGCGGCTGATTGCCTCGTCGGCACGCTGCGACTCGGTGAAACAGCTCTTGAAGGGCGCACCGATCAGCTCGTCGCGGGTACGGCCGGTCAGCATTTCGGTTTGCTTGTTGACGTCGCTGATCATGCCGCGCGGGTCGGTCGTGATCAAGGGGTCGATGTTGGATTCGATCAGCGAACGCGTGTAGAACTGCTGGTCGCGCAGGCGCTGGTCGAGCAGGGCCTGCGCGGCGTCCGCCTTCTTGCGGGCCGTATTGTCGGTGCCGATCAGCAGGAAGCCGATCACCTGGTTGTCGGCGCCGCGCAGGGCAGTCACCGACACCAGGGCGGGAAAGCGCGTCTGGTCGGCCCGGATATAGGTCAGCTCGTAGATGTCCTCGATGCCGCGCAGCGCCTTGTAGACCAGTGCCTCGAAGCCCGGGCTGATGCTGGCGCCGAATTCGCTGCTGAGCGAGGCCGCACGCTCGACCAGTTCCTGTGCGTCAGAAATGTTCGCAGGCGTGAGCCTGTCGATCACGTCGCCCGGGGCATAGCCCAGCATGCGCTGGGCGCCGACGTTGAAGATCTGGATCACCCCCTCGGCATCGGTCGCGATGCTCGAGAAGTTGACGCTGTTGAAAATCGCGTCCTGCAGCGCCCCGGTTTTCAGCAGGGCGGCGGACGGCGTCTTCGCCTCCAGCGCAATGCGCCGCATGGACTGCCGTCGCGCGAGCCACAGCAGGCCGGCCAGGAAGCAAGACAGCACGCACAGGCTGGCGCCGATGCGGGTCGTGGCCGCCCCTCCCTCTGCGGCCTGGAACGCGAATGCGCTGACCCCGAGCAGAACGGCCAGCGTGGCGGTGAAACCGGCCGCAATAAGGCGCTCAAGGGAAAATTGACTGGTATTTTGCATGAGGCGATTGAATGTCCGGTGACTGCCGAGCTGCCCGGAATGTGGTGGTGGACCGCCGCCGTCAGGCGACACGGCGCGCGGTGGCGGCGCTCTGGCGTTGCCGCACGTCGGACAGCAAGCGGGCGAACTCCTTCTTGACCACGCCGTAGCACTCGCATACCTGCCGCTCCAGGCCGGCCCGGTCGAGCACGGTGATGTGGCCACGCCGGCAGCTGATATATCCATGCCCCTGCAGCCGGCCGGCGGCTTCGGTGACGCCTTCGCGCCGCACGCCCAGCATGTTCGAGATGAGTTCCTGCGTCATCGTGAGTTCGCCCGCGCCAAGGCGGTCGAGCGTGAGCAGCAGCCAGCGGCACAGTTGCTGCTCCACGGTATGGTGGCGGTTGCAGACTGCCGTCTGCGACATATGGGTAAGCAAGGCCTGCGTGTAGCGCAAGAGAAGGCGCATCACCGGGCCTGCGCGGTTGAATTCTTCCATCAGGATGCGCACCGGCAGGCGATATCCGAAGCCGCCGGTCTGGATCACGGCACGGCTCGGCGTGGTGCTGCCGCCCATGAACAGTGCGACGCCCAGGACCCCTTCGTTACCGACGCCCGCGATTTCCGATGAGCCGCCGTTCTCGAGCAGGTAATGGATCGAAATGATGGCGGTGGTCGGAAAGTAGACGTAATCGAGCGTCCCGCCGGATTCAGACAGTACATCGCCCAGCAGCAAGCGGACACACTCGAGATGGGGGGCCAGGCGATCGAATTCTGCGTCGAGCAAGGCGGCGAGGAGGTGATTCTGGTTGGGGTCTTGCATGGACGCGTGCTGCGTGCTCGCTGGTGAGGAGGCATGGATGGACGACGCAGGGTAGCACGCGGCAGGCATAACACCTACACAAATGTGAATTAGAAATTTCCGCAGTCTGTGCGCGGTACCGAACGGAATGGCGGCTTGCCAGCAGCGATAGTCGGGTTTGCAGGAGCCGCTGCAATGATGCGCCTCCAGCTTTTCCTGCTCGGCATGAGCCTCATGCCTCGAAGCGCCGGAAAAGTTCAAAGAAAGCAGCTATGCACCACGCAACTGGCACCACCACCACCATCGGCGCGACAAGCGCTCCCTGTTCCTTCCATTGGCCTAGCCCGTTTTCCTCCCCCACCGTGCTGCTGGCGACGTCGAGCGTCGTGGCCCTGGTCTGGGCCTTCCAGCAGCATGGCTGGTCTTATTGCATCCCTTGCGTTTTTTTTATCGCAAAGAAAATTGCCGCTCTCCCTTTTTTAAACGGTTCGGGCTGTGCGCGCTAAGCCACGGAAGGCCGCAAGCAGTTAGCGGATAACGCTGCACCGACAGAATTGTTTCTTGCACTCCCCTCCTGATATTGACTTCACCAGAAAGACATCACCATGAACATGCCTCTTGCCAGTGTTTCAAAAAACCGTGCCCATCCGATGATGATCGCTGCCAGTGCCGCCGTCGTGCTGCTTTGCCTGACCGGAACCGCAGCCGTGCTGGGCTGGATCCCGATGTCGAACGGGGCCAGCCGGGATGCCGACAATACGGTCACGATGCTGAGTGCCGCCCCAGCGGCCGACAAGGTGCAGGCCCAGCGCGCGCCCTCCCCCGTCGTGCATCGCGCACCGCGCGCCGAGCCGGTGCGCCGGGCGCCAGCCCTCGCTTGCCAGAACTGCGGCGTCGTGGAATCGTTCCGCGCCATCACCACCCGCGGCGACGGTAGCGGGCTCGGTGCGGCGGGCGGCGCCGTGGTGGGCGGCCTGTTGGGCAACCAGGTCGGCGGCGGCCACGGCAAGGAAGCCATGACCGTGGTCGGCGCCATCGGGGGCGCCTTTGCCGGCAACCAGATCGAAAAGCACGCGAAGTCGACGCGCAGCTATGAAACCACGGTGCGCATGGACAATGGATCGAGCCGGACCGTGGCACAGGCGGGCCAGCCCGCGTGGCAGGGCGGCGATCACGTCAAGATCGTCGATGGCGTGGTGCGGATGAAGGGCTAAAGCAGGCCCTGGCCGGCTCAGGCAACACCGGAAAATCGGGATCCTGGCCGGCGCAATGAATCACTCGAAATAGCTGCTACCTGGCTTGGCGCACTTAATCAACAATGAACCAATGATGGGACCAATATATGAGTAAGAACCAGGACGCAAAGAAAGCCACCAAGAAAGAACCGGCGAAAACCGTCAAGGAAAAAAAGGAAGCGAAGAAGGTCAAGAAAGAAGAAAAGAAGCGCCAGCAGTAAGAGGCTGTCGGATCGGCTGAACGCGGCCTTGGGTGGCACGATGCTCCGTTTGCCGTTTTTCAGATGGTGAGCAGGCTGCGAAAACCTCGCGCAGCGTAATAGGATTCGGCGCCGTTGTGATACGTGAATACCCTGCCATAGCGGCGGTCGCAGAACAGCGCGCCGCCCAGCTTGCGGACCTCCGCCGGCGTAGCAATCCAGCTTGAGGTCTTGCGGTCGAATTCGCCCAGCTGCTGCAAGGCGCGATACTGGTCTTCGGTCAGCAGGCTGACGCCCATGGCGGCGGCCATCTCTTCGGCACTGCTCTTCGGCTTGTTTTCCTTGCGTGCTGCCAGCGCGGCGCGGTCGTAGCAGATGCTGCGGCGCCCCAGCGGCGTCTCGGGAGAGCAGTCGCAGAAGACGATGCTTTCACTTCCCTCCTCGATGCAGATGACGTCCGGCTCCCCGCCGGTGGCTTCCATTTCCGCCAGCGCATGCAATGCGGCCCGCTGGCCTTCGAGCCTGGCCGCTACCTCGGACCATGCGCGTCCCGGGTGGCGCTGCATGTTCTTGTCGAAGCGGGCTTTCAAGGTCTGGAGCAGTTGGTCGGCTTGTTCCGGGCTCATGGCTGGCATCGTTCCTTCATGGTGGCTTGGCGGGGGCGCATGCAAAGTTAGCACAGACCTGACCTGGAATGAAAAAACCCGGCAGCCATCGCTGGCAGCCGGGTTCTGGCGAAGCTCAAGAAGACTGGATCAGTCCCAGCTCAGCGCACCACCGGTCTGGTACTCGGTCACGCGCGTTTCGAAGAAGTTACGCTCCTTCTTCAGGTCGATCATCTCGCTCATCCACGGGAACGGGTTCTCTTCGTTCGGGAACAGCTGGTCCAGGCCGATCTGCACGGCGCGGCGGTTGGCGATGAAGCGCAGGTAGCCCTTGAACATCGGGGCGTTCAGGCCCAGCACGCCGCGCGGCATGGTGTCTTCCGCGTAGCGGTATTCGAGTTCGACCGCCTGCAGGAACAGGGCTTTCAGCTCTTCGCGGAAGGCCGGGGTCCACAGCTGCGGGTTTTCCATCTTGATCGTGTTGATCAGGTCGATGCCGAAGTTCACGTGCATCGACTCGTCGCGCAGGATGTACTGGTACTGCTCGGCGGCGCCGGTCATCTTGTTCTGGCGGCCGAGCGCCAGGATCTGGGTGAAGCCGACGTAGAAGAACAGGCCTTCCATCAGGCAGGCGAACACGATGATCGACTTCAGCAGCTGCTGGTCGGTTTCCAGGGTGCCGGTCTTGAATTCCGGGTCGGTCAGGACGTTGATGAACGGGATCAGGAACTGGTCCTTGTCGTGGATCGACGCGATCTCGTTGTAGGCGTTGAAGATCTCGCGCTCGTCCAGGCCCAGCGACTCGACGATGTACTGGTAGGCGTGGGTGTGGATCGCTTCCTCGAAGGCCTGGCGCAGCAGGTACTGGCGGCATTCCGGCGCGGTGATGTGGCGGTAGGTGCCCAGCACGATGTTGTTGGCGGCCAGCGAGTCGGCGGTGACGAAGAAGCCGAGGTTGCGCTTGACCAGGCGGCGCTCGTCTTCCGACAGGCCGTTCGGGCTCTTCCACAGCTCGATGTCGCGCTGCATGTTCACTTCCTGCGGCATCCAGTGGTTCGCGCAGCCGGCCAGGTACTTGTCCCAGGCCCACTTGTACTTGAACGGCACCAGCTGGTTGACGTCGGTCTGGCCGTTGATGATGCGCTTGTCGTCGGCGTTGACGCGCTTGGCGACTTCGGCGGCGGCAGGGGCGGCTTCGCCGGCGGCTTGCGGTGCGCGCGGGGCTGGTGCGGTGGTTTGTTCGTCGTCCCAAGAGAGCATGGTGTTCTTCCTTCTTTCGTGGCTGCGTCCGCGCAGGGCGGACGGCCGGTGTTCGTTTCAAGTCGTTCTCGCGGGGAATCCAAGCGCGGTGCCGTGCTGGCAAACTTGGTTTCCCGCCTTCGCGGGAACGACGGTTTTGAGGTTAACGGTGTAAGCCAGCGTCGCGGCTGGCTTACACTTGCTTGCCGATTATTGGCAGCTTACTGGCAAGCTTCGCACTCGTCGAAGCCGGCGTCGCCCGGACGCAGGTAGCAGGCGGCGCCGTCCACCACTTCCGGAGCGGAGGCTGCGGGTGCCGCCGCCGATGGCGAAGCAACTGAGGCCGGCGCCGCGTGGCCGCCCGTCAGGCCGCCCGAGACCGACACCGCGTTCAGCGCGCCGGTGCGGGTGGTCGACTTCTCCATGTGCGTCGCGGCGATGGTGCGCAGGTAGTAGGTGGTCTTCAGGCCGCGCAGCCAGGCCAGCTTGTAGGTTTCGTCCAGCTTCTTGCCCGAGGCGCCGGCCATGTAGATGTTGAGCGACTGGGCCTGGTCGATCCACTTCTGGCGGCGCGACGCCTGTTCCACCAGCCACTTCGGCTCGACTTCGAACGCGGTGGCGTAGATGTCGCGCAGGTCTTGCGGCACGCGGTCGATCTTGGAGAGCGAACCGTCGAAGTACTTCAGGTCGGCGATCATGACTTCGTCCCACAGGTCGCGCGCCTTCAGGTCGCGCACCAGGTACGCATTGATCTCGGTGAATTCGCCCGACAGGTTCGACTTCACGTACAGGTTCTGGAAGGTCGGCTCGATGCAGGCCGACACGCCGATGATGTTCGAGATGGTCGCGGTCGGGGCGATCGCCACGCAGTTCGAGTTACGCATGCCGAACTGCTTGATGCGCTCGCGCACCGGGGTCCAGTCCATCGATGCGCTGGTGTCCTGCTCCAGGTAGCCGCCGCGCTCTTCCGCCAGCAGCTTGATCGAATCCTGCGGCAGGATGCCGCGGTCCCACAGCGAACCTGCGTAGGTCTCGTAGCGGCCGCGCTCTTCGGCCAGTTCGGTCGAGGCCAGGTAGGCGTAGTAGCAGACGGCTTCCATCGAGGTGTCGGCGAACTGCACCGCCTGCTCCGACGCGAACGGCACGCGCATCATGTGCAGGCAGTCCTGGTGGCCCATCACGCCCATGCCCACCGGACGGTGGCGCATGTTCGAATTGCGCGCCTTGTCGACGGCGTAGTAGTTGATGTCGATGACGTTGTCGAGCATGCGCATCGCGGTGCGGATGGTCTTCTGCAGCTTGGCGTGGTCCAGGCCGTCGCCCTTCATGTGCTGCGGCAGGTTCACCGAGCCCAGGTTGCAGACGGCGATCTCGTCGGCGCTGGTGTTCAGCGTGATCTCGGTGCACAGGTTCGACGAGTGCACCACGCCGACGTGCTGTTGCGGCGAACGGATGTTGCACGGATCCTTGAAGGTGATCCATGGGTGGCCGGTTTCGAACAGCATCGACAGCATCTTGCGCCACAGGTCGAGCGCTTCGATCTTCTTGTACACGGTCATTTCGCCGCGCGCGGCCTTGGCTTCGTAGCCGACGTAGGCTTCTTCGAAGGCCTTGCCCACCAGGTCGTGCAGGTCCGGGGTTTCGCTCGGCGAGAACAGGCTCCAGTGGCCCTTTTCCATCACACGCTTCATGAACAGGTCGGGAATCCAGTTCGCGGTGTTCATGTCGTGGGTGCGGCGGCGGTCGTCGCCGGTGTTCTTGCGCAGGTCGAGAAACTCCTCGATGTCCATGTGCCAGGTTTCCAGGTAGGCGCAGACCGCGCCCTTGCGCTTGCCGCCCTGGTTCACCGCCACGGCGGTATCGTTGACCACTTTCAGGAACGGCACCACGCCCTGCGACTTGCCGTTGGTGCCCTTGATGCGCGAGCCCAGTGCACGGACCGGGGTCCAGTCATTGCCCAGGCCACCGGCAAACTTCGACAGCAGCGCGTTTTCCTTGATGGCGTCGTAGATGCCTTCCAGGTCGTCGCCGACGGTGGTCAGGTAGCACGAGGACAGCTGCGAGCGGCGGGTGCCCGAGTTGAACAGGGTCGGGGTCGAGCTCATGAAGTCGAACGACGACAGCAGGTTGTAGAACTCGATGGCGCGCGCTTCGCGGTCGGCTTCGCGCAGGGCCAGGCCCATCGCGACGCGCATGTAGAAGGCCTGCGGCATTTCGATGCGGGTTTCGCGCACGTGCAGGAAGTAGCGGTCGTACAGGGTCTGCAGGCCGATGTAGCCGAACTGCAGGTCGCGGTCGGCGACGATGGCCTTGGCCAGGCGCTCGAGGTCGTAGGTGCCCAGCGCTTCGTCCAGCAGCTCGTTCTGGATGCCCTTGGCGATGTATTGCGGGAAGTAGGTGATGTACTCGAGCGCGGCGCCGGCTTGCGGCACTTCGCGGCCGAAGACTTCCTTGCGGATGGTGTGCAGCAGGATGCGCGCGGTGACCTGGCTGTAGGCCGGGTCTTTTTCCATCAGGGCGCGGGCGGCCAGGATGGCCGACTTGTGCAGCTCCTCGACCGGCACGCCGTCGTACAGGTTCTTCAGGGTCTCGGCGACGATGGCGTCGGCGTCGACATGCTTTTCCAGGCCCGAGCAGGCGGCGTTGACCAGGGCGTGGACGTCGTTCACGTCCAGCGGGCGGCGCTCTCCGCCGTCGACCACATTGATCTGCGGTGCGGCCACGGCGGTACCCCCTAGAGCTTCCTTGGCGGCCTTGCGTTCTTCCATGCGCTTGGCGCGGTACAGCACGTATTCGCGCGCGACGTCATGCTCGCCCGAGCGCATCAGCGACAGTTCGACCTGGTCCTGCACGTCTTCGATGTGGAAGGTGCCGCCGTTCGGCTGGCGGCGCACCAGCGCGGCCACCACGTTGTTGGTCAGCTGTTCCACCAGCTCGCGGATGCGGGCCGATGCGGCGCCCTGCCCGCCGGCGACGGCGAGGAAAGCCTTGGTCATGGCGACCGAGATCTTGTGCGGCTCGAAAGCGACCACGGCGCCGTTACGGCGGATAACCCGGTAGTCACCACGCGCAACGATCTCTGCAGGCGTGGTCGTGGCCGACGCGCCTGGGGTGACGTGTGGATTGATCGAAATGTCTTGTGCTGTTTGCATTGAGCCTCCAGTGAGCAGCGGGTACCTGCCGTGGTTTGTTTTAAGCAAAGCGATACCCCGCCAGCTGGAGCTCCTCGCTGGCAAGCATGGAAAAAGTCAATGCGGCAGGGTGAAATCGCTGTTGAATCAGTCGCTTGCAGAGCAAGCTTCAAGTCGAACCTGAATCCTAGTTGCTTTCGGTTCACTACCACTACATCTAGTGTTCGATCTTGATACGAGACTAATTGTAGTACCTGACCCAGGTCACGGCAAGTAAAGAAGTCGCTAATATTTTGCGTTTTTTTTGGTGCACAGGCTTGACAAGCCAGTATGACCAGAACGACGGGCAGTATGCGGTGAGTGAGCACTAACCTTGCTCCAGATCCTTGCTCAAGCCTTCATCAAGCGCATGCCCGGCGCATCATTCTTGTGCATTTTGCACTGGCGAAAAGACAACAGGATGACACGCCTGTTTTGCTCTTGTAGGGTGGGCGGCTATGCCGCCCACGCGGTGATCGTTTGCAGCGAGATCATCCGGCACGACAACGTAGCTGATATCGATCACCGCGTGGGCGGGGGACCCGCCCACCCTACATATAGAAATCTCAAACGTTGTCGTCGGGCGCGCAAATGTCCAGCTTCTGCATCTGGTAGCGCAACTGGCGTACGCTGATCCCCAGCAGCGCCGCGGCCTGGGTGCGGTTGAACTGGGTCTGCTGCAGGGCGCGCCCGATGATGTCGCGCTCGACCTGGCTCAGGTACTCGGGCAGGTTGGCGGGCAGGCCGTTGGGGCCGAGCATCGCCGGACCGGCAGGCGCCTGGGTCGCCTGCGGTACGGGGTCGGGCTCCGGTTCCGGCACGATCATCGGCGCCGGAGCCGGCTCGCGCACGGCCGCATCGCCCGGGCGCGCCGCCTTGAGCGACAGATCCCCCACTTCGATCACGCCGTCGTTCGCGAATGCCAGCGCCCGCTCCAGCACGTTCTCGAGTTCGCGGATATTCCCCGGGAAGGAATAGGCGCGCAGCGCATCCAGCACGCCCGGGCCCAGCCTGGCCTGGCCGGGACCGGCCAGGCGCGCCAGGATCGCGTCCACCAGCGGCGCCAGGTCGTCGATGCGTTCGCGTAGCGGCGGCAGCGACAATTCGATCACGTTCAGGCGGTAGAACAAATCCTGCCTGAACCTGCCCTGCTCGACGCACCTGGCCAGGTCCTGGTGGGTCGCGCTGATGATGCGCACGTCCACCGCTTCTTCGATGGTCGCGCCGATCTTGCGCACGCGCCGTTCCTGGATAGCGCGCAGCAGCTTGACCTGCATCGGCAGCGGCAGATCGGCCACTTCGTCGAGCATCAGGGTGCCGCCGTTGGCAGCCTGGAAGAAGCCGTCGCGCTCCTCGCCGGCCCCCGTAAACGCGCCCTTGCGGTAGCCGAAGAACTCGGCCTCCATCAGGGTTTCGGGAATCGCGCCGCAGTTCACCGCCACGAAGGGCTTGCCGGCGCGCGAACTCTGGGCGTGGATCTCGCGCGCGGCCAGTTCCTTGCCGCTGCCCGACTCGCCGGTGATCGAGATCGGCGCGTTCGAGCGCGCCAGCCGCCCGATCTGCGCGCGCAGCGACTGCATCGCGCTTGATGCGCCGATCATGCGCGAGCCGGGCGCGGCGCCATCAGGCAGCGGCGCCGGCGTCTCGGATAATTTCAGCGCGGAGCGCACCATCACGCGCAGCGCGTCGAGCGCCACCGGTTTCGAGATGTAGTCGAAGGCGCCCGCCTTGAGCGCCACCACCGCGTTCTCGGCGCTGCCGTAGGCCGTGATCACGGCGATCGGCGTACCCTTGTGCGCAGCCGCCACTTCGCGCACCAGTTCCAGCCCGAGGCCGTCCGGCAGGCGCATGTCGGTGAGGATCAGCGCATAGTCGTGCTCGTCGACCAGGCCGCGCGCCTGGCGCAGCGTGGCGGCGCTGTCGACGTCCAGCCCCATCTTGAGCAGGGTGATCTCGAGCAGTTCGCGTAGGTCGGCTTCGTCGTCGACCACGAGGATGCGGGGTGCGGTCATGGGTCCTCTCTATATATAGGCGGCAGCTGGCTGGGCCGGCTGCGAAAAGCTGATCACGAAGCGCCCGCTGGCCCGGCGTGGCCCGGTGGCCGCGGCATCGAAGCGGTATTCGTAGTCGAGCTTCGCGTCGTTGTTCAGGCACAACTCGCGCGCCAGGTACAGGCCCAGGCCGGTGCCCTTGCTCGAGGTCGTGTAGAAGGGCTCGAACAGGTGGGCGCGCACTTCCGGCGTGATGCCCGGGCCGTCGTCCTGCACATGCAGCTCGATGCGGCCGGCGGCATCGAGCGCCGGGAAGATGCGGATACTGGCAGGGGCACGGCTGGCATAGCGCACCGCGTTGCCGAGCAGGTTGAGCAGCACTTCGTGCAGGTGCAGCGGATCGAAGCGCACCGCACTCGGGCCGGCATCGCCTATTTCAACGATATCCTCGGCCAGGCCGTGGGTTTCGCAGAACTCGGCCTTCAGCTCGGCGAGAAAAGGGGCCAGCTGCAGCGGTTCGCCGTTCGGCTGCACCTTGCGCGACAGCTGCAGGATATCTTCCACCATGCGGTTCACGCGCGTGACATTGTCGCCGATGATCTTCAGCAGGCGCACCTCGGCCGGGCCGTGCAGGTCTTCTGCCAGCAGCGCGGTGGCGTGGCCGATGGCCGACAGCGGATTGCGCACCTCGTGTGCGATGCTGGCGGTCAGGCGTCCCATCGAGGCCAGCTTGAGCTGCTGCGCCTGGTTTTCGATGGCGCTGACGTCCTGCATGAACACCACGCTGCGACCCAGCGCCACATCGAGCGTGTCCACGCGCGCAAAGCGCAGCTTGAGGTGCACCGGCTGGTCGCGCCGGCCGCGCAACGGACCGCTGTCTTCCTGGTAGGGCTTGACGGTGACGAAGGAAGCGCCCTCGACCGGCGCGCCGAGCCAGGCGCAGAAGGCCTGGGCCAGCGGTTCCAGTCCCGGCGCCTCGCCGAGCCGGAAACCGGCCGCCTCCCCTTCCAGGCCCAGCATGCGGCGCGCCGCCGGGTTGCCGGTGAAGACCGCACCGTCGTCGCCGGCCACCAGGATGCCGTCGCCGACGTCGGCGATGACGATGCCGTTGATCGCCTGCTGGATGCGCAGGTCGATGCCGCGCTGCGCCGCCAGTTCCTCCTGCTTGATCAGGCGCGCCGCCAGCCGGTTGACTACCAGCGTGCCGGCGAAGAAGGCGGCGCCGTACAGGCCCGCCTGCATCAGCGGCGGCTGGCGCTCCTGCATGAACACCTGCCAGGTGGCTTCCAGCAGCAGGAACATCGTGGCGACCGCGCTCGAGAACAAGGCCAGCGTCAGTGGCGCCAGGATGGCGGCGCCGGCCAGCGGGAACAGGTACAGGATCGCCAGGCCGCTGCGCATGCCGCCGGCTTCCAGGTAGAGCAAGGAGATCACGGCCAGGTCGAGCGCCACCTGGCAGCCCAGCTGCAGCGCGAAGCGGCGCCGCCACCAGGCGCCGAGCGCGCCGAACACCAGCGCCGCGGCCAGGTAGAACAGGCAGGTGCGGGAATTCGCCGCATCCATGCGCATGCCGCCGCCGGTCATGCGCACGCCCAGGTAGAGCAGCAGCACCAGCGCGATGACGGTGCGGGTGACGGTGAAGGTCTGGAGCGAGCGCCACAGGGTCGTGCGCGCTTCGCGCGACAGCGCCGCCTTGGGCGAAACGGAGAACGGCATCGGCCGGCCTACCGCGGCGGCAGGCGCACGTGGCCCGGCGAGCAGTAGTCGTGGCCGTCGGCGTGCACCGCTTCGGAGGCCGGGAAGTGCAGGCCGCAGTGCGCGCACTGGGTCATGTTTTCGATTTCCGCCACCGGTTGCTGCGGCGGCGGCTCATGCGGCGGCTTTTGGCGCGCATGCAAGGACTTGAGCTTGGCGCGAACGGCCATGACCACCAGCCCGACCAGCAGGATCCAGAACAGGATGCGGCTCATGCCAGCCCCCGGTGCAGGACGACTTCGAGCACGAAGCGGCTGCCGACGTAGGCCAGCGCCAGCGTGGCAAAGCCGGCCAGCGTGAAGCGCAGCGCGGTCTTGCCGCGCCAGCCTTGCCAGCGGCGGCCCGCCAGCAGCGCGGCGAACAGCAGCCAGGACAGCAGCGCGAACACGCTCTTGTGGTCGAGGCGCAGGGCGCTGCCGAACAGCTGTTCGGAGAACACCACGCCCGACAGCACGGTGAGGCTGAGCAGGATGAAGCCGATCCAGATGACGCGGAACAGCAGTTTTTCCATGGTCAGCAGCGCCGGCAGCTGGTCCAGGGTGCTGCCCAGCCAGCCGCCGCGGGCGGCGCGCGTGTGCAGCCGCGCCTCCTGCAGGGCCATCAGCACCGCGTGGAAGGCGGCGATGGTCAGGGTGCTGTAGGCCAGCACCGCGACCGCGACGTGCCAGCCGAAAGCCGGCGACTGGCTGTTCAGTTGCAGCAGGCTGCCGGGGAACACCAGCGGCAGCACGCTTGCCGCGCAGGCGAAGGGCATGACCAGGCGGCGCATGCCGTCGAGGGCGAAATTGCGGTTCTCTAACCAGTAGGCGGCCACCGAGACCCACAGCGCGCTTGACAGCATGATGGCAAAGCCGACGCGCAGCCGGCCCGGCTCGGCCACGTCGAGGCCGAGCGCGGCGCCGTGCGCCGCCCAGGCCAGGACGGTGACGCCGGAGATGACCGCGCCCCGGCGCGACGGCAGCAGGGCGCACACCGCGTACAGCAGGGCCGCGGCGAGGAAGAGGGAGTTCTGCATAATAGGAGTCTACACCATCAGGTTACGACGGTGGCCAGCCCTCCTCCCCGCGAGGGTGCTTCAGGCCTCAGTCCACCGCCGCCAGCCGCAGCTCGTCGGTATGATGGCGCTGCTGCTCTTCCATCACCATCACCCCCAGCTCGCGCTTGAGCGCATTGAATTCCGGCGCCGCCGGATCGCGCATGCGCGGGATCCCGACCAGCAGGTCGCGCTTGACCGTGCCCGGCCGGTAGGTCATCACGACGATGCGGTCGGCCAGGTACACCGCCTCCTCGATGCTGTGGGTGACGAAGAGGATGGTCTTCTTCAGCTCGGACCAGATGCGCAGCAGCTCGTCCTGCAGGTTGCGCCGGGTGAGCGCATCGAGGGCGCCGAAGGGCTCGTCCATCAGCATGATCGGCGAATCCAGGGCCAGCACACGCGCGATCGCCACCCGCTGGCGCATGCCGCCCGACAGGTCCTTGGGAAAGCGCTGGCGGAAATCGAGCAGCGACAGCATGCCCAGCAGCGCGCCGACCCGCTCCCGGATCTCGGCCCTGGAGATGCCCTTGATGTGCAGGCCGAAGCCGATGTTGTCCTCGACCGTCATCCAGGGAAACAGCGCGTACTCCTGGAACACCATGCCGCGGTCCGGCCCCGGCGCCGTGACCGGCGTGCCGTCGACCGTGATCAGGCCCGTGCTCGGCAGCGAGAAGCCGGCCACCGCATTGAGCAGGGTCGACTTGCCGCAGCCCGAAGGCCCGAGCAGGCAGGTGAACTGCCCGCGCGGGATCTCGAGCCGGATGTCCTGCAGCGCGGTGACCGTCCGGCCGCCGGTTTCGAATACCTTGTTCACGCCGTCGATGCGGATATGCGGCTCCTTCGGGGGAAAAGCCTCGGTTGCGTTCAGCGGTGCGTTCATGTCAGTGCTCCAGGCCGCGGTGCCAGCGCAGCAGATGGTTGTTGAGGCGGTTCACGGCGATGTCGATCGCCAGGCCGAGCATGCCGATGGTGATCATCCCGGCGATGATCTTGTCGGACCAGAAGTACTCGCGCGCCTCCAGGATGCGGAAGCCCAGCCCGTTGTTCACGGCGATCATCTCCGACACGATCACCACGATGAAGGCGGTGCCGATGCCGATCCGCACGCCGGACAGGATGTAGGGCACGGCGGCCGGCAGGATCACGCGCACGAACATGGTGAGGCCGCCGGCGCCGAGGTTGCGCGCCGCGCGCAGGTAGATGCCGTCGACGTGGCGCACCCCGGCGATGGTATTCATCAGCACCGGAAAGAAGGCCCCCAGCGCGATCAGGAACACCGCCGGCGGGTTGCCGAGCCCGAACCACAGGATCGCCAGCGGGATGTAGGCGATCGGCGGAATCGGACGCAGGATCTGCACCAGGGGGTTCATCCACGCATACACGACGGGGCTGGCGCCCATCGCCAGCCCGAGCGGCAGCGCCAGCCCTGCGCCGATGGCGAAGCCCACCACCACCCGCACCATGCTGGTATAGATGTCGATCGGCAGTTCGCCCGACAGCGCCCACGACCACCAGCCGCCCTCGGTATAGGCCTCGAACGGCATTAGCGGCAGCAGGTAGGCCACCCACTTGCGCCCGACGTCCAGCGGCGCCGGCAGCACCTGCGGGTTGACCCAGCCGTTCATGGCGACCCACTGCCACAGCAAAATCGCCGCCACCGGCACCACCGCGCCGACCGCGACTTCCGCCAAGCGCGCGCGGGGGCGCTTGCGCCGCTCTTGCGCACTGACTTGCGCATTGATCTGCGTATGCGTGTTCATGCCGCCTCCTTATTTCACGTCCAGGCTTTTCTTGGCCGCCACCAAGAGGTCGATGCGCACCCATTCCTGCGCCACCGGCGGCCTGGCCATGCGCCCTACCCCGGTGCGGACCATGGTGTCGGTGGTGGCCTGGATGTGCTCGGGCGTGATGTCGAAGGAATAAGGCGAATTGCGGATCGCATCGTTGAAGTCGTCGCTCGTGATCTGATTCTTGAAGATCACCTCGCGCACGTATTTCTCCGCCACCGACGGGCTGTCGATGAAGGTGCGGGTGGCCTCGACGAAGCAGCGCATGAACTTTTCCGCGAGCGGACGCCGTTCGCGGTAGAACTTCTCGGTCATGACCATGGTACGTATCGGCTCGCCGATCGGGGTGTCGTAGGGCTTGAGCACCTCGGCGCCGAAACCCTTGTTGATCGCCTGCGAAGACTGCGGCTCGGACTGCATCATGGCGTCGATCTGCTTGCCGAGCAGTGCCCCGTTCAGGTCGGCATAAGGCAGGAACACCAGCTGCACGTCCTTGCCGGGATTGGGATCGGCCTTGAGGCCGTGCTTGGCCAGCTGCGCCATCAGGAGCACCTCCTGGATCGCGCCGCGGGTCACGCCGACCCGTTTGCCCTTGAGCTGCTTGATGGTGCGGATGTCGAGCTCCGGCCGCGCCACCAGCCGCGCCCCGCCGCGGGCGAAGCCGGCCACCACCACGATCGGGGCGCCGCCGGCGCGGCCCGAGATCGCCGCCTCGGAGGCGGTCGCGCCGACGTCGAGTTCGCCGGCGATGATCGCCTGCATCACGTCCAGACCTTTCGGGAAGACCTTCTCCTCGACCCGGATGCCGCACTTCGGTGCGATCTCCTTGATGTACGACACCGCGCCGAAGTGCGCAAACTTGAGGTTGCCGAGCCGGACCACTTCCTGGGCCGCCACTCCGCCTGCTGCCAGCAGGGCGGTTGCGGCGAGAATGCTGCTGAATACCTTGATCATGCCAGTTTCTCCCTTGTGCAAGACAAATGGTGTCACCCGCGTCGGCCGCGATGAAACACGCGCGGCTCAGAGGACGATGCTGAAGGGAAATGGCCTGTAGGTACGTGACATGTATCAGTTACGGCAAGGTTTCCAAATGATCGAACGCACCACTCCGCACGAAAAACTGCGGTATATCGCTGCCGCGGTCGAACTCGGCGGCTCGTGCAAGGTAGAATGGCGGTTTTCCGAATGCCGTCGTATATATAGTCAGGTAGAACATGCTAGATAACCTTACCCAACGCCTAGCCAAGGTCGTCAAGACGATGCGCGGCGAGGCGCGCCTTACCGAGGCGAACACCGCCGAGATGCTGCGCGAAGTGCGCATGGCCCTGCTGGAAGCCGACGTGGCGCTGCCCGCGGTGCGCGAATTCATCGCCAAAGTGAAAGAAAAAGCGCTGGGCGAAGAAGTCATCGGCTCGCTCAGCCCGGGCCAGGCCCTGGTCGGCGTGGTGCAGCGCGAGCTGGCCGCCCTGATGGGCGCCGACCTCGGTCCCGAAGCGTCCCAGCTGTCGTTCGCCCAGCAGCCGCCGGCGATCATCCTGATGGCCGGCCTGCAGGGCGTGGGTAAAACCACTACCACCGGCAAGCTCGCCAAGTACCTCAAGGAACAGAAGAAGAAAAAGGTCCTGACCGTCTCGGCCGACGTCTACCGCCCTGCCGCGATCGCGCAACTGGAATCGGTGACGAAGCAGGTCGGCGCCGATTTCTTCCCGAGCACCGCGTCCGACAAGCCGGTCGACATCGCGCGCAATGCGCTCGACTGGGCCAGGAAGCACTACCACGACGTCCTGATCATCGACACCGCCGGCCGCCTCGGCATCGACGAAGCGATGATGCAGGAGATCGCCGCGGTGCACGCCGCCGTCAATCCGGTCGAGACCCTGTTCGTGGTCGACGCCATGCTGGGCCAGGATGCGATCAACACCGCCAAGGCCTTCAACGACGCGCTGCCGCTGACCGGCATCGTGCTGACCAAGCTCGATGGCGATTCGCGCGGCGGTGCGGCGCTGTCGGTGCGCCACGTGACCGGCAAGCCGATCAAGTTCGCCGGCGTGTCCGAGAAGCTCGATGGACTGGAGGCCTTCGATCCCTCGCGCATGGCCAACCGCGTGCTGGGCATGGGCGACATCCTGGCGCTGGTGGAAGAAGCGCGCAAGGGCGTCGACGCCGAAGCCGCGACCGAACTGGCCAACAAGATCAAGGGCGGCGGCCGTTTCGACATGAACGACTTCAAGGCGCAGCTCACCCAGATGAAGAAGATGGGCGGCATGTCCGGCCTCCTCGACAAGCTGCCGGCCCAGTTCCAGCAGGCGGCAAGCGGCGCCAACATGGACCAGGCCGAGAAGCAGGTGCGCCGCATGGTCGGCATCATCGATTCGATGACGCCGCTCGAACGCGCCAAGCCGGACCTGATCAAAGCCAATCGCAAGCGCCGCATCGCGGCCGGCGCCGGCGTGCAGGTCCAGGAAGTGAACCGCATGCTGAACCAGTACGACCAGATGCAGACCATGATGAAGAAGCTCAAAGGTGGCGGCCTGATGAAGATGATGCGCGGGATGAAGGGCATGATGCCCGGCATGCGCTGATCGACCGGCATCTTGAAGAAAGCCGCGCGGGCACTGGCCTCGCGCGGTTTTTTACGTTCTGGGGCCGGGTTTTTTCAATTGCGGTGCCGCGAGTGTGCGATAGCGCGCATTTCGGGGCTTATAAGAATGAAAAAATTTCGAAAAAGACTTGCATGAACAGTAAAAGGCCACCAATATAAGCCCGTGCGTCAATAACGCAACTTTCCCCGTGATCGTTTTAGGAGGCTTGAAGATGGCAACAGCCAAAAAATCCACCGCAGCGCCAGCCAAGAAAGCAGCCGCCACGCCGGCCGCAGCGGCAAAGCCTGCAGCAAAAAAAGCAGCTCCAGCAAAAGCAGCAGCAAAGCCAGCCGCGAAACCGGCCGCAGCTCGCAAGCCGAACGCCGCTTTCATGAAAGAGATGACCCCGTCGGGCGAACTGGCAGCAGTGGTCGGCAACAAGCCGCTGCCACGCACCGAGGTCACCAAGAAGGTCTGGGACTACATCAAGGCCCAGAACCTGCAAGACGCAGCAAACCGCCGCATGATCAACGCCGACGACAAGCTGAAGGCTGTCTTCGGTGGCAAGGCCCAGGTCTCGATGTTCGAAATGACCAAGCTCATTTCGGACCACCTGAAGTAAGCACTGGCTGGCTGTCCAGTAGCCTTGAAAGCAGAAAGCCCCGGGAGACCGGGGCTTTTTGTTTTGTGATCTGAGACCTGGTGACGTTCGTAGGGTGGGCGGCTTCGCCGCCCACGCGGTGATAGTTGGTCTACGAGCAGTCGCGCAGGCCATATCGCCCTGATTTGAACGCGTGGGCGGGATAACAGTCCACTGGACTGTTTTCCCCCCGCCCACCCTACAGGCCTGCCGCGGCCTTCATCAGGTGGAACACCTGCGTATTCTCCATCGTCCCCTTGAACGGCGCCGAGCCCGCCCCTAGGGCGTACAGCTTCACGTCCCCGCCCCCGTGCGACTCGTACACCGTGTGCACGCCCGCTTCCTGCTGGTAGTCGTCGGCCTGCGCGGCCGCGCTGTCGACATCCTGGCGCTGGTCCGGGCGTACCTTGCCGTTGCCGAAGACGAGTGCGGTGAAGGTCTTGCCGTCGGCGTCCTTCTTCGGCTGGCCGGTGGCGTAGTCGTGCACGATGTCGAGCACCTTGCTGCCGCGCTTCGGGTAGCCGTTCAGCACCATCGTGTGGTCATGGTCGGCCGTGATCACAATCAAGGTATTCTCCAGCCCCGGATCGATCTGGCGCATGCGGTCGATCGCGGCCTGGATCGCTTCGTCGAAGGCCACCGTGTCGGCCAGCGCATTCCTGGCATTGTTGTCGTGCAGGGCGTGGTCGATCTTGCCGCCTTCGACCATCAAGAAAAAGCCGTCCGGATCCTTTGACAGCAGCTCGATCGCCTTCAGCGCCATCTCGCTCAGGGTCGGCTGTTCCGGGCGGCGCGCCAGCGCATAGTCCATGTGGGTGTCGGCGCTGTAGATGCCGACGAACTTGCGGCCCGGACGCGCCGACATCATGCCGGCGCGGGTGTTGGCCACGGCATAACCCTGCGCCGCGAGCTCCGCCAGCAGGTCGCGCCCGTCCGCGCGGCCTTTCGGGTTACCGGTCTTGTCGAAAGGGGTGAAGTGGTGGCGCCCGCCCCCCATCAGGACGTCGACGCCGTCGCCCAGCGCCCGGTTGTAGCCCGCGCCGCCCGGCACGACCTGGCGCGCGATGCTGTAGGCCGCATCGCGGTGGCAGGCGTGCGAGAAGGTCGATGCCGGCGTGGCGTGGGTCAGCTCGGTGGTCGTGACCGCACCGACGGCCTTCCCGCGCGCCTTGGCCAGTTCGAGGATGGTCGGCACCACCTGGCCGTTGTTCTCGCCGCACTTGTCGACGGTGCGGTTGCCGTTGGCGTCGCGCTCCGGATCGATGGCGCGCGCATCCTTCATCGAGATGCCGTCCTGGTTGATCTTCACGCCGGTCATGTAGGCGCCCATCGACGGTGCGCTGTCGGTGGTCTGGAAGTCGTTCGAATAGGTCTTGAGACGCGCGGTGCGCTCCAGCCGTTCGAAGTTCAAGAGGCCGTCCTCGCCATGCTTGAAAATGCGCGCGGCGGTGATCGTGGTCGGGCCCATGCCGTCGCCGAGGAAGAAAATGATGTTCTTGGCCTGCGGCGCGCCCAAGGCGCAGCTGCTTGCCAGGCTCGCGGCCAGCAGGAAATTGAGTCGTTTGTTCATGGTGGTTCCCTTACAGGCCGGCGGCGTTCTTGATCAGGCCGAAGACGCGGGTGTTGTCGATGGTGCCGCGGAACAGCTCCGCACCGGCGCCGGCGGCGCCCAGGTAGACGTCGGTGCCGCCATGCGTTTCGGCGCCGGCGCGCGTGCGCACCACCGCTTCCTGGTGGTAGTCGTCGCGCGTCACGATCTCGTCGGTGAGCGCCGGCTTGCTTCCGCGCGGACCATTGGTGCGGTTCTCGCCGGTGCCGAAGCCGATGATGGTGAACGGACGGCCATCCTTGTCCAGCTTCGGGCTGCCGTCGCCGTTGCGCACCAGGCCCAGCACGCCCGGGTTGGTGGGCGTGGTCTTGCCGGTGCGGACCGTGTAGCCGTTCAGGAGCAGCGTGTGGTCATGGTCGGCGGTGGCGACGATCAGGGTGTTCTTCAGGCCAGGGTCGAGCGCCTCCATCTTGTCGAGCGCGGCTTGCATGGCGTCGTTGTACGACACGGTTTCCTGCAACGCGCGCTTAGCCGTTGTGGCGTGCAGCGCGTGGTCGATCAGGCCGCCCTCGACCACCAGGAAGAAGCCCTTGCCGCCGCTGCCCGCGTGCGGCGCCAGCAGGTCGATGGCCTTGCGCGTCATCTCGGTCAGGCTCGGCTGCTTCGCCTGGTCGCGGGTGGCGTCGTAGTCCATGTGGTTGGCGGCGAACAGGCCGATGGCCGGCTGCTGCGGATCGACGCCCAGCGTATTCAGTTGCGCCGTGTTCGACACCACGCGGAAGCCCTGTTTGCCCAGTTCGGCCAGCAGGTCGCGGTTGTCGGCGCGCTTGCCGCCCGCGGCGAAGGGGGTGAAGAACTGGCGCCCGCCGCCGAACACGACGTCCAGTCCGCGCGGCCCCAGTGCGCCGTTGTAGCCGGCGCCGCCCGGCACCAGCATCGCGGCGAAGTCGGTCTCGAGCTTACGGTGGCAGGCGTGGCCGTATGCGGATGCTGGAGTAGCGTCGGTGACGCTGGTGTTGGTGACGATGCCGAGCGCCATGCCGCGGCGGCGCGCCAGTTCCAGCAGCGTGGCGGCGGGTGTGCCGCGTTCACATTGGCTGACCAGGGCATTGCCGTTGGCGTCCTTGGCCGGGGCGATCGAACGGGTGCCGAAGGACATCGAGATCACGCCGTTGTTATGCTTCACGCCGGTCATGTAGGCAGCCATGGCGGCGGCGCTGTCGGTGACCATCGCGTCGTTCGAGAAGGTCTTCACGAAGGCCGATTCGGGCAGGCGGTCGATGGTGAGCTCGCCCTCTTCGCCGGCATGGAAGATGCGCGCGGCGGTAAGCGTGTTCAGGCCCAGGCCGTCGCCGAGGAAGAAGACCACGTTCCTGGCGCGCTCTTGGTACTGGGGCTGGGCGGGTGACTGTGAAGCGGGCGGCACGGCGGCACATCCTGCCAGCGCGGCAAGCAGCGCGGCGCCGGCGAGGGGGGACAATCGCATGGGAACCTCTACGTCTGGAAAGCGAAGAGTTTACACCTTGCCATGTGCATATGGCGGTTTGAAATGTTGCAGAATTGTTCCAACGGCGCTCACGCGGCCGGCTTGAATTCCCACTTCTTCCATGCCGCCAGCACCGCATTCGGATACTGCGGCTTGCCGCGGCTGCCGTTGTAGCGTCCCAGGGCGAGATACAGGTTGCCCTTTTCCATGTCGATGTACATGCGCAGGATCGCGCAGCCGTAGCGCAGGTTGGTCTGCATGTTGAACAACATGCGGCGGTCGCTGTCGCCGATCACCTTGGTCCAGAACGGCATCACCTGCATGTAGCCGCGTGCGCCGGCGATCGAGATCGCGTACTTGCGGTAGGCCGATTCGACCTGGATCAGGCCGAGCACCAAGGCCGGATCCAGGCCGGCGCGGGCCGACTCGTACCAGACCGTCTCCAGGAATTCAGTGCGCGAGAGCTGGTCGGGAATGCGCTTGGCGAGGCGCTTCGACATCTCGTCGAACCAGGCCTGGTAGTGCGCCCGCACCGCCGCGTCGCGCAGCACGGGCTTGGGCGGGCGGCTGTCGTGGATGGCATTGGCCAGGGCGAGGCGGACCGAGTCAGCCATCGCCTCTTCTTTCTGGTTACCCGCATGCGCGGGTCCGCCGAGCAGGAGCGCGCTGGCCAACAGCGCGCTCGCTAGCCAAGGCGGCAGGCTGACGACGTTCACTTGCCCAGCTTGCCCTTGATGAAGGCGACCATGCCGTCGACCGGCACGCTGGTGGCGGCGTCGTCGCGGCGGCCCTGGTATTCCAGGTTGCCTTCCTTGAGGCCGCGCTCGCCGATCACGACGCGGTGCGGCACGCCGATCAGCTCCCAGTCGGCGAACATCGCGCCCGGACGGAGGCCGCGGTCGTCGACGATCACATCGATGCCGGCGGCCTGCAGGTCGGCGTACAGTTTCTCGACCTGCTCCTTGACCATCTCGCTGCGGTCCAGGCCCATCGGGCACAGCACCAGCTCGAACGGCGCGATGGCGTCCGGCCAGACGATGCCCTTGTCGTCGAAGTTCTGCTCGATGGCCGCGCCCAGGATGCGGGTCACGCCGATGCCGTAGCAGCCCATCTGCAGCGGGGCAGGCTTGCCGTTTTCATCCAGGAAGGTGGCGCCCATCGCTTCCGAATACGCGGTACCGAGCTGGAACACGTGGCCCACTTCGATGCCGCGCTCGATCGCCAGCACGCCTTTGCCGTCCGGCGACGCGTCGCCTTCGACCACGTTGCGCAGGTCGGCAACCAGGGGCTCGGCGCAGTCGCGGCCCCAGTTGGCGCCCGTGTAGTGGTAGTCCACCTCGTTGGCGCCGCAGACGAAATCGGCCATGTTGGCGACGCTGCGGTCGGCCACCACGGTGACCGGCAGCCTGGTACCGATCGGACCGAGGTAGCCCGGCACGGTGCCATACACTTCCTGGATCTCGGCTTCGGTCGAGAAGCGGAAGTCCTTCAGGCCGGCGACCTTGTTGACCTTGATCTCGTTGAGTTCATGGTCGGCGCGCAGCAGCAGCAGGAAGTAGGTCTTCTTGCCCTCGTTCTCGACGGTCAGGGCGATGCTCTTGACGTGCTGCTGGAGCGGGATGTTCAAGAGCTCGGACACGGCTTCGCATTTGGTCTTGCCCGGGGTCGCCGTCCTGGTGAGCGCCTGGGTGCCTGCGGCGCGCTCGCCGCTGGCCAGGGCTTCGGCCGCTTCCATGTTGGCGGCGTAATCCGAATCCGGGCAGTACACCAGCGCGTCTTCGCCGGTGCTGGCGATGACGTGGAATTCATGCGAGCCGGTGCCGCCGATGGCGCCGTTGTCGGCCGCCACCGCGCGGAACTTCAGGCCAAAGCGATTGAAGATGCGCGTGTACGCCTCGAACATATTCTCGTAGGACTTCTGCATGCCCTCGACGTCGCGGTCGAAGGAATACGCATCCTTCATCGTGAACTCGCGGCCGCGCATCAGGCCGAAGCGCGGGCGGCGCTCGTCGCGGAACTTGGTCTGGATGTGATAGAAGTTGATCGGCAGCTGGCGGTACGACTTGAGCTCGCTGCGCACGACGTCGGTGACGACTTCTTCCGAGGTCGGCTGGATCGCGAACTCGCGGCCGTGGCGGTCTTTCACGCGCATCAGCTCGGGGCCCATCTTGTCCCAGCGTCCGGTCTCCTGCCACAGTTCGGCCGGCTGCACGAGCGGCATCAGCAGTTCGATCGCGCCCGCCTTGTTCATTTCTTCGCGGATGATGTTCTCGACCTTGCGGATGACGCGCAAGCCGGTGGGCATGTAGGTATAGATGCCCGAGCCGAGGCGCTTGATCATCCCGGCGCGCATCATCAGTTGGTGGCTGACGATTTCCGCGTCGGAAGGCGCTTCTTTAAGCGTTGAAATAAAAAATCGTGAGGCGCGCATATCCGTGAATTCTTTTTAAAAAGAGAGAGTTATAATCGACCTAATTTTAAAGGATTAGCTGGCTGATGCGTCCAATCTTTCTACAAATGGGTCCGGAACAAGCATCACTCACCTTGTCGGCAAGCAGCCGGCCGGGTGGGCAAGGCACTTTGTGGGTAAAAATATAAGGGTTGCAAGGCCGGCAGAAAGTTTCGAGGTGCACTTATGCTCGATCGTGAAGGGTTTCGCCCCAACGTCGGCATCATCCTGCTGAACGCCAATAACGAGGTGTGGTGGGGCAAGCGGGTGCGTGAGCACTCGTGGCAATTTCCGCAAGGGGGTATCAAGTACGGCGAGACACCAGAGCAGGCGATGTACCGCGAGCTCGAGGAAGAAATCGGCCTGCGCCAGGAGCACGTCAAGATCGTGGGGCGTACCCGCGACTGGCTGCGCTATGAAGTGCCCGATCACTTCATCAAGCGCGAGATCCGCGGCCACTACCGTGGCCAGAAGCAGATCTGGTTCCTGCTGCGCATGGTAGCGCGCGATAACGACGTCAACCTGCGCCTGACCGACCATCCCGAGTTCGATGCCTGGCGCTGGCACGACTACTGGGTGCCGCTGGACGTGGTAATCGAGTTCAAGCGCGATGTCTACCAGCGCGCCCTGCAGGAATTGTCGCGCTTCATTACGTGGCCGGCACGGGGCCCGCATGGCGAGCGCCGCCACAGCGCGCGCTACCTGCGCCAGCCGCATGGGCGTGCGCAGGGCGCCGGCAAGGCGGCTGCGCAACAGCCTGCATTGGCTGCGACGGCTGCTACGGCAGCCGAGCCGTCCGCGCCGGATTCGCTGGTGCTGGCGCCGGACGAGTAAGTCCGCCGCAGGTGGGGAGCGTGCTCCCCACCTTTTTCTCCCGCCGCGCTCGCGGCGGGCGTCTTTGCGCGTCCCGCACTTTTATTCCGACGCGGCTTATGCCGGCTGAATTGCCATATGCAAATATTGCCATGACAATGGCTGGATGACGCCATTCACCCGCCTGCTGGCCTGCGCCGCCCTGCTCCTCCCATCCTCGTCGCATGCGCTGGGGGCGGATGCGCCCAAGGGCTGCAAATACGTGAATGTCGCGAGCGTCCCGGTGCACTACACCGGCCCCTCCCTGGACCTGACCATGGAAGGCTCGCTCAACGGCACACCGGCCAAGCTGCTGGTCGACACCGGCGCCTTCGAAACGCTCCTGACACGCACCGGCACCGAGCCGCGCGGCATGTCGCTACGCAACAGCGGACAAACCGCTACCGGCATCGGCGGCTGGAGCCGCATCTACCTGACCCGCTTCAAGGAATTCCGCGCCGGCCCGGCCACTGCCAAAAACGGCACGCTCAGGGTCATCCAGGACTTCGGCTCGGCGCCCTCCTACGACGGCATTGCCGGCGCGCCTTTCCTGCTGCAGGCCGACCTTGAATTCTCGCTGGCTGAAAAACAGCTCCGCTTCTTCCGCCCGCTCGACTGCGGGAAGGAATTCCTGGCCTACTGGGACCCGCAGGCAACCGTCCTGCCCTTCGAGTCCAGTGACGAGAAGAATCCGAATCCCCGTTTCACGGTCCTGTTGAACGGCAAGAAGCTGAGCGCCAAGATCGACAGCGGCGCCTCGAGCACCGTGGTCACGCTCGCCGCCGCCAAGCGCGCCGGCCTCAAGCTCGACGCGCCCGGCACCGAACGCGCCGGCTACAGCGTCGGCGTCGGCGAAGCCCGGGTGGCGCGCTGGGTCACCGTGTTCGACAAACTGGAACTGGGCGCCGAGACCATCCACAATGCGCAGGTCGCCGTCATCGACACCGAGCTGACCAGTGTCGACCTCCTGCTCGGGGTGGACTTCCTGCGTTCGCACCGGGTCCTGTTCGCCATGAGCCAGGAAAAGCTCTACATCAGCTACATCGGCGGCGAGCCGCTGGGACAGCGGCGCGGCATCGAGCCCTGGATGCAGCAGGAGGCGGACGGCGGCAACACGGATGCCCAAATGATGCTGTCCGTGCTCCACGGCGCCGGCCGGGGCGTGGCGCGCGACCCGGTCCAGTCCAAGGCCTGGCTCGAGCGCGCCGCGGCCGGCGACAACGCCTTCGCCAACTTCCACATCGGACGCGGCCACATGCCGCGGCGCCAGTATGCGCTGGCGGCCCGGCACCTGCGCCTGGGCCTCGACAAACTGCCGGGCGACCGCACTGCCGCCCTCTGGCTGTACCTGGCGCGCCTGCACCTGGGCGAAGGCGAGGCCGCCAGGGCCGACCTGGCCAAGGCCTTCGCGCGCGACGACAATGACCAGTGGCCGAATCCGGTCGCGCGCCACTTCCTCGGCAAGGTGAACGAGGAAGAACTGCTGGACGAAGCGCGCGACGACAAGGCACGCGCCAGGGGCCAGGTCTGCCTGGCCAAGACCATGATGGGAGAACATGCGGCGGCCATGGGCGACATGGAAAAGGCCAGGTCGATCATGTTCCATCGCCCGGAATGCGGGCCGCCGTCCGCGCCTGCGGAAAAGGCATCCTGAAGCAGACGGCGGCGGGAAGCGCTAGAATGCCCGCTTCCCGCCTTTTTCCGCCTCGCCATGTTCACTCCGTCTTCGCACGACGTGCGCCGCTTTTTCTGCGACGCCCTGCGCAAGCAGCGCAATAACGAGATCCTGAGCCCGATGGACGCCATCGCCGCCGACTGGATCGTCCAGCACCCCGAATACCATGCCGAACTCGAGGACGTGGAAGCGGCGATCGCGCGCGACTATGCGGTCGAGGGCGGCAAGCCGAACCCCTTCCTGCACCTGTCGATGCACCTGTCGATCGCCGAGCAGGTGTCGATCGACCAGCCGCGCGGCATCAAGGCCGCGCACGACCTGCTGGTCGGCCGCATCGGCGAACACGATGCGCACCACGAGATCATGGAGTGTCTCGGTGAAATGATCTGGAAGTCGCAGCGGGGCGGCGTACCGCCGGACACCGAGGCGTATATCGACTGCGTACGTCGGCGCGCCACGCGCTGAGATCGGCACGACATGATTCAACAATGCGGCACATGCCGCATTTTTTGTATCATGTTCCATGATTGCAACAGTATCCCCGGTGTACATATAAATTGCACAAGGATATGCAGGACGGATTGCAACGAAGGAAATGTTCCTCGTAGTATTGCTGGATGAACACGATCCTTTGTCGCGCTTCGATGCGCCTGCTGCTGGGCGCGACCTGCGCCCTCCTGCCCCTCGCCCACGCCGCCGCCCAGGAGGCCAAGTGTACCTATACCCCGATCGGTAAACTGCCGCTCAGGTACAGCGGCCCCAGCCTGGAGATCACCACCGAGGGCACCATCAACGGCAGCCCGGCCGAACTGCTGGTCGACACCGGCGCCTACGCGACCGTCCTGACGCGGACCGGCACCGAGCGGCGCGGCATCCGCCTGTACGCCACCGGCAGGCATGCGGCGGGTTTCGGCGGCACGTCGCCGATCTATGCCGTTATCGTCAATGAGTTCATCGTCGGGCCGGTGCGCGCCGGGCGCAGCAACATGCCCGTGATCGGCAGCTTCGGCGACACCCCGACCTACGACGGCATCCTCGGTGCACCCTTCCTGTTCCAGACCGACGTCGAGATTTCGCTGGCGACCAAGCAGCTGACCTTCTTCGTCCCCGAGAAATGCGGCGGCACCTACCTGGGGTACTGGGGCCAGGACGTGCAGGACATTCCGCTGCGGCGCCATAACGAAGAAGATCACAAGAATCCCAAGTTCTTCGTGCGCATCAACGGCAAGGAACTGGAAGCGATGATCGACACCGGGGCCGCCTTCAGCCTGATCACCGCCGACGCCGCCAAGCGCGCCGGCATCGACCTCAACGGTCCCGGCGTCACGCGCGGCACCGACATCGGCGGCATTGGCGACCACTCGGCCTCGCGCTGGCACGCGAAAGTCAAATTCCAGATCGGCGAAGAAACCGTCGAGAACGCCGACATGGGGGTGGAAAACTCCGGCCTGAACATGGCCGACGTGATCCTGGGCGCCGATTTCCTGCGCGCCCACCGCGTGCTGTTCGCGATGAGCCAGAACAAGCTGTACTTCTCGTACGTGGGTGGCGCGCCCTTCGGCCAGCGCCGCACGCTCGAGCCCTGGGTCGTGGCCGAGGCGGAAGGCGGCAACGCCGACGCCCAGTTCACCATGGCCCGCGCCTACCGCAGCGGCAAGCTGGTGGCGCAGGACAAGGGGCGCGCAGACGAGTGGCTGGAAAAGGCCGCCAGGAGCGGCAGCGGACACGCCAACCTGTACACCGGACACAAGCTGCTGGCGCAGCGCGACTATGCGGGCGCAGCAAGCCGCCTGCGCAGTGGGCTCGACAAGCTGCCGGCCGAGCGCCACGGCGCCCTGTGGCTGTACATCGCCCGCGTGCGCGCCGGCCAGGCGGAGCTGGCGAAGTCGGAACTGGCCGCCATCTTCGCACGCACCGAGAACGCCGAATGGCCCAAGCCGATCGGCGAGTTCTACCTCGGCCAGCTCAGCGCCGACAAGCTGCTGGCGCGGGCGGGCGATGCCAGCAGCGAAGGCAAGGAGCGCCGCTGTGAAGCGCTGGCGGCGATCGGCGACTGGTACCGGGCGCATGCGCAGCCGGAGGGGGTGAAAACCATCGACGCCCAGATCGCGGCCAGCTGCACCACGGACGAGCTGACCTATACAAAACTGGGCGACTGATCGCTACGCGATTCAGCCGAGCTTGTCGTCGGCGACGTGGTAGCGCGGGTCTTCCGGCAGGTTCACCTCGATCATGTCGCGGGCGCGCTCGAGCAGCTCGCGGCAGTCCGGGCTCAGGTGGCGCAGGTGCAGGCGCTTGCCGAGCTGGCGGTAGCGCTCGGCCAGCGCATCGATGGCCTGGATCGCCGAATGGTCGACCACGCGCGCGCGCAGGAATTCGATCACCACGTCCTGCGGATCGTCCCTGGGCGTGAACAGCGCCTGGAACCCGCTCACCGACGCGAAGAACAGCGTGCCTTCCAGCTCGTAGACCTTCCAGCCGCGCTGGTCCACGCCCGTGGCGACGCGGATCTGCTTCGCATGCTGCCAGGCGAACACCAGCGCCGATACGACCACCCCGGCCAGCACCGCCACCGCCAGGTCGAAGGCCAGCGTGATGCCGGCCACCAGCAAGATCACCAGCGCGTCCGCCCTCGGCACCTTGCCGAACAGGCGGAAAGTGCCCCACTCGAAGGTCTTCTCGCAGACCACGAACATCACGCCGATCAGCGCCGCCAGCGGGATCTGCTCGATCCACGCCGACCCGACCAGGATGAAGGAGAGCAGGAACGCTGAGGCCACGATGCCCGACAGGCGCCCGGTACCGCCGCTGTTCACGTTGATCATGCTCTGGCCGATCAGCGCGCAACCACCCATGCCCCCAAAAAAGCCGGTAACGACGTTGGCCGCGCCCAGCGCCAGGCATTCACGGTTCGGCTGGCCGCGGGTATCGGTGATCTCGTCGATCAGGGTCAAGGTCAGGAGCGACTCGATCAGGCCGACGCCGGCCAGCACCAGCGCATACGGGAAGACGATGCGCAGGGTGTCCAGGTTCCACGGCACCTCGGGCACGGCAAAGCCGGGCAGTCCGCCCGCGATCGAGCCGAGGTCGCCCACGGTCCTGGTGTCGATGCCCAGCAGCGCGCAGCCGGCGCTGGCCAGCAGGATGCCGACCAGGGTGCTCGGAACCGCCCTGGTGAAGCGCGGCGTGATGTAGATGACCGCCATGGTGACGGCGACGATGGCCAGCATGGTGGCGAGTTCCGCGCCGCCCATCCACTGCAGCGTGCCATCCGGTCCCGGCGTCTTGAAGTGGCCGAACTGGGCGACGAAGATCACCAGCGCCAATCCGTTGACGAAGCCGAGCATGACTGGGTGCGGCACCATGCGGATGAATTTACCCAGGCGGGCGGCGGCGAACAACAGCTGCAGCACGCCCATCAGCACGACCGCGGCAAACAGATACTGCGGCCCGTGCTGCACCACCAGCGCCACCATCACCACCGCCAGCGATCCGGCCGCGGCCGAGATCATGCCCGGGCGGCCGCCGAAGCTGGAAGTAATGAAGGACACCAGCACCGCCGCATACAGGCCGGTGAGCGGCGAGACCTGGGCCACCAGGGCAAAGGCGATCGCTTCGGGAACGAGTGCGAGGGCGACGGTCAGTCCGCTGAGCAGGTTGGTTTTGATGTGGGAGGGGGACAAGGAGGCCATGGATTCCGTCAATACAAAAACAAAATCCCCCCGCCGGCTGCCCGGTCGGGGGGATCGACAGTTTACCAGCCTCGTGCCGGAACCGCCTGAAGCGTGTTACTTGCTCACCACAAAATGCGACGGCAGGCTGGCCAGGTAAGCGCCGATGTCGGCCATGTCCTTGTTCGACAGCGGCTGCACCTGTCCTGCCATGATCGGGTTGGTACGGCCGTTGGCGCCGGCGCCGCGCTTGTAGGTGCGCAGGGCGTGGGCCAGGTAGTCGGCATGCTGGCCCGCCAGCTTCGGATAGCTCGGGTCGATCGGCTTGTTGTAGTCGGCGCCGTGGCACGACGCGCAGTTGTATTTCTTGGCCAGGGCCTCGCCGCGCGAAACGTCGGCGGCCGAGGCAAAGGTGGAGACACTGCAGCAAAAGGCGCCGGCAAGCAGCGTATAGATCAGTTTTTTCATTGGCTGGTCCTTAGCGTTTGGCCGTGGCGGGAGTCTGCTGCGCATAGTAAGCGGCGACGTCGGCGATGTCCTGGTCGCTCAGCGAGGCGGCGATACCCATCATCGACGGGTTCTTGCGTTCGCCCTTGCGGTAGGCCTTCAGTGCGCTTTCGATGTACTTGGCCGACTGGCCGCCGATCATGGGAACCGGGAAGACTTCGGGGAAGCCCGCCTTGTAGCCCGGGATGCCGTGGCAGCCGATGCACATTTCGATCTTGGCCGGTGCTGCTTTCGGATTGCCGACAACTTCCGCGGCGGCCGCGGTCGTGGTGGCGGCGCTGGCGGCAAACGCTGCCAATACCAGTACTGCTAAAGATGTTTTCATGGGTGTGGCTCGTTAGTTGTAATTCGAATACCGCAAACGCACAAAAAGTTAGCAAATGGACTAACAACCTGTCGATTCTATCCGAAGAGTTGTCCCCAGTCTACAAACGCACGCGCCCTGTCCGGGCTCTCTTTCTGTCTTATACTCCCCTTCATTTCACTCCGATCCAGAACGCCCATGCACGCTTCCCCACGCTTCGATGGCAGCGACAACTACGTCGCCACGCCCGACCTGAAACTGGCCGTCAATGCCGCGCTGACCCTGGGCCGCCCGCTCCTGATCAAGGGCGAGCCGGGCACCGGCAAGACCATGCTGGCCGAAGAGGTCGCGGCGGCACTCGGCATGCCGCTGCTGCAGTGGCACGTGAAATCGACCACCAAGGCCCAGCAGGGCCTGTACGAATACGACGCGGTGTCGCGCCTGCGCGACTCGCAACTGGGCGACGAGCGGGTGCGCGATATCCACAACTACATCGTCAAGGGCGTGCTGTGGCAGGCGTTGACGGCGCCGGAACCGGTGGTCCTGCTCATCGACGAGATCGACAAGGCCGACATCGAGTTCCCGAACGACCTGCTGCGCGAACTGGACCGCATGGAGTTCTACGTCTACGAAACCCGCGAGATGGTGGTGGCGAAGCACCGCCCGCTGGTGATCATCACGTCCAACAACGAAAAGGAACTGCCGGACGCCTTCCTGCGCCGCTGCTTCTTCCATTACATTAAATTCCCGGACCGCGAGACGATGGCCGACATCGTCAAGGTGCACTTCCCCACCCTGAAGCAGGACTTGCTCGCTGCCGCCCTGCAGAGCTTCTACGAGCTGCGCGACGTGGCCGGCATCAAGAAGAAGCCGTCGACCTCGGAATTCCTCGACTGGCTGAAACTGCTGCTGGCCGAGGACCTCCCGGCCGCGGCCCTGCGCAGCCAGGACAGCAAGCCCATCGTGCCGCCGCTGCACGGCGCGTTGCTGAAGAACGAGCAGGACGTGCACCTGTTCGAGCGCCTGATCGCCATGTCGAGGAACAACCGCTGATGAAGGAAATCCGGATTGCACCGCTCACGCTCGAGTTCAACGGCCTGCGCCTGGAACCGCTCGCGCCGCACCACGAGGAAGGCCTGCGCGCCGCTGCCGGCGACGGCGAATTGTGGAAGCTGCGCGTGACCAGCGTGCCCGAACCGCACGCCGTCGCGCAGTACATCGGCACCGCGCTCGATACGCGCGACCGGGTCGCGTTTGCCGTGGTCGACACCCGCAGCGGCCGGCTCCTTGGCAGCACCAGCTACCACGACATCCTCCCCGCCGTGGGCCGGGTCGAGATCGGCTACACGTGGTACGCGAAAAGCGTCCAGCGCACCCATGTGAACACCAGCTGCAAGCTGCTCCTGCTGTCGCATGCCTTCGATACGCTCGGCTGTGGCGTCGTCGGCCTGCGCACCGACTGCGAGAACTTCGCTTCGCAGGCCGCCATCGAGCGCCTGGGCGCGCACAAGGACGGCAGCATCCGCCACCATGCCCTGCGCCGCGACGGCACGGTGCGCGATACGGTCATGTACAGCATGTTGCGCAGCGAGTGGCCGGCCATCAAGAGCGCCCTGCACCATCGCCTGGAGCGGCACGCAAAGGTGTAAACGTATGCTGATCGATTTCTTCTACACCCTGCGCGACGCCAAGGTCCCGGTCACGATCAAGGAGTTCCTGACCCTGCTCGACGCCCTGCAGCGCGGCGTGACCGCGCCCTCGCTCGACGAGTTCTATTACCTCGCGCGCCTGACGCTGGTGAAGGACGAAGCCCACTTCGACAAGTTCGACCGTGCCTTCGGCGCGTTTTTCCATGGCGTGAATGCGGTGTTCGACGCCAAGGCCGAGATCCCGCTCGACTGGCTGCTCAAGCGTTTCGAGCGCGAGCTCACGCCGGAGCAGCGGGCCGCGCTGGAAAAGCTCGGCTACGACAAGCTGCAGCAGCGCCTGGAAGAACTGCTGAAGGAGCAGAAGGCGCGCCACGAAGGCGGCAGCAAATGGATCGGCACCGGCGGCACCTCGCCCTTCGGGAACGGCGGCACCAACCCGGAAGGCATCCGCATCGGCGGGCAAAGCCGCAACCGCACGGCCGTCAAGGTGTGGGAACAGCGCAGCTACCGCGACTACGACGACGAGCGCGAACTCGGCACCCGTAACCTCAAGGTGGCGCTGCGCCGCCTGCGCCGCTTCGCGCGCCAGGGCGCGGCGGAAGAACTGGCGCTGGACGACACCATCCGCGCCACCGCCAGCAACGCCGGCTACCTCGACATCCGCATGCAGCCCGAGCGCAAGAACCGCATCAAGGTGGTGATGCTGCTCGACGTCGGCGGCTCGATGGACGACCACATCGAACGCGTGGAAGAACTGTTCTCGGCCGCCAGGAGCGAATTCAAGAACATGGAGTTCTATTACTTCCACAACTGCGTCTACGACTACCTGTGGAAGAACAACCGGCGCCGCCACAGCGAGCGCTTCCCGACCTGGGACGTGCTGCGCAAATACCCTTCCGACACCCGCGTGCTGTTCGTCGGCGACGCCACCATGAGTCCCTACGAGGTGCTGGCGCCGGGCGGCTCGGTCGAGTACAACAACGAGGAAGCCGGCGCGGCCTGGCTGGCGCGCTTCACGAATGTGTTTCCCAAGTTCGCCTGGCTCAATCCGGAGCCGGAACACTTGTGGCAATACCGGCAGTCGATTGCGGTCATCAAGCAGATCATGCATGACCGGATGTTTCCGATCACGCTGGAAGGGCTGGAGCGGGCGATGCGGCTGCTTTCCAAATAGCCTTCTTGCACGTCAATCGTGCGCAGCACGCCCTCTTGTAGAATTAGCAAAAATACCACATGTAGGGTGGGCGGGTTCCCCGCCCACGCGGCGATAGTTTGCGTCAGCCCACCACACCGCGTCCGTGCAAACGCTGCTTGAACGCGTGGGCGGGAGACCCGCCCACCCTACGGTAAGTCGCATAACAAGAGGAACGCGAATGCCCGACCTGCTGCCCACCCTGACCAGCCTCGCATGGCCGATCGCGCTCGCCATCGCCTGGCTGGCCGGCGAATTCGGGCAGCGCTTCACCGGCCTGCCGCGCATCAGCTTCTATGGCCTGGTCGGCTTCGCATTGGGCGCGTCCCAGATCGGCGTGCTGCCGCCACCCGACGCCGGCCCGGTGGCGCTGCTGGCCGACATCGCCTTCGGCCTGATCCTGTTCGAACTGGGCTACCGCTTCAACCTGCGCTGGTTGCGCAACAATCCCTGGCTCGGCGTGGCCGGGCTGGCCGAATCCCTGCTCACCTTCGTGCTGGTCTACCTGGTCGCGATCGCCTTCGGCACCTCGCAGCTGATCGCCCTGATGATGGCGGCGCTGTCGATGGGCACCTCGCCCGCCACCATCGTCCGCGTCATCAACGAACAGCGCAGCTCGGGCCAGGTCACCGAACGCGTGCTGCACCTGACGGCGCAGAACTGCGTGCTCGCGGTGTTCGCCTTCAATGTCATCATCGGCTTCTGGATCTTCCGCACCTTCGACGCGGTGGGCGAAGCGCTGTGGCAGAGCCTCGTGATGCTGCTCGGGTCGGCGCTGGTCGGCGCGGTCTTCGGCGTGGTGGTGCCGGCCCTGCTGCGCGCCATCCACAACCCGCGCCAGGACGCCACGGTCGCCTTCGCGCTCGCCATCGTGCTGCTGGTGGCGCTGTGCGACGCCGGCACGCTCTCGCCCTATATCGCCACGCTGTTCTTCGGCCTGACGGCGCGCCACCGCCGCCTCGCCTTCAGCCAGGCCCAGCGCAACTTCGGCGTGCTGGGCGAAGTGCTGACCGTGCTGCTGTTCCTGTATGCCGCCTCGACTCTCGACTGGCGCCAGATCGCCGCCGGCAGCGCCCTCGCCGTCGTGGTGGTGCTGGTGCGCCAGGTGGCCAAGACCGCCGGCGTCACGGCGTTTGCCCACCTGTCGGGCGTCTCGTGGCGCAAGGGTGCGCTCACCGGCCTGGGCCTGGCGCCGCTGTCGGTGTTCGTGATCCTGCTGATCGAACACGCGCGCCATGCGGGCGTGCACGTGGTCGAGGAACTGCGCGCGATGGCCGCGGTGACGATGCTGCTGGAAGTATTCGGCCCCGTCATCATCCAGCGCGCGCTGGTGTGGGCGCGCGAATCGTCCGTCGATGCACCGGAGGGATCCCATGCCGCTTGAAGCCTTTAACTCGTCGCAGCCGCTCACCTTTGGCGTCGAGCTGGAACTGCAGCTGGTCAGCCTGTCCGACTTCGACCTGACCGCGGCCGCCCCCGACCTGCTGCACCTGCTAAAGCGCAAGCCCTTTCCCGGTAACGTGACGCCGGAGATCACCGAGAGCATGATCGAAATTAACTCGAGCGTGCACTCGTCCTACGGCCCCCTGCTGGCGGAGCTGCTCGAGATTCGCGACACACTGGTGGCGGCGGGCGACCTGCTCAACATCGGCATTGCGGGCGGCGGCACCCACCCTTTCCAGCACTGGTCGGCACAGAAGATTTCAGCCAAGCCGCGCTACGAATACCTGTCGCAGCTGTACGGCTACCTGGCCAAGCAGTTCACGGTGTTCGGGCAGCACGTGCACATCGGTTGCGCCAATGGCGACGACGCACTCTACCTGCTGCACGCGCTGAACCGCTACCTGCCCCACTTCATCGCGCTGTCGGCCTCCTCGCCTTTCGTGCAGGGGCACGATTCCGGCTTCGAATCGGCGCGCCTGAATTCCGTATTCGCCTTCCCGATGAGCGGGCGCGCACCTTTTGTCCACACCTGGCAGGAGTTCACTGACGTGTACTTCGCCAAGATGGAGCGCACCAACATCATCAAGAGCATGAAGGACTTTTATTGGGACCTGCGGCCCAAGCCCGAATACGGCACCATCGAGCTGCGCGTGTGCGACACGCCGCTGACGGTGGAGCGCGCGGCGGCCATTGCCGGCTACCTGCAGGCCCTGTGCCGCTACCTGCTCGCGCGCACCGAGGCGGCGCCGGTCGAGGACGACTACCTGGTCTATAACTACAACCGCTTCCAGGCCTGCCGCTTCGGCATGGACGGTGCGATCACGCACCCGAAGACCTACGAATCCATCCCCCTGCGCGACGATATCCTGGCGACGCTGGACAAGATGATGCCGCATGCCGAGGCGCTGGGCAGCGTGGACGCGCTGCGGCACCTGGCCGCGGCCGCGCGCGAAGGCAGCGACGCGGCCCAGCTGCGGCGGGTGCACGAGCGCGAAGGCAGCGTGGAAGGCATGGTCAACGCGGCCATCCAGCGCTTCCGGGGCGACCGGCGCATGCGCCTGCGGCGCTAGGCTGCCGCCGCCCTGTTCCGGAACGCGCTCACTGCGCCACGACGGTCTTCCCGCCCCAGCTCCCTTTCATGAACCGCGCCAGCAGCGGCTGTTTCGCCGGCTGCGGCAGCCGTCGATCCACCAGTCCCGCCCAGCGCTCGGCCAACTGCTCGCAGGTGGCGCGCAGCACCGGGTCGGCGTCAGGCAGGCGCGACAGCGCGCACAGGTGGCGCTCGATTACCGAAGCCAGCTTCACGCAGGGCTGTTCGCCGTCGCCGCGCGCGGTGTAATGCGACATCAGGTGCAGCAGCGATGCCACCAGCAGTGTGTCCTGGCTACGCGGTGCCGGTGCTGGCTGCGGCAGCACAGTTTCTGCGAAAGAATTTGTCATGCACGCCCTCCTCACGAATACGATCAAATAAACGAGAATGATTCTCATTCATTATTCGCGACCGAGGGAATGAATGCAAGCGTTTTCGGCAAGCGAACTACAGGCGGGTCTCGCGTGCCGCCCGCAGGAATTCGTCGAGCACAGGGGTGCAGTCGAGCAGCTCGGTGCCGCCGGCGCGGTGGAATTCCGGGTGCCACTGCAGCCCCATGACGAAGTCGGCCCGCTGGTAGCGGATCGCTTCGATGATGCCGTCGGGGTCGGAGTAGGCCTCGACGCGAATGTCGCGCCCCAGGTCCTTGACCGCCTGGTGGTGGATCGAATTGACGATCGGCCGCTCGAGGTGGCCGAACATCTTGCCGAGCATGGAACCGGGCGGGAAGCGCACGGCATGGCGATGCGCGTCGTAGATATCGTGCACGTGGGCCAGCGCCTCGGGTACGTTGGTGGCGACATCCTGGTGCAGGGTGCCGCCGAAGGCGACGTTGATCAGCTGGCAGCCGCGGCATACGCCCAGCACCGGCTTGCCGGCATCGACGAATTCATGCAGCAGCTCGAGCTCGTAGACATCGCGTGCGCGATCGCCGCTCCACTCGGGACGGGTCGGCACCTCGGAATAGGTCTGCGGCGCCACATCGGCACCGCCCTGCAGCACCAGCCCGTCGAGATGGCGCGCGTAATGGCGCAAGGTGATGTTGCTGGGATGAAACAGTCCGTTCGTGTTCACGGTTGGAATCATGAACACCAGCACATCGCGCGACATCACCCATTGCGCGATCGACTCTTCGAGGTATTGCAGGTTTTTGCTGAGCAGGCCTTTGGCGCCAGCCTCCGGATGGAAGATGCGTGCGGATACGCCGATATGCAGGGTCCGGTGCATGAAATCGCGACCGAAACGCTCGCGCAACGCACGCCAGCGAGAACTCAGCACGCGCCCGGCCAGCGCCAGCGGCGTGTCGCCGTCACGTTGATACTTTGCATGACCACGCATGGTCTGGCCCTGCGTTGCGCGCCTGTCGGGCACCCGTAGCGGGATCTCGGGATCCTGTTCGACCGAGGAACCCGCAACTGCATTGGGTAATTTTTGTTCGTGTTCCGCCATGACCACCAATATAGCCGCGTCCGGGGCTGCGCACGATTCGGAAATGTTACAAAGTCTTATTGCTCCGGCAGCGCATCGATGCATCAAGCCGCCTTGCGCGATTCCGGTTTTCAGTTGATACTGTATGCAATTACAGTAGTTTCGATCAGCCGGGCATGGCCAGCAGCTTCTGGAAAGTGGCCAGCAAGTGGCGATCGGCCACCGGTTTGTCGAGCAAGCCCCGTACGCCGGCATCGCGGGCGCGCAGGCTGTCATACTTGAACGACTGCCCAACCAGGAAGAGCACGGCGGTGCGCCCTGCCCCTTCCTGGGATTTGATGGCGCTGCTCAGGCTGTACGGTTCGATGCCGGGAGCGCAGGTGTTGATCATCACCAGCGACACCGGGGTCTCGTCGCACAGGCGCACCGCGGCGCGGCTGCTGTCGGTCCATTCGACCGGCCGGCCGGCGGCGCCAGGCGCCAGGCAAGACGCCGCCGCGGTGGAATGTTCGGCAGCCTTGCTTGAAGAACTGGCCAGGGTGCGGGCAAGGGTATTGGCAACGACGCGCGCCACATGGTCACGGAAGGCGCCGCCCTTGTCGATGATGAGCACGGCCCCGTCGGGCGGTCCCTGGCGCAGGCGGGTGTAATAATCCGGCGGCTCCGTGTCGGGCGCCAGCCTCGGCCTTCGTCGCCGTTCCGGCTGGCAGCGTTGGCCGCGCGCGGCCAGTGCCGCCAGCGCCTGTACGCGGGAGTCGAGCAAGTCGGCCAGGGCTTCATACAAGCTGGCGCGATTGACCGGACGTGGCAGAATGCGCTGGCTGCTGGCGCCCTCGCCGCCGATGACCAGGATGGGCTGCAGTGCGCCGGGCGGCAGGCAGGCCAGGCGCGCCATGGCGACCGGATTGGCGCCGTCGGCGATGTACAGGTCGGGCTCTTGCAAGCTGTCGTCGTGCAGGCAAAAATACGACGGCCCCGGCAGCGGGGCACGCGCCAGCAGCGTTTCAAGCTGGGCGCATTCAGCCGGTGCAAACCCGACCAGTCGGACGGTGAATGGATATCTGGGTGCGTGCATCGCTGTTCCAGCCTTTCCTCGGGCACTTCCGGGTCACATCGTTTTAATCTAGCACAATGGTGCGGACTAACAAGCACGTTTGGCATCTCAAAAAGGCCAACTTTCCGTCTGACAAGAGATAGAATGCGCAAGCATTGAATTTACGAACATAAGCATGGCCACCAAGAAACCCGCATCCGATTACAGCGAATCATCCATCCGTGTCCTGAAAGGACTCGAGCCCGTGAAACAGCGTCCGGGCATGTATACCCGGACCGAGAATCCGCTGCACATCATCCAGGAAGTGATCGACAACGCCTCCGACGAGGCGCTGGGCGGACACTGCAAGAACATCGCCGTCACGCTCAACACGGACGGTTCGGTCACGGTCGAAGACGATGGCCGCGGCATTCCGGTTGGACTGCACCCGGAAGAAAACGTACCGACCGTCGAGATCGTCTTCACCCGCCTGCACGCGGGCGGCAAGTTCGACAAGGGCTCGGGCGGCGCCTATGCCTTCTCGGGCGGCCTGCACGGCGTCGGCGTGTCGGTCACCAACGCGCTGTCGACGCGCCTGGAAATTACCGTCTGGCGCAAGGACGACGACGGCAACGGCGTGCACGACCTGGCTTTCGAGAACGGCGACCTGGTCGAGCCCCTCACCTCGCGCCCGCTCGAGCGCGGCGGCAAGAAGAACGGCACCCGCGTCACCGCCCGTCCCGACCCGAAGTACTTCGATTCGCCCACTATTCCGCTCGGCGACATGCAGCGCCTGCTGCGCTCGAAGGCCGTACTGCTGCCGGGCGTGACCGTCACGCTCACCAACGCCAAGACCGGCGACGTCCAGACCTGGCGCTATGACGAAGGCCTGCGCGGCTACCTGCTCGAGGCGCTGAACCAGACTTCCGGCGGCCAGACCGTGATTCCGCTGTTCGAAGGCGCGCAATATGCGGCGGCCGGCGACGAAGGCTTCGCCGAGGGCGAAGGCGCGGCCTGGGTGGTGGCCTGGACCGAGGAAGGCGGCGTGGTGCGCGAATCCTACGTCAACCTGATCCCGACCGTGAGCGGCGGCACCCACGAATCCGGCCTGCGCGACGGCCTGTTCGGCGCCGTGAAGAGTTTTGTGGAGATGCACTCGCTGCTGCCGAAGGGCGTCAAGCTGCTGCCGGAAGACGTGTTCGCGCGCGTGTCGTTCGTGCTGTCGGCAAAAGTGCTGGACCCGCAGTTCCAGGGCCAGACCAAGGAACGCCTGAACTCGCGCGACGCCGTCAAGCTGGTCTCCACCTTCACCCGCCCGCCGCTCGAGTTGTGGCTGAACCAGCACGTCGAGTACGGCAAGAAGCTGGCCGAGCTCGTCATCAAGCAGGCCCAATCGCGCCTGCGTTCGCTGCAGAAGGTCGAGAAGAAAAAATCCTCGGGCGTGGCCGTGTTGCCGGGCAAGCTGACCGATTGCGAATCGACCGACATCACCCGCAACGAGCTGTTCCTGGTCGAGGGCGACTCGGCCGGCGGCTCGGCCAAGATGGGCCGCGACAAGGAATTCCAGGCGATCCTGCCGCTGCGCGGCAAGGTGCTGAACTCCTGGGAGACCGAGCGCGACCGCCTGTTCGCGAACAACGAGATTCACGACATCGCGGTCGCGATCGGCGTCGACCCGCACGGCGTGGACGACAATCCCGACCTGACCGGCCTGCGCTACGGGAAGATCTGCATCCTGTCCGATGCGGACGTGGACGGCTCCCACATCCAGGTGCTGCTGCTGACGCTGTTCTTCAAGCACTTCCCCGCCCTGTTCCGCAGTGGCCACATCTGCGTGGCGCGTCCGCCGCTGTACCGCGTCGACGTACCGGCGCGCGGCAAGAAGCCGCTGCAGAAGCTGTACGCGCTGGACGACGGCGAGCTGCTGGCCATCGAGGACAAGCTCACCAAGGAAGGCCTGAAGGAAGGCGTGTGGAGCATCTCGCGCTTCAAGGGCCTCGGCGAGATGAACGCGGAACAGCTGTGGGAAACCACCATGAACCCGGACACCCGCCGCCTGCTGCCGGTCGCCTTCGGCCAGTACAACCTGGCCGAGTCGGCCGCGCGCTTCAACATGCTGATGGGGAAAGGCGAAGCCGCCGCCCGTCGGGCGTGGCTGGAAGAACACGGGAACGAAACGGAAGCCGACATCTGATGCCGGACGTTTCGCACTCGCACACGCATAGAACAATGTAGATCATGACGTCACAAGCAAGCCTCTTCGAACAACAACACGAGCCCTCGGACGACATCGAGACGCTCACCCTTTCCACCTTCGCCGAGCGCGCCTACCTCGACTACGCCGTCTCTGTGGTCAAGGGCCGCGCGCTGCCGGACGTGTCGGACGGCCAGAAGCCGGTCCAGCGCCGCATCCTGTACTCGATGCACGAGCTGGGCCTGGGCCACACCGCCAAGCCGCGCAAGTCGGCCACCGTGGTCGGCGACGTGCTCGGTAAACTGCACCCGCATGGCGACCAGTCGGTGTACGACGCGCTGGTGCGCATGGCCCAGGACTTCTCGCTGCGCTACCCGCTGATCGACGGCCAGGGCAACTTCGGTTCGCGCGACGGCGACGGCGCGGCGGCGATGCGCTACACCGAAGCGCGCCTGACGCCGGTGTCGCGCCTGCTGCTCGACGAACTCGACATGGGCACGGTGGACTTCCAGCCGAACTACGACGGCTCCACCACCGAGCCGCGCCAGCTGCCGGCGCGCCTGCCGATGGTGCTGCTCAACGGCGCCTCCGGCATCGCGGTCGGCATGGCCACCGAGATCCCGTCGCACAACCTGCGCGAAGTGGCGACGGCGGCGGTCAGCCTGATCCGCAACCCGAAGATCACCCACGCCGAGCTGATGACCCTGATCACCGGCCCGGACTTCCCGGGCGGCGGCCAGATCATCACCCCGGCCTCGAACATCGCCGACATGTACGCCACCGGCCGCGGCTCGATGAAGGTGCGTGCGCGCTGGAAGATCGAAGAACTGGCGCGCGGCCAGTGGCAGGCGGTGGTCACCGAACTGCCGCCGGGCTGCTCGGCCCAGCGCGTGCTGGAAGAGATCGAAGAACTCACCAACCCGAAGGTCAAGGCGGGCAAGAAGGCGCTGCTGCCGGAACAGCTGGCGCTGAAGCAGACCATCCTGGGCGCGCTCGACACCGTGCGCGACGAATCGGGCCGCGAAGCGGCGGTGCGCATCGTGTTCGAGCCGAAGTCCAAGAACCAGGACCAGGGCGAGTTCATGCTGATGCTGCTCGCGCACACCTCGCTCGAGACCTCGAGCCCGATGAACCTGGTGATGATCGGCGGCGATGGCCGCCCGCGCCAGAAGGGCCTGCTGGAAATCCTGCAGGAGTGGATCGACTTCCGCTTCGTCACGGTGCGCCGCCGTACCGAGTTCAAGCTGGGCAAGGTCAATGACCGCATCCACATCCTGGAAGGCCGCGAGACCGTCCTGCTGAACATCGACGAAGTCATCGCGATCATCCGCAATTCGGACGAGCCGAAGGCCGCGCTGATCGAGCGCTTCCGCCTGTCGGAGCGCCAGGCCGAGGACATCCTCGAGATCCGCCTGCGCCAGCTGGCGCGCCTGGAAGCGATCAAGATCCAGCAGGAGCTGGCCGAGCTGCGCAGCGAGAAGGAGAAGCTCGAGGACATCCTCGAGAATCCTTCCACCATGAAGCGCCTGATCATCCGCGAGATCGAAGCCGACGCCAAGCAGTACGGCGACGATCGCCGCACCCTGATCGAGGAAGCCGAGCGCGCGGTGGCCGAGCAGAAGGTCATCGACGAGCCGGTGACGGTGATCGTGTCGGAGAAAGGCTGGGTGCGCGCGCGCACCGGCATCGGCCACGATCCGGCCCAGTTCACCTTCAAGGCCGGCGACTCGCTGCACCAGGCCTTCGAGTGCCGCACCGTCGACTCCCTGATCGGCATCGGCAGCAACGGCAAGACCTTCTCGGTACCGGTGGCCGCGCTGCCGGGAGCGCGCGGCGACGGCGTGCCGATCACCACCCTGGTCGACCTGTCCGGCGGCGTCCGCATCCTGCACTACTTCGCAGGCAACCCGGACACGCGCCTGCTGCTGGCGACCTCGAACGGCTTCGGCTTCATCGCCAAGGCGGGCGACATGATCAGCCGCCTGAAGGGCGGCAAGTCCTTCATCACGCTGGACGAAGGCGCGGTGCCGCTGCCGCCGCGGATCGTCAGTGACACCGCCGGCGCCATCGCCTGCCTGTCCGAGAAGGGCCGCGTGCTGGTGTTCGGCATCGACGAAATGAAGGTGCTGACCAACGGCGGCCGCGGCGTGATCCTGATCGAGCTCGATCCGAAGGAAACCCTGCTGGCGGTGCAACCGATCAACCAGAAGGGGCTGAATGTGATCGGCACCTGGGCCGGCTCCAAGCCGCGCACGGTGGAGCTGTTTGCATCGGGACTGGAACCGCACTTCGGCAAACGCGCACGCAAGGGCAAGCCGCTGTCGGCGAAGCTCAAGGCGCTGGATCTGGCGATGCGGTCCACGGAAGGCAGCTGACTTTTGTAGGGTGGGCGGGTTTTCCCGCCCACGCGGTGATAGGTGGTTCATGAACAGCCGCCCGGGCAGTATCACCGTGATTTGAACGCGTGGGCGGCGGACCCGCCCACCCTACATTTTCACAACAACGTCGTAAAAAAAAACGCCGGCTCGCAAGCCGGCGTTTTCGTTTGAAGCGCAGTCAGCTTAGTGCTTGGCAGCCGCCTTGTGCACGTCCGCGGTCGCTTCGGCGCGCACCTGCTCGGTCTTGACCGCCGCGGTCGCCTTGTCGGCGGCCGCATCGACCTGGGTCTTGAGCAGCTTCTCGTCCGCCTTGATCATCTTCTTGCTCGCCTTCAGGTTGGCATCGGCGACTTTCTTCTCGGCCTTGGCCATGGCCTTGGCGCGGTCTTCCGGGTCGGCCTTGGCGATTTTCTCGTTAACGTCGGCCTGGGTCTCGACCAGGTCTTCACGCGCATCGGCGCGCTTTTCGTTGGCCTTGGCAACTGCCTTGTTCACCTTCTCGTCCGCCTTGTTGACGGTCTTCATTTCCTTCGACTCCGCCTTGGCGATGTCCTTCTGCGCTTCGGCTTCGGCCTTCACGACTGCCTTGGTGGCGACTGGCGTCGTGGTGGTCTGGGCGTTGGCGGCGGTGGCCAGCAGGCCGGCGATGAGGGTGGCGATCAGTTTGTTCATGGTATTTCCTTTCCGGTGGTGGTCAAGGCGCCGATCTAGCTGCCGGCGCCATCATTGTTGTGTTAGGACGAGTCCAGAATACGGACTCAACCACCCCGGGGTCTGTTAGCCAACCCACTTAGACCCTTGACATTTTGTAAGCAAACCTTACTGCCGCGCTGGCCCCGCATACAGGTCGATGATGTCGGCAATCCCGTCCTGGCACACCGGACAGAACGCTTCGCTTCGGTCGAACATCAGGCACTGCATGGCCGGCCGGTAGTATCCGCTCGCTTCGTAGTTGGCGCCTTCGAAGGCGCCCACGGCGTGGCGATGGGGTTTACCCGCGAACAGCGTCTGCGTGGCCTTCAGGTCCTCAACGAACAGCGCATTCATGTCGGACTCCGGCCGGTTGGCCGCACGCAGCGCCGCGCGCCTCGATTGGTAGGCGCGCGAGGCTTCCTCATACGCCGCCTTGGGCCAGGGCGTGGGCAGCGGCGTGCCGGCCTTCACGTGGCGCTTCCACTTGATGTTGGCCGGGTCGCGCAGCGCGGTGACGTTCGGTTCCCACGGCTCCATGCGCGTGCTGCTAGCGGCATACGCGACCGGCGAGGTGTAGTACTCGTCGGCCAGGCCGGCGAAGTGGTGGCCGAATTCGTGCACGAACAGGTAGTTGGCCCACGCGTTGCCGGCCGCCGCGGTGCTGAACTGACCGAAGATGCCACCCCCACCGTAGGTCTCGTTGTTGACCAGGATTTCGATGAACTCGTAAGGCGCATGCTGGGCGATGTCGCGCAGCGCGCGGTTGTCCAGCGTGAGCACATAGCGTTCGCTGCCGAAGATGTCGTAGCGCGTGCCCAGCTGCGAGGCATGGTGTACGCCCGTGGACGGGCGGCTGATGCCGGATTCGCTGGTCGGCACCGCCAGCGCCCACACGTTGAAATCTTTCGCGCGCTCCTTGAAAGGCGAGACCGAGAACAGGTGCTTGGTCAGGCGCCGCGCGTCTGCCTCGAACTTCTTGAGCTCCGCGGCGGTATAGCCGTCGCCCATGATCAGGAGGTCGACCTTGTCGGGCGACGGACCGCTGACGTGGATCGGGATCGGCTGCGCCGGTGCAGCCGGCTGCTTCCTGACGACCTCCTGGGCGTCGGCGTCCACCTCGACGCTCCAGGCCACCGAGAACTGGTTCCTGTCATCGCGCTTGAGGATGCGCACGCGCACCGGGCGGTCTGGCTTCGGGAAGCGCACCGATTCCTGGAAGCTGCGGCTGATCTTGTTCGCCTCTTCCGTCGTGCGCCATTCGCCGAAGATGGTCGAGAACCCGCGCGAGTACAGCAGGTCGCCGGTTTTCGCATCGACCACCTCGACGCGGTTCTGGCCGCGGTCGGTGTTGTCCAGGTTGCGTGCGGGATGGCCGGGCCAGGGCAGCGGTTCGATCAGCACGCGCTCGAGCGCGTACTGGTCCTGCAGGGCATTGCCGCTGTGGGTGTAGTCGACGCGGACGGTGGCGGGCTGGGCGGCCTGTGCGATGCCGGCGGCGGCAAGGACAAGGGCAAGGATGCAGGAAGCGAAACGGGTCATGGATGGTCCTCGTGACGGGAATGCCATCCATTGTAATGCGGCGCTGCGCGTTCACCTGGCGGCATCTGCCCGGCTGGCGCCGGCTACCCCTGCCGCCACGCTCTCGAGCTGGCGGTACTGGTACAGCGGCCACTGCACCACGATCGGCCGGATGTCGAGCCGCATGTTGTAGACCGAGTACTGCTCGGTAAACGAGGACTGGTAGCCGACGCTGTCGTTGGTGCGCGACAGCTTGAACTCGAAGCCGAGGTCGGGCTGGGTGCCGTTCGGGCTGTCGAGCGAGAGGCCGATGGCTTCCGGCTGGTCGCTGTCGATCAGCTTGGCCATCAGGTCGACCACCGTGCTGTTGCCGAGGATGTCGGCCGAGAACAGGGGTTCGCGATAGTAGGGCCGGGCCGGATCGATCCGGTTGTCCAGCTTGTCCGGCGCGGGCGTGAAGGTCTGGGTGAGCAGGTTGAAACGGTCGCCGTTGTCCAGGTAGCTCAGGCGCACGTTGCTGACGCTCAGCGGCCCTCCCTTCGGACCTTCCTTCGCCCCCTCTTGCGGCACGGCCTTCGACAGGTCGACCAGCAGCGCGCCGCGGTAGCCGATCACCTCGACCTCGCGGCTCGGCCCCACCACCATGGCCGTGTTCTCGTCGATGCCCAGTCCCAGCTTGTAGCCTTTCTTGAGCATGGCCGGCACCATGCGCGCAAAGCGGCCGCGCACCAGCAGGTGCTGGTCGATGAAGACGTCGTCGCCGATGAAGCCCAGGCCCGGTGCGATCTCCTTGCCGTCGTCGAGGCCGAGCTTGAGGGTGGCCAGTACCGTCTTGGGATGGCCGAACATGCTGCTGCTCATGATGGCGGCGCCGGCGCTGGAGCCGGCGATCATGCCGCCGCGCCGGTACATGTCCCACAGGGCATCCAACATGCGGGTATTGCTGCCGTCTTCGCGCCGCAGCGCGCGTGTGATGCGGCCCTGGTCGCCGCCGGCGAAATAGGCGCCGCCGGCCGAGCGCACCGCGCTGGCCAAGCCCTGGTCGTCGGCGGCGGCCTGGTAGTCGATGCCGGACAGGCGCACGGCCACCGGCACGAAAAAGGCCTTGGCGCCGTAATGGTTGAAGCGCTCGACGAGGAACTTGCCGGCTTTTTCGGGATTGGCCGAGGCCGAGGCGAACACGGCGATGCGGGCGCCCTTGCCGCCCGCCAGCTGGACCATGCGCTCCCAGACGGCCGCATTGTCGGCACGCAGCGCCCCGCCGATGATCACGAGCGAACCCTTCGGCTGGGGGCTGCCGCTTGCGGCAAGCGCGGGGCTTGCCAGCAAGGCCAGCGCAAGCACAGCCTGGACGACAGCATGAACGACAACGCGCAGCATACGACATCCTCTCAGTGGAGACTATCGTAAGCCTGATTCCAGAAGTCCGTCGCCGTCTTGAGTATGCTCAGGACAAATAAATGTTCGGAAAGTATCGCTCCATCCAGGTTTCCGGACGCTGGGGGGCAGTGAACCCGAAACGCTCGTACAGGCCGTGCGAGTCGCTCGTATTGAGGGTGAAGCGGCGCAGTTTCTGCAGGCTGGGGTGGCGCAACACGACACCGATCAACTGCTTGCCGTAGCCGCGTCCGCGGTATTCCGGCACCACGAACACATCCACCAGGTTGGCGAAGGTCGCGAAGTCGGTGATGACGCGCGCGAAGGCGATCTGGCGCCCGTCGAGGTAGCCGCCGAAGCACAGCGAGTTCTCGATGGCGCGCTCGACGACCGGACGCGAAATGCCGACCGCCCAGGTCGACTGCTCGCTCAGGAAGCGATAGATCATCGGGATGTCCAGCTGCGACTGGTCGGTACTGACCTGGAAGCTCGAATCGTTGGTAATCATGGAAGCTGTGAATCTGGCTTAAAAACCAATTCTAGCGCCGTTCGCATGATGTATTACTTTCAATTGAACGGCGTCCCCGTGGGCGATCCTGTGCCGCTCAGCCGTTGCGCAGGTAGCGCTCAGGCAGCTGCAGCTTCGGATCTTCGGCGCGCCAGATCAGGCTCAGCACGTACCAGCGCTTGCCGTCGTGAATCAGCTGGATGCTGTTGATTCCGCGCATGAAGGGCTTGGCGTCGTCCTTGGCGTGGCGCGCCTCGTAGGTGCTGAACACGTGGGCGATCTGCCCGAACGTTTCCGTGGTACGCGCTTTTTCGGTCTCGAAGAAGCCCATGGTGGCGAAGGCCTTGGTGTTGCGGGCGATATAGTCTTCCGGCGACATGGCGCGCAGGACGAAGCTGCCGTCCGGACGGGGGACGACCGCGCCCATGCGGGCGTCAGGCGCGAACAGCGAACGCATGCGGTCCCAGTCGCGCGGCGCGCCGGCCGGGCCCGAGATCACGTCGTAAACGGCGGCGATGATGGCGTCGATCGAGGCGACGTCGGCCGGGCGGGCTGCCGGCAGGCTGGCGGCGGCGGGTGGCGCCGGTGCGGCGACGGCGGTGGGCGTGGCCGGCGCCGCCGGTGCCGCCTGCTGCGCCATCGCCGCGGGTGCGGCAACGGCAAATGCCAGGCCAAGCTGGACCAATCGAAGCATGTCTCCCCCTTATTGTTGTCAATTGCAGAATAGTGCGCACATCATTGCGCATTTCCTCGTGCTTGTCACCCACCACGGATGGGGTTGCGCAGGACAGTTATAATCGTCGGATACCAACAGGGATCCCACCATGAACGAACAATTCTCCAAGAAAGCCGAAGCCTGGTCGGCGCGCTTCTCCGAACCCGTCTCCGACCTCGTCAAGCGCTACACCGCCTCCGTCTTCTTCGACAAGCGCCTGGCGCCGTTCGACATCCAGGGTTCGCTCGCCCACGCCGAGATGCTGGCCGCGCAGGGCATCATCAGCGAACACGACCGCGCCGAGATCGAGCGCGGCATGGCCCAGATCAAGGGCGAAATCGAGGCCGGCAGCTTCGAATGGCTGCTCGACCTCGAAGACGTGCACCTGAACATCGAAAAACGCCTGACCGAACTGGTGGGCGACGCCGGCAAGCGCCTGCACACCGGCCGCTCCCGGAACGACCAGGTGGCGACCGACATCCGCCTGTACGTGCGTGCGGCGATCGACGACATCCTGGGCCTCTTGGGGAGCCTGCGCGGCGCGCTGACGAACCTGGCCGAGCGCCACGTCGACACCATCATGCCGGGCTTCACCCACCTGCAAGTGGCCCAACCCATCACCTTCGGCCACCACATGCTGGCCTATGTCGAGATGTTCGGCCGCGACGCCGAGCGCCTGCAGGATGCCCGCCGCCGCGTGAACCGCCTGCCGCTGGGCGCCGCCGCGCTGGCCGGCACCACCTTCCCGATCGACCGCCTGCGCGTGGCCCAGACCCTGGGCTTCGAGGACGTGTGCCACAACTCGCTGGATGCGGTATCCGACCGCGATTTCGCGATCGAGTTCACCGCAGCTGCGTCGCTGATCATGATGCACGTCTCGCGCTTCTCGGAAGAACTGGTCATGTGGATGAGCCCGCGCATCGGCTTCATCGACATCGCCGACCGCTTCTGCACCGGCTCGTCGATCATGCCGCAAAAGAAAAACCCGGACGTGCCGGAACTGGCGCGCGGCAAGACCGGCCGCGTGTATGGCCACCTCGCCTCCCTGCTGACCCTGATGAAAGGCCAGCCGCTGGCCTACAACAAGGACAACCAGGAAGACAAGGAACCGCTGTTCGACACGATCGACACCGTTACCGACACCCTGCGCATCTTCGCCGACATGGCGGGCGGCATCACGGTAAAAGCCGAGAACATGCGCGCCGCGGCGCTGCAGGGCTACGCCACCGCCACCGACCTGGCCGATTACCTGGTCAAGAGGGGCCTGCCCTTCCGCGACGCGCACGAAGCCGTGGCGCACGCGGTGCGTGCCTGCGATACGGCCAAATGCGACCTGTCCGAGATGTCGCTCGACACGCTGCGCGGGTTCTCGCCGCTGATCGAGCAGGACGTGTTTGCCGTGCTGACGCTGGAAGGCTCGGTAGCGGCGCGCGATCACGTGGGCGGCACCGCGCCGAACCAGGTGCGCAAGGCGATCGAGCGGGTGCGCAAGCAGCTGGCGGAATAATCCGCACGGTGGGCGGCCACGCCGCCCACGCGTTCAATACACAATGATGAAACGCACCTACGATCATCATCCACCACCGAGAATGCTCCCGTGACACCGACCAATCCCACCGTCCTGCCCTCGCGCGAATACGCCGCCTTCCTGTTCGACATGGACGGCACCATCCTGACCTCGATCAAGTCCGCCGAACGGGTCTGGACCGCCTGGGCGCTCAGGCATGGACTCGACCCGGAAACCTTCGTGCCCACCATCCATGGCAAGCGCACCGAAGACACCATCCGCCACCTGGGTCTGCCCGGTGTCGACCCGGTCGCCGAGGCCTTGGGCATCGCGCTGGCCGAGATTGACGACGTAGCCGACATCGAAGAGATCCTCGGGGTGGGACGCTTCCTGGCCAGCCTGCCCACGGACCGCTGGGCCATCGTCACCTCGGCCTCGCGCGCGCTGGCAACGGCCCGTATCGCCGCTGCAGGTCTGCCCTTGCCGCCGCTGCTGGTATCGGCCGATGACGTGAAGCGCGGCAAGCCGGCGCCTGATCCGTTCTTGCTGGGCGCAAAGAAACTGGGCGTGGCGCCGCAGGATTGCCTGGTGTTCGAAGACACGCCGATCGGCCTGGCCGCGGCGGAAGCGGCGGGGATGGACAGCATCGTCGTCACCGCGACGCACACGCATCCAATCGAGACGCGTTCGGCGCCGGTGCCGGACTATGCGGACCTGGTTGCCGTGCGTACAGAAAGTGGCTTGCTGAAGGTGCGGCGCAAGATCGGTCACTGAGCCTGCGAGAGCGGCGGCGCCATCTTGTGCCGGCGCGGTCGATACCCACATGACAGGTATCGACGAACACCACGGAGGTGCGCATGCACCGCTATCGCAATACCAGCGGCGAATCCGGCGTCGTCGCCTACGACATCGGCAAGGACTCGATCACCATCCAGTTCACGGGGGGTGACCGTTACCTTTACACCGAGCGCAGCGCCGGCGCCGACAACATTGCCAGGATGCAGGAACTGGCGCGTGAAGGCCGGGGGCTATCGACCTTCGTCAGCCAGCACATCCGTTCCCGCTACGCCAAGAAGCTCAACTGATCTCAACCGAGCCGGCTCATCCACGCGGTGGATAGGGCGTGCCGTCCTTGTGCGAATAGGTCTTGGTATCGCCGTCGTAACGCAGGTCGATGTCGGGATAGGTCGCCGAATCGCCCTTGATGCGCGAGCCGACGCACAGGAACACGCCCTGCCCCCAGCTGCGGTTGACCAGGTGGTGCCCGTTTGGCTTTCCGGCCGGGAAGGCCGCGCAGTCGCCTGCACGCATCAAGGTCTCGCCTTCGTCGGTGAGCAGCACCAGTTCGCCCGATACCACCATGACGAACTCGTCCTCGTGCGAGTGCCAGTGGCGCTGCGAGGACGCCGCACCGGGTTGCAGCTCGACAAGATTGACGCCGAACTGCGTCAGGCCGCCGGCATCGCCCAGCGCCTGTTTGGTGCGTCCGTCCACCAGCTCGGCGAAGGGCTCGGGGTAGCCCGTACCGCCCACCACGGGAATGCTGCTCAGGTCCAGTCTCGACATGCAAGGTCTCCTTGGTTGGCGGCGGACGGCGCTTGTGCGTCCTAGCCGCGTTTCTGTACCAGCGTCAGGATATCGTAACTCGCCACGAGTTCGTCGTGTTGATTCGTTACCTGCACGTCCCAGGCCACCACGCCCTGGCCGCGGCCCTGTTCGTCGCTGCGGTTGCGGTCGACCTTGCGCTTGCAGGTGAGCCTTGCGCGGATAGTGTCGCCGATCGCCACCGGCGCCACGAAGCGCAGGTTGTCCAGGCCGTAGTTGGCCAGCACCGGCCCCGGGGCCGGCGACACGAACAGGCCGGCCGCCGCCGACAGCACGAAGTAGCCGTGCGCGATGCGCTTGCCGAACTGGGTGTCCTTGGCCGCGATCTCGTCGAAGTGCATGTAGAAGTAGTCGCCCGAGACGCCGCCGAAGTTGACGATGTCGGCTTCGCTCACGGTGCGGCGGTGGGTCAGCAGCGAGTGGCCCACTTCCAGGTCTTCGAACCAGCGGCGGAACGGGTGGATGTCGGTTTCCTTGACGGCGCCGCCGCGCACGTACTCCCCGGTCACCGCGCCCAGCATGGTCGGCGAGCCCTGCACCGCGGCGCGCTGCAGGAAGTGCTTGACGGCGCGGATGCCGCCCAGCTCTTCGCCGCCGCCGGCGCGGCCCGGACCGCCGTGCTTCAGCTGCGGCAGCGGCGAGCCGTGGCCGGTGGAATCCACCGCGGACTCACGCTCGAGGATGTGCACGCGGCCGTGCGAAGCGGCGGCGATCGGCACCGCATGCGCGGCGATCGCCGGGTCTTTCGTCACCAGCGTGGTTACCAGGCTGCCCTTGCCCCGCGCGGCCAGGTGCAAGGCTTCGTCGATGTCGCGGTAGGTCATCATGGTGGACACCGGGCCGAAGGCTTCGATGTCGTGGACGGCGTCATTATCCAATGCGTTGCGGCACAGGAGCAGGGTCGGCGCGAAGAAGGCGCCATTGGCACAGCCCTCGCCCACCGGCTTGAAGCCGTCGCGGGCGCTGAACAGCACTTCGTTGCCGCGCGCGAGCATCTCGACTCGTTCCGACACGTCGCGGTGCTGGTCCATCGAGGCCAGCGCCCCCATGCGCACACCCTCGACCTTCGGATTACCCACGGTGACCTTGGCCAGGCGCTCGCGCAGGCGCGCGCCCACCGCGTCGGCGTGCTGTTCCGGCACGATCACGCGCCGGATCGCCGTGCACTTCTGGCCGGCCTTGCCGGTCATCTCGCGCGCGACTTCCTTGACGAACAGGTCGAACTCCGGATCGTCGGGCGTGACGTCCGGGGCCAGGATGGCGCAGTTCAGCGAGTCGGCTTCGGCGGTGAAGGGGACGGAGGCGCGGATCAGGTTCTGGTTGGCCTTCAGCTTGGCGGCGGTGTCGGCCGAGCCGGTGAAGGTGACGGCGTCGAAGCCGCCCAGGCGGTCGAGCAGGTCGCCCGTGCTGCCGATGACCAGCTGCAGTGCCCCCTCCGGCAGCAGGCCGGAATCCATCATCATCCTGACGGTCGCATGGGTCAGGTAGCTGGTGGCGGTGGCCGGCTTGACGATGCAGGGCATCGCGGCCAGGAAGCTCGGCGCGAATTTTTCCAGCATGCCCCAGATCGGGAAGTTGAAGGCGTTGATGTGCACCGCCAGGCCGCCGCGCGGCACCAGGATGTGGGTGCCGGCGAAGCCGCCGCGCTTGCCAAGGGCGATCGCCGGGCCTTCGTGCAGCACGTTCGACGAGGGCAGCTCGCGCCCGCCCATGCTGGCGTAGGCGAACAGGGTGCCGATGCCGCCTTCGACGTCGACCCAGCTGTCGGGACGGGTGGCGCCGGTCAGGTGCGAGATCTCGTACAGTTCTTCCTTGCGCTCCATCATGTAGAGGGCCAGGGCCTTCAGGCGCTGGGCGCGGGTCTGGAAGTCGAGCCGCATCAGCGCCGGGATGCCGGTCTTGCGGCCGTAGGTGACGGCTTCGTCGAAGTCGATCGCTTCAAGGTGGGTGTGGAAGATCAGTTCGTTGTTCAGCGCGCTGTGCAGCGGGGTGTGTGCCTCCGCGCCGTGCCAGCGGCCGGCGATCAGGCTTTGCAGGGTTGCGATGTTGCCCATGGGGTCAGTCTCCGTTCTTGTCTCTTCAGGTTTTCGGTTTGTGCATGCCGTCCGGGGCGAAGTCGATGCCCTTGCGTCCCGGCTCCGCCTCGGTATGGGCCTCCACCTCGCGCATGGTCTGCAGCGAGCGCACATTCAGTTCGTGGTACTGGCGCGTCCCGAAGCTCTTCCACTTCACGTCTTCATCGGTCAGCGCGCGCATGACCTTGGCGGGCGTGCCCATCACCATGCTGCGCGGCGGGATGAGCATCCCGGCCTTCACGAAGCTCATCGCCGCGACGATCGATTCCTCGCCCACGACCGCCTTGTCCATCACCACCGCGTTCATGCCGACCATGGCGTTGCGCTTGACGCGGCAGCCGTGCAGCACGGCGCCGTGGCCGATGTGGCCGTCGACTTCGACCACGGTGTCTTCGCCCGGAAAGCCGTGCATCACGCAGGTGTCCTGCAGGTTGGCGCCCTCTTCCAGGATCAGGCGGCCGAAGTCGCCGCGCAGCGAGGCCAGCGGGCCGATGTAGCAGCGCGGGCCGACGATCACGTCGCCGATCAGCACCGCCGACGGATGCACGTAGGCGCTGGGATGCACCACCGGCCGTACGCCGTCGATCTCGTACACCTTGACCATGTCTATACCCGCTCGACGATGAGCGCGATACCCTGGCCGACGCCGATGCACATGGTGCACAGGGCATAGCGGCCGCCCGTGCGGTGCAGCTGGTTGACGGCGGTCGTCACCAGGCGTGCGCCGGATGCGCCCAGCGGGTGGCCGAGGGCGATCGCGCCGCCGTTCGGGTTCACGTGGGCCGCGTCGTCCGGCAGGCCGAGATCGTGCATCACGGCCAGGCCCTGGGCGGCGAAGGCTTCGTTCAGTTCGATCACGTCCATCTGGTCGAGGCGCAGGCCGGTTTGCAGCAAGAGCTTCCTGACGGCCGGCGCCGGGCCGAAGCCCATGATGCGCGGCGCCAGGCCGGCGGTGGCCATGCCGATGACGCGGGCGCGCGGAATCAGGCCATTACGCACGGCGGTCGTCTCCGACGCCAGTAGCAGCGCGCAGGCGCCGTCGTTCAGGCTGGACGCATTGCCGGCGGTGACAGAACCGTCCGGCGTCACCACACCCTTCAGTTTCGCCAGTGCCACCAGGCTGGTCTCGCGCGGCTGCTCGTCGGTATCGAACACCTGCGGCTCGGCCTTCTTCTGGGGAATCGTCACCGGCACGATCTCATCCCTGAAATACCCTTTGGCATGCGCGGCCGCCCAGCGCTGCTGGCTGCGCAGGGCAAAGGCGTCCTGGTCGTCGCGGCTGACCTTGAACTCGCGCGCCACATTCTCGGCCGTCTCGGGCATCGAGTCGATGCCGTACCTGGCCTTCATCAGCGGATTCACGAAGCGCCAGCCGAGCGTGGTGTCCTCGATCCGGGCGGCGCGCGAGAAGGCGCTGTCGGCCTTGGCCATCACGAAGGGGGCGCGGGTCATGCTCTCGACGCCGCCGGCGATGATCAGGTTCGCCTCGCCGGCCCGGATTGCACGCGCGGCGCTGCCGATGGCATCCATGCCGGAGCCGCACAGGCGGTTGATGGTATTGGCCGGCACCTCTGGCGGCAGCCCTGCCAGCAGCGCGGCCATGCGGCCCACGTTGCGGTTGTCTTCGCCGGCCTGGTTGGCGCAGCCGTAGAACAGGTCGTCCACCGCGCCCCAGTCCACGTCCTTGTTGCGGGCAATGAGGGCGGCGATCGGCAGCGCGCCCAGGTCGTCGGCGCGCACGCTGGAGAGCGCGCCACCGTAGCGGCCGAAGGGGGTACGGATGGCGTCGCAGATGAAGGCGTCGGTCATGAGGATCTCCTTATTATTCAGTTCGTCAGTTCTTGGGGCGCTGGTCGACCACGCGCCGGGCCTTGCCGGTCAGCGTGCGTTCGATGCCGCCGGGCGGGCGCAGGCTCACGCGGGTCGTCACGCCCACATGGGTCTTGATGCAGTGCTGGAGCTCGCGGCACAGCGCGTCGACCTCGCTGCTTGACAGCGAAGCGTCGCGCAGTTCGCCCAGCACCTCCAGCGTATCGAGATGGCCGTCGCGCGCCACCACCAGCTGGTATTGCGGCGCCAGCGCCGGCATCTTCAGCACGATTTCTTCGATCTGGCTCGGGAACACGTTCACGCCGCGAATGATCAGCATGTCGTCCGAACGGCCGGTGATGCGGCTAATTCTGCGCATCGAACGCGAGGTGGGCGGCAGCAGGCGCGTGAGGTCGCGCGTGCGGTAGCGGATGATCGGCAGCGCTTCCTTGGAGAGCGAGGTGAACACCAGTTCGCCCTCCTCGCCATCCGGCAGCACCTCCCCGGTGTCCGGATCGATGATCTCGGGGTAGAAGTGGTCTTCCCAGATCACGGGACCATCCTTGCTTTCGATGCACTCGCTCGCCACGCCGGGCCCCATCACTTCGGACAGGCCGTAGATGTCGACGGCATCGATGCCGGCCCGCGCTTCGATCTCGCGGCGCATGGCGTCGGTCCAGGGCTCGGCCCCGAAGATGCCCACCTTCAGCGAGGACGTCGCCGGGTCGATCCCCTGGCGCGTGAATTCCTCGATGATGTTCAGCATGTACGAGGGCGTGACCATGATGATCGAGGGCTGGAAATCCTGGATCAGCTGCACCTGCTTCTCGGTCTGCCCGCCCGACATCGGAATCACGGTGCAGCCAAGCCGCTCGGCGCCGTAGTGCGCGCCCAGGCCGCCGGTGAACAGGCCATAGCCGTAGGAGATGTGCACCATGTCGCCCGCACGGCCGCCGGCGGCGCGGATCGAACGCGCCACCACGCCGGCCCAGGTGTCGATGTCGTTCTGCGTATAGCCGACCACGGTGGCCTTGCCGGTGGTGCCGCTCGATGCGTGGATGCGCACCACCTGCTCGCGCGGCACGGCGAACAGGCCGAAGGGGTAGTTGTCGCGCAGGGTCTTCTTGTCGGTGAACGGGAATCTGGCCAGGTCGCCCAGCGTCTTCAGGTCGCTCGGGTGGACGCCGGCGGCGTCAAACGCCGCGCGGTAGTGCGGCACGTTCTCGTAGGCGTGGTGCAGCGACCATGTCAGGCGCTCGAGCTGCAGGGCCTGCAGTTCGTCGCGGCTGGCGCGCTCGATCGGTTCCAGCTCGCCGGGAGCGGGTGTGCGTTGGACCATCTCGTCCTCCTTGTGTGTTGCGAATGCTTTACTGCTCTGCCTCTGCCACCATGCCGCTGACGCGGTGCGACTTCCCGCGGAACAGCGCTACGGTGCGCCCTTCCTGGTTGCTCACCTTGACGTCGTAGACGCCGGTCTTGCCGGCAAGCGCCTGCTCCACCGCCTCGGCCACCAGCAGGTCGCCTTCGCGGCCAGGGACCAGGTAATCGATGGTGCAGCCCGCGCCCACGGTATTGAGGTTGTGCGAGTTGCAGGCGAAGGCGAAGGCGCTGTCGGCCAGCATGAAGATGTAGCCGCCGTGGCAGGTGGCGTGGCCGTTGAGCATGTCGCCGCGCACCCGCATCGACATGCGCGCATAGCCGGGGCGGATCTCGTCGAGCAGCATGCCGAGCGCCTGGCTGGCGGGGTCGCGTTCGTACATGGTCTTGCCGGCCAGTTCGGCCAGCGCCTGCAGTTCACTATTCCGGTCACTGTGCATGAAACCTGGCTCCGTGCGGATTGGCGGCGGCCTTCCGGCGCAGCAGCGGCGAGACGCGGTAGCGGTCTTCGCCATAGCTGGTGGCCAGGTTGGACAGCACGGCGACGATGTGCTCCAACCCGACGCTGTCGGCCCAGGCCAGCGGCCCGCGCGGATAGTTCACGCCCTTTTGCATCGCGATGTCGACCGCCATCGCGCTGCACACGCCCTGGTTGACGGCGTCGGCCGCTTCGTTGGCCAGCATGGCGACGGTGCGCATCACGGCCATGCCGGGCACGTCGTCGAGGCGGGTGACGGCAAAGCCGGCGGCCTGGAACATGCCGACGACCGCGTGGTAGGCGTCCACGCTGCACTGGTCGGCTTTCGCCAGCGCGATGCGGGTCGCGCCGGCCGGATCCAGCAGCAGGTCGTAGATGACGGTGTCGTCGTGCCAGCACTCGGCGGCGCGCGCCGTGGCGCTGCGGCCGTCGGTGAGATACACGGCGGCGCCCTGGCACAGGAAGCCGGGAGTAGCATCCAGGGTTTCCTCGCGCGACATGTCGAAGCCTGCAGCAGCGATGCGAGCGGCCAGGGGTGCGAGGTAGTCGGATTCACTGCCGATGAGCGATACCGATTCCGGTCGCGGCTGCGGCGCGTCTTCCTGTACGGCCGGCTTGTCGGCGCCTTCGCCGTAGCGGTAGAAGCCGCGCCCGGTCTTACGGCCCAGGAAGCCGGCGTCGACCAGCTCGCGCTGCAGGATCGAGGGCGTGAAGCGCGGGTCGCCGAAGTAGGCGTCGTAGACCGAGTTCGTCACCGAGAAGTTGACGTCGTGGCCGATCAGGTCCATCAGCTCGAAGGGGCCCATGCGGAAACCGCCGCAGTCGCGCAGCACGGCGTCGATGGTGGCCGGCTCGGCGGCCTGTTCCAGCAGCAGGCGCAGGCTTTCTGCGTAGTACGGGCGGGCGACGCGGTTGACGATGAAGCCCGGGGTCGACTTCGCATGCACCGGGTTCTTGCCCCATGCTTCGGCCGTGGCGTACGTCGTGTCGGCGACCTGCCGATCGGTCGCGATGCCGCTGATGACTTCGACCAGCGCCATCAGCGGCACCGGGTTAAAGAAGTGCATGCCGACCAGGCGTTCAGGGCGGCGCAGTTTCGCTGCGATGGCGGTGACCGAGATCGACGAGGTGTTGGTGGCGAGGATGCAGTCATCAGGCACGATGCCTTCGAGTTCCGCGAACAGGGCGCGCTTGGCGTCCAGGTTCTCGACGATGGCTTCGACCACCAGCGCGGCTTGGGACGCTTCCTGCAGCGTGCCGATGCGCTTGAGACGCCCGTGTGCCAGGTCGGCCTGCTCCGCGCTCATGCGGCCTTTCTCGGCCAGCCTGGCGTAGGTCTTGCCGATGTCGCCGATGGCCTTGTCGGCAGCGCCTTCGCGGGTGTCGAACAGCAGCACCTGGTGGCCCGCCGTGGCCGCCACCTGGGCGATGCCGGAACCCATGGCGCCGCTGCCGATGACGGCGATGATGCTGTCTTTCGGGAGTGCCTGCATGGTCTTACTCTCCCTTGAAGTGCGCCGGGCGCTTGGCGATGAAGGCGGCGACGCCTTCGCGGTAATCGTGGCTGTAGCCCAGTTCGCGCATCATCTCGCCTTCCAGCTTGAGCTGTTCCGGCAGGGTGTTGGACCAGCTGGCGGCAAGCGCTTTCTTGGTGAAGGCCAGGCCCTTGGTCGGCGCGGCGGCGAAGTGCTCGGCCATGGCCATGGCCTGGTCCATCAAGGCTTCGTCGGGAACGCAGGCCCAGATCAGGCCCCACTGCTCGGCCTTCTCGGCACTGAGTTTGTCGCCCAGCATGGCCAGGCCCGTGGCACGCGCCGGGCCGATCAGGCGCGGCAGGTGCCAGGTGCCGCCGGTGTCGGGGATCAGGCCCAGCTTGCAGAAGGCTTCGATGAAGCTGGCCGATTTCGCGGCCAGCACGATGTCGCAGGCCAGGGCCAGGTTGGCGCCGGCGCCGGCGGCCACGCCGTTGACGGCGCAGATGACCGGCATCGGCAGCGATTTGAGCGTGAGGACCAGCGGAGCATAGAATTTTTCGACCGATTCGCCGAGGTCGACGCCGGGGGCGCCTGGGGCGACGGCGCGGTCTTGCAGATCCTGGCCGGCGCAGAAGCCGCGGCCGGCCCCGGTGAGCACCAGCACGCGCACCGTTCTATCGGCCTGCAGGCGCTCCAGCGCGTCGCGCACTTCGAGGTGCATGGCCTGGGTGAAGCTGTTCAGGCGATCGGGACGGTTCAGGGTCAGGAGGGCGATGCCGCTGTCGATCTTGAACTGGATGGATTCGTAGTTCATGGGTGTCTCCACGTTTCTTTTTATTTATTCCGCAATGTCGAAATCGACCACCACCTTGTCGGTGATCGGGAAGCTCTGGCAACTCAACACAAAACCGCGCGCCACTTCGTAGTCTTCGAGCGCGTAGTTCACGTCCATCTCCACCTGGCCATCGAGCACCTTGCAGCGGCAGGTCGAGCACACGCCGCCCTTGCACGAATAGCGCATGTCGATGCCTGCACGCAGGCCGGCATCCAGCAGCGATTCCTTGTCCTTGTCCATCGTGAAGCTGGCTGCGCTGCCGTCCATGATCACGGTGACTTCGGTCAGGTGCTGCGCTCCTGCATCGATTCTGCGCGGCTTGTGCTCGTGCTTGGGGATGCTGGCGGCGAAGAGCTCGATGCGGATCTTTTCCTTCGCCAGCCCGGCCGCCTGCAGCGAGCGCGAGACGCCGTGCATCATGTCTTCGGGGCCGCAGATGAAGGCCACATCGATATCCTTGATGTCGATCCAGTGCTTCAGGAAGTGGCCGCACTTCTCCTCGGTGATGCGGCCGTTGAACAGTTCGATGTCCTGCTGCTCGCGGCTCATCACATACACCAGCTTGAGCCGCTCCATGTAGCTGTCCTTGAGATCGGTCAGCTCGTCGCGGAAGATCACGCTCGACGAGGCGCGGTTGCCGTACACGATGGTGAAGCGGCTCTTCGGCTCGGCCTGGAGCGTGGTCTTCACGATCGACAGGATCGGCGTGATGCCGCTGCCGGCCGCGAAGGCCAGGTAATGGCGCTCGCTCGCCGGGTCGAGCGGCACGTTGAAGTGGCCCATCGGCGGCATTACTTCCAGCGTGGCGCCGGGTTGCAGGTGTTCGTTGGCCCAGGTCGAGAACTGGCCGCCGGCCACGCGCTTGATCGCCACGCGCAGCTGTTCGTCCTGCACCGCCGAGCAGATCGAGTAGGAACGGCGCACGTCTTCGCCGTCGATCAGGGCGCGCAGGGTCAGGTGCTGGCCCTGCTGGTAGGCGAATTGCGGCTTCAGTTCAGGCGGAACGTCGAAGGTGACGGCGATGGCGTCGCGGGTCTCGTGCTTCACCTTGGCCACGGTGAGTGGATAGAATTTGCTCATCTTAGTGACACTTGAAGTAATCGAAAGGCTCGCGGCAGTCGAGGCACTTGTACAGGGCCTTGCAGGGCGTCGAACCGAACTCGCTGGTCAATTGGGTGTGCGGCGAGCCGCAGTTGGGGCAGGCCACTTCGGGCGCGGCGCGGCGGCGGATGCCGGCGTGCAGGCCGCTGATGTCGATCGCCTGCTGCACCGGCGGCGCGATGCCATAGCCCTTGAGGGCGGCCTTGCCGGCTTCGCTCATCCAGTCGGTGGTCCAGGCGGGCGAGAGGCGGCTGACGATGCGCACATCCGTCAAGCCGTGCGCTTTGAGCGCTTCGCTGACCGACTCCGCAATCACCTGCATCGCGGGGCAGCCGGAATATGTTGGCGTAATCGTCACCACGCAGGTGTCGCCGTTGAGGGCGACCTCGCGCACGATGCCGAGGTCCACCACCGAGATGACTGGAATCTCCGGATCGGCCACGTCGCCGAGCCAGCTCCAGACTTCATCGAGGGTGACGCCGACCGCGCTCATTACCACTGCGCTCCCGGATAGGCACGCTGCAGGAACTGCATCTCGGCCAGGATGTAGCCCAGGCGCTCGCTGTGCCGGCCCTGCTTGCCGCCGCGCTGCATCCAGGCGTCGCTTGGCGGCATCTTGAGCGAGGCTTCGGCCAGCACTTCCGCCAGGTGGTCGAGGAACATCTGGCGCAGCGGTTCGCTGGCTGGCGCCACGCCCTGCTCCACCATCGCATTGTCGACCGCGTCGTAGAGGAACATCTCGCCGCTGTACATCCACAGCTCGTCGAGCGCGGTCTGCATCTTCGCGTGGCTGATGTCGCTGCCGTCGCCCAGGCGCACCACCAGGTCGCCGGACCTGCGCAGGTGGTAGGTGACTTCCTTGATCGACTTCTGCGCGATCTCGGCGATGCGCGGGTCGCTGGAGCGGGTCAGGCCGTCCATCAGGAAGTAGTGCCAGGTATCGAACAGGAACTGGCGCATCATGACCTCGGCATAGCTGCCGTTCGGCTGCTCCAGCAGCAGGCAGTTGCGGTAATCAATCGCGTCGCGGTGGAAGGCCAGGCGGTCTTCGTCGCGGCCCTTGCCTTCGAGCTCGCCGGCGTAGCTCAGCCACATGCGGGTCTGGCCCAGCAGGTCGAGCGCGACGTTCGACAGCGCCATGTCTTCTTCCAGTGCCGGGCCCTTGCCGCACAGCTGGCACAGCTGCTGGGACAGGATCAGGGCGTTGTCGCCCTGGCGCAGCAGGTAGTCGATTTTCTGATCCACGGGCGCGCTCACAGGTTCTTGACTTCTTCCGGCATCGGGAAGAAGGTCGGGTGGCGGTAGACCTTGCTGTTGGCCGGCTCGAACAGGGCTTCCTTGTCGTTCGGGCTGCTGGCCACGATGTCCTGGGCGCGCACGACCCAGATGCTGACGCCTTCGTTGCGGCGGGTGTAGACGTCGCGCGCGTTATTCACCGCCATCTCGGCGTCGGGTGCGTGCAGGCTGCCCACGTGCTTGTGGGCCAGGCCGTGCTGGCTGCGGATGAAGACTTCCCACAGGGGCCATTCTTTGCTCATTCTCTCTCTCCGTCGTTCTTCAGGCTGCGGCTTTGCGCGCCGCTTTTTTCTCGGCGTGGGCGACCAGGGCGTCGCGGAACCATTCGCCGTCTTCGTAGGCTTTCACGCGGGTGCGCAGGCGCTCGCGGTTGCAGGGGCCGTTGCCCTTCAGGACGTTGTGGAACTCGCTCCAGTCGATCTCGCCGAAGTCGTAGGAGCCGCGCTCGGCATTCCACTTGAGGTCGGGGTCGGGCACGGTCAGGCCCAGGTACTCGGCCTGCGGCACGGTCTGGTCGACCATGCGCTGGCGCAGTTCGTCGTTCGAGAACAGCTTGATGCGCCAGGCGGTCGACTGCGCGCTGTTCACCGACTCGGCGTCCGACGGACCGAACATCATCAGGGACGGCCACCACCAGCGGTTCAGCGCATCCTGGGCCATCGCCTTCTGCTCCGGCGTGCCCCTGGCGAGGGCCATCATGATGTCGTAGCCCTGGCGCGCGTGGAAGGACTCTTCCTTGCAGACGCGGATCATGGCGCGCGCGTACGGACCGTACGAGCAGCGGCACAGCGGGATCTGGTTGATGATGGCCGAGCCGTCCACCAGCCAGCCGATGGCGCCCATGTCGGCCCAGCTCAGGGTGGGGTAGTTGAAGATGCTCGAATACTTGGCTTTCCCCGAATGCAGCGCCTGCAGCAGCTCGTCGCGCGAGACGCCCAGCGTTTCGGCGGCGCTGTACAGGTACAGGCCGTGGCCGGCCTCGTCCTGGATCTTGGCCAGCAGGACCGACTTGCGCTGCAAGGTCGGCGCGCGCGTGACCCAGTTCCCTTCCGGGAGCTGGCCGACGATCTCGCTGTGCGCATGCTGCGAGATCTGGCGGATCAGGGTCTTGCGGTAGGCCTCGGGCATCCAGTCCTTGGCCTCGATCTTGATGCCGGCGTCGATGCGCGCCTGGAACGCCGCTTCTTCAGCGCCCATGTCTTCCTCGGTACGGACTTTCTTGAGTCCGGTCTCCACCATTTGTGCGTACATGTCTGGTCTCCGTTGCAAACCTGGTGAATCCATAATACGATACAAAAAAATGGATGTACACCAAAATTTTGAATCATATTGCGGCGTTCTGTTACCATTACCAACATGACAAGACTGACCAGCGGCGAGTGGATCGACCACTTTCTCACGACTGACCCGCCACGCCACAAATCGCTGGTGATGACCCTGTGCGGCGACGCCATCGCCCCGCACGGCGGCGCCTTCTGGCTGGGGAGCATGATCGAATTGCTGGCGCCGCTCGGCGTGAGCGACCGGCTGGTGCGAACCAGCGTGTTCCGCCTGGTGCAGGAAGGCTGGCTGGTGGCCAGCCGCGAGGGCCGGCGCAGCCGCTACGCGCTGGAACCGAAGGCCCTTCCCCGTTTCGAACGCGCCAACCGCCGCATCTATTCGCCGCCCGGCCTGCACTGGGACGGGCGGTGGAGCTTCGTGCTCGCGCCCACCAACAGCATCGACGGCGAGCTGCGCACGCTGCTGCGCAAGGAACTGGAATGGGAAGGCTTCACGATGCTGGCCACCGGCGTGATGGCGCACCCGGCGCCCGAGCGCGACACACTGCGCGAGATCCTGGCGCGCTCAGGCGCGCAGGGGAAGGTATTCGTATGCGATGCGGCCGAGCTGCCCGGCGTCGGCTCGCGCCCGCTGCCCGAGCTGGTCGGCGATGCCTGGGACTTGTCCAGCGTGGCCGCGGCCTACCGCCAGTTCATCGACAGCTTCACGCCGCTGCTGGAAACCAGGGCGGACATCAGCCCGCAAGAGGCTTTCGCCATCCGCAGCCTCTTGATCCACGCCTACCGCCGCGTGCAGCTGCACGACCCGATGCTGCCGCTCGAGCTGCTGCCCGACCCGTGGCCGGGCTCGGACGCCTATGAACTGGCCAGGCGCATCTACCTGCTGACCTATGCGCGGGCGGAAGAGCACGTGATGGCGATGCTGCGCCGCGAAGACGAGGCCACGCCGGCGGCCGACAGCGATTTCTACGACCGGTTCGGTGGCTTGATGTGATTTCGCCGGCGCAGGGTGCGCCGGCCGAAAGTCAGGAGGGTCGCTACGACGGCCGCGACGACAATCCCCACCAGGGGGTCGTCCGCGATGCGCGCGCCCAGCCAGAAGGAGAAAATGCTTGCCACGATGATCACGATCCGCATCAAAGCTCCTTGGGTAGCGCCGCTGAAACCGGTATTATCCCCCCTTTCCGTATTCATTCAACACCAGGACACACCATGTCTATCAAGATCAGCAGCCAGTTCGACGCTGGCGCCATCGAGGTCGTGAACGCCACAAGCGCCAACGCCATCGACCTGAACATCCGCAAGGATTCGCACGCCGACATCATCCAGTGGTTCTACTTCCGCCTGCAGGGCGCGCAGGGCGAAGCCTGCACGATCCGCTTCCTGAACGCGGGCCAGGCCGCCTATCCGGCCGGCTGGGAAGGCTACCAGGCCATGGCCAGCTACGACCGCGTGAACTGGTTCCGCGTGCCGACCTCGTACGACGGCCAGGTGATGAGCATCGAGCACACCCCGGGCATGGACAGCGTCTACTACGCCTACTTCGAACCCTATTCGTGGGAACGCCACCTGGAGCTGCTCGACCGCGCCCAGATGTCTGAGAGCGTGCGCATGCTCGACCTCGGGTCCACCGTCGACGGCCGCGACCTGAACATGCTGGTCATCGGCGAGCCTGACGAGGGCAAGAAGAAGGTCTGGGTCATCGCACGCCAGCACCCGGGTGAAACCATGGCCGAATGGTTCGTCGAAGGCATGCTCGACGCGCTGCTCGACCCGGCCCACCCGTTCGGGCGCCAGCTGCTGAAGGACGCCGTGTTCTACGTGGTGCCCAACATGAACCCGGACGGCTCGGTGCGCGGCAACCTGCGCACCAACGCGGCCGGCGCCAACCTGAACCGCGAGTGGATGAACCCGTCGATGGAGCGCAGCCCGGAAGTGTTCCTGGTGCTCAAGAAGATGCACGAAACCGGGGTCGACCTGTGCCTGGACGTGCATGGCGACGAAGGCCTGCCCTACGTGTTCGTGGCCGGCAGCGAATCCCTGCCCACCTGGACCGAAGCCCAGGCCGCGCAGCAGGCGCGTTTCATCGCCGACTTCAAGATCGCCAGCCCCGACTTCCAGGACGTGCACGGCTACGGCAAGACCCCGTTCACCGACGAGACGCTCACCATGGGCTCCTCGCACATCACCCACGCCTTCGGCTGCCTGTCGCTGACGCTGGAACTGCCGTTCAAGGACAATGCCAACGACCCCGACCCGCAGGTGGGCTGGGACGGCGCCCGCAGCGCGCGCTTGGGAAGCGCGGTGCTGCAGCCGGTGCTGAACGCGATCCGCGCAGCGGCTGCATCGGGCCAGGCATGAGCGTCTTCGCCGCTTCCGTGTTCGACGCCACCGTCGTGTTCGAAGGCCAGGAGCTGTTCAAGGGCCGCGGCTCGGCGCAAGCCTGGGCCGAGAAGGTGGCCAGGGAGCTCGAAGTCGAGGTGACGGTCGAGAAGATCGGCACCGGCTGGGCCTTGAAAGCCACGGTCGATGGCGAGCCGCGCACCTGGGGGATTTATGGCCAGCGGCTCAGCCGCGTCGAGCAGGCCGGCTGATCGCGGAAAACCGCACCGTCGTGGCTGGCATGCTTGCAAACGGCGTTTCGTGAACTCCATAGCTACGGATCCTTACATAAGCAACAGGGACTGTCTCTACATCACAACGCCTGAGTTCCTTGCTCGCCTTTTATCTCGACAATAAAAGATGCCTGTAGGATAGTTTCGGATGGGAAATTAACTCATCCGACCATGTCCAATCACCTTGCCTTCCTGCTTACTTCGAATCCGTTCGCCACTGCCGCTGTCGCGGCAGGGCCTGTCGTCGCCACCGGCACCGACGCCGCCGACATCCTGGAAGGCAGCGACCTGGCTGATCGGCTGGCAGGCGGCCGCGGAGACGACGTACTGAGGGGCTATGGCGGCGACGACGTGCTGGAAGACTACCAAGGCAATAATCAGCTCTACGGCGGCGGTGGCAACGACTTCCTCTTTGGCAACCTGAACGCGAATGGCGGCTCCAAGGGCCTGCTCGACGGAGGCGATGGCAACGACAGCCTGAGCGGCCACAACGGCTATGCCTTTGCCGGCGGCGCCGGCGACGACCTGATTTCGGTCTCGGTGTCCAGCCTGGCGCTCCCCGACACCGCGGTCGACGGCGGCGGCGGCGCCGACCGGCTGGAATTCGACCTGGCGCCGCAGGCCCAGGGGCGCCTGACGATCTCCGGCGGCGCCGGCGCCGACACCTTCGTCCTGAAGGGCGGCGCCCCCGGCGGCGCGCAGCTGCGCATCACCGATTTCACCGCCGGGAGCGGTGGCGACCGGATCGACCTGTCCTGGTACCTTCCGTATAACGATCCGGCCAACCCCTTCGCGAACGGACTGCTGCGCCTGGTATTCGACGGCACCGACACGCTGGTGCAACTGCGTTCCGCCAGCGGCTATAGCACCGCCTTGCAACTGGCCGGCGTCCATGCTTCGCAGCTGACTTCGGCTAACTTCGCCGGCGGCATCGATCCTGGCGGCAGCACCCGCGGCCTGAGCTTGTCCGGGACTGCCCTCGATGACATCCTGATCGGTGACCTGATGGCCGACACCTTGAGCGGCGGCGAGGGCGACGATCTGCTGAACGGCATGGGCGGTGGCGACCAGCTGGACGGCGGCGCGGGCAATGACACGCTCGAGGGCGGCGACGGCAACGATGTCCTGCTGGGCGGGGACGGCGACGACGTGTTGTTCGATACCGGCGGCGTTGGCGACAACCGGCTCGACGGCGGCGCGGGGAACGACCTGCTGATCGTGTACGGGGACAGCGGTGACACCCTGATCGGCGGCGCCGGCATCGACACCGTCCGCTACGCGATGGCCAGCACCGACTACCGCGTGACGCACACCGCGGCCGGCTTCAGTGTCGAGCACCTGGTCGATCCCGGCCAGGCCCCCGACATCCTGAGCGGCATCGAGCGCATCCAGTTCTCCAACACCACGATCGCCTACGACATCGGCGATGCAGCAGGCCAGGCTTTCCGCATCTACCGGGCAGCCTTCAATCGGGAACCGGATGCCGCGGGCATCAGCTTCTGGCTGGCGCAAATGGATAGGGGAACCTCGCTGGTGGAAATCGCCGCCGGGTTCGCCAATTCCCGGGAGTTTGCCGAACTGTACGGCAACGCGCCCACGAGCGCGGAAATCGTCACGCGCATGTACACCAACATCCTGCACCGCGCGCCGGAGCCGGGCGGCTATGCTTTCTGGCTGGACGTGCTTGAAAGCGGCAGGGCGGACCTGCCCACGGTGCTGGCGGCGATCAGCGAGAGCCAGGAAAACCGCGACGCCGTGGCGGCCCTGATTGCCGAGGGAATTCCCTACATTCCCTACGGCGGATAAGCTTCAACCGTAGGGCGTGAAGTCGAAACCGTTGGCGATCAGCGCCGCGGTGCCGCTGACGTTCTCGCCGCTTTCGCTGATGAAGGCCAGCGCCTGCGCCACCGTGACATCCTTTTTGTCGAGCGCATTGGTCCAGTAATCGAGGCCACCCGCATCCGGCGTGCGGCCCAGGATGTTCTGGTAATACTTCGTCACCAGCTCGCGGTTCGTCGCGACACCGCCATAGGCCTCGGCGTACTCCTTCTGGATCAGGAACTGCTGTGCGATCTCGACCAGCGGCATCCCTTTGTCCGCGGCGCTCATCCAGAACCCGATGCCGCCCTTGTCCGGCTCGCGTGCAAAGGCTGCTTTGTAGAGGCGGTAAGTCTGTGCATTCACGCTGGTCGGTTCCACATCCAACGCCACCCCACTGCCGTCTGCGAATACCAGGCGCTCCACGCCGCTCAGCGTATCGGTGCCTTCGGCGCCGGTCTTGTCGGTCACGGTGAAGCCGTTGACGGTGCGCGTCACGGTGTAGTTGGCGCGCGCGCCGGCGTACACCGCGGTGTCCACGCCATCCTGCCCGTTGATCGTATCGTTGCCCGCGCCGCCGTTGATGCGGTCGTTGCCGGCGCCGGCGTTGAAGCTGTCGTTGCCGGCGTAGCCCATCAGGCCATCGGCGAAGACGCTGCCGGTGATGGTATCGTCGCCGCTCAGGACGAAAGCATAGGTCTGCTGGGTGTCGCCTTCGGTCTCCACGAACTGGGCGATCCGGGTGGCGTCGTGCGACAGGTTGCTGACACGGTACACCTCTTCGTTATTGAGGAAGAAGGAGCTGGCCGAGACCGAGCCGGTCGGTACGCCGGCCGCATTGAAGCTGAAGCTGCCGGTGAAGGTCTGCTTGTAAGCACCTTCAGCGATCGTGATGCCGGTCGCCGAGGCGGCGGTGACTTCCCAGTCCCAGTCCTGGTTGGTAGCGAAGTCGAAAGCCTTGAAGAGTTGTACAGTTGCCATGGAGTATTTAACGTCAAACTAAAAGTTGCACGCTAGCATTACATCACTAGTATGTCAAACATATAGAGCAAAGTTTGTTACCATAAGGAAACAGAACAATCATCAGCTGGCGGCGCCGTAGCGCGCCAGGGCATCCTCCATTGCCGCGACCACCATCTGCTCCAGCACAAGCGCGTCGACATCGTCGAGCCGGCGCAGATACAGGCAGGATTTGCCCATCTTGTGCCGGCCGAGCCGTTCGCGCAGCGCCGCTTGCGCGGACGCGTCGCACGACAGGTAGATGCTGATATCGCCCTTGCGCGACGCGAACCCGGCCAGCGGGGCGTCGCCCTCGCGGCCACTGTCGTAGGTGTAGTGGTAACTGCCGAAGCCGACGATACCGGTGCCCCACATCACCGGCGGGGCGCCGGTCACCCGCTCCATCATTGTCGCGATCGCCTCGCAGTCCTGGCGCCGGGCAGCGTCGGGAATCGCATCGAGATAGGCGCGCACACTGGCGCCGTTGGCCCTGGTCTTGTTTTCAGCCATAAGGTAGATAAGTGAAGCCGTTGGCGATGATGGCGGCCGAAGCGCCGATGTTCTCATTACTTTCGCTGATCCCGGCCAGCACGTCGGCGCGCGCCACACCGCTGTCGAGTTTCGTCACCCAGAAGTCGAGCCCGGCCTGCTCCGGCGCGCGGTCGAGGATGTTGGTGTAGTAGCGCGTGATGAGCTCGCGGTGGGTCATGGCAGCGCCGTAGGCCTCGCGGTATTCCTGCGAGTCGATGAAGCCCTGCGCCACCGCTGTTACCGACACGCCGGCATCGAGCTTGCCGATCCAGAAGCCGACGCCGGGCGCATCCGGGGTGCGGTTGAAGGCGGCCTCGTAAAGGCGGTAGGCGCGTCCGCCGACTTCGCCGGCGCCGACATCGAGCGCCATGTTGGTATCGGCGAAGACCAGGCGCTCGACCTCCACCAGGCTGTCGCGGCCCTCGGCGCCGGCGCCGTCCGCCACACTGAAGCCCTCAGGCGTGCGCGCGACCGTGAAGCCCGCGCGGGCGCCGCCATAGAGCGCGAAATCGAAACCGCTGCCGCCCGAGATCCAGTCGTCGCCGCCGCCGCCGCGGATGCGGTCGTTGCCGGCGAAGCCAATCAGGCCGTCGGCGCCGGCGCTGCCCTGGATGTCGTCATCGCCGGCCAGGAAAGGCGCGTACAGGCCGCGCAGGTCGCCCTTGCGCTCGACATAGGGCGCCAGCAGGCTGGCCTCGACGTCGAGGCCGCTGATGCTGTAGACGGGGGCATCCTTGATGGAAAAGGAGCTACTCGCGATCTTGCCGTTCAGGCTGCTGCCTGCCACCAGTGGGAAGTCGCCCAGGAAGGTCTGGCGGTAGGTGGTGTCGGCGATCGAGATGCGGGTGGAATTGGTTTCGCGCAGCATCCAGGTCCAGTCCTGGGCGCTGCGGAAATCGAATGCTTGCGACAAAACGACATTGGCCATGTTGCCTCCGCTTGCCGGGCAGGCCGGCTTAGAGTTCGACGCCCAGGTGCTTGCTCACCCAGCTGCCGGCATCGTCGAGCGAGTCGAAATGCAGGGTGGCGATGGTGGTCTTGTCGGCCGCCAGGAAGGTGGCGTAGGCCTTGCGGGCCTCGTTGCCCGAGCTGAGCAGGTCGGATGGCTGCGACAGCTCGACGGTGGCCACGAGGTCGAGGTTGAGCAGGACGCTCTTCTGGCTGCTTTCTTTGTCGATGCGAACGAACTTGCTCATATTTTTCTCCGGTCAGTGCGTTTAACAAAACCCCCATTGCTGCGTTCCATTCGTCTCTCCGTACTAGCGTACTGTCTTCGTGGTACGCCACTGCGGCGATGCGCCTTGCCCTGGGGATTTTGTTAAACGCTAGTCAGTCTAATCTCAGGAGCCGGCCACGACCATCTTCTCGATCAGGATCGAGCCGGTCGATTTATTGCCACGATCAAGGACATCGTTACCGATCGCCACGATTTGCGTGAACATCTCGCGCATATTGCCCGCGATGGTGATTTCTTCGACCGGGTACTGGATGACGCCGTTCTCGACCCAGTAGCCGGACGCGCCGCGCGAGTAGTCGCCGGTGACGTAGTTGACGCCCTGGCCCATCAGTTCGGTGACCAGCAGGCCGGTGCCCATCTTGCGCAGCATGCCTTCGAAGTCGTCGGCGCGTTTGGTCTGGGTGGAGACCAGGTCGAGGTTGTGCGAGCCGCCGGCGTTGCCGGTGGTCTGCATGCCCAGCTTGCGCGCCGAGTACGAGGACAGGAAATAACCCTGCAGCACACCGTTGTCGACCACCTTGCGGCGCACCGTGCGCACGCCTTCTTCGTCGAAGGGCGCGGAACCGACTGCGCCGATCAGGTGCGGGTCTTCGACGATGTTGATGTGGTCCGGGAAGACCTGCTTGCCGAGCGTGTCGAGCAGGAAGCTCGACTTGCGGTACAGCGCGCCGCCCGAGACCGCCTGCACGAAGGCGCCGAGCAGGCCGGCCGCCAGCGGGGCTTCGAACAGCACCGGGCAGGTGCGGGTGTCGAGCTTGCGTGCGTTCAGGCGCGCCAGCGCGCGTTCGGCGGCATAGCGGCCCACCAGCTCCGGCCGGGCCAGCTTCTTGGGATCGCGCGCCGAGGTGTACCAGTCGTCGCGCTGCATTTTATTGCCCTTGCCGGCGATCGGCGCCACCGAGATGGTGTGGCGCGAGAACGGGTAGCCGCCGATGAAGCCGCGCGAGTTGGCGCCGACGAAGTGCGATTGCTGCACGTAGACGCTGGCGCCTTCGCTGTTGCTGATGCGCGGATCGACCTCGAACGCGGCGTTCTCGCAGCGCTGGGCCAGTTCGACCGCTTCTTCGGTGCTGATCTGCCAGGGGTAGAACAGGCGCAGGTCGCGCGGGGCGGTTTCGAGCAGCGCGGCGTCGGGCAGGCCGGCGCAGTCGTCTTCGGCGGTGAAGCGGGCAATGTTCCAGGCCGCTTCCACGGTATCCTTCAGCGACTTGCTGGAGAAATCGGAGGTGTTGGCGTTGCCGCGGCGCTGGCCATAGTAGACGGTGACGCCGATGCCCTTGTCCTTGTTCTGCTCGATGGTCTCGATCTTGCCTTTACGGACGGAAACCGACAGGCCGCTGCCTTCGCTGATCTCGACCGAGGCATCGGTGGCGCCCTGCTCCTTGGCGAACGCCAATACGTCGCGGGCAAGCTGTTTCAGCTGGTCCTGGGTGTGGGTGAACACGGCGGTGGTCGCGGAGGTCGAAGCGGAGTCGTTCATATCGTGTTTTCGTGGCGAGCCCTAAAACAGTTATCATAGCAGCCGTTTACAGTTTCCACTGATCGGCTCCCAGCCAATCGGATCTATCTATATCATGCCTAATCCAAACCGCGGCTCCGTCGGCTTCCAGTCCAACGAATTCGAGCAAGAGTACGAACGCCCGTCCAAGTCGGAAGCCAAGCGCCAGTCGAACGAGCTGCAGAAACTCGGCGAACAGCTGGTCGATGCGCCGCGCGACCGCGTCAAGCGCGTCGAGATGCCGGAAGACGTCAAGGAAGCCATCCTGACCTGCCAGAGCATCACCAACCACGAGGGCCGGCGCCGCGCGCTGCAGTTCGTGGGCAAGAAGATGCGCACCCTGGACGAAGAAGAAGTCGCCGTCATCCAGCGCACCATCGACAGCTGGAAGGGCGCCTCGAAAGCCGAAACCGCCGCCCTGCACGCCCTCGAGCGCCGCCGCGAGAAACTCCTGGCCGACGACAAGGCCCTGACCCAGCTCTTGGCCGAAAACCCGGAACTCGACGTGCAGCACCTGCGCACCCTGATCCGCAATGCGCGCAAGGAACAGGCGGAGAACAAGCCGCCCAAGGCCTATCGCGAGATCTTCCAGATCCTGAAAGACCTGGGCAAGAAGCCGAAGCAGGCCAGTGCCGACGACGCGGAAGAAGACGGCGATGACGAGTCCGACGACGAGTGAGCTGATCATCGGCCTGGTGTCGGTCTCGGACCGCGCCAGCGGCGGGGTCTATGAGGACAAGGGCATTCCGGCCTTGAGCGACTGGCTGGCGCAGGCCATCACCACGCCATTTCGGGTTGAAACGCGCCTGATCCCCGACGACCGCGCGACCATCGAACGCACCCTGGCCGAGCTGGTCGACGACGTGCGCTGCCACCTGGTCCTGACTACCGGCGGCACCGGCCCGGCACGCCGCGACGTGACGCCCGAGGCGACGCTGGCAGTCTCTACGAAAGAGATGCCCGGCTTCGGCGAGCAGATGCGCCAGATCAGCCTGCGCTTCGTGCCGACCGCCATCCTGTCGCGCCAGACCGCGGTGATCCGCGAAACCGACGACCACGCGGCCCTGATCATGAACCTGCCGGGCCAGCCGAAGTCGATCAAGGAAACACTCGAAGGCCTGAAGGACGATGCCGGCAATGTGCTGGTCGGCGGCATCTTCGCGGCCCTCCCCTACTGCATCGACCTGATCGGCGGACCCTACATGGAAACCAACCCGCTGGTCAGCAAGACCTTCCGCCCGAAGTCGGCGCTTCGTCCTCCTGCCGCGTAAAGGAAAACCGAATGACCCAACTGCTGGAAAACATCGAGATCGAAACCGCGCCGAATCCGACCGTGGCGGTCATCTGGCTGCACGGCCTGGGCGCCGACGGCAACGACTTCGTCCCGCTCGTGAACGAACTGGACCTCTCCGGCCTGCCCGGCATCCGTTTCGTGTTCCCGCACGCGAAGACCATGCCGGTGACGATCAACAACGGCTACGTGATGCGCGCCTGGTACGACATCAGCAACGCCGACCTGACCCGGCGCGAAGACGAAGGCGGCCTGCGCGCCTCGCAGCGCGACGTGGAAGCGCTGATCGCGCGCGAAAAGGCACGCGGCATCCCGGCCTCGCGCATCATCCTGGCCGGCTTCTCGCAGGGCTGCGCGATGACCCTGCAGACCGGCATGCGCCATCCTGAAAAACTGGCGGGCATGCTGTGCCTGTCGGGCTACCTGCCGCTGGCCGCGGTGGCCGCGCAGGAACGCAGCCAGGAAAGCCTGGGCACACCGGTCTTCATGGCGCACGGCCGCCAGGACGGCGTGGTGCCGTTCGCGCGCGCCCAGCAATCGCACGAGGCTCTCGAGGCGATGGGTTACCAGGTCGAGTGGCACGAGTACATGATGCAGCACTCGCTGTGCCTGGAAGAGGTGCAGGATATCTCCAAGTGGCTGCGCAAGGTGGTGACCTGACGATAGCAACGAATCGTAGGGTGGGCGGCTCTACCCCAACGATACGATCAGTACGTACTCGTGGCGCTGCCCACGCGGCGATAGTTAGAGTATGACCAGCCGCACGGGCGGAATCACCGTGATTTGAACGCGTGGGCAGGAGACCTGCCCACCCTACGGCTCTACTGTCTACTGCTTGAGCGCAGCTTCCACCGCATCCGACAGCCTGGACACGATCTCCGACAAATCCGCCGCCGTCGCAATGAATGGCGGCGCCAGCAGCACATGGTCGCCGACCTGCCCGTCGATCGTCCCGCCCATCGGGTAGACCATCAGCCCGTTCTCCATCGCCTTGGCCTTGATCGCCGCGTGCAGCTTGCGCTCCGGCGCGAACGGCGTCTTGCTGGCGCGGTCGTGCACGAACTCCAGCGCCAGGAACATCCCGCGCCCGCGGATGTCGCCCACGTGCTCGTGGGTGCCGAACACGTCGCCCAGCATGCGCCGCAGCGTGGCGCCGCGGCTGCGCACCCGCGCGAGCAGATCGTCGCGCTCGATCACCTTCTGCACCTCGAGCGCGGCCGAGGCGGCCACCGGATGGCCGATGTAGGTGTGCCCGTGCTGGAACATGCCGCTGCCGTTGCGCAGGCAGTCGACGATGGTCTGGTGCGCCAGCACCGCGCCGATCGGCTGGTAGCCCGCGCCCAGGCCCTTGGCGATCGCGATGATGTCCGGCGCCACGCCGTCCTGCTCGATGGCGTACATGGTGCCGGTGCGGCCCATCCCGCACATGACCTCGTCGGCGATGAACAGGATGCGGTAGCGGTCGCAGATGTCGCGCACGCCCTGGAAGTAGCCAGGGGTCGGGGGGATCGCGCCGCCGGTAGCACCGACCACCGGTTCGGCGACGAAAGCGATGATGTTGCCTGGTCCGGCCTCGAGGATCCGGGTTTCCAGCTCGTCGAGCAGGCCGGCGGTGTAGTCGTCGACGCTCAGGTAGCTTGCGCGGCCGCGGTATTCGTAGCAGGCTGACACCCGCACCGTATCCATCAGCAGCGGCGCAAAGGCCTTGCGGCGCCACTCGTTGCCGCCGACCGCCAGCGCCCCCAGCGTGTTGCCGTGGTAGCTCTGGCGCCGCGCCATGAACAGGTGGCGTTGCGGCTCGCCCGCCTCCACCCAGTACTGGCGCGCCAGCTTGAGGGCCGTCTCCATCGCTTCCGAGCCGCCCGATACCAGGTAGACCCCGCCGATATCCTGCGGCGCGCCCGCAATCAGGCGGTCGGCCAGCTCCTCGGCCGCGTCGGTGGTAAAGAAAGCGGTGTGGGCGTAGGCGCAGCGGTCGATCTGGCGGTGCATGGCGGCGATCACGTCCGGGTGGCCATGGCCCAGCGAGGACACGGCCGCCCCGCCGCTGGCGTCGATGTAGATCCGGCCGGCCTTGTCGCGCATGCGGATGCCGTCGCTCGATACCGCGGTGGGCGGTACCTGGCGCAGGTTGCGGTGGAGGATATGGCTCATTGCGGTTCCCTTCATGGACAGAAGGATTGACGATAAGCGTGTCGCGCGCGGGTTCTTTTGATTTTTAAAGAACGCTGTGCAATTATTTTCCGATTACAACATTCCGTCCCTTCCGCCATGACCGACCGACTCGGACCGATCGCGCTCCAGGACATGACCCCGGCCCAGCGCGCCGCGGCCCAGGCCATCATCGACGGGCCGCGCGGCGCGGTGTACGGGCCCTTCGTGCCGCTGCTACGCAGTCCGGAACTGATGGAGTACGCCCAGCGCATGGGCGAATACCTGCGCTACCGCAGCGCGATCGGGGGGCGGCTGTCGGAGCTGGCGATCCTGGTCACCGCGCGCCAGTGGAACCAGCAGGTCGAATGGGCAATCCACGCACCGATCGCGGCCCAGGTGGGCATCCCGGCCTCGGTCATCCACGCGATCGCCGAGCGGCGCAGGCCGGAGGACATGCTGGTGGACGAAGCGGTGGTGCACGACTTCTGCGTCGCGCTGCACGAGGGGAAGTCGGTTCCGGACCGGCTGTATGCGGATGCCCTGGCGCTGTTCGGCGAGCACGGGGTGGTCGATCTCATGGGGATCAACGGGTACTACACCTTCCTGGCAATGGTGATGAACACGGCCAGGACGGCGGTGCCGGCATCGAGCGCGGAGCCGATGCCGGACTAGGAGCGCGCTCTTGAAGCTTACTTCGGAAACGCCGCCACTTCCTGCTGCTGTTCGCCCAGGCCGGCAATCCCCAGGCGCAGCTTGTCGCCCTTCTTGAGGAAGCGCTGCGGCGAACGTCCCATGCCCACGCCCGGCGGGGTGCCGGTGGTGATGATGTCGCCCGGCTCCAGGGTCATGAAACGCGACACGTAGCTGACGATCTGCGCCACCGTGAAGATCATGTTCGCGGTATTCCCGGTCTGCATGCGCTTGCCGTTCAGTTCCAGGTAGAGGTCGAGGTCCTGCACGTCGACAATCTCGTCGCGGGTTACCAGGAAGGGGCCGACCGGGCCGAAGGTGTCGCAGCCCTTGCCTTTGTCCCACTGCGAGCCCATCTCGAACTGGAAGGCGCGCTCGGACACGTCGTTGACCACGCAGTAGCCGGCCACGAACTTCAGTGCATCGTCTTCGCTGACGTATTGCGCGCGGGTGCCGATCACCACGCCCAGTTCGACTTCCCAGTCGGTCTTCTTCGAGCCCTTCGGCAGCTGGACCGGATCGTCCGGGCCGGACAGGCAGCTGGTCGCCTTGGTAAAGAAGATCGGTTCCGCCGGCACCGTGGCGCCGGTTTCAAGGGCGTGGTCGGCGTAGTTCATGCCGATGCCGATGAACTTGCCGACGCCCTTGACCGGCACCCCCAGGCGCGGGTTGCCGCGAACCAGGGGCAGCATCTTCCAATCCAGCTTTGCCAGCTTGCGCAGGGCCTTGTCGCCAAGCGTGGAGGCGTCGATGTCGTCGATGATCCCGGACAGGTCGCGCAGGCGGCCCTCTTCGTCGAACAGGCCCGGTTTTTCCTTGCCCGGCCGGCCATAGCGTACCAATCTCATTCTTGTATCCCCCCGTGTTGAACAGGCGGCGATGATACCAAGGATCCGAACAGCTTACTTGGTGAGCAGGTAGGCGCTCATGTCGATCGCATCGCGCTCGCTCACGCCCATGTTCGGCATCGCGGTATTCGGGTCCACCGACTGCGGATCGCGGATCCAGCGCACCAGCCCGGCCTGGTCGTTCGGCACCGCGCCGGCCAGCACCTTGCGTCGGGCCATGTCCTCGAGCGGACGGCCGACATACACCTTCGGTCCGGGCACGCCGGGGATCAGGTGGCAAGACTGGCAGGCATATTGCGTCACCGCGAACTTGCCGCGCTCCGGGTCGCCCTGCACGCCCGCCGGCGGGCGCTTGGGCGAGCAGGCCGTCAGCGCCAGGCTCAATGCAACGATCGGCAGCGCCTTCATTCGGCCCCCTTGCTGGCGGCGTCCTGCGCCATCCTGACGCGGAAATCCCGGCTGCTCATGGCCGGCATCACCGTCACGAAGGCCACCACCGCCCAGATCTCGTCGTCGCGCAGATGGTATTCCCAGGCCGGCATGCCGCTCATCTTGATGCCGTTCTTCGTGACCCAGTACAACTCGCGCGGCTCCCAGTGCCGGGCCGCGTCCACCAGCGGACCGGGAACGGGCTGCATGCTCATGCCGATGGTGGACTGCGCCACGCCGGGACCGCCATGGCACTGCAGGCACTTGTCGCGGTAGACCCGGGCGCCCAGCTGCAACTGCTGCTCGCCACCGAGGCGCGGAGCGGCGATGTCTTGTGCGTAATTGCGCACGGCATGCTTCAGGCCCTCATCCAGCACCGTGTACACCAGCGGGAAATGCTGGGCCGTGGCCGCGATGTTGTACCAGCCGCCGTACAGCATCGCAAGACCCGCCGCCCCCGCAGTCAGGCCGGCCGCCAGCAAGGTAAGGACAGCGGTCTTGACGATCAGCCGTTGGCGGTTGGTAAGCATGGGCGGGGTGCGTCCGATTGGATTCGTTAAAAAAAATGCATTATTGTTTGTGTATTATAAAAGCCACTCCACAATTTCTGAATTCCAAGCGTGCGCCCCTGCCCTTCTCACGATTTCGTCCGCAGAACTACCCGACATGCCTGCATGACGCTCGCTTGCGCAATGCTGCTTGGTGGATGCCAGGACGAGCCGCGCTCGATCGTCCCCGGCGGCGACGTGCAGCAGGGCCTGCGCCTGGTGACCCAATACCAGTGCGGCGCCTGCCACACGATTCCCGGGGTGCAGGGCGCCGCCGGCCAGGAAGCCCCGGCGCTCGACCATATCGGCCGCCTGAGCTACATCGCCGGCGGCATCCCCAACCAGCCCGCCAATATGGTGAAGTGGCTGCGCACGCCGCACGCCGTCAAGCCCGGCACCGAGATGCCGCCGATGGGTCTCACGGAACAGGAAGCGCGCCACATGGCCGCCTTCCTGTACACCCTGCGATGAACGGCCTCCAGTCCGTGCTGCACCCGGCCGGGTGGGACGCCGCCATCATCAGCCAGTTCGCCTGGGTCATGTTCGGCGCCGGCGCCCTGATCTTCGCAGCCGTGATGGCGCTCGTGGCCCTGAGCTTGCGGCGCCGGGAGCGACCTGCGCGCGCGCTGCTGTGGATCGGCGGCGGGGGCATCGCCTTTCCGGTCGTGGTCCTGAGCGCGCTGCTGGGCTGGAGCACCTGGCGCAGCGCCCAGTTGGCGCCGCAAACCTCGCACGACGCGCTCGCCATCTCGGTCACCGCCAAGATGTGGTGGTGGGAAGTGCGCTACCGCGATCCGGCGAGCGGACGCGAGATCGTCACCGCCAACGAAATCCACATCCCGACCGGCCGCGCGGTCTACCTCGGCCTGAATTCGGCCGACGTGATCCACAGCCTGTGGGTGCCTGCGCTGGCGGGCAAGCGCGACATGGTGCCGGGCCGGGTCACCGGCCTGAGCCTGCGCGCCGACAAGCCCGGCATCTACCGCGGCCAGTGCGCCGAATTCTGCGGCGCCCAGCATGCGAAGATGGCGCTGAACGTCGTCGCTTTGCCGCCGCAGGAATTCAACGCCTGGCTGGCGCGCCAGGCCCGCCCCGCCCTGCCCCCGAATACCCAGGTGCTGGAACGCGGCCGCGCCGTCTTCCTCGAGCAGCGTTGCCAGGCCTGCCATACGATCCGCGGCGTGGCCGATGGCGTGGCTGAAAGCGCGCGCCTGGGGCCGGACCTGACCCACGTCGGCAGCCGCATGCACATCGGCGCCGGCACCCTGCGCAATCACCGCGGCACCCTGAAAGACTGGATCGCCGATCCGCAGGCGGCCAAGCCCGGCGTCTTCATGCCCGGTTCGCGCGAGCTCGACGACGAGACCCTGCACGCCCTGGCCACCTACCTCGAGCACCTGAAATGACGCAGCTTCCCACGCAGCTTCCCAATGCCTTGCCACGGCCCGAGGGCGAATTCGAGCGCCTCAAGGAAGTCTGGCGCACGCCCACCGGCTGGCGCTTCCTCAAGTCGGTGAACAACACCAGCATCGGCCTGCTCTACATCGGCACCGCGCTGCTGTTCTTCGTCCTGGCCGGCATCCTGGCCCTGGTGATGCGGGTGCAGCTGGCGGTGCCCGACAACACCCTTCTCAGCCCCGGCACCTACAACCAGGTCTTCACCATGCACGGCACGGTGATGATGTTCCTGTTCGCGATTCCGATCGTCGAGGCGATCGCCGTCTACCTGCTGCCCAATATGCTGGGCGCGCGCGACCTGCCCTTCCCGCGCCTGTCCGCCTATGCCTACTGGGCCTACGCCATCGGCGGCCTGGCCTTCTTCTGCACCATTTTTGTGGGCCTGGCGCCGGACGGCGGCTGGTTCATGTACCCGCCCAACACCAGCACCGCCTACTCGCCCGGCCTGAACGCCGACTTCTGGCTGCTGGGGATCGGCTTCATCGAGATCTCGGCGATCGCCGGCGCGGTCGAGCTGATCGTCGGCATCCTGTTCACGCGCGCCCCGGGCATGACGCTGCGCCGCATGCCGGTGTACGCCTGGGCCATGCTGGTGGTGGCGGTGATGATCGTGTTCGCCTTCCCGGCGGTGATCGCCGGGACCGCCCTGCTGGAACTGGAGCGCGCCTTCGACTGGCCCTTCTTCATTGCCGAGCGCGGCGGCGACCCGGTCCTGTGGCAGCACCTGTTCTGGTTCTTCGGCCACCCCGAGGTCTACATCATCTTCCTGCCGGCCGCCGGCATGGTCTCGACCATGATCCCGACCATCGCCGCCTCTCCGCTGGTGGGCCGGCGCGCCATCATCGTGGCCCTGGTCGGCGTCGGCTTCTTCAGCTTCGGGTTGTGGGCGCACCACATGTTCACGGCCGGCCTGGGCGTGCTCGAGATGAGCTTCATCTCGGCGGCCAGCATGGCGGTGGCGATCCCGACCGGCATCCAGGTGTTCGCCTGGATCGCCACGCTGTGGAACGGGCGCGTGCAGATGAACTCCCCGGCGCTGTTCCTGATGGGCTTCATGTTCATCTTCGTGCTGGGCGGCCTGACCGGCGTGATGGTGGCCGTGATCCCGTTCGACTGGCAGGTGCACGATACCTATTTCATCGTGGCCCACCTGCACTACGTCTTGATCGGCGGAATGGTGTTCCCGGTGTTCGCGGCGATGTATTACTGGCTGCCGCTGGTCAAGGGCCAGCGCATGTCCGAGCGCGTCGCGCGCTGGGTGTTCTGGCTGATGTTCGGCGGTTTCAATCTCGCTTTCTTCCCGATGCACATCACGGGGCTGGTCGGCATGCCGCGCCGGGTCTACACCTACGATGCGCAGATGGGCTGGGACTTCCTGAACATGCTGTCCACCGTCGGCGCTTTCATCTTCGCCTTCGGCGTGCTGCTGTTCATCGTCGACGCCGTGCGCACCCTGCGCCGCCCCGAGAAGGAAGTCGGCAATCCATGGAATGCAGCTACCCTGGAGTGGCTCCCCTCGGAATCCTACGGCAACCGCAGCATCCCGCGCATCAGCTCCACCAACCCGCTGTGGGACCAGCCGACCCTGTCCGACGAGGTCGAGCGCGGCCAGCACTACCTGCCCGGCACCGCCACCGGCCTGCGCGAGACCATCGCCACCAGCCCGGTGGCAGCCGAGCCGCGCTACCTGATGGTGCTGCCGGGCGACAGCTGGCTGCCGGTGATCGCGGCCCTCGGCACCGCCGGCTTCTTCCTGCTGCTGACGATCAAGGCCTTGCTGCTGGCCTGGATCTTCGGCTTCATGGCAGTGGCGGGCACCATCGCCTGGCTGTGGGAGTCGGACCGCAAGCCGCCCATCCGCGAGGCGCGCGTGGCCGACGACCTGGTGCTGCCGGTGAATGCCAAGACCACGGCCTCGCAGTCATGGTGGGGCACGATGGTGATGCTGGTGGTCGACGCCTGCATCTTCGCTTCCTTCGGCTTTGCCTACATCCACGCGTCGATGCGGCTGCAGGTCTGCCCGCCGCCCGGCGCCGCGCTGCCCGCGCTGCCCTGGCAGTTCGCCTCGGGCGGCCTGCTGCTGGCGAGTTCGGCGCTGATGCTGCTGGCGGTACGCGCGCTCGGCAAGCGCCGCCTGCCCTGGCTGGTGCTGGCGGCGCTGGCATGCACCGCGGCCTCCTTCATGCTCGACCTGCGTGGCCACCAGTACGCGGGCCTCGACCCGACCGCCAGCGCCTGGGCTGCCGGAATCGGCGCGCTGCTCAGCTTCCAGGGGCTGCACGTGGTGGTGCTGGCACTCGCCGGCCCCTACCTGTGCCTGCGCGTCTGGCGCGGCCACCTGGGAGAGCACAGCCGCGCAACGCTCGACAACGTCGCCCTGCTGTGGCACTACACGACGCTGCAGGGCATCGCCGGCATGGCGCTGATCCAGATCCTCCCGCTGCTGATGGAGTAAGCCATGCACGAACACTTCTTCAGACAGCTCGCGCGCGGTACCCTGCCCCTGCTGGTGTGGGCCGCGCACTTCATCTTCTGCTACCTGCTGGCGGCGGCGCAGTGCACCCCGGCGGCGATGCGCGCGGGCGGACCGGACCGGCTGCTGCTGGGCGTGGCCACTGCGGCGGCGCTGGCGGTGTGTGCCTGGCTGGCGTGGCGCGAACGCGGCATCCTGCGCGATCCGCAGGGTGCGGGGCTGCTGGACTGGGCGGCGGCACTGGGGGCCGTGCTGGCGTTCGTGGCGATTGTGTGGACCGGGCTGCCGATCCTGCTTGTTGCAGGGTGTTCGTAGGGTGGGCAGGTCTCCTGCCCACGCGTTCAAATCACGCTTGAATACTCGCTCCGTGGCTTTAATACGCTCGTTGCACGCGTGGGCGGCATAGCCGCCCACGCTACGACTAAGGGCTTGCTGGCGTAATCCGCCAGATCACGTTGCCGACATCGTCCGCCACCAGGATCGCCCCCTTCCCGTCCATTGCGACGCCCACCGGACGGCCCTGCGCATTGCCATCCTTGTCGAGAAATCCGGTAAGCAGCTCCACCGGCTTCCCGGCCGGCTTGCCCTCCTTGAACGGCACATGGACCACGTTGTAGCCCGACAGCGGCTTGCGGTTCCAGGAGCCGTGCTGGCCGATGATGGCGCCGTTCGCGAACTGCGGCAGCAGCGTGCCGGTATAGAAGGCCAGGCCCAGCGCCGCGACGTGGGCGCCGAGCGCATAGTCGGGCACGATGGCCTTGGCGACCAGGTCCGGGCGCGGCGGCTTGACCCGCTCGTCCACGTGCCGGCCGTACCAGCTGTAGGGCCAGCCATAGAAGCCGCCGTCCTTCACCGAGGTCAGGTAGTCCGGCACCAGGTCGCTGCCGATCTCGTCGCGTTCGTTCACCACCGTCCACAACACCCCGGTGCCAGGGTGCCAGGCCAGTCCGTTCGGGTTGCGCAGGCCGGTGGCGAAGGGGCGTGTCTTGCCGGTGGCGATATCCACTTCGAGAATGGCGGCGCGGTCGACTTCCTGGTCGATGCCGTTCTCGGCAACGTTGCTGTTGGAGCCCGAAGTGGCGTACAGCTTGCGCCCATCCTGGCTGGCGATGATGTTCTTGGTCCAGTGGTGGTTCAGCGGCCCGCCCGGCAGCGGCGCCACCGGCTGGGCCGCCGCCGTGATCGCGGTGTCGCCCTCGCGGTAGGGGAAACGCACGATGCCGTCGGTGTTCGCCACATACAGCATGTCGCCGACCAGCGCCATGCCGAAGGGCGAGTTCAGGCCCTTCAGGAACACCTTCTTCACTTCGGCGACGCCGTCGCCGTCCGCGTCGCGCAGCAGCGTGATGCGGTTCGCGCTCGGAACCCCCGCTCCCGCTTTTTCCTGCACTTTCTTCTGGATGTAGGCCTTGATGCCTTTCTTGGCCCGGCGTTCCGGGGCATTGCTTTCGGCGACCAGCACGTCGCCGTTGGGCAGCACGTGGAGCCAACGCGGATGGTCGAGGCCCGTGGCATAGGCATGCACCGCCAGGCCCGCCGCCGCGGCCGGCCTGGCGCCCTGCGCCCAGCCCTTGGCTGGGGCGATATCCACGGTCGGGATCAGGGATTTGACCGGCGATGCCAGGGTCGGCCGCGGACCGACGTCGGCGCCGGGAGACAGCGTGGATCGGTCGCCGCAGGCGGCAAGCAGCAACAGCACGACGCCGCCGGACAAGCGGGGCAGGATGTGGGCGCGCATGGTTTCCCTCTGTAGGCACGGACAGGCGAATACCGGCTAATCTAGCATACCGCGCCGTCCGCTATTGCAGGGAAGAGAACCGGCGTCAGGTGGGCACCGCCTCGACCGCGTCTTCCTCGCCGGCCTGGCTGGCCTTGGCGGCCGCCGCCGCTGCCTGGCGCCGCCGCACGAAGCCGACCAGTCCGGGCAGCTGCACCAGCACCAGCACGGCGAAGGCCACGCGGTAGGCCAGGACCGGCACCTGTCCCGCATCGTCCAGCGGCCACAGTCCGACCATCAGGCCGAAGCCCGCCTGCACCACGAAGGCGCCGATGAAGATCAACAGGTTCAGGCAGGTCGCCGCGCGGCCAGTCAGTTCGCGCGGCATCGACTGCGCGATGATGGCGTACTCGATCCCCGTGATCGTCCCGACCAGCGTGAACAGCACCGACAGCAGCTGGAAGCTCGGCTCGTAGCTGACCACGAAGGCGGCCTGCACCAGCAGGAACAGCGCGATGCCGGCGGCGGCGACGTCGAGCGGAGCGATGCCGCGCCGTCCCGCCCACTCGGTGATCATGCCCACCGCGATGGCGCCGAAGATCACCGCGGCCATGCCCAGGTAGAGCAGGTAGGCGACGGCGTCGTCGGGAAAGCGCGCGACATCCGACAGCCAGCGTCCGACCCACAAACCCTGGATGCCGAAGAACACCGCATGCGGGATCAGCACCAGCGAAGCTGTGGTGCGGAACACCGGCGCCCGGAACACGTCGCGCAGCGCCTGGCCCAGCGGGCCGCGCCTGGGCACCGGAGCGCTTTTGCCATCGCCTTCGCGCGGGTACAGCAGCGCGATCAAAAGGCCCGAGCAGGCGGTGAGCGCCGCCAGGATGGCGAACAGTCCGCGCCAGTCGGTGTAGTCGAGCACCAGGCGCACCGGCATGGTGGCGCTGGCGGCGCCCAGTCCCCCCACCGCGATCAGGTAGCCGTGCACCGAAGGCAGCTTGCTCGGCGCGATCCAGGTGGAGACCGCCTTGACCGCCGCCATGAAGCAGCCGCCCAGGCCCAGGCCCATCACGGCGCGCGCCACCACCAGCTGCCCGAAACCGCTGCTGCGCGAGAACAGCAGCGCGCCGAGGGCCCCGACCAGCATCATCACCAACTGCACCTTGCGCGGCCCCCAGCGGTCGAGCGCGATCCCGACCGGCAGCTGGACCAGCGCGAACGCGAAGAAGAAGGCGCTGGTGAGCAGTCCCAGTTCACCCGGTGTGAGCGCGAGCGCGCCCATCAGGTCCGGGGCCAGCACCGCGTTCACGTTGCGCAGCAGCGTCGACAGGTAGTGCCCCAGCGCGAACGGCAGGAACACGTAGAAAAAAACCGCCACGCCGGACAGGCGTGGCGCGGTGGTGGCGTCCTGCATGGCCAGCTCCGGTGCTCGGGAAGGTCCGGGGCCGCTTCAGGCCGCGTCCTGGGCCGTGTTGGCGCGCAGCTGAGATGCCGGCACCAGGGGGATGACGCGCCCGCCGGGTCCCCGCAACGGACCGCCGCTCTCCTGTTCGAAGAAGAACTTGTCGCGCCCGAAGGCCGGCTTGAGGTGGTCGAGCCAGGTCGCGCTGGCGTCGTACTTGGCGAAGAACGGACGGCGCACCCATTCCGGATTACGGGCCTGCAGGAACTGCAGCGCGAACAGCTTTTCGCCGTTGATCGTGACCACGCCGTCGATCACCACCTTGCCCGGGAAGGCGCTCATCGAGGGGCCGCGCACGGTGCGCGACAGACCCGACACCATCGAATAGGCTTCCTGGAAGATCTGGTGTGCGCGCGCCAGCGGCAGCGAGAAGTAGTCGCGCGGGCCGGTGTCGCGCTCGACGAACATGTAGTACGGGATGGCGCCCAGGCGCACGCCGGTGGTCCACAGCTCGGCCCAGCTCTTCGGGTCTTCGTTGATGTGGCGGATCAGCGGACCCTGCATGCGCAGCGTGGCGCCGGTGCCGACGATGCGCTTGACGGCCTGCTGGGCAATCGGATGGCGCAGCTCCACCGCGTGATTGTAGTGGCCCATGATCGCGAGGTTCTTGCCCGACCTGACCACCTTCTCGAACAGGCGCATCAGGTCGTCGCTGTCCTTGTCCGACACGAAGCGCTGCGGCCAGTAGGCCACCGACTTGGTGCCGATGCGGATATTCTGGATGTGGGCCAGGCTCGGCTGCAGCAGCGGCTCGAGGAATTCGGCCAGCGAACGGGTATTCATGATCATCGGGTCGCCACCGGTGATCAGGACGTCGGTCACGTCCGGGTGGGTCTCGAGGTAGGACACCAGCTCGCCGCACTCGCGGGCATCGAACTTCATGTCGTCCATGCCGACGAACTGCGGCCAGCGGAAGCAGAAGGTGCAGTAAGCGTGGCAGGTCTGGCCCGAGCTGGGAAAGAACAGCACGGTTTCCTTGTACTTGTGCTGCAGGCCCTTGAGCGGCGCATCGTTCACGCGCGGGACGTTGTGGGTCATCTGGCCGGCCGGGTGCGGATTCATGCGCATCCGGATGCCGTGCACCAGCCTGGCGATGGCCGCCTCGTCCTTCTTGTACAGCACCAGGTCGCGCAGCTGTTCGTACTCGTTCGAAGGCAGCATGTCGCGGTGCGGGAAGGTGAGCCGGTAGATCGGATCGTCCGGCACCTTGTCCCAGTCGATCAGCTCCTCCAGTACATAAGCGTTCACGCGGAACGGCAGCACATGGGACACCACCTGCACCGCTTCCTGCAGCTCCGGCGTAAGCCATTGCCACTGGCGCGCGGTGTGAATACTCTGCCGGGTATAGGGCTTGAACTTGGAGGGCGTCGATTCGGTCGTGGTCACGGAAGTTCTCCAGGAAACGAGGGATGAAAGAACCGGCTGAGGAAAAGCGTTGCCGGGAAGAATTCATCTTACGTTGCGGAAATTATGGAGAGTTGCCGTCAATCAATCAGAAAGGTCCTATCGGGGGAGGTAAAACAAGGAGAGCACAGAACGGGACAAATACTGGACAGGTCGGCCTGGAACGCAGTGTCCAGGCCGTTTCTGTCATTGGCGCGGCGTGCGCCGGCGCATCCATTCGGCGAAGTGCCTGCCGACCAGCAGGTCGCCGTCATAACTGAGGTGGTTGGTGTCGCGGTACATCAGGCGCCCGTCGATCATGGCGCGGCAGCTGCTGTCGTCGCACAGGGCGGCGGACGCATCGAACCAGGCGGCCTGCGGGAACTCCCGGGCGAACCCGCCCAGGATCTCGCGGTGCTGCACGACTTGCTGCTCCCACTCGGCGCGCGTGATCGCGCACGGCACCCGGGTGGCCGACGAGGCCACGCCGGCGCGCTTGATGCACGAACGCGGGTCGAAGCTGATGATCGGCACGTCGTTCATGAAGATCACCTGTTTGCCGGCGGCGCTGAAGCGGCGGAAGGTTTCGCGCGCCGCATCCACCCAGACGCGGTGCTCGGGCGCGCTGCCGAAGCGCAGGTGGGTCGAGAACACCACGGTCTTCACCGAGGGCATGCCGAGCGCCAGTTCCAGCATCGGCTGGGTCGCCTGCTGGTAGGGATCGCCCTGCGGGTCGAGTCCCCAGTAGGGATGGCGGGTGCCCAGCATCAGGAGGTTCTCGCCGACGCTGCTGTAGTACTTCGTCAGGCCGGCGACGACGTGGTAGGCGTGGCTGTCGCCCAGCAGCACCACGGTCGGGTCCTTCGCCACGTCGGCCTGCAGGCAGTACTCGTAGTTCGAATCGAAGCCGTAACGTTTCTTGCAGGCCTCGGCGTTGGCCTTGTCCTCGACCAGCACCAGTGCCTTGTGGTTGGCCAGGTTGTCCTGGACCGGCTTGCGGGTCGGCAGGCCGTCGTTCAGGTAGATATAGCCGGCGACCGCGGCGGTGCCGATCATCAGCGCGCACAGCGCTGCGACCTTGCCGCGCCCGCTGCCGCCGCGCAGGGGGCGTTCCACCACCCGGTAGGTCAGCCAGGCCAGCAGCAGCGCCAGCAGCAGCGCCCCGGCGCGGATCGCGGGCGCCGGCTCGCGCGACTCGATGATCTGGGCGAAGGACAGCAGCGGCCAGTGCCACAGGTAGAGCGGATAGCTGACCAGCCCGATCCAGACCATGAGGCGGTTCGACAGCAGCACGCGGTTGAACCAGGCCTGCGGTCCGGCGCCAATCAAGAGAACGGCGCCCAGCGCCGGCATCAGTGCGAACCAGCCGGGGAACTGGTCCTTGCGCGTGATCAGCGCCAGCCCGGCCGCCAGCAGGGCCGCGCCGCTCCAGGCCAGCAGGTTGGGCGATACCCGCGCAAGCCGGCTTGCGGAAACGGCAGGACGTGCATGCAGGCAGGCCAGGCCGGCGCCCAGCAGCAGCTCCCAGGCTCGGCTGGCCGGGGAATAGAAGGTGGCGCTCGGATGATCGGCGATGCCGCCGATGTTGAGCGCGAACGAGGCCAGCGCCAGCACGGCCGCCACCACGAACAGCCTGGCCTTCAAGCGCCAGCCCAGCAGCAGGATCACCGGCCACAGGATATAGAACTGTTCTTCGATACCGAGCGACCACAGGTGCAGCAGCGGCTTGGTGTCGGCCGCGGTGTCGAAGTAGCCCACCTGGGCCCAGTAGAAGAAGTTGGCGGCGAAGCCGGCGCCGCCGACGACGTGCTTGCCGAGCTGCTCGTATTCATCGGGGAACAGCGCCAGCCAGCCGAAGGCCAGGCAGGATCCCAGCACCAGCAGCAGCGCCGGGAAGATGCGCCGCACGCGGCGCGCATAGAAGCCGGCGAAGCTGAAGCTGCCGGCGTCAAGCTCGCGCAGGAGGATGCTGGTGATCAGGAAACCGGAAATGACGAAGAAGACGTCGACGCCGATGAAGCCGCCCCGCAGCACGGACGGGAAGGCATGGAACAGCAGCACCGACAGCACGGCGACGGCGCGCAGGCCGTCGATATCGCGCCGGTAGGCCAGGTGGGCCGGCGCCGGCGACTGCTCCTTGAAGTGAACTTGTTTCTCTAGTTTCATGCCGGCCAGTCAACAAAGCTGACGATTTTACATGAGTACGTTGCACCGAAACAATGATTTCATTTCGAAACAACAGCTGGTCCCGCATTGCATGCGCTGTGCATTGCGAACGCACTGTCAGCATCTGCTGACACCAATGCGCAACGTTCCTAGCGCGCTGCGTAATGCGATTGCGCCACCGCAATCCGCCTCTTCTCCACCCCCGGTACATTTGCCAATGCACTTTAGCAATATTGGTCTCAGAACATTCCACTCAAGGAGTCAACATGAAATTGTTTGCCAAACTGTCCAGCACCGTGGCCGCCCTGTGCCTCGCCATCGCCGCCGCCCCTGCCCTGGCCAATGGCCCGACCGAGAAGGACGCCATCGCGATGGTCGAGCGCGGCGTTGCCCTGGTCAAGGCCAAGGGCAAGGACGAAATGATGAAGAAGATTAATGCCAAGGATGCGGAATACGTCCAGGGCGAGCTGTACATGGACATTCGCGACCTGAAGACCGGGATCGTGCTGGCGCACCCGTACAACCCTTCGATCGTCGGCAAGGACCTGACCGACGTGCCGGATGCGAACGGCAAGAAGTACCGCCGCGAGATCATCGAACTGGCCGCCGCCAAGGGCAAGGGCTGGGTCGACTACCAGTACAAGAACCCGACCAGCGGCAAGATCGAGCCGAAAACCACCTTCATCCAGCGGGTGGACGACGTGGTGCTCGAAGTCGGCATCTACAAGAAGTGATCTGAAAGAAGTGATCTGAAAACCTTCGTCCACGCCCGGAGTCAAGCATGCTGAATAAACTGCGGATCGGCCCGAAACTCCTGCTTGCCCCGGGCCTGGTGCTGGTGCTCTTGATGATGCTGTCGGCCGCCGCCTATTACGGCATGGTGCGCCAGAACGCCTCGCTCGAACACATGGTGCAGGTGCGCGCCGCGCGCCTGCAGGCAGTGGCCGACGTGGCGGGCGAAGCGCGCTTTGCACACGCCAACATCTACCAGCTGCTGGCCTGGGTGAACGGCAGCTTCGCCCAGAACCGCCTGGCCGCGCTGACCGCCGACATCAACAAGAAGCATGTGGCGATCGGCACCAGGCTGGGCGACCTGTTGAAAGGGGCCGCAGCGGGCGAACGCACGCCGATCGAGCATTCGCTGGCGGCGCTGGCGAGCTATCGCAAGATGGTCGCCGAGACCATCGAGCTGGCCCAGGTCGACCAGTCGATCGCCACCAACTCGATGCAGAAGGCCGAGAAGCAGTTCGTCGCCCTCGACGCCGGGCTGCAGAACCTGGCGGCGCTGGAGAAGAAGCTGAGCGTGGAAGCGCATGCCGCCGCCAAGGCCGAGTTCCGCACGCTCGGCATCACCATGGCCGGCCTGGTGCTGCTGTCGATCGCCCTGTCGCTGGTGGTGACGATGCTGGTGCGGCGCGCCATGCTGGCGGACATCCACTCGATCGCCACGGTGGTGAACGACCTGGCCGAAGGCCGCCTGCGCCAGTCCGGCACGCCTGGCAACGGGCGCGACGAAATCGCCGACACCTCGCGCGCGCTCGATCACTCCATCTCGCGCCTGAACGGCGCGCTGCACAGCATCCTGCATTCGGTGCATTCGATCGACACCGCCTCGAAGGAGATCGCCAGCGGCAACCTGGACCTGTCGACCCGCACCGAGCTGCAGGCCGGCTCGCTCGAACAGACCGCCAGCACCATGGAAGAGCTGACCACGGCGGTGAAGGAAAACGCGAACAACGCGCGGCTGGCGTCCAGCCTCGCGGCCGAGGCCCAGCAGCTGGCCTCGAACGGCGGCCAGGCGGTCGGCCGCGCGGTGGCCACCATGGAATCGATCCAGGCCAGCTCGCGCAAGATCGTCGAGATCACCAGCGTCATCGACGGCATCTCGTTCCAGACCAACCTGCTGGCCCTGAATGCGGCGGTGGAAGCGGCGCGCGCCGGCGAGCAGGGGCGTGGCTTCGCGGTGGTGGCAGCCGAGGTGCGCACGCTGGCCCAGCGCTCGGCGGCGGCGGCGCGCGAGATCAAGGGCCTGATCGCCGACTCGGTCAAGATCATCGAGGATGGCAGCGCCTCGGTCAGCGAAGCCGGCGCCAGCATGGGCGACATCAATGCCTCGGTGCGCCAGGTGAACGACATCATCGGCCGCATCAGCATCGCCAGCACCGAACAGGCCGACGGCATCGCCGAAGTCAACAAGGCGGTCGGCCAGATGGACGGCATGACCCAGCAGAACGCGGCGCTGGTGGAACAGGCCGCGGCCGCGGCGGAAAGCCTGCACGAGCAGACCGTCAACCTGGCCAAGGCGGTCGCGATCTTCAAGTTCGACGGCAGCGAGGCTGCGGACCTCGAGAGCGTGCAGGCCGAAGAAGACATCGACTGCGAAGGCGACGAGGGCTTCCATGGCCTGCAGGAGCGGCGCGGGGCCGGCAGCGCGATGCGCGGGCGCCCGGTGGCGGCCCTGCCGGCAGCTGCCGCCAAAGGCACTCAGCCCCAGCGCAGCCGGCGCGCCTGACGCCTCAGCGGAACGGCCGGCTGAAGTAACGCGAACCGGCCAAGCCGAAGCGCCACGGCACGTCCATCGCCTTCGAGATGCCGATGCGCGGCCCGGCCACGATTTCCAGTCCCGGCGCGCCCGGCAGCAGTTCGAACGGCGCCTCGGACAGGGCCGTGCCGTTGAGGGCGCGGGTCACGCCCAGGGCCTGGCACAGCTTGCCCGGGCCGGAACACAGCAGCCACTCGTCATCCGCATCGCGGCGCAGACGCATGGTATCCAGGCCGGCGACCGGCTCCAGCGCCCGGATCAGCACACCTGCGCCATGCCCTTCTTCGCGGCACACGAAATTCAGGCACCAGTGGATGCCGTAGGAGCGGTAGACATAGGCATGGGCGGGCGGGCCGAACATCGCCGCGTTGCGCTCGGTGGGACCGGAAAAGGCGTGCGAGGCCGGGTCTTCGCGGTCGTAGGCTTCGGTCTCGACGATCCTGCCGCCGACCCCGTCCACCAGCACGGTCACGCCGATCAGCTGGCGCGCGACACGCTCCGCCGGCTGGGAAAAGTCGATTCCTGCTATTGTCGAAATGGCCATGCGCGGATTCTAACCCGGCCGCATTTTCGCTGTCGCGTTGGTGTTGTGACACAAAATAGTGTTTGATAGATAAGGCTTGCACATTGCTTTGCTGCAATAAAATCAGGCCTGGGGTATAGTGCAATCCGTCCTCCCCGTCTGCCCGCCCGCCCCCATGAATACCGTCGCCGATCCCGTCCCGCAACTCGACCAGGTCGATGCCCTGATCAAGTCGATCCGCATCCCGCCCCGGCCGAGCCTGCTCGCTGACATGCAGCGCGAACTGTCCTCGGAAGACCCTTCTCCGGAAGCGATCGGCAGGATCGTGGCGAGCGACGTCGGCATGTCGGGAGCCTTGCTCAAGCTGGCCAATTCGGCGGTTTATGGCGGCCGCCGCAAGGCCAAGTCGATCGAGCAGGCCATCTTGTTCCTGGGCATTAACCAGGTCGCCGCCCTGATGACCGGCCTGCTGGCGCGCCAGGCGATTCCCGCCAACAGCGCCGCACTGGCCAGCTTCTGGGATATCAGTACCCGGCGCGCACAAGCCATGGTGTTCCTGTCGCGCCGCCTGCGCATCGGCGAGGCGGACGTGGCCCACACCTTCGGGCTGTTCTGCGACACCGGCGTACCGCTGCTGATGGAGCGCTTCCCCGATTACGCCGCCACCTACGCCGCCGCGTCGCTCGACGCCGGGCGGCCGTTCACCGCGCTGGAGGACGAGCGCCACGCGACCTCCCACGCCGCGCTCGGCTGCCTGCTGGCGCGCAACTGGGGCCTGTCGGCCGACGTCGGCTGGGCCATCCTGCACCACCACGATTTCGCCGTGCTCGACGACGCCGCGAGCGCCGGCGCGGTGCGCTCGCTGGTCGCCCTGTCGGTGCTGGCCGAGAGCGCGATCTGCCGCTACCAGGGCCATGCCGAGTCGCTCGAGTGGAACAAGGGCGGCGCCGCAGCCTGCGCCTACCTGGGACTGTCCGACGAGGAAACGGGCGAGCTGCTGGACGAACTGGTGGACGCCTTCCACGAAGAGTAAGTACATATCTTTACATCACTCCTGCACAGGCAGATACTGCCTGTAAGTATTCCGGGGAGTGAGTCATGAAGATTATCGCCATCCTGCTGTCGCTGTCCCTGTCCCTGCTGGCCGGCTGCGCCAGCGTGCAGCCGCCCGCCGCACCCCTCCCTCCCTTCGCCGATGCGCGCTTCGCGCCGCCGGCCGAACCGGTCGGTGCCGGCGACCTATTCGCCCTCAGTCCGGCAATGCGCAGCTACCTGAACAGCCAGTCCTTCAACCGGCACTTGCGCCAGAGCGGCCACCGCCGCGGCCTGGTCGATGCGCTGTACAGCAAGACCGACCTGCAACTCGAATACGAATCCTCGAAGACCCGCACCGCCGCCGAGACCTTCGCCGACCGCACCGGCAACTGTCTCTCGCTGGTGATCATGACCGCGGCCTTTGCAAAAGAACTGAAGATGCCGGTGCGCTTCCGCAGCGTCGACGTGGGCAATGCCTGGAGCCGCAAGGCCGGCCTGTACCTGGGCAGCGCCCACGTCAACATCGCGGTCGGCGAGGCCGCGGACAGCGGCGTCCTTGGCAATCATGGCGGCAGCGGCCTGGGCGAATTCCTGATCGTCGACTTCATCCCGCAAGACGAAGCCGCCCGCCTGCGCGCGCGCGACCTGGACGAAGACGACATCGTCGCGCTCTACATGAACAACCGCGCGGCCGAAATGCTGGTGCAGGACCGCATCGACGACGCCTACTGGTGGGCGCGCGCAGCGGTGGCCAAGCGTCCAGGCCTGATACCGGCGCTCAACACCCTGGCCGTGATCTACGACCGGCACGGCGAACTGGCGCTGGCCGAACAGACCTACCGCGCGGCGCTGCAGCGCGAGCCCGAAAACGTCATGGTCATGCGCAACCTGCAGCCGGTGCTGGCCACGCTGGGCAAACATGCCGAGGCCTCGGCGCTGGCACAGCGCATCGCCGGCATCGAACCCTTCCCGCCCTACCACCACTTCGACCAGGGCATGCTGGCCCTGCGCGCGGGCGACTTCGACAAGGCGAGGGCCCTGTTCGCGCGCGAGCTCAAGCGCGCGCCCTACAACGACGAGTTCCTGTTCTGGCACGGCGTGGCCCACCTGCGGCTAGGCGACCTCAAGCATGCGCGCGATCAGATCGCCAAAGCGGTCGACAACAGCACGCGGCAGGACATGCGGCAGCTGTATTCGGCCAAGCTGGCGCAGTTGAGGCGGGTGAGCGCGACGGGGGCGCAACTCCGTTGACGCCCGACTGGAGTATCAGCGGCCCAGCCACCCGGCGCGCTTGAACTTCGCGCGCAAAGGTGTTACCTTGGTAGCACCCGAAAGATGCGAGCTGACGATGACAACTACCTCACTGAAACTTCCTGATGAACTGAAGCAGCGTGCCGTTTCCGCTGCCCAGGAGCTTGGCCTGAGTCCCCACGCTTTCATGGTCGAGGCAATCCGGCGGGCCGCTCACGCAGTCGAGCAACGCGCGAGCTTTGTTGCGCAAGCGCATGAAGCCAAGGCTGAGATGCTGCACGAAGGTCTGGGACATGACGCCGACGATGTGCGCGCGTATTTGCGCCAGCGCCTCAAGGATGGTCAAACCAGCAGACCGATCAAGAAGCCATGGCGGGAATAAGAACGTCTAACAAAAACCCGAGGGCAAGGCGCATTGTCGAAGACAGTAAGCTAGTACGGCGAGACAATGCAACGCAGCCATCGGGGGAATTGTTAGGCGTTCGAAGTTATTCCAGCCGCGCACTTTCCGATCTGGAGCGCATCAGTGACTTCCTTACGGACGAAGGCCTCGAGGCACAACTGGAGGCACTTGATCTCATTGATGAGGCCATCACGATACTCGCCCGGCATCCATTAATCGGTCGCCAAGCCGAACACGAGATGCGAGAACTCGTCATTTCTCAAGGCAGAACCGGCTACGTCGCGCTCTACAGCCATGAAATCGCCAGCGATGCCATTCTGATTCTCGCCGCACGTCATCAGCGCGAAGCCGGGTTCCACGGATAGCGTGAAGACCTCAGCCAATCCAACTAGAACAGTGAAGGCTGCGGGGATAGTCTGTGTTGCAGGTTTTCTCGCGCGGTCGTCAGCCTGCGCCACACCTGCAGCTTCTGGTCGAACGACATCGCCATGTGCGCCGGTGAACTCGACGGCAGCACGAGGGTAGCGTAGCCGGCGGCCGCGAACTGCGGCGCGAACTTGCCCGATGCCTGGCCATTGAATCCCACCGTTTCCAGTTCCGGGCACAGCGCCCGCAGGCGTTCGAAATCGTTGGCGGCCGGGTTGCGGATGGCTGAATCGAGGCTGCCTTCGCGCTCGCAGCCGGCCAGCACGTCCCACAGGCCGAAGCGGTGCGCCAGCAGGCGCGGCAAGCGCTCCTCGTAGGGCAGGCTTGCCAGGTCTTCCTGGACCACGGCCGAGATCAGGGGCCAGAACTGATTGCGCGGATGCGCGTAGTAGCGGCCCGCAGCCAGCGAGGCGGCGCCGGGAAAGCTGCCGAGGACGAGCACGCGGGTGTCACGCGCGATGACTGGCGCGAGGCCGGTCAAGGAAGGTGTGGAGTTTGTCATGGCCACGATTGTAGCCGGACGAAAAAAACGGCGAGCACTCACGCACTCGCCGCAAAGGGCAGAACTTTTGAAGCTACAAGAACTACTTCATTGCAATGGCATTGCTGTCGACACGACCCGCATCCCAGCCGCCGCCGAGCGCGCGGATCAAGGCCACCGTCGTCACCGCACGGTTGCCGCGCAGCTGGACCGCAGTGCGCTCGACCGCGGCCAGGTTGCGCTGCGCGTCCAGCAGCTCGAGGTAGCTCGAACGCCCGGCGTCGTACAGCTTCTGCGCCAGGTCGGCCGAACGGCGCGCCGCCACCAGCGCGGCGTCGATCTGCTCGGCCTGGCCGGAGAGGATGCGCAGGCCGGCCAGGTTGTCCTCGACCTCGGCAAACGCGGTGAGCACGCTCTGGCGGTAGGTGCCGACCGATTCTTCCAGCACCGCTTCGCTGCGTTCGACGTTGGCGCGGTTACGGCCGCCGTCGATGATCGGCATCGAGGTCAGCAAGCCCAGCACCCACGAACGGCTGCTCCACTTGAACACCTCCGAGAAGGCGCCGCCGACGCCGCCCCCGGCCGCGCTGATGCTCAAGGAAGGGAACATCGCGCCGCGCGCCACGCCGATGCGGGCGTTCGAGGCTTCCATCGCGCGCTGTGCGGCGACGATGTCGGGACGGCGCTCCAGCAGCGAGGACGGCAGGCCGGCCGGGATGCCCGGGAGCGTGGCGGCGTCGAGCAGCGGGCTCGGGCCGGCCACATAGTGCGAGGCCGGCTTGCCCAGCAAGACCGCCAGCGCATGCTCGGCGGTGGCGCGCTGGCGCTGCAGGCCGATTGCCTCGGCACGCGCGGTGGCCAGCTCGGTACGGGCGCGCGACAGGTCGAACTCGCCGATGTCGCCCAGGTCGAAGCGGCGCTGCGTGATCTTCACCGATTCCTCGCGCAGGCGCACGGTCTGCGCCAGCGTATCCAGCTCGGCGTCGAGGGCGCGCAGGCGGAAGTAGGTCTGCGCCACGTCGGCCTGCAAGGCCAGCAGCACCGAGCGGTAGTTGGCTTCGGAGGTCGCCGCATCGCTGCGCGCCGCCGACACCCCGGCCGCCACGCGGCCGAACAGGTCGACCTCGTAGCTGGCGCTGAGCTGCGCCGTGTAGGTGTTCACCGCCTGGGTGCTCGAGCCCTGCGGCAGGTTCGCTTCCAGCGCCGATGGACGGGCGCGCTGGGCGCCGATGCCGACGCCGATCTGGGGCACGCGGTCGGCGGCTGCGATGCCGGCGATCGCCCTGGCCTGCTTGACGCGGCTTGCCGCCACCGCCAGGTTGGCGTTGTTGGCGCCGGCTTCCTCGATCAGGGCGCTCAGCGCCGGGTCATTGAAAGCCAGCCACCACTGGCCGCGCGGCTGCTGCTCGGCGGGCTGCGCCGGCTTCCAGCGCGTGCCCTCAATGCCTTCCACCTCGATGGCCGCCGGCACCTGCGTGTTACGGAAGGCGGTTGGCGTCTCGACGGCCGGCTGCTTGAACTCCGGCGTGGCGCAGGCCGTCAATAACAGTGCGGCCAACAGCGGGGCCACACCCCGTGCAATCATGCTTTTCATCTCAGTGCACTCCTTCCAGGTCCAGCACCGGGGCCTTGGCTTGCGCCACCGGCGATTTTTTCTCGAAACGCTTCGCGAAGCTGCGCAGCAGGACGTAGAACAGCGGCGTCAGGAACAAGCCGAAGAAAGTCACGCCCAGCATGCCGGCGAACACCGCCACACCCATCGCATGGCGCATCTCGGCGCCGGCGCCGGTCGAGAACACCAGCGGCACCACACCCATGATGAAAGCGATCGAGGTCATCAGGATCGGACGCAGGCGCAGGCGCGATGCTTCCAGTGCGGCTTCGAACACGCTGCGGCCGTGGTCTTCCAGTTCCCTGGCGAATTCCACGATCAGGATCGCGTTCTTCGAGGCCAGCCCCACCAGCACGAACAGGGCGATCTGGGTGAAGATGTTGTTGTCGCCGCCGGTCAGCTTGACGCCCACCAGTGCGCACAGGATCGACATCGGCACGATCAGGATCACGGCCAGCGGCAGGGTCCAGCTTTCGTACTGGGCGGCCAGCACCAGGAACACCAGCAGCACGCACAGCGGGAACACATACATCATGGTGTTACCGGCCAGGATTTCCTGGTAGGTCAGCTCGGTCCATTCGTAGGCGATCCCTTTCGGCAGCGTTTCCTTGGCCAGCTGTTCCATGATGGCCTGGGCCTGGCCCGAGGACACGCCGGCCGCCGGGCCGCCGTTGATGTCGGCCGCCACATAGTTGTTGTAGCGCTGGACGCGGTCCGGACCATAGCTGTCCTTCACGGTCATCAGGCTGGACAGCGGGATCATCTCGCCCTTGTCGTTGCGCACCTTCAGCTGGGCGATCTGCTCCGGCTGCGAGCGGAACTGCGCATCGGCCTGCACCCGCACCTGGTAGGTGCGGCCGAACTGGTTGAAGTCGTTCACGTACAGCGAGCCCAGGTTCACCTGCAAGGTCTGGTAGATGGTGGCCAGCGGCACGCCGAGCTGCTTGGCTTTCACGCGGTCGACGTCCGCGAACAGCTGCGGCACGTTGATCTGGAAGCTCGAGAACACGCCCGCCAGTTGCGGGGTGCCCCAAGCCTTGGCCTGCAGCGCCTGCGTGGCTTTATACAGCTCGTCGTAGCCGAGGTTGCCGCGGTCTTCCAGCATCAGCTTGAAGCCGCCGGTGGTGCCCAGGCCATTCACCGGGGGCGGCGACAGCACCATCACGAAGGCGTCTTCGACCGTGCCCATGCGCTTGTTGATCTCGGCGGCGATGGCTTCGGCCGACTGCTCCGGCTTGCCCTTGCGCTCGCTGAACGGCTTCAGGCCGGTGAACACGATGCCGGCATTCGGCGCATTGGTGAAGCCGTTGATCGACAGGCCCGGGAAGGCGATCGAGGATTCCACGCCCGGGATCTCCTTGGCGATGCTGGACATCTTGCGGATCACTTCATCGGTGCGGTCGAGCGAGGCGGCATCGGGCAGCTGGGCGAAACCGATCAGGTAACCCTTGTCCTGGGCCGGCACGAAGCCAGGCGGCACGACCTTGAACATGAAGACCGCAGCAATGCCCAGCGCGACATAGACGCCCAGCGTCGCGACCTTGCGGCGCAGGACGGTCTTCACGCCGCCCTCGTAGCTGTGCGAGGCACGGCCGAAGAAACGGTTGAAGGCGGCGAAGAAGCGTCCGAAGACCTTGTCCATCCCGCGGGTCAGGACGTCCTTCGGCGCGTCGTGGCTCTTCAACAGGGCAGCGGACATGGCCGGCGCCAGCGTCAGCGACACAAAAGCCGAGATCACGGTGGAGATGGCGATGGTCAGTGCGAACTGGCGGTAGAACTGCCCGGTCAGGCCCGACACGAAGGCGATCGGCACGAACACGGCGCACAGCACCAGCGCGATGGCGATGATCGGGCCGGACACTTCGCGCATGGCCTGGATGGTCGCATCGTGCGGCGACAAGCCGTTGCCAATGTTGCGCTCGACGTTTTCCACCACCACGATGGCGTCGTCGACCACGATACCGATCGCCAGCACCAGGCCGAACAGCGACAGGGTGTTGATCGAGAAGCCGAACATCAGCATCACGCCGAAGGTGCCGACCACCGACACCGGCACTGCCAGCAGCGGGATGATCGAGGCGCGCCAGGTCTGCAGGAACACGATCACGACCAGGGCGACGAGCACCACGGCTTCCAGCAGGGTCTTGATCACCGAGTCGATCGACTCGCGCACGAACTGGGTCGGGTCGTACACGATGCTGTACTCGACGCCTTCCGGGAAGTCTTTCGACAAGGCTTCCATCGTGGCACGCACATCGGTCGACAGCTGCAGCGCGTTGGCATTCGGCGCTTCGAAAATCGGGATCGCGACCGCCGACTTGTTGTTCAGCAGCGAGCGCAGCGCATACGAGCTGGAACCCATCTCCAGGCGCGCCACGTCCTTCAGGCGCGTGACCGCGCCGTCCTCGCCGGCCTTGACCACGATGTCGCCGAACTCCTCGACGTTTGATAAGCGCCCCTGGGTGTTGACGGTCAGCTGGAACTGGGCGTCCTTGGCTGGCCCCTGGCCGACCACGCCGGCCGCGACCTGCACGTTCTGCTCGCGAATGCTGGCGACCACGTCGCCGGCGGTCAGGTTGCGCGCCGCCACTTTTTGCGGATCGAGCCAGATCCGCATGGCGTAGTCGCCCGAGCCGAACAGCTGGACTTCGCCCATGCCGTTCAGGCGCGCCAGCTGGTCCTTGATGTTCAGCACCGCGTAATTGCGCAGGTACAGGTCGTCATAGCGGCCGTCCGGCGAATTCAGGTGCACCACCATGGTCAGGTTGGGCGAACTTTTCACCGTGGTGACGCCGATCTGGCGCACCTCTTCCGGCAGGCGCGGCAGCGCGCGCTGCACCCGGTTCTGCACCTGGCTCTCGGCGCGGTCGATATCGGTGCCGATCGCGAAAGTCAGGGTCAGGGCCAGGGCGCCATCCGAGGTGTTCTGGGAGCTCATGTAGAGCATGTCCTCGATGCCGTTGATCTGCTCTTCCAGCGGCGCGGCCACGGTTTCGGCGATCACCTTCGGGTTCGCGCCCGGATACTGGGCCCGCACCACCACCGACGGCGGCACCACTTCCGGATACTCGGACACCGGCAGCTGGAAAATCGCGATCAGGCCGCCCACAAAAACGATCACCGACAGCACGACCGCGAAGATCGGCTTGTCGACGAAGAAGCGTGAGAAGTTCATGGTCTTACTCCTCGCCGCTCGTGTTCATGGCGACCTGCTCGCCCTTGGCCTTTGCCAGGGCCGGGTCGGCGTCCATCGGCACGATCTGTGTCGTGACCGGCGCGCCCGGACGCACGCGCTGCAGGCCGTTGACGACGATCTTCTCGCCGGCTTTCAGGCCCGAGCGCACCACACGCATGCCGTCCACCATCGGACCCAGGGTCACGGGGCGGTATTCGGCCTTGCCGTCCGCGCCCACCACCACCACGAACTTGCGGCTCTGGTCGGTGCCGACCGCGCGATCGTTGATCACCACGGCCTGGTTGGCCACGCCGCTGCCCACCTGCACGCGGGCGAACAGGCCGGGAGCCAGCGCGCGGTCCGGGTTGGCCAGGGTGGCGCGCATGCGCACGCTGCCGGTACGGGCGTCGAGCTGGTTGTCGACGAATTCGAGTTTGCCTTCGTGCGGGAAGCCTTCTTCGTTGGCCAGGCCGACCTTCACCACTGCCCCTTTGGCGCGCTGGTCGCGGGCGCCGACGCGCAGGTAGGTCTGTTCGTCGCCGTCGAAACTGGCGTAGATGCGGTCGAGCGACACCACGGAAGTCAGCACGGCGCTGGCGTCGACCAGGTTGCCGAGGGTGATCTCGGCCTTCGACACGCGGCCGTCGATCGGCGCGGTAATGCGGGTGTACGACAGGTTCAGGCGCGCGGCTTCGTGCTGGGCCTGGGCGGCTCTCGCATTGGCGTCGAGTTCCTTCTGGGCGGCGGCCTTTTCGTCGAACTCGCGCTGGGCGATGGCTTTGTCCGCCAGCAGCAGTTCGGCGCGCTGCAGTTCCAGGCGCGCCAGGCCGGCGCGGGCACGGGCGGCGCTGGCGGCGGCGCCGGCGCGGTCGGCTTCGGCCTGGTAGGGGCGCGGGTCGATCACGAACAGGACGTCGCCCTTCTTCACTTCGGCGCCCGGCTTGAAATTCACGGCGGTGATGTAGCCGCTGACACGCGGGCGGATGTCGACGGTTTCCACCGCTTCCAGGCGGCCCGAAAATTCCTGGGTCTCGGCCACCGGCTTTTCGATGACGAGCGCGGCGGACACCGGTGGTGCGGCGGGCGCCGCGGCGGCGGCGGCATCGTCCTTGCTGTTGGCATCGGCGCAGCCGGCCAGGACCGCTCCGGCCAGGCCGACAGCTGCCAGCATCCCGACCAGCGTTCTGACATTGCCCATGTTTCGTTGGTTTTTCATGATCAACCTTTCTTATTCACGACTAAATAAAAAGACAAAAAGATCCCTATCGCCGCCGGCACGGTTGCCGGAGGAGAGAAAAAGGGGGCCCTGTCCGCGCCCTCAGGCGTGGATGGCGGATTCGCTACTGGCAGGGAGGCCGCGCGCTCGGCGCGGCCGGTGGGCTGGCCTCAGGGCCTACATCGGCAGCGCGTGCTGGGCAGGTGCATCGTCATGGTTCACCTCTTTCGTAAAACGCTCCCTCACGTCGCATCGAGCGACGAATTTTGGGAAAAACGGGGCCTCCCCCTGCCCTTCAAGGCACGGTAGTGTGGGAAGCGGTATGTGTTAAGACTGGTGCTGGACGGTCAGCGATCCAGTGCGGCAAGGAAGGTGCCGATCTCGCCGAGCGCGTGCACCTTGCATGCACATTCGTTGCGCCCGTCGGGGTCCTGCAGGGGGGCCGGCGGCATGCGCCGCACCGTGGTGCGTACGCCGGCGTTGATCAGTTTGGCGCCGTATTGTTCGGCTTCGTCGCACAATGGGTCGTCCTCGGCGGAGAGGATCAGGGCCGGCGGCAGGTTCTTGAGCCGGGTCGAGCGCAGCGGCGAGGCATACGGGTGGGCGCGGTCGGCCGCGTGCGGCAGGTAGCCGCGATAGGCGGCGGCGCAGTCGCTGGTCACCTTTTCGCGGTCGGGGCACTGGTTCATCTGGCGCATCGAGCAGGTGGACAGGCCCGGGTCGAGCATCGGCATGATCAGGATCTGGCCGGCCAGCTTGGGGGCGGCGCGGTCGCGCGCCATCAGGGCGCAGACGGCGGCCAGGTTGGCGCCGGCCTCGATGCCCATCACCACCAGCTTCTTGCCGGACCAGCCCAGCTTCGCCTTGTGCTTGGTGGCCCACAGCAGCACGGCGTGGGCGTCTTCCACCGCGGCCGGGAAAGGCTTCACCGTCGCCAGCGTGTAGTTGGAGGCGAGCACCGCGCGCTCTTCGCTGCACTGGGCGATGTTGCGCAGGACGTCATCCGCTTCCTGCAGGTCGCCCGAGACGAAGCCGCCGCCGTGGAAGAAGACGATCAGCGTGTCGCGCCTGGCGGCTTTGTCCGCCCCTTCGCCGGCGGTATAGAGGCGCGCGGCCAGCGGGCCTTCGGCGCCGCCGACTTCGAGTTCGCGCACCTCGACCACACGCGCCTGGACGTCGTCCAGCACCGCGCTCATGGCCGGGCTCCTTCGCTGGCCACGGCCCAGCGGCCCGCTTCGCTATTCCCGCACGGGTCGTCGCAGCGCATCTCGACCTGCATCGAGAGTGCCTTCAGGCCGCGCGCTTCCGCGCCGGCAGCCTGCGAATAGGCGTCGGTCCCCAGCAGGCCTGCCAGCGCTACCCCGCTCAGGGCGACTGCTACCGTGGTGAAGATTCCGTCTCGAATGCTCATGTCCAGCTCCGTGGTGTGTTTACTTTTTGTTGCGATGCACACACTATATCCATGATCTACAATCAGATAAAGATGGCGATAACGAATTGATTGTTCACATTGCCGAACAATCGAGCTAAGCGGGAAGGAAATATCCATCATGAACAAGCTCCAGGCCATGGAAGTCTTCATCCAGGTCGTCGACTGCGGCAGCTTCACCAAGGCCGCCGAGATGCTGAACCTGCCCAAGGCGACGGTGTCGACCCTGGTCCAGACGCTGGAATCCACACTGGCCGTCAAGCTGCTGCACCGCACGACGCGCCAGGTGATGATCACTTCGGACGGCGCCGCCTATTACGAGCGCTGCGTGCAAATCCTGTCGGACGTGCGCGACGCCGAGGAATCGCTGTCGCGCCACCGCCTCAGCCCGAGCGGACGCCTGCGCATCGACACGCCCACCGGCCTGGCCTCCGAGATCCTGATCCCCGCCCTGCCCGCGTTCTTCGAGCGATACCCGGACATCACGCTGGAACTGGGCAGCACCGACCGGCCGGTAGACCTGGTCGAGGAAGGAGTCGACTGCGCCGTGCGGGGCGGCGAACTGGTCGACTCGAACCTGATCGCGCGCCGCATCGGCGTGATCAACTTCGTCACCGCCGCCGCCCCCGGCTACATCGAGCGCTTCGGCATGCCGCAGCACCCGCGCGACCTGGACCGCCACCGCTGCGTCAATTATTTTTCGGCCAAGACCGGCAAGATCTCCAAGTGGGACTTCACCCGCGACGGCGAGCGCATCGAGGTCGACCTCCCCGGCAGCATCGCGCTCAACGATTCGAACGCCTACGTGCAGGCCGGCCTGGCGGGCCTGGGTGTGATCATGATGACCGACTACCTGCTGCTGCAGCACATTGCCGCCGGCAGGATGGTGCAGATCTTGCCGGAGTGGAGCAGCGACCCGATCGCGGTGCACGTGGTCTATCCGCAGAACCGCCACCTGTCGGCCAAGGTGCGGGTCTTCGTCGAATGGATTTCCGAGCTGTTCGCCAACCATCCGAACCTGCGCCTGCAGGCGCCGCGGACCGCGCTGCCGGCGGCGAATGTGCAGGCGGAGACGGTGTAGAATCGCCTTCAAATAAAAACGCCGGAGACACCCATGGATCACGCTTCACAGCCACGCGAAATCGACATCCTGCTGGCACGCTACGCCGACAGCCACCGCAACCACACCAACGAGATCATCCACTTCGCGTGCATCCCGCTGATCGTCCTGAGCCTGCTGGGCATCCTGTGGGCGATCCACCCGGTGGTAGCGATCGCGGCCACGCTCGCCTCGCTCTATTACTACACGAAGCTGTCGCGCGGCTTTGCGATCGGCATGGGCGTGATGAGCGCCGTGATGCTGGGCGTACTGGCGCTGATGCCCGACATGACGGTGCTGCCGGTGTCGATCGCGATCTTCGTGGTGGCCTGGATCGGCCAGTTCATCGGCCACAAGATCGAAGGCAAGAAACCTTCGTTCTTCGACGACCTGCGCTTTTTGCTGATTGGGCCCTTGTTCGTGCTGTCCTTCCTGTACCGCCGGATGAAGCTCGCGTACTGACAAAAAGCCGGATTGTATTAGGAGTGCGGGAACGCGCGGGAGCACGTATACTCCCGCGATGCCCTCTTCCGTCCTGTTCACCGTCGCCGCCCTGATCTGGGGCTCCACCTTCTACGCCATCACCCTGCAGCTGGGAGAAGCACCGCCCGCCGTGTCGGTGGCCTACCGTTTCTTCCTGGCGGCGGCCACGCTGTTCGTCATCTGCCTGGTGCGCCGCGACAGCCTGCGCCTGCCGCTGCGCACCCATGGCTGGATGGCGCTGCAGGGCGTGCTCACCTTCTGCATCTCCTACCTCTGCACCTATCAATCCGAGCAATACGTGGTATCGGGCCTGGTGGCGGTGGTGTTCGCGCTGATGGTGTTCTGGACGCCGCTCCTGAGCCATCTGTTCTTCAACACCGGCATCAACCGCCGCACGATCGGCTGCGGCGTGGTGGCCATCGCCGGCGTCGCCCTGCTGTTCTGGCATTCGATCGGCACCGCCTGGCGCGACTACCAGCTTGGTGGCAGCCCGGCCTTCATCGCCGGCGTGGTGCTGGCGCTGGCCGCGACCATCGCCAGCTCGGCCGGCAGCATCGTGGTCACCAAGGTGAAGGAACAGTGCGAGAACCTTCCGCTCACCATGGCCTGGTCGATGCTGTGGGGCGCCTGCCTGGTCACGGTGTGGCTGGTGCTGCACGGCGACCGCTTCGTGCTGCCGGCAAGCCCTACGTACTGGGCCGGCCTGTTCTACCTGTCGATCTTCGGTTCGGTGATCGCCTTCTTTGCCTACTTCACCCTCATCGGGCGCATCGGCGCGCAGAAGACCGTGTACATCGGCGTCATCACGCCGGTACTGTCCGTGCTGCTGTCGATCAAGCTCGAAGGCTACCGCCCTGGCCCGGTCGAATTCGCCGGCATGATCCTGTGCCTGGCCAGCGTGGCCTGGGCCCTGCGCGCACCCGCAGCCAAACCCGTGCAATCCGCAACCCTGAACAATCCTCTCGAAACACCATGACCACTTTTACCATCCGTCCTGCCCACGCCTCCGACGTACCGCACATCCACGCCATGATCGTGGAGCTGGCCGTGTTCGAAAAACTCGAACACCTGGTGGTGGCCACCGAAGCCCTGCTGCACGAGGGCCTGTTCGGCGCCCGTCCTTCTTGCGAAGCCATCATCGGCGAGGAAGACGGCGACGTGGTCTGCTTCGCGCTGTTCTTCCATAATTTCTCGACCTTCCTGACGAAGAAGGGCCTGTATCTCGAAGACCTGTACGTGCGCCAGTCGCACCGTGGCAAGGGCTACGGGACGAAGATGCTGACCCGCCTGGCCCAGATCGCGGTGGAGCGCAATTGCGGCCGCTTCGAGTGGTCGGTACTGGACTGGAACGCAGCGGCCATCGGTTTCTACCAGCAGATGGGCGCGGACATCCTGCCCGACTGGCGCATCTGCCGCCTGACAGGCAATACCCTGAACGCCCTGGCCGAGCGCCGAATCTAGCAGCCCAAAGAAAAACCCACGGGGCCGTGAGGCGCCGTGGGCGAACCCATTTTGTCAAATGGGGAGGGGAGATGGTGAATCACACGCTTTCACTATAGGCGCGGATTCTTAACGAGCAATTAAAGCTTACATCTGGTTACCCTTGTTACGAGAGTGTTTGTGTTGCCCTTGAAGTGATAATTCCTGAGCTGGAATTGCGCAGTTTGATCCGAGTCAAGCGAAGAGGATTCTGGACGGGGCTTGCTTGTGAATGCGTAACGGATAAAGCTGCCCTGTCTCCGCTACGCGTCAGACTGCAATGTGCGCCGGCCGTAGCACGCCGCCGTTGACCACGGCGCGGCAGGGATTCGAGCCCATGGCATAGGCCAGGTCGGCCGGACGGGCAATGTCCCACAAGGCCAGGTCGGCGCGCTTCCCCACTTCCAGCGTTCCGATGTCGGCGTGCAGGCCGAGCGCCCGTGCGGCGTGGCAGCTTGCGCCCTGCAGCGCTTCCTGGGGCGTGAGGCGCCACAGGGTGCAGGCCATGTTCATGGCAAGCAGCAGGGAAGTCATCGGCGAGGTGCCGGGATTGCAGTCGGTGGCCACCGCCATCGGCACCTTTGCGTCGCGCAAGGCGGCGATGGGCGGTTGCACCGTCTCGCGCAGGAAGTAGTACGCGCCCGGCAGCAGCACGGCCACGGTGCCGGCGCGCGCCATGGCGTCGATGCCGGCCTGGGTCAGGTGCTCGAGGTGGTCGGCCGACAAACCCTGGTAGCGCGCCACCAGTTCGGCGCCCTGCTGGTCGGACAGCTGCTCGGCATGCAGCTTGACGGGCAGGCCGAGCCTGCGCGCGGCCAGGAACACGCGCTCGGTCTGCGCGTTGGTAAAACCGATCCGCTCGCAGAAGGCGTCCACCGCATCGACCAGGCCGTCCCTGGCAAGCTGCGGCAGCATGTGTTCGCACACCTCGCCCACGTAGTCGTCGGCGCGCCCCGCGAATTCCGGCGGCAGCGCATGGGCGCCGAGGAAGGTGGTGACGACCCGCACCGGCAGGCGTTCGGCAACCGCGCGCGCCGCGCTCAGCATGCGTGCCTCGGGCTCGAGCGCCAGGCCGTATCCGGACTTGATCTCGAGCGTGGTGACGCCCTCCGACAGCAGCCTGGCCACGCGCGGCAGGCTTTGCGCCAGCAGCGTGTCGACGTCGGCCGCGCGGGTGGCACGGACGGTCGACATGATGCCGCCGCCCTGGCGCGCGATGTCTTCGTAGCTGGCGCCGTTCAGGCGCGCTTCCCACTCGTTGCTGCGGTTGCCGGCGTGGACGATGTGGGTGTGGCAGTCGACCAGGCCCGGCGTCATCCAGGCGCCGCCGCAGTCGTGTTCCGCGGCGGCCTTTGGCGCTTCGGCGCGTGGGCCCAGCCAGGCGATGCGGCCATCTTTTACCGCCAGCGCGGCATCCGGCAGTTCGCCATAGCCATCGACCATCGTGGCCAGATTCACGTTGGTAAACAGCAGCTCGGCCACTTCACTCATACGATGCTTCGTCTTCTTCCTCGTGGTACCAGATATCCACGATGTAGATCATGCCCTGCCCCGCTTCCAGCTTCCACACCGAACCCGGCTCCAGCACCACCGCGTCGTAGCGCACCAGGCCGATGCGCTCCTTCTCGTTGCGCAGTTCGAGGGTATCGCCTTCGGCCAGGAACAGCACCGTGACATCGGCACGTGCAACGAAGGTCGAGTCGCCCGTCAGCCGGCGCCGGCCGAAGGTGTGGTAGCAGCGCTCGCTGCGCGTCATGGCATTGAAGTCGGTGCTGCCGCCGCGGCTGAGTTTTGCCGTGACCTCCGAGCTGCCGTCGAAGGCCACCACCGGTTCGGCCTCCGTCACCAGGCTTGGTTCGCCGTCGATCTCCAGCAGCATGCCATGGCCCTCGACCAGGGCCAGCGTGCGGTCGACGCCCGGGAACAAGGAGAAGGCGCCATCCTTCTCGATGGTGGCCAGGCTCACGCGCCACTCGAAATCCTCGAAGCCGGAATCCGGCGGGCCGATGGCGATTTCGGTCGTGCTGCCGCCGCCGTTTTTCCATGGCACCGGCGACAAACCTGCGAAGGGAATCAGTACGGTCATTGGCCCACCTCACTCAGATCAACTAAGCTCAACTCAGCTCACGCAATTCGTTCATCGCCTGGCGGTAGCGCCGGGCGATCGCGTCCTGCGCCACATGGCGGCCGCCCTGCACCACCCAGCGCCCGCCGCACAGCACGTCGCGCACCAGGTTGTCGTTACCGCAGAACAGGAAGCGGCCCAGCACCTCTTCGTCGGCCGCGCCGTCCAGGTTCGGATGGCTCCCGTCCAGCACCAGCAGGTCCGCGCGCAGGCCTTCCGCCAGCGCGCCCACCTTGCGCCCGGCCGCTTGCGCGCCGCCGCGCAGGGCAGTCTGCCACAAGTACTGGCCGACGTCGCGCTGTTGACGTGCCGGGTGAGCCGATACGGCAATATTGCGGCGCTGGTGCACCAGGCGCTGGCCATATTCCAGCCAGCGCAGCTCCTCGACCGGGCTTTGCGATACATGGCTGTCGCTGCCGATGCCGAAACGTCCGCCCAGCTCGATGAAGGGCTGCAGCGGGAACAGGCCGTCGCCGAGGTTGGCTTCGGTGGTCGGACACAGGCCGGCGACGGCGCCGCTGCGGGCAATCGCCGCCATTTCCGCCTCGTTCAGGTGGGTGGCGTGCACCAGGCACCAGCGTTCGTCGATAGCGGCTTCCTCCATCAGGTACTCGACCGGACGGCGGCCCGAATAAGCAATGCTCTGCTCGACTTCGGGCATCTGTTCCGCAATATGGATGTGCAGGGGGCGTCCGGCCGGCAGGCTGGATGCCAGTTCGCGTATTTGCGCAATGGTCGCCGCGCGCAGCGAATGCGGCGCGGCGCCGACTTCGAGCTGGCCGTTGCGCAAGGGCTGGAGCGCCTCCACGATGCCGAGCACGTCGTCGACGCCGGTGCGGAAGCGGCCCTGCTCGGGACGCAGCGGCTGCTCGCCGAAGCCGGCATGGCTGTACAGTACCGGCAGCATGGTCAAGCCCATGCCGGTCGCCAGCCCCGCCGCCGCGACGCGCTCGGCGGTTTCGGCCGGACGCGCGTAGGTGTCGCCACCTGGCGCACGCTGCAGGTAGTGGAATTCGCACAGCGCGGTGTAGCCATGGCGCAGGCATTCCGCGAACAGCTGGGCGGCGATGGCCTCGATCTGTTCCGGCGTGATGCCCGCGGCGAAGCGGTACATCAGGTCGCGCCAGGTCCAGAAGCTGTCGGGCCCCTCGCCGGCGCGCTCGGTCAGCCCGCCCAGCGCGCGCTGGAAGGCGTGCGAGTGCAGGTTGACCATGCCGGGGAGGACGTAGTCGGCACGCGCCACGCCCAGCGGTGGCGCTGCCCGTTCATCGACCCGGGTCAGGTCGCCGTGGGCATCCCATTCGAGCAGCACGTCGCGCCGCCATCCTTCAGGCAGCAGCGCATGGCGGGCGAACAGGGCCCTCATGCGCGCACCCCGGTTGCCCACCCTGCGGCGCTGCCGATCATGTCCTTCAGCAGCGGCTGCACCTGCGCCGCCACATCCGGACGGTATTCGAAAGGCGGCGCTTCGTTCATGTACAGGCACTGGCACATCTCGAGCTGGATCGCGTGCACGCCCTGCTCCGGCTGGCCGTACTTGCGGGTGATGTGGCCGCCCTTGAAGCGGCCGTTGACCGCGATGCTGAATTGGTCCTGGGCGCGCGCCACGCCCACCACCGCGGCTTCCAGTCCGGGGGCGCAGGACTTGCCGTCCGCGGTGCCGAAGTTCAGGTCCGGCAGGCGGCCTTCGAAGAAGCGCGGCACGGTCGATGCGATCGAATGCGCATCCCACAGCACCACGCGGCCATGCTGCTGCTTCAGGCGCTCCAGCTCCGCGCCCAGCTGTGCGTGGTAGGGCATCCAGTAGCGTTCCAGCCGGCGCCGCACTTCGGCATCGTCCGGCGTGCGGCCCGGCAGGTAGAGGCTTTCACGCCCAAACGTGTCGACCGGGCACAGCCCCGTGGTATCCATCCCGGGATACAGGTTGGTGTCCTCGGGCGGGCGGTTCAGGTCGATCAGGTAGCGCGACCAGCGCGCCGAGATGGTCGACACGCCCATCTCTTCCAGGAAGCCGTACAGTTCGGGCAGGTGCCAGTCGGTGTCGGCGCGCGCGGCGGCGCAGGGCGACATCGTGCTTGCGACGTCGTCCGGGATGTCGGTGCCCGCGTGGGGCATCGACACGAGGATGGGAAGCCTGCCTGCCTTGAACCGGAAATCCATTGCCTCTCCAATTGGGATGTTAAGGGTGCAGCACCGTGAACAGTTCCTTGCACGATGCGGACAGCTCGCCGTTCACCACCATCAGGCGCGCGGCCTCGATATCGGGCGCGAAGAAGCGGTCGGCGTCGTACGGCGCCACCTTGGTGCGCAACTGGGCGTGCACGTGCTCGAGGTGCTCCGAACTCTTCAGGGGACGGTGGAATTCGATGCCCTGCGCCGCCGCCAGCAGCTCGATGCCCACGATCACCGAGGTATTGTGCGCCATCTGGTCGAGACGGCGCGCCGCGAAGGTCGCCATGCTGACGTGGTCTTCCTGGTTGGCCGAGGTCGGCAGGCTGTCGACGCTCGCCGGATGGGCCAGCGACTTGTTTTCCGAGGCCAGCGCGGCGGCGGTTACGTGGGCGATCATGAAGCCCGAATTCAGGCCCGGCTCGCGCACCAGGAAGGCCGGCAGGCCGGACAGATTGGCGTCGATCAGCAGCGCGATGCGGCGTTCGGACAGCGCACCGACCTCGGCGATGGCCAGCGCCAGCGTGTCGGCGGCAAAGGCCACCGGCTCGGCGTGGAAGTTGCCGCCCGAGAGGATCGCGCCATCCTCGGGGAACAGCAAGGGGTTGTCGGTGACCGCATTCGATTCGATCAGCAGGGTGCGGCCGGCGTTGGCGATGATGTCCATGGCCGCGCCCATCACCTGCGGCTGGCAACGCAGGCTGTACGGGTCCTGCACGCGTTCGTCGCCCACCAGGTGCGAGGCGCGGATGGCGCTGCCCGCCACCAGTTCGCGGTAGATGCTTGCGGCGGCGATCTGGCCCGGCTGGCCGCGCACCGCGTGGATGCGCGCGTCGAACGGCGCATCGCTGCCGCGCGCGGCGTCGACCGACAGCGCGCCGGCCACCATGCCCGCTTCCAGCACCCGCTCGGCCATGAACAGGCCGTGCAGCGCCAGCGCAGTCGAGACCTGGGTGCCGTTGATCAGGGCCAGGCCCTCTTTCGCTGCCAGGGTCACCGGTTCGATGCCGGCGGCGCCCAGCGCCTGCTTCGCATCCATCAGCTCGCCCTTGTAGCGCACCGGGCCCACGCCCAGCATGGCCAGCGTCATGTGCGCCAGCGGCGCCAGGTCGCCCGAGGCGCCGACCGACCCTTGCGCGGGGATGGCCGGCATGATGCCGGCGTTGTACAGGGCGATCAGGGTTTCGATGATCAGGGGGCGCACGCCCGAATAGCCGCGTGCCAGGCTGCCGATCTTGGTCAGCAGGATCAGGCGCACGACCTTGTCGGCGATGAGTTCACCGGTGCCGACCGCATGCGACAGGATCAGGTTGCGCTGCAGGGCTTCCAGCTGGTCGTTCGGGATGTGGGCCTTGGCCAGGATGCCGAAACCGGTGTTGATGCCGTAGGCCGGGTCGCCCTTGGCGGTGATTTTCTCGACCAGGGCGCAGGACGCCTTGATCGGCCCCCAGGCTTCCGGCGCCAGGCGCAGGGGCACATGGGCGGCCCAGACGGCGCGCAGGTCGGCCAGCGCCAGCGCGCCGGGTTGCAGGGTGAGGTGGGAGTCGTTCATGTGTGTACTCAGTTCTTGCTCGATTACTTGATCATCGGGAGATTCAGGCCGTTGCGCTTGGCCGTCTCGATGGCGCTTTCATAGCCGGCGTCGGCGTGACGCATCACGCCCGAGCCGCTGTCGTTCACCAGCACGCGCGCCAGGCGCTCCGCGGCCGCTTCGGTGCCGTCGGCGACGATGACCACGCCCGAGTGCTGCGAATAGCCCATGCCCACGCCGCCGCCATGGTGCAGCGAGACCCAGGTGGCGCCGCCGGCGGTGTTCAGCAAGGCATTCAGCAGCGGCCAGTCGGACACCGCATCGGTGCCGTCGCGCATGGCTTCGGTCTCGCGGTTCGGGCTGGCCACCGAGCCGGTGTCCAGGTGATCGCGGCCGATGACGATCGGCGCCTTCAGCTCGCCCGTGCGCACCATCTCGTTGAAGGCCAGGCCGGCCAGGTGGCGCTCGCCCAGCCCCAGCCAGCAAATGCGCGCCGGCAGGCCCTGGAAGGCGATGCGCTCGCGCGCCATGTCGAGCCAGCGGTGTACCCGCGCGTGCTGCGGGAACAGCTCCTTGATCTTGGCGTCGGTCTTGTAGATGTCTTCCGGGTCGCCCGACAGCGCCACCCAGCGGAACGGGCCGCGGCCTTCGCAGAACTGGGGGCGGATATAGGCCGGCACGAAGCCCGGGAAGTCGAAGGCGTTCTCGACGCCCTCGTCCTTGGCCACCTGGCGGATGTTGTTGCCGTAGTCGACGGCATGGCAACCCATGGCCTTGAAGTCGAGGATGGCGCGCACGTGCACGGCGCAGGATGCTGCGGCGGCGGCTTTGAGGCGCGCGTGCCGGGCCGGGTCCTGCTGTGCGGCCTTCCACTCTTCCACGGTCCACCCAAGCGGCAGGTAGCCGTTGATCAGGTCGTGGGCCGAGGTCTGGTCGGTGACCAGGTCCGGCTTGATACCGCCAGCTTGTGCGCGGCGAACCAGCTCCGGCAGCACGTCGGCTGCGTTGCCGAGCAGGCCGATGGAGACGGCTTCGCGTTTTTCGGTGTATTCCTTCACCATCGCCAGCGCCTCGTCGATGTCGCGCGCCTGCTTGTCGAGGTAGCGGGTGCGCAGGCGGAAGTCGATGCTGCTCTGCTGGCATTCGATGTTGAGCGAGACCGCGCCGGCGAAGGTGGCGGCCAGCGGCTGCGCGCCGCCCATGCCGCCCAGGCCGGCGGTGAGGATCCAGCGGCCCGCCATGTCGCCGCCGAAGTGCTGGCGACCGGCTTCGGCAAAGGTCTCGTAGGTGCCCTGCACGATGCCCTGGGTGCCGATGTAGATCCAGCTGCCGGCGGTCATCTGGCCGTACATGAACAGGCCCTTGCGGTCGAGTTCATTGAAGTGTTCCCAGTTGGCCCACTTGGGCACCAGGTTGGAATTCGCCAGCAGCACGCGCGGGGCGTCCGCATGGGTGCGGAACACGCCGACCGGCTTGCCGGACTGGATCAGCAGGGTTTCGTTGTCTTCCAGCGTGCGCAGCGAGGCCAGGATCTGGTCGTAGCATTCCCAGTTGCGGGCGGCGCGCCCGATGCCGCCGTAGACCACCAGCGCCTGCGGGTTCTCCGCAACCTCGGCGTCGAGGTTGTTCTGGATCATGCGGTAGGCGGCTTCGGTGAGCCAGCTCTTGCAGGAGAGTTCGGTGCCGCGCGGGGCGCGGATGACGCGGGTGGGGTCGAAGCGGGGGTCGTGGGGCATCGGTGAATTCATGGCGGCTCCTGGTTGGAAATGGCGCGCACGCTCATGAGCGCGCCATGTGCAGCAATGAGTCTAAGTTGTCTATACAACCAAGTCAATTCATTTTGTCAGCCCCGATTCGATTACTTCTTGAACACCTGCTTCCCGCCCACCCAGGTCTCCAGCACGCCGGTCTTGAAGATGTCGTAGGTCGGCATGCGGAACAGGTCGCGGTCGATCACGATGAAGTCGGCGTGCTTGCCCGGCTCCAGCGAACCCAGGCTGTTTTCCTGGTGGCCGGCGTAGGCCGCATCGAGCGTGAAGCAGCGGAAGGCTTCCTTGAGCGACATCGCCTGGTTCGGGTACCAGCCCGCCACCGGCTGGCCGGCATGGTCCATGCGGGTGACCGCGGCGTGGATGCCGAAGAACGGGTTCGGCGACTCCACCGGGAAGTCCGAACCGCAGGCGATGCGCGAACCCTGGTGCAGGAAGCTGCGCCAGGCGTAGGCGCCCTTGATGCGTTCAGGGCCGACGCGGGTCTCGGCCATGTTCTTGTCCGAGGTGGCATGGGTCGGCTGCATCGACGGGATGATGCCCAGTTGCTTGAAGCGCGGGATGTCCGCTAACGTCACGACCTGGGCATGCTCGATGCGGTGGCGCTGCGCGCTCGACTTCGTGGCCGCCACTTCCTTCTTGTAGATGTCGAGGATCTGCTTGTTGCCGGCGTCGCCGATCGCGTGCACGTTGACCTGGTAGCCCTTGCGCATGGCCTTGGTCATCATGGCGTTCATTTGCGCGGTCTTGAAGAACAGCAGGCCATGCGAATGCGGCTCGTCGCTGTAGGGCTTGATGAGCGCGGCGCCGCGGCTGCCCAGCGCGCCGTCCGAATACAGCTTCACGGAACGCAGTGCGTACATGCCGTCTGCGTAGTTGTGCAGCGGGCCATTTTTTGCCAACTGGTCAAAATCCTTGTCGGTGCCGCCGATCATGCCGTAGACGCGCGCGCTCAGCTTCTTCTGGTCGGCATAGTCGCGGTACAGGCGGTCTTCCGCCACGCCGACGCCGGCGTCGTGCACGCTGGTCAGGCCCATGCGCGCGATCTCCTGCAGCGAGCGGTCCAGCATGGTGCGGCCCTCGGCTTCGGTTTGCGCCGGCATGACCCTGGTCACCAGCTCCTGCGCCGCGTCCACCAGCACGCCGGTGGCCTCGCCGTTTGCATCGCGCATGATCTTGCCGCCGGCCGGGTCCGGGGTCGACTTCGTGATGCCGGCCAGCGCCAGCGTGCGGCTGTTGGCCCAGCCGGCGTGGCCGTCGACGCGCTCCAGCCATACCGGGCGGCGCGATTCGACGGCGTCCAGTTCGGCGGCGGTCGGGAAGCGGCCCAGCTTCCAGTTCTCCTGGTTCCAGCCGCGGCCGCGGACCCAGGCCTGGTTGGCGTTTGCCTTGGCATAGGTGCCGATGGCCTTGATCGCATCCGGCAGCGAGGTGGTGGCGGACAGGTCGAGCTGGGTCAGCTGCTGGCCCAGGCCGAACACGTGGCCGTGGGCGTCGATCAGGCCCGGCAGCACGGTGCGGCCTCCCATGTCCACCTGGCGCGCACCCTTTGCCTTCGCCGTCACGTCGGCATTGCTGCCGACCGCCGTGATGCGGCCCCGGTCGTCGAAGGCGAGCGCGCTGAACTGCACCAGCTCTCCCTTGGTGTTCAGGGTGTAGCCGTTGGCGTTGGTGATGACGGTGTCGGCATGCGCCGGCGAGAGGACGCCGAGGCCGGCAACAACCAGCAGGGAGCTCAACTTCAGGGAACACAGGGGGATCTGGCGCGCGCGCATGCTTGTCTATTCTCCGTTTTGTAGGGGTGTCCGCACCTCGTGGGCGCGGCACCGGGAAGTGTATAGAAAATCAAGGCTTGGGCATAGGGCGCGGCAGTCCCGTTTACCCCGCCTCACGGTCGAGCAGCGTACGCTTGCGTTCGATCCCCCAGCGGTAGCCCGACAGCGCGCCGTCAAGCCGCACCACGCGGTGGCAGGGAATCGCCACCGCCACCGGATTGGCCGCGCAGGCGCCCGCGACCGCGCGCGCCGCGGCCGGCATGCCGAGGCGCTCGGCCAGCTCGCTGTAGCTGACAGTGACCCCGGCCGGGACCGCACGCAGCGCTTCCCACACGCGGCGCTGGAAGGCGGTGCCGCGCACGTCGAGCGGAAGGTCGAGCCCGAGGCGCGGCGCCTCGACGAAACCGACCACCTGCGCGACGGTGCGCTCGTAGTCGGCCTGCGCGCCCACCAGCTCGGCCCGCGGGAAGCGCTCCTGCAGGTCGCGCACCAGCGGTTCCGGTTCGTCGCCGATCAGGATCGCGCAGATGCCGCGTGCGGTACTCGCCACCAGGATGGCGCCCAGCGAACAGGCGGCCACCGCGAAATGGATGGTCTCGCCCTGCCCGCCCGCACGGTAGCGGCCAGGGGTCATGCCCAGCAGGCCGGTACTGGCGTCGTAGAAGCGCCCGCTTGAACCGAAGCCCGCCTCGTACAAGGCATCGGTGACGCTCGGCGCCGTCCCCAGCCCCTGCTGCAGGCGCGCGGCGCGGCGTGCGCCGGCATAGGCTTTCGGCGTGATGCCGGTATGCGCCTTGAATATGCGGTGGAAGTGGAAGCGGCTCATGCCGACCGCCTGGGCCAGGCTGTCGAGGTCAGGCGTCTGCTCAGCCTCGTCGATCAGGCGACAGGCCTGCGCCACCGCAGCGGCCTGGCGTTCCGCCAAGGGCGGCTGCGCTGGCTTGCAGCGCAGGCAGGCGCGAAAGCCGGCCGTCTCGGCGTCGGCCGGGCTGGCGTGAAAGGCAACGTTGGCGCGCAGCGCGCCGCGCGACGGGCACGAGGGCCGGCAGTACACGCCGGTACTGCGCACCGAATACCAGAACCGGCCGTCGGCGTCGCGGTCGCGGCGCTGGACGGCGGCCCAGCGCGCCTCGTCGGTGTCGAACATCGTGGTCATGGCTGTCATGGCGGAGTCTCCAGGTCGGGATGAGGTCAGCGTAGACGCGGCTCCCTCCGCTGGCACTCCGGGTCTTGCTTTCGAATTGCAGTGCTAGAATCCGGTGTCGGCGGCCGCCTGCCGCTTCAAGCCTTCCCGGAGAGTAGTTTGGAAGAACCGATCGCGCAAGACAGCACCCCCATTTTCCAGCGAATCAAGGATTACCTGGTCGGCGAGATCGTGTCCGGCCGCTGGAAGGAAGGCGAGCTGGTGCCCTCGGAGCAGGCGCTGGTGCGCCAGTTCGGCGTCTCGCGCATGACCGTCAACCGCGCGGTGCGCGAGCTGACCGCCGAGCAGGTGCTGACCCGGCGCCAGGGCTCGGGCACCTATGTCGCGCCGCAGAAGTACCAGGCGACGCTGGTCGAGATCCGCAACATCGCCGACGAGATCCGCGCACGCGGCCGCGCCCACCGCAGCCATTTGCGCCTGCTGCGCGCGGAAATCTGCACCGACGACCTGGCCGCCGAATTCGAACTCCCCCCCGGCGCCACCTTGTACCATTCGACCATCGTCCACTTCGAGAACGACGTGCCGATCCAGGTGGAAGACCGCTGGGTCAACCCCGACTGTGCGCCCAGCTACCTGGACCAGGACTTCAGCACCATCACCCCGAACGAACACCTGATGGCGGCGGCCCCGCTACAGGGCGCCACCTACACCATCGAGGCCCAGCCGGCCCCGCCGGAGGTGGCCCCCATGCTGGCGATCGGCGCGGGCCAGCCCTGCCTGGTACTGCATCGCCGTACCACGTCGGGCGGACGGGTCGCTTCGGTGGCCACGATGTGGCATCCAGGCCACTTGGCGCGCTTCACCGGCAGCGTTTGAGACCAACAGTTGTTCAATATCTCCACGCAACTGGAAAACTTCGCCATAATGGCTCCCTTCGAGACCCCGCTACCCACCTCGCATGAAGCCACCCTCCTCGTCCGCAGCGCGCAGCGCGCCCCGGCGCGTCTTGCTGCTCGACGATGACCGCTTCATGCTCGAGGTCCTGCGCGACATGCTGGAGACGCTCGACAAGGACAACGATGGCGGCCCGTTCGACGTGCATGCCGAGCTCGACGCGCGGCGCGCGCTGGCGATGCTGCCGCGCCATGCGCCCGAGCTCCTGATCTGCGACCTGGCCATGCCCGAGATGGACGGCATCGAGTTCCTGCAGGCCGCCGCCGGCCAGGGATTCGGCGGCCGCGTGATCCTGGTCTCGGCGCTGGAAGACGGCGTGCGCGACGCCGCCACCGAGCTGGCGCGCGCCATGGGCTTGCAGGTGGCGGGGGCCTTCCGCAAGCCGCTGGCGATCGAACAATTACGCCGCGCGGTGCAATGTTGAGATTTTGTACAAACCGATCCACACTCTTTAAAAAAATGGGGTATTATTCGGCACATCCCCGCCTGACACCCCCTGCCGTCTTTCCACATTGAATTTTGCACACAGTGCCTCCACCATTGTGTAGCAGCCACATTTGATGAGACTGCATTATTCAGCAGACCGGGCTGGCCGGGACCACGCAGGATCGGCGCAGTCCGCCAGGCGTTAATTGATCCTTACCTCTTTTGAGGAACATAATGAGCGAAAATATTAAACACATCACCGATGCAAGCTTCGATGCCGAAGTGCTCAAGTCCGAGCTCCCGGTCCTGGTCGATTTCTGGGCCGAGTGGTGCGGTCCGTGCAAGATGATTGCACCGATTCTGGAAGAAGTTTCCCAGCAATACGCTGGCAAGCTGGTGGTGGCCAAGGTCGACGTCGACGCCAACCAGGCCGTACCGGCCCAGTTCGGCATCCGCGGTATTCCGACCCTGATCCTGTTCAAGAATGGCGAAGCGGCTGCGCAAAAAGTCGGCGCGATGGCCAAGGGCCAGCTGGTTCAGTTCATCGACAACAACATCTAATATTGTTACCATGAGCGACGGCAGCGCGCCCGCGCTGCCGTCATGTCGGGAAGCCTCGGCTCCGGTGCTTCCCCGCTTTAAATAGACCACGTAGTTCCCTCCCCTACCTTTACTTTCCCGTCACGGGACACCCACACAAACATGCATTTATCTGAACTGAAGGCAATGCACGTCTCCGCGCTGCTGGAGATGGCAATCGGCCTCGATATCGACAACGCAGCCCGCCTGCGCAAACAGGAACTGATGTTCGCGATCCTGAAGAAGCGCGCGAAAGGCGGCGAGCAGATCTTCGGCGACGGCGCCCTCGAAGTGCTGCCGGACGGCTTCGGCTTCCTGCGCTCGCCGGACGCCAGCTACATGGCCTCGACCGACGACATCTACATTTCGCCGTCGCAGATCCGCCGGTTCAACTTGCATACGGGTGACTCGATCGAAGGCGAAGTGCGTACGCCGAAAGACGGCGAGCGCTACTTCGCACTGGTCAAGGTGGATAAGGTCAACGGCGAATCGCCGGAAGCCTCGAAGCACCGCATCCTGTTCGAAAACCTGACGCCGCTGCACCCGAACGAGCCGCTGCGCCTCGAGCGCGACATGAACGGCGCCGAGAACATCACCGGCCGCATCGTCGACCTGATCTCGCCGATCGGCAAGGGCCAGCGCGGCCTGCTGGTGGCCTCGCCAAAATCCGGCAAGTCGGTCATGCTGCAGCACATCGCGCACGCCATCACCGCCAACCACCCGGACGTGACCCTGATCGTCCTGCTGATCGACGAACGTCCGGAAGAAGTGACCGAGATGCAGCGTTCGGTGCGCGGCGAAGTGGTCGCCTCGACCTTCGACGAACCGGCCACCCGCCACGTCCAGGTCGCCGAGATGGTGCTGGAAAAAGCCAAGCGCCTGGTCGAGATGAAGAAGGACGTCGTGATCCTGCTCGACTCGATCACCCGCCTGGCGCGCGCCTACAACACCGTGATCCCGGCCTCGGGCAAGGTGCTGACCGGTGGTGTCGACGCCAACGCGCTGCAGCGTCCGAAGCGTTTCTTCGGCGCCGCCCGTAACGTCGAAGAAGGCGGCTCGCTGACCATCGTCGCCACCGCGCTGATCGAGACCGGCTCGCGCATGGACGACGTCATCTACGAAGAATTCAAGGGCACCGGCAACATGGAAGTGCACCTCGAGCGCCGCCTGGCCGAGAAGCGCGTCTATCCGGCAATCAACCTGAACAAGTCGGGCACCCGCCGCGAGGAACTCTTGATCAAGCCGGACCAGCTGCAGAAAATCTGGATCCTGCGCAAGCTGCTGTACTCGATGGACGAGATCGAGGCGATGGAGTTCATCCTCGACAAGATGCGCGCAACGAAGAACAACATCGAGTTCTTCGACATGATGCGCCGCGGCGGTTAAGCACCGGCGCTGCATCGCGCGAATGGGGCGGCCTGCGGGCCGCCCTTGTTGTTTGCGCTCTACCTGAGTTGCCTCCGGCACCAAACCAATCTATAATCGCCGGTTCAGTCCAACCCCTGGCAAGTGATCGGCAATCGGGTCAAGAAGCAGGATGACCGACGAAGTGCTGTTTGGCTACCAACTATATAGAAAGCAACATCATGAAGGCCGATACCCATCCGAATTACCGCGAAGTCCTGTTCCACGACGTGTCCTGCGACTTCAAGTTCATCACCCGTTCGACCATCAACACCCGCGAAACCGCTACCCACGAAGGTAAGGAATACCCGCTGGTGAAGATCGAAGTCTCGGCTGAATCGCACCCGTTCTACACCGGCAAGCACAAGATCGTCGACACCGCTGGTCGCGTCGAGAAGTTCCGCCAGAAGTTCGGCGCGGTTGGCTCGAAGACCTCGGTTGCCAACGGCTAATAGCCAAAGCACGAAGCAAGCCTCGGGTCCGCAGGGCCCGAAGTTGCCAGAAAAGAAGCCGGTTCTCCGGCTTTTTCAAAAAGAAGCCGCCTCCCCGGCTTCTTTTTTTTTTCGCATCTATACTACGCGACTATTATCCCATCGCAACAGACTGAACGATGAAACCCGTCCGCCTTCCCGCCGCCGCCACACTGGCGCTGCCCCGCTGGGCCCTGCTCGCGCTGGGCATGCTGTACATCCTGCCGGGCCTGATCGGCCGCCACCCGTGGAAGGAAGACGCCGGCTCCTTCGGCATCATGTGGACGATGGCGCACGGCGGCCTCGACGACTGGCTGTACCCGAACATCGCCGGCCTCGCCGCCGCCGAGCAGGGCCCGCTGGCCTTCTGGCTCGGCGCCCTGTGCATCAAGCTGTTCGGCTGGATCCTGGGCGACGTGCTGGCGGCGCGCGTCTCCACCATCGGCATTTTCGTCACCGGCGCGATGTCGCTCTGGTATACCGCCTTCCACCTGGGCCGCCGCGCCGAAGCGCAGCCGCTGCGCCTGGCCTTCGGCGGCCAGCCCGAACCGGACGACTATGGCCGCACGCTGGGCGATACCGCGGTCCTGATCTACCTCGGCTGCCTCGGCCTGCTGGTGCAGAGCCACCTGACCCTGGCCGCCACGCTGCAGGGCGCGCTGCTCGCCTATTTCCTGTACCGCGCGGTGCGCTACGTCGAAAGCGCCTCGACCCGCAATGCCGTGCTGGTCGGGCTGTCGCTGGGCGCGCTTGCGCTTACCCGCGGCATCATGGTGCCGGCGGTGCTGGTGCTGGCGCTGTTCGCCTGCGCCCGCTACCTGAAGCTGGCGACGCGCGACACCCTGCGCCACCTCCTGATCGCGGCCGGTGTCGGATTTCTTATCACTCTCGCCTGGATCGTGCCGGCCGCACTGGTGCAGCCCTACGGCCTGTCGCCGGTCGGCGAGTGGCTGGACTGGAACGCCGGCCAGCTCGGCCTGCCGACCCTGGCGTCGCTGAAGGGCTTCTTCCGCATCGGCGTGTGGTTCCTGTGGCCGGCCTGGCCCTTCGCCCTGTGGGCGATCTGGGCCTGGCGGCGCCAGCAGCACCTGCTGCACATCGTGATGCCGGTGATGTTCTTCCTCACTCTCATGCTGCTGCTGCTGTTCGATCCGGAACCGGAGAATGGCGACTTCCTCAAGATGCTGGCGCCGCTGGCGCTGATGGCGGCCTTCGGCCTACCGACCATGAAACGCAGCGCCATCAACGCGATCGACTGGTTCTCGGTGATGGTACTGACGATGCTGGGTGCGCTGGTCTGGCTGTTCTGGATCGCCAAGCTCACCGGCTGGCCGGCCCAGCTGGCCAAGAACGCGCTCAAGCTGGTGCCCGGTTTCAAGCCGGAAGTGGGCATCATCGCCTTCCTGGTGGCGGCCGCGACCAGCATCGGCTGGATCATGCTGGTCCACTGGCGCCTGTCGCGCCAGCCCTCGGTGCTGTGGCGTGCGGTGGTGCTGTCCTCGAGCGGACTGATCCTGCTGTGGGTGCTCCTGATGACCTTGTTCCTGCCGGACCTGAACTACAGCAAGAGCTACGCCGGCGTGGCCCAGCAGATCGCCGCGCGCCTGCCGCACGACGCCGACTGCATCGAGACCAATGTCGGCCCGGCCCAGCGCGCCTCGTTCGCCTACTTCGGCCGCCTGCCGTTCGTCACCGTGGCAGGCGGTACTTGCCGCTACGTCCTGCTGCAGGACAGCATCAGGAACCGCGACGACAAGCGTCTCGCGCGCCGTCACGATGTGCGCGGCGCCGCCGTGCTGTGGGAAGGCCGGCGCGCCTCCGACCGCGACGAACGCTTCCGGCTGTTCCAGCGCAGCCGCTGAGCTGCGCTTTCCGAACACCGTCCCGACAGGCCGCCGGCTCCACCGGCGGCTTTTACTTTTCTGGCACGATTCCTGCATCCTTTTCACCGGTGCGCAGCACACCAGCCTGATGTGAGAACCTATGTATGCAAGACAGCGCGTTTGAGCGGAGTCAACTGCCCCGTAAGACTGCCCGGCACAATAAAACAGGTCGTTTTTTGTTGCCGTACGGGCGCAACCGATCAAGCAGCGCTGCAAGGAGATACCATGAAAAGCGTTACCTTTTCGGAAATCGTTCGAATTCGCGAGCGGCCGTATTTTTTACGTTGTCCCGCCACTTGGCGGCAGTTGTTTCCCTGGGCACTTACGATGGTAGTCGGCCTGCCGGTGCTGATGCTCGTACTGCACTTCATCGACCCGGAAACCCCGCTGCCCTTCATCGTGCTGCCGGCGTTTATCGGCGGACTGCTTCCGGTCGCCATGATGGGGCCGGGTCGCTTCGAAATGCGCACCCGCTTCGATGCCCAGTACATGATCGGCACGCTCGACGAGGCCCTGGTCTCGCTGGGCTACCGCCGCACCAAGTCCGATCCCGACAGCATCAGCTACTTCCGCCCGCTGCCCTGGCTGCGCGGCCGCGAGGGCTCGATCGAAGTGGCGGTGCAGCCGCATACGCTGCAGGTGATCGGCCCGGTGGGCAGCCTGCGCCTGCTGCAGCAGCGTATCGCCTGCTGACCAGCGGCAGCGCGGCCGGAAACGGGCTTTGTCGGCCCGTTCCGGGTTCGTGCGCCACAATACTGGCCACGGTACTGGTCATTCCTGCAATCGATGTGCTAACATGCGGCCCTGCTCTTGGGCCTCTGTGGCGGAATTGGTAGACGCACTTGACTCAAAATCAAGCGCCGTAAGGCGTGCCGGTTCGATTCCGGCCGGAGGCACCATCCCATCTGCATGACACCGCGTCGTCGTACGTTCGGTCCATCCGAGCGCCTTACGACGGCATGGCAAGCACTTCACCTGCTTCGCTTCCCCGCTTTTTCCGTCGGAATAATTTACACCTCCTCGACAGCGAGCGTTGGCCGACTCGTCCCTGCCGCCGTCAAGGCAGCTTGATCGGCTGTCCCCAATTCTCGTAACTGCGTTCGATGCGGCGCGCAGTGCCATCGCGCACGATGGATTCGAAGGCCGTATTCAGGCGGGCAACGACAGCATCCGGCACGCCGGGGTTGCAGGCCAGATACAATTCGATGCGGTTAAACACCAGCAATTGCACGATCTTCTTGTCGTAGCCATAGCGTGCCAGGATGGTACTGCCGCTGCGCAGGCTGGCAGCCCACAGGTCGATGCGGTCGAGCAGCAGCTTGCCGGCGTTGGCAATATCTTCATTGGCGGCATCGACGCGGAAACCGCGTGCACGCAGGTAGGCGTCGCGGGCGTCGCCGTTATAAGTGCCGATGCGCAGGCCGCGCGCATCTTCGAGGCTGCGCAGCTTCAGCTTGCTGTCGGCACGGGCCAGCATGACCCAGTGGCCGAGGTCGGTCGGGCCCACCCACTTGAACAGCCCTTCCCGCTCCGGCGTGCGCGAGGTCGAATACACGCAGGTATCCGGGCGCTGCTGCGCGGCCAGGTAGGCGCGCTTCCAGGGCAGCAGTTCGATGCTGTAGTCCACCCCGGCGCGCTCCATCGCTTCGCGCACCTTGTCGGTGGCGATGCCGATCACGCGCGTTCCCTCCAACATGCTCGACGGCGCCGAGGTTTCGGTGGTCAGGTAGAGCCGCGGTCGGGCGGCCGGCACCGTCTCCATCGCGCCGGCAACACCGCTGAGCACCGCGAGTGCAATCGCAAAAAAACGCGTGAACAACATTCGAGTTAGCAACATTCTTCCCTGGCTGGATTGCCTGCATGCGCGCTGCGTCCGCGCTGATGGTGGATTTACCAATGCAGGTTAGCACCACCGACAAATTTCCCGCAATCATGTCCTTACGGATGTCCTTACGCGGTGGCGCCCGCGCGACACATTGGCGGGTCAAACCCGCATGATTCCTGGCTTCAACGAGACTTTCCCTAGCGGAAATGCGATACTGGAGTGACCTTTCCTGGGTGCATTTATTGCCCAATCACCGCAAAACTCCATGCTGCAATTATTTTCCGTTCCAGCCGATCCGTCGCTGCTTACCTATGGCGCATACGAACCGCGCCTCGTGCTGTTGTCGGTCCTGATCGCCATCTTCTCGTCCTGGATGGGTTTGCAGATCGCAGGCCAGGCCGCTGCCAGCCGCACCCACCGCGCCATCGTGCTCGCCAGCGGCAGTCTCGCCCTCGGCGCCGGCGTCTGGGCCATGCACTTCATCGGCATGCTGGCGTTCAATCTCTGCACGCAGATTAACTATGACCCATTGATCACCATCGTGTCGGCGCTGCCCAGCGTCGGCGCCTCGGCGGTGGCCCTGTCCCTGATCTCACGCCAGCGCCTCGGCCCGGCCGGCCTGCTGGTCGGCGGCGTGCTGGTCGGCGCCGGCATCGGCGCCATGCATTATTCGGGCATGGCCGGCATGCAGATGAGCCTGCAGCTGCGCTACGACCCGGCCATGTTCGGGCTGTCGATCGTGGTCGCCGTGGTGCTGGCCACGCTGGCGCTGTGGGTGCGCTTCGGCCTGTCGCGCCTGAAGTCGCTGAGCGAATCGCGCCGCCTGCTGCTGGCCGCGACCGTCATGGGCTGCGCCATCGCCGGCATGCACTACACCGGCATGGCTGCGGCGCGCTTCATCGGTCAGGTCGAACCGGGCGGCACCGGGTCCTCGAACAGCGACTTTCTGGCCCTCGCGATCACGCTCATCACGGTGGTGTTCACCGGCCTGGTGCTCGCCGCCAACGGCCTGCTGCGCTACCGCCAGATGTTCCTCGAACTGCGCCGCAGCGAAGCCTGGATGCGCGCCCTCCTGACCACCACGGTGGATGGCGTGATTACCATCGCGCGCGACGGCACCATCAGCGAATTCAACGCCTCGGCCGAGCGCATCTTCGGCTGGCGCCGCGAAGAGATCGTCGGCCGCAGCGCCAGTCTCCTGATCGCCGACGACGATGCGGCTTCGCACGACGGCCTGCTGGGCCTGATGCTAGACGGTTATACCAGCGCGATGGCCAGCAGCAGCGAGATCATGGGCAAGCGCAAGGACGGCAGCCTGGTGCCGATCCGCCGCGCGATCGGCCATGCGCGCCTGGACAACCAGGACCTGTTCGTCTGCTTCATTACCGACATCAGCGAGCGCCGCGCCATCATGCAGGCGCTGCACGCCAGCGAGCAGCAGTTCCGCTCCCTGATCGGCAACATCCCCGGCATTTCCTTCCGCAGCAAGGTGGACGGTGACTGGCCCATGGTCTTCATCAGCGATGCGGTCGAACGCATCACCGGCTATCCGCCGGCGGATTTCATGGGCGAGCAGCCGCGCCGCCCCTACGGCACGCTGATGCATGCGGCCGACCGCGTGCGCGTGAACGAGGAACTGGCCGCCGCGCTGAGCGAAGAGCGTCCCTACCTGATCGAATACCGCCTGCTGCACCGGGACGGCAGCGTGCGCTGGCTGTGGGAAAACGGCAGCGGCGTGCGCAACGACGCCGGCGAACTGGCTTGGCTGGACGGCGTCATCCTCGACATCACCGAGCGGCGCGAAATGGAAGACGCGCTGCGCCAGGCCAAGGACAAGGCCGAGCAGGCCGCCGCCGCGCGCGCGACCTTCGTGGCCAACATGAGCCACGAGATCCGCACGCCGATGAACTCGATCCTCGGCTTCACCGACGTGCTGCTCGATGGTGAGTTGAACAAGGAACAGCGGCGTCACCTCGACACCATCCGCAATGCCGGCCGCGCGCTGCTACGCTTGCTCAACGAGATCCTCGACACCGCCAAGCTGGAAAAAGGCGCGGTGGAGCTGGAGCAGAACGACTACAACCTGCTGTCCCTGATCGACGAACTGTCCTCGACGCTGGCCGCGAATGCGCGCGCCAAGGGCCTGCACCTCGATATCCACTATGATCCGGCGCTGCCGACCGGCCTGCGCGGCGACGAGCTGCGGGTACGCCAGGTGCTGACCAACCTGCTCGACAACGCCATCAAGTTCACGCCGCAGGGCACGGTCACGCTGCGCGTGGGCGCGGAAGGCGACCAACTGTGCATCGCCGTCAGCGACACCGGCATCGGCATCGCGCCCGAACGCCTGCAGGCGATCTTCGATCCCTTCACCCAGGCCGACGCCTCGATGACGCGCCGCTTCGGCGGCACCGGCCTGGGCACCACGATCAGCAAGCAGCTGGTCGAGCTGATGGGCGGCCGGATCTGGGCCGAGAGCGAGCTTGGCAAAGGCACCACCTTCCACGTGCGCCTGCCGCTGGTGCTGGCGCGCTTCTCGCACCAGGCGCCGCGCGTGCGCAGCGCCGCCGTGCTGCCGCCGCTGCGCGTGCTGGCCGCCGACGACGTGCCGCAGAACCTCGAGCTGCTGCAGCTCCTGATGGCGCGCCGCGGCCATACGCTCACCGCCGTCGCCGACGGCGCCGCGGTGCTGGAGCAGGCCAGGATCGGCGAGTTCGACCTGATGCTGATGGACTTCCAGATGCCGACGCTCGACGGTTTGAGCGCCACCCGCGCCATCCGCGCCTTCGAGGCCGCCACCGGCAAGCGCCGCACGCCGGTGATCGCGATGACGGCCAGCGTGCTGCCCGAACACCGCCGCGCCAGCGTGGAAGTGGGCATGGACGGTTTCGCTACCAAGCCGGTCGACTGGTTTACGCTGTCGCACGAGATCGCGCGCGTGCTGGGCCTGGACCAGCAGCAGACCCAGGCCGACAAGGACCTGGCCGCGATACCGGCTCCGGCGCGCGAAGTGCTGAACCGCCGCGCCGGCCTGCACCGCTGGGCCGACAAGGCCGACGTGTACGCCGAAGCGCTCGATCACTTTGGCCGCCAGTACGCCGACCTCGCCACCACGCTGCAGATGCACGCGGCGGGCGGTTCGCACCAGGAGCTGCGGATGCTGGCGCACAAGGTGCGCGGTGTGGCCGCCAATGTCGGACTGGAGCAGTTGTCGGACGCCCTGTCCAAGCTCGAGCAGGCCACCAATATCCTGCCGACCGACGAGCGCGAGGCGGCCCAGGCGCTGGAAACCTCCACTGCGGCGCTGGGCGAGGCACTGGCCGCGATCCGCGCCGGCAGCCCGCAGCCGACCCTGGCGCCCGAAGCCGCCCCGTTCGACCTGGCGCGCGCGCGCCGCGCCGGCGGCGTGCTGCTGGAGGCCCTGCGCCGCGGCGCCCTCGACGATGCCGCCATGGCCGGACTGGCAACGGCGCTGGCCAGCCATCCGGTCGCGCCGCGCGTCGCCCAGATCCAGGGTGCGATCGGCGATTTCGAATTCGACTCCGCCCTGGAACAGCTGGAAGCCGTGATGGCGACGCTGGGCGAATAAAGCATTACAGGAACGACCCGTATGACCCAACCGAACAACCGCCCGCTGATCCTCGCCGTCGACGACGAGGCCAGCAACCTGCAGTTGCTGCGCCAGATCCTGCAAGACCATTACCGCCTGCTGTTCGCCAAGGACGGGGCACGCGCGCTCGAACTGGCGCGCCAGGAGCATCCCGACCTGGTGCTGCTGGACGTGATGATGCCGGGAATGTCCGGCTACGAAGTGTGCGCCTCGCTCAAGGCGAATCCGGAAACGGCGGCGATCCCGGTGATCTTCGTGACCGCCCTGACCGACACCGCCGACGAGCTGGAAGGCTTCGAGGCCGGCGCGGTCGACTACATCACCAAGCCGGTGAGCCCGCCGGTGGTGCGTGCGCGCGTGCGCACCCACCTGTCGCTGGTGCGCATGGAAGAACTGCGCGCGACGCGCCTGGAAATCGTCCAGCGCCTTGGCCTGGCGGCCGAGTACAAGGACAACGAGACCGGCCTGCACGTGATCCGCATGAGCCACTTCTCGCGCATCCTCGGTATTGCGGCCGGCATGAGCGAAGTGGAAGCCGACGACCTGCTGCACGCCGCGCCGATGCATGACGTGGGCAAGATCGGCATCCCCGACCGCATCCTGCAGAAGCCCGGACCGCTCGATCCGGACGAGTGGAAGATCATGCAGAGCCACGTGACGATCGGCGCCGAGATCATCGGCGAGCACGCGGGCGGCATGTTGGCGCTGGCGGCGCAGATCGCGCTCACCCACCACGAGAAGTACGACGGCAACGGCTACCCGCACGGGCTGCGCGGCGACGATATACCGCTGGCGGGGCGCATCGTGGCGATCGCCGACGTGTTCGACGCGCTGACCTCGAAACGGCCGTACAAGAAGGCGTGGAGCGAACAGGAAGCGCTGGACTTCCTGCGCGAGCAGAAGGGGCGCCACTTCGATCCGGTGCTGGTGGACCTGTTCCTGGAACAGATGCCGGCGGTGCGGGCAGTGCAGCAGCGCTGGGCGGAGGCGTAAAGAACGCCGAATACCGTAGGGTGGGCGGCTCTGCCGCCCACGCGTTCAAATCACATTTGAATACCGGCGCGAAACGCATCGGCCAACGATCATCACATGGGCGTTTGCAATTCCGGGCATTGCCCGACATTGCCCCGCCCACCCTGCAACGGCAATCAGCGGGTCGGCGGCACGCCCGCCAAGCCCACGCTCTCCCCCGCGTTCGCGGGCGCCCTGCGCGCCACCAGCTCCTTGTACAGCTCCGTATAGTTCGCCGCCATCTGTTCCGACGTGAACAGCTCGTGGTAGCGGGCTTCGGCACGCGCGCCCATGCGGCGCGCCAGTTCCGGATCGTTCCACAGCGTCTGCATCGCCGCGTGCAGCCCGGCGGGGTCGGACGGCGGCACCGCCAGGCCGGTCTCGCCATGCTTGTTGATGTAGGTGGTGCCGGTGCCGATCTCGCACGAGATCATCGGCTTGCCGTACATCGCGCCTTCGAGCAGCGAGATGCCGAAGGCTTCCGAACGCAGGTGCGAAGGGAACACGAGCCCGTAGCACAGGCTCAGCAAGGCTGCCTTGTCAAGCTCGTCGAGCGCCCCGGTGAACATCAGGTGCTTCAGTCCCAGGCGGGCAGCCTGCTCCTTCAGCGCCGTTTCTTCCGGCCCGGCGCCGACGATCACGATCGGATAGTCCAGCCCTTTCGCCGCCTCGAGCAAGATGTGCAGGCCCTTGTAGTAGCGCAGCACGCCGACGAACAGGAAGAATTTCGGCCCGACTTTCGCGCGCCAGTGCGCGAGGCGGCAGGGGTCGACGTTCGGGTAGGTGGCCTTGTCCAGGCCGTAGGTGATGACGCGGGACTTGTCGCGGTAGCGCTGCAACACTGCCGACGACGCCAGGTAGTTGGGCGAGGCCGCCACGATGGCGTCGACGCTGTCGAGGAAGCGGTACTTGAGCGGCTGGTACAGGCGCAGCCAGCGCTTCTGGCGCACGATATCGGAGTGGTAGCTGACCACGGTCGGCTTGTTCACGCGCGCCATGAAGTGCGCCAGGTCCATGAAGGGCCACGGGAAGTGGTAATGGACCACGTCGGCCTCTCGCGCCATGCGCGACAGCGCGCCGAGCGCCTGCAGCGAGCAGGCGTTGGAGGCGATCTCGAAGTTCAGCGGCACGCGCTGCACGACGTGGCCGTCGAACTGGATCGGCGCCAGGTCCTTCTGGCGCGACAGCGACAGCACGGTATTGTTCACGCCCAGGCGCGCCGTGCCGACGCACAGCTGGCGGATCACCTGCTCGATGCCGCCGACCGAGTCCGGGTAGTACGTCTTGTAAAAATGAAGGACACGCATGTTGGAAGCTTACTGCGAAAGTACTGCACGGTACACCTCGGCGGTCTGCCGTGCGGTGGCGTGCCAGGTGAGTTGTTCGGCGCGTTCGCGCCCGGCGGCGATGCAGCGCGCGCGCTCGCGGGCATCGCTTGCGAGGGTGTGCAGCGCGTCGGCCAGCATGCCGGTGTCGAGTGGATCGACGTCGAGCGCTGCGCCCTGCGTGACTTCGGGCAGCGAACTGGCGTTCGAGGCCACCACCGGCACGCGCGAAGCGAAGGCCTCGACCACCGGAATGCCGAAGCCTTCGTACAGCGACGGGAAGGCGAATACGCCGGCGCCGGCATACAGGTGGCGCAGTTCCTGCGGGTCGGTGAGCCGGTCGAGCCAGACCACGTTCTCGCCATCGGCCTGCGCCGCCTCGAGCTGGGCCAGAAGCGCCTCGCAGCGCCAGCCGCGCGCGCCGACCACCACCAGCGCGCGCTCCTCGCGCAGGCTTTTCGGCAGCATTAGCCAAGCCTCGAGCAGGCGGCCGACATTCTTGCGCGGCTGCAGCGTACCGACGGTAAGGAAATAGCCTGGACGAAGTTTGTAGCGCGCGAGCGTGGCGGCGACGGCAGCATCGTCGGGCGCCTCGAGCCATTCATCGTCCACGCCACAATAGACCACCGACACCCGCTGCGGGTTCACGCCAAAGCACTCGACCAGTTCATCGATCGCGAAATACGAGAGTGCGATGACGTGGTCGGCCTTGGCGGCGGCCTTGCGCTGCAGCCAGTTCTTGACGCTGCGCAGGCGCGGGTTGCACCACTCGGGATACTTGATGGGCAAGGCGTCGTGCAGGGTGGCCACGACCGGGCAATCCATGCGCACGATGCGGTAGTCGGTGACGTGGAACAGATCGGCCGGCATATGGACGCGGTGCGCTCCTGGGGTGGCGAGATCGACCAGGGAGGCTTTTTCGAAGGATTGCGGCATCGGCTGGCCGATGCTGATACCCTCGGCACCCGCACGCCTGCCCACCTGCAGGCGTGGCCAGGAATACGGAAGCACGGTGCAGCCGGTGCGCGGCAAGTGCCGCATCAGCGCGCTGGTGTAGACGCCGATGCCGTCGAGGCGGCCGCCGGTCAGGCCCGGTTCGATCATGGTCGTTCCGAGCCCGACGGTGAGACCGCCGGAGCTCACGCCTGGTACATCCAGCGCAGCGTCTCGGACAGCGGCGTCGGGTCGAGTTGGCCGATGACGGCGCTCAGCTTGCTGTTGCTGCCCGACAGGGTGAGCACGTCGTTGGCGCGCACAAAGGCCGGGTTGACGTGCACGTCGATGTGGTAGCCGGCGATCTCGCTCATCATGTCGATCAGGTTGGCCAGCGAATGCGAGCTGCCCGAACAGACGTTGAAGGCTTCGCCGCTGGGGGCCACCGCCATCAGGCGGCGGTAGGCGCGCGCCACCATGCGCACGTCGGAGAAGTCGCGCGCGATGGCCAGGTTGCCCAGCTCGATGCGCTTTTCGTTGCGGCGGAAGTGCGAGACGATCTTCGGCAGCAGGAAGTTCTCGGCCTGGCCCACGCCTGTATAGTTGAACGGGCGCGCGATGGTGATCGGCAGCCGGTCCATCCAGAGGCGCGCCATGTATTCCATGGACAGCTTGCTGACGGCGTAGTCGTTGGCCGGGCTGGGGGCCACGTTTTCGTCGATGACGGGCACGCTGGCATTGCCGTAGATATTGGCCGACGAAGCCAGCAGCACGCTGGTGGGACGGTGCTTGCCATTGGCCAGCGCCTCCAGCAGGTTGCGGGTGCCGACGACGTTGACGCGGTACATCAGTTCGGCATTCGTGTGGGCCACGAAAGCGATGCCGGCCAGGTGCGCGACCACGTCGGGCTGCACCTCGTCGACCATGCGGGCCACGGCTTCGCGGTCGCACAGGTCGACCGGCAAGATGTCCGGGCCGAGCTCTTCGCCGGGCATGACGGTGCCGTAGACACGGTAGCCCGCCGCGGTCAACTCTTGCGCCATGTAATGGCCGGTGAAGCCGCGCAGGCCCGTGATGAGTGCGCGCCGTCCCTCGCCTTCTCGCCCGCCGATGAACGCCGGGATGTCATCCGTGGCCATACGTTCCATGATTTAGAACGAGAATCCGATTTCGTTGCGACGCAGGTCGGCGTCGACCATCATCTGGCACAGTTCTTCGAGCGTGGTCTTCGGCTCCCAGCCGAGCACGCGCTTGGCCTTGGCCGGGTCGCCGATGAGCAGGTCGACTTCGGCCGGGCGGTAGAACTTGGGCGACACGCGCACCAGGGCCTTGCCGGTGCGGGCGCAATGCCCCACTTCGTTCTCGCCTTCGCCGCTGAATTCGACGCTGATGCCGGCGCCCTTGAAGGCCATGGTGACGAAGTCGCGCACGGTCTCGGTGCGATTGGTCGCCAGCACGAAGGTGTCGGGCTCGTCGGCCTGCAGGATGCGCCACATGCCTTCGACATATTCTTTGGCGAAGCCCCAGTCGCGCTTGGCGTCGAGGTTGCCCAGTTCGAGCACGTCGAGCTTGTTCAGGACGATCTTGGCGACCGAGTCGGTGATCTTGCGGGTGACGAACTCACGGCCGCGCAGGGGCGATTCGTGGTTGAACAGGATGCCCGAGGAACCGAAGATGCCGTAGGACTCGCGGTAGTTGACGGTCATCCAGTGCGCGTACAGCTTGGCGACGCCGTAGGGGCTGCGCGGGTAGAACGGGGTTTCCTCGATCTGCGGGATGGCCTGCACCTTGCCGAACATCTCGGAGGTGGATGCCTGGTAGAAGCGGATCTTCGGATTGATGATGCGGATGGCTTCGAGCAGGTTGACGGCGCCCAGGCCAGTGATCGACGCGGTGGTGACCGGCTGCTCGAAGGACACGCCGACGAAACTCTGCGCCGCCAGGTTATAGACTTCGTCCGGACGGCTGCTTTCGATCAGGCGGATGCTCGACGACAGGTCGGTCAGGTCGTATTCGACCAGCGCCAGGTTCGGGTGCTTCTCGATGCCGAGCTCCTCGATGCGCCAGAAATTGACCGAGCTGGAGCGACGGAAAGTGCCGGTCACGTGGTAACCTTTTTCCAGGAGAATCTGCGCCAGGTAGGCGCCATCCTGGCCGGTAATGCCAGTGATCAGGGCTCGTTTCGTTGTTTGCATGTTCTTGGATTCTAGAAGATGGGTCTCGCAGGCCGCCAGACGCAGGACAGCCCCGGATTGTATCAGAGAGGGGTCGTTAACAGCTTTGCACGGTAGAGACCGGTGCAAGAAAAGCAACAATTTATCTCGACATTATGCCTTGAAAGCCCGGGTGTCCGGTACCCGCTTACGGTTTGTTACCGTTGTATTTGAGCGAAGACAAATGACGAAACTCGGAGACAAATACGTTTGATTCATCTCAAAACGTAGGGTGGTCGGCTCGGCCGACCACCCGATGAATTACCGCTGCGACACTGCATCCACGACACACAACGCCGTCATATTGACGATCCGGCGCACCGTCGACGACGGGGTCAGGATGTGCACCGGACGGGCGCAGCCCAGCAGCACCGGGCCGACCGCGATGCCGTTGCCGGCCGCGCTCTTGACCAGGTTGTACGAGATGTTGGCGGCGTCGATGTTCGGCATCACCAGCAGGTTGGCGTCGCCGGTCAGCTTCGAGTCAGGCATGATCTTCACGCGCACCTTGGCTTCGATCGCGGTGTCGCCGTGCATCTCGCCGTCGATTTCCAGGTCCGGCTTGGCCTGCTGCACCAGCGGCAGGACCGCACGCATCTTCTGGGCCGACGCGCTGTTGGAGGTGCCGAAGTTCGAATGCGACAGCAGGGCCGCGCGCGGCTGGATGCCGAAGCGTTCCATTTCCTCGGCGGCCATCACGGTGATCTCGGCCAGTTCCGGCGCGCTCGGGTTCTCGTTGACGTGGGTGTCGACGATCGCCAGCTGGCGGTCCGGCGTGATCAGGAAGTTCATCGCGGCGTACACGTTGGTGCCGGCGCGCTTGCCCAGCACCTGGTCGATATAGTGCAGGTGCATCTGGGTGGTGCCGTAGGTGCCGCAGATCAGGCCGTCCGCGTCGCCCTTGTGGACCATCATGGCGCCGATCAGCGTATGGCGGCGGCGCATCTCGAGCTTGGCCATGTCGATGGTCACGCCCTTGCGCATGCCGATCCCGTAGTAGGTCTGCCAGTAGTCGCGGTAGCGCTCGTCGAAGTCCGGGTTGATCACGTCGACGTGCTGGCCGAGCTTCAGGCGCAGGCCAAACTTCTCGATGCGCTTTTCCAGCACGGCCGGACGGCCTACCAGGATCGGGCGCGCCAGCTTCTCGTCGACCACCACCTGCACCGCGCGCAGCACGCGCTCGTCCTCGCCCTCGGCGTAGACGATGCGCTTGGTTTCCAGCGGCGCGGCTTTCGCCACCGAGAACAGCGGCTTCATGAAGGTGCCGCTGCGGTACACGAACTGCTGCAGGCTCTCGGCGTAGGCTTCCATGTCGGCGATCGGGCGCGTGGCCACGCCGCCTTCCTGCGCGGCCCTGGCCACCGCCGGCGCGATGTGGGTCAGCAGGCGCGGGTCGAAGGGCATCGGGATCAGGTATTCCGGACCGAAGGACAGGTTGCTGATGCCGTAGGCCGAGGCCACGATGTCCGACTGCTCGGCGTGCGCCAGGGCGGCGATCGCATGCACCACCGCGATTTCCATTTCGCGGGTGATGGTGGTCGCGCCGCAGTCCAGCGCGCCGCGGAACATATACGGGAAGCACAGCACGTTGTTGACCTGGTTCGGATAGTCCGAACGGCCGGTGGCGATGATCGCGTCGCTGCGCACGGCCTTGACGTCTTCCGGCAGGATTTCCGGATTCGGGTTGGCCAGCGCCAGGATCAGCGGGTTGGCGGCCATCGACTTGACCATGTCCTGCTTCAGGACGCCGCCCGCGGACAGGCCGAGGAAGATGTCGGCGCCGGGAATCACGTCGGCCAGCGAACGGTGCGGCGTGTCTTGCGCGAAGCGCTCCTTGTCCGGGTCCATCAGTTCGGCACGGCCCTTGTAGACCACGCCGGCCAGGTCGGTCACAAAAATGTTCTCGATCGGGAAGCCGAGGTCGACGATCAGGTCGAGGCAGGCCAGCGCGGCCGCGCCGGCGCCCGACACCACCAGTTTGCAGGCCTTGAGGTCCTTGTTGACGACCTTCAGGCCGTTCAGGATGGCGGCGCCGACAATGATCGCGGTGCCGTGCTGGTCGTCGTGGAAGACCGGGATCTTCATGCGCTCGCGCAGCTTGCGCTCGATGTAGAAGCACTCCGGCGCCTTGATGTCCTCGAGGTTGATGCCGCCAAAGGTCGGTTCGAGCGAAGCGATGATGTCGACCAGTTTATCGGGGTCGTTCTCGGCGACCTCGATGTCGAACACGTCGATGCCCGCGAACTTCTTGAACAGCACGCCCTTGCCTTCCATGACCGGCTTGGAAGCCAGCGGGCCGATATTGCCCAGGCCAAGGACGGCGGTGCCGTTCGAGATCACCGCGACCAGGTTGCCGCGTGCGGTGTACTTGTACGAATTGGCCGGGTCCTTGACGATTTCCTCGCAAGGCGCGGCGACGCCCGGCGAATACGCCAGTGCCAGGTCGCGCTGGTTCAGCAGGCCCTTGGTCGGGGTGACGCTGATCTTGCCGGGACGGGGAATCTGGTGGTATTCGAGCGCTGCAGCACGCAGTTGTTGACGCAATTCTTCTTTCTTGTCCGATGACGAGTCCATGCCTGGCAGCCTTTTGCAACTAGAGGGGAACCTCCAATTTTATCAGACGAACAGTTGACAAAGGCTACGTATTTTCAACAAGCGAGGACTCGATTCATAAGACTTGCCTATACATCTGCCCCCGGCATTAGCTCAGCTTCTAAATAAACAGGACGTTTACAATGGCGCCATGCTCTCCGAATTCGACCTTATCAAACGCTACTTCAAGCGCGAGCGCCCGGGCCGGGCCGACCTCGGCATCGGCGACGACTGCGCCCTGCTGACGCCCTCTCCCGGCCACCAGTTGGCGATTTCATCCGACATGCTGGTCGAGGACCGCCATTTCTTCGCCGGCGCCGATCCCTTGATGCTGGGCCATAAGAGCCTGGCGGTGAATCTGTCGGACCTGGCGGCGATGGGCGCGCGGCCCCTGGCCTTTACGCTCGCCCTCAGCCTGCCCGCGGCCGACCCGGCGTGGCTGGACGGCTTTTCGCGCGGGCTGTTCGCGCTGGCCGACGAACACGGCTGCGAACTGGTCGGCGGCGATACCACCAAGGGGCCGCTGAACATCTGCATCACGGTGTTCGGCGAGCTGGCGCCCGGGCACGCGCTGCGGCGCGACGCGGCGCGGGCCGGCGACGACATCTGGGTTTCCGGGACGCTGGGCGATGCGCGCCTCGCCCTGGCTGGGTACTGGAAGGAGCTGAAATTATCCGCCGGGGACCATGCACAGGCGGCGCAGCGGATGCACGTGCCGGCGCCGCGCGTGGCGCTGGGGCTGGCGCTTGCAGAGCTGCCAATCGCTCATGCGGCGCTCGATATTTCGGATGGGCTGGTCGGCGACCTGGGGCATATCCTCGCCGCCTCGAAGGTCGGCGCGACGCTCGACGTGGATGCGTTGCCGGCCGGGCCGGTGCTGGCGCGCCAGCCGCTGGAGCTGCGGCGCAGGTTCACGGCGGCGGGTGGGGATGACTACGAATTGTGCTTTACGGCGCCGGTCGAGCATCGCGAAGCGGTGCTGGAGGCGGGTCGGGCCAGCGGCACCGCCGTCACCCGGGTTGGACGGATCGAGGCCGAACCGGGCTTGCGCTTCGTGGATGCTTCGGGGGCGCCGCTCGATCTCGAGCTGAGTGGGTGGGATCACTTCAGTTGAACGCGTGGGCAGGAAACCTGCCCACGCGTTCAACCGGCAGCAGCCCTGCCGTCCTCCTCCCGCGGCGTCCTGCGGTCGTCATACGGCCCATACGTCAGCCAGTAATGCCGGAACGCCAGCCGGATATTCTCCCTTAGCTGCAGGTCATCCCAGGGCTTGGTATAGAAGCGGTAGATCGCGCCGCGGTTGATCGAATCGAGCACCGTCTCCACGCCGGTATCCCCCGACAGGATGATGCGGATCGTTTCCGGATACATCTCCTTGACCTTGCTGAGGAATTCGGTCCCGCTCATCACCGGCATGCGCTGGTCGCACACGATCACCTGCACCCGGTACAGCGCCAGCAATTCGAAGCCTTCGGCCGGCGACGCGGCCGTCAGCACCCGGTAGGTGTCGCGCCGGAACAGGCGGTGCAGCGCGGTCAGCACGTTGACGTCGTCGTCGACGATCAGGAGGGTCTGGAGCTTGTCGTCCTGGGCCGGCGGCTGGTCGGGCTGTTCGCGGTTGTCGCGCACCAGGCGCACCAGCTCCTCGCTCGGCAGCGCGCGCGAGAAATGGAAGCCCTGTATTTCGTCGCAGCGGTTGCGGCGCAGGTAGGCCATCTGCGCGCGCGTCTCCACGCCCTCGGCGATCACCTGCATGTGCAGGCTGTGCGCCATGCTGATGATCGCCAGCGCGATCGCCGCATCGTCCGGGTTGGTCACGATGTCGCGCACGAAGGCGATGTCGATCTTCAGCTTGTCGATCGGGAAGCGCTTGAGGTAGGCGAGCGAGGAGTAACCGGTGCCGAAGTCGTCGATCGCGATCCGGATGCCGAGCTCCTTCAGGCGTCCCAGCACCTCGATGGTGTGCTCGGCGTTCGACATCAGGGCGCTTTCGGTCAGTTCCAGCTCCAGCATGCCCGGCTCGATCTTGTGGCGCTCCAGCGCCGCACGGATCACACCCTCCAGGTCGCCCTCGACGAACTGGCGGCTCGACACGTTCACCGCCACCCGCAGGTCGCGCACCCCGTCGGCGTTCCAGGCCGCGATCTGGCGGCAGGCTTCGTCGACGATCCATTCGCCGACCCGCACCACCAGCCCCGTTTCTTCCATCACCGGCACGAATTCGGCCGGGTAGACCAGCCCGAAGCCGGGACGGTTCCACCGCAGCAGCGCTTCCACGCCCGAGATGCGGCCGGTGTTCAGTTCCAGCTTGGGCTGGTAGTACAGCACGAACTGGCCGTCCTCGAGCGCGCCGCGCAGCGCCAGCTCGAGGTCCAGGCGCGCCAGCACCTGCACGTTCATGCCGGCAGTGAAGAAGCGGTAGCCGTCGCGGCCCGCTTCCTTGGCGCGCACCATCGCGGTGTCGGCATACTTGATCAGCGCGGCCGGATCGGTCGAATCGTCCGGATACATGGCGATGCCGATGCTGGCCGTGAGCGCGGCCTGCTGGCCGTGCAGGTCGAAGGGCGTGCGCAGCGACTCGCGGATCTCGTTGGCGACGTTCACCGCCTCCTGCTGGTCGCGCGTCATGGTCAGGAACAGCGCGAATTCGTCGCCTCCCAGGCGGCCGACGATGTCGCGCAGGCGCACCACGCGCACCAGGCGCGTGCTGAACTGGCCCAGCAGGTCGTCGCCGCGCGCGGTGCCGAGCGAATCGTTGATGATCTTGAAGCGGTCGAGCGTGATGCACAGCACCGCCACCCGCCAGTTCTTGTCGCGCGCCAGTTCGATCGCGTCGCGCAGGTTCTGGAAGAACAGGGTGCGGTTTGGCAGGCCGGTAAGCGCGTCGTAGCTGGCCATGTGGCGCATGCGTTCCTGCGCATGCAGGCGTTCGCTGATGTCGCGCGCTACCGCGATCAGCATGCGGCTCTTGCCCAGGTCTTGCAGTTTCCAGCTGATCTCCACCGGCACCGCGCCCTGCCCGCCGGCGCGCAGCAGGTCGGTCTCGACGATGTCGCCCGGCAGCGCGCCGAACTCCACCGCGCCTTCCGGCCCCCGGCCGCCATGGGCGGGCGCATCGGCCGCCAGGTGGCGTTCGAGCAGCGCGCGCGTGGCCAGGCCCAGCGCCACCGGATCGATGCGCAACAGCGCCTCGCGCGAGAAGCCGAGCATGCGGCAGGCGCCGTCCGAGACGTCGACCATCGCCATCGAGGCGGTGTCGATCAGGAAGATCGCGTCCGGCGTCGCATCCATCGCACCGCGGAAGCGCGCCAGCTCGGCGGTGCGCTCGCGCACCTCGCGTTCCAGCTGCACGCCGTAGTCCTGCGACTCGCGGTGCAGCAGGCGCACTTCCAGCAGGTTGCGGATGCGCGTCATGACCTCGACCGTGTCGAAGGGCTTGCCGATGAAGTCGCGTGCGCCGGCCTCGAGCGCGGCCAGCTTCTTGTCCGGCTCGGCGGTCACCACCAGCACCGGCAGCCACGAATCGCTTTCCAGCGGCTTGAGCGCTTCCATCACGTCGAAGCCGTCCATGCCCGGCATGTGCAGGTCGAGGATGATCAGGTCGTAGCGGTGCTTCAGGTGCAGCGACACCACCTGGCGCGGGTCGTAGGTAGCCGCGACGTTTTCGTACCCGGTGGTCTTCAGGAGGTATTCGAGCAGCTGGACGTTGACGGGCTCGTCGTCCACGACGAGGATGCGCGCGCGGCGGATGTCTTGCAGTGAAATCATTCGGCCTTCCTTTCGGCCGGCGCGGCGTTCTCTCCACTTGCAATGGAGCGCAGCTGCGCCAGGGTACTGTCGATTGCTTCGGTAAACTTCTCGATCTCGATCGGCTTGGTCAGGTAACGGTTGAAACCGACCGTCATGCCGCGCTCGATGTCGCGCGCCATCGCATTGGCGGTCAGGGCAATGACCGGGATGGCGGCAGTCAGCGGGTCGGCGCGCAGCTGCCTGAGCACCTCGATCCCGCTCATGCCCGGCAGGTTCACATCCATCAGGATGATCTCGGGACGGTGGGCGCGCGCCAGCGACAGGCCGACATGGCCGTCGGGCGCCGACAGCAGCCGCAGGTCGGCGCGGAAGCGCACGATCTCTTCCACCAGGCGCAGGTTGGCCGGGTTGTCCTCGACATACAGGATCAGGTGCGGGTCCGGCCGCGCCCCGTCTGCGTCCGGCGCCATGGGGACTTCCGGCGCGACGGTGGCGGCGCCCTCCGCCGTCGCCACGGACAGCGGGGCCGTGGTGGCGAGTTCGATCCAGAACACGCTGCCCACGCCGGGGCTGCTGGTAACACCGATGTCGCCCCCCATGAGTTCCACCAGGCGCTTGGTCACCACCAGGCCGATGCCGGTGCCCTCCTGGCTGCCGCCCTCCTGGCCAAGCCGGTTGAAGGGCTGGAACAGGCTGGCCACCTGGTCGGCGTCGAGGCCGGCGCCGGTGTCCTGCACCGACAGGCGCAGCCGCGTCGGCGCCACCTGTTCGCAGGCCACCACCACCGCGCCGGCGTCGCGGTTGTACTTGACCGCGTTCGACAGCAGGTTGAGCAGGACCTGCTTGAGGCGCGTGCGGTCGGCCAGCACCACCGCGCCAGGCGTTTCGGGGAACAGCACGCGCACCCCGCGGCTGGCTGCGATCGGCTCGACCATCGTGCGGGTCTCGAGCAGCGTGTCGCTGAGCGCCACCGGCTCCATCGACAGCGTCACCGTGCCCGACTCCACCTTGGCCAGGTCGAGGATCTCGTTGATCAGGGTGAGCAGGTGGCGGCCCGATTTCAATATGTGGCTGGCGAATTCCTTCTTCTGCTCGAGGGTCGAGGGCAGCGTGCTTGATGTGAGGATCTGGGCGAAGCCGAGGATGGCGTTGAGCGGCGTGCGCAGCTCGTGGCTCATCGAGGACAGGAAGGCCGACTTGGCCTGGTTGGCGCTGCGCGCCTCCTCGATCGCATTGGCCAGTTCGGCGTTGGCCAGCGCCAGCTGCAGGGTGCGCTCGTCCACGCGCTGCTCCAGCTGCTCGTTGAGCCGCATGACTTCCTGCTGGGCGCGTGAGCGTTCACCCACCTCGCGCGCGATCTCGCTGCTGGAAGTTTCCAGCTCGCGGGTGCGCACCTCGATCTCGGTCAGCATGGCATTGAAGGAATCGACCAGCTCCCCGGCCTCGTCGTTGCTGATGCGCGGCGCGCGGCGCGAGTAGTCGCGGGTGGCGACCACGTCGCGCGCGATCTCGGTGATGGCCACGATCGGCGCGGTCACCACCCGGCCCATGCGGCGCATCAAGAGATAGGCCACGCCCATCGCCAGCAGCGTCACGCCCAGCGCGATGCTCAGGTAATCCAGGGTGCGCGCCAGCAGCTGGTTCTCGGCGCGCAGGTAGACCGTGCCGACGGTGTCGCCGTTTTCGACGATGCGCTGGTGGATGACCAGGTTCTCGCGGTCGCCGGCGGGGGCGCTCGGCAGCACCGTCGGCACCCCGTGCGGCTCGCCCGGCGCCCGGTAGGAAGCGAACAGCGCGCCGTCGGCGGCGTAGATGGCGGCGGCGCGGACCTGCGGGCGGGTGCGCAGCAGCGCCAGGTTTTCGTTGGCCAGGCGCGGGTCGTCGAAGCTCAGCGCGGCCGAGGTCATGTGGCCGACCAGCTCCGCCTGCGTGGCCAGGTCGTTGACCAGGGTACGGTGATAGCTGCGCAGGTCGTAGAAGATGATGATCGCCACCGACACCAGCAGGGCGACCAGCGTGGTCGTCATCACTGCCCGCACCAGCTTGCTGCGGATCGATCGTCGCTGGGTCATGCGGCCTCCGGCGGGGGCCGTCCAGCTGGTCGGGCGCGCGTGCGGGCGCCGCAGGCTTGCGCCGGCCCCATCCGGTCATGCGCATGTCGTTCGAGCGGCATCCAGGGTCCTACGAAAAAACAAAAGGTTCAAGGCAATGCCTACTGGCAAGCCCAGAGGCGCGTTCAGCATAACGGACCGCTTCGTGTCATGTCGCACAGAACTTTTCACGATTGCGCCTTGCGCGCCGATCGTCAAGACACCCATGCAGCATGGGTAAAAGATGCATCGCGGCTAAGTTGGCGCCGGCTTGAGAATCCCGTGCACGCTTTCTGTGTCAGTACGGCACGGAGCGCGCTAGAATGAAACCGGGCGCCGCTTGCGTGCCTATCTGGCCCACCGCATTCAGAGGAGCTTCACGTGACGAACGATATCCTAGATCTTGCTACCAAAGTTGGCCGTGCGCTCGAGGCCAAGCGCCTGGTGCTGGCGACCGCCGAATCCTGCACCGGGGGCGGCGTGTCCCAGGCGATCACCGAAATCCCGGGCTCCACCGGCTGGTTCGACTGCGGCTTCGTCACCTATTCCAACAATTCCAAGACCGAGCTGCTCGACGTGCCGGCCGCGCTCATGGCGCAGTTCGGCTCGGTGAGCGAGGAAGTGGCCGGCAAGATGGCCGAAGGCGCCCTGTCCAGCAGCACGGCCGACGTCGCGGTGTCGACCACCGGCATCGCCGGCCCGACCGGCGCGGTGCCGGGCAAGCCGGTGGGCACGGTCTGCTTCGGCTGGTCGCGCGGCGACACGACCCATACCGAGCGGCTGGTGTTCCAGGGCGACCGCCAGGCGGTGCGCGAGCAGACCGTGGCGCATGCGCTGCGGGGCCTGCTGCGCTTCATCGAATAAGCGCACGCTGCGATGGTCCGGATGGCGCCGCGCCTGCTGGGCGGCCTGGCGCTGCTTGCAGCCGCCGGGCCCGCGCTTGCCTTCACTGCCGCACACACTGGCACATACACAGTGTATGCGGCCGGCGACATCGCGCGCTGCAAGCATCCCGATCCGCGCTGGTCCGGCGCCGCCGCCACTGGCAGGCTGGTGGAAGGATTGCTGCGCGCCGATGACCGCGCCGGCCTGCAGTCCGCCGTCCTGACGCTGGGCGACCATACCTACCCCAAGGGCACCGCGGCCGAGTTCGAGCGCTGCTACGGCCCGACCTGGGGGCGCTTTCGCGAGCGCACCTGGCCCACCCCCGGCAATCACGAATATGCGACGCCAGGCGCCGCGCCCTACTTCGCCTATTTCGGCGAACGCGCCAGGCCGCAAGGTCGTAGCTGGTACAGCCTTCGGCTCGGCAGCTGGCTTGTGATTTCGCTCGACAGCAACCTGAAGGGCCCGGCCCACGCCGCCCAGATCGGCTGGCTGCGCGACGAACTGGCGCGCCAGCCGGCTGCCTGCACCCTCGCGTTCTGGCACCACCCGCTCTACACCTCGGGCGGGCACCTCGGTCCGGGGCGCATGCGCGACGCCTTCGCACTGCTGCATGCGGCCGGCGCCGAGATCGTCTTGTCGGGCCACGACCACGACTACGAGCGCTTCGCGCCGCAGGATGCCGACGGCCGGCGCGACCCGGCGCGCGGCGTGCGCCAGTTCGTGGTCGGCACCGGCGGCGCCTATGCCACGCCCTTCCTGCAATTCACACCGCACAGCGAGGTGCGCGAAGCCAGCTACGATGGCGTGCTGAAACTGCGCCTGCTGGACGGCGCCTACGAATGGCGCTTCCTGCCGGCCGACCCGGGCCGGGTGCCGGCGGGCGCCACGCTCGACCACGGACGCAAGGGTTGTCACTGAGTGTCACTGAATGGAATACGGCATGAGATACTGGCGGCTGCTTGCCCTTTTACTCGCTTTTCCCCTTGTAATGACCACATTCGCTTCGCCGGCGGGCGCCCAGCCCGCGCCCACCCCGCTGCCCACCGTCGCCTTCGAAAAAACCACGCTGCCCAACGGCCTGCAGCTGATCCTGGTCGAAGACCGGCGCCTGCCGATCGTGGCGGTGAATATCTGGTACCACGTCGGTCCGGCCAACGAAGCGCCCGGGCTGACCGGCTTCGCCCACCTGTTCGAGCACATGATGTTCGCGGCCACCCGCCACATCCCGCGCGGCATGGCCGACCGCCTGCTGGAAGGCGCCGGCGCCACCGACAGCAACGGCAGCACCGGCTACGACCGCACCAATTACTACGACACCGTGCCCTCCAACCAGCTGGAGCTGGCGCTGTGGGTGCATGCCGACCGCATGGGCTACCTGCTCGACGTGCTCGACCAGAAGGCGCTCACGGTGCAGCAGGACGTGGTGCGCAACGAGCGCCGCCAGACCGTCGAGGACGAACCCTATGGCCTGGTGGAGGAAGCGCTGGCCCATGCGCTGTTCCCGAAGGGCCACCCCTACTACGCGTCGATCATCGGCTCGCATGCCGACATCCAGAGCGCGAAGCTGGACGACATACGCCAGTTCTTCGCGCGCTACTACGGCCCGAACAACGCCAGCATCGTCATCGCGGGCGACATCGACAAGGCAAAGACGCGCGCGCTGGTCGAGAAATACTTCGGCAGCCTGCGGCGCAGCCCGCCGGTGGCGCGCCCCAGCATCGAGACGCCGCCGATCACGGCTGAGCGCCGCGTGGTCGTGCGCGACCGGGTGGAGCTGCCGCGCGTGTTCATGGGCTGGCTGACGCCGCCCGCCTACCAGGCCGGCGATGCCGAGCTGGCGGTGGCGGCCGAGATCCTCGGCGGCGGCAAGGCGAGCCGGCTGTACAAGAAGCTGGTCTACGAGCGCCAGATCGCGCAGGACGTCGACGCCAGCCAGAACTCCCAGGGCCTCGCCTCGACCTTCGTCATCGACGTCACCGCCCGCCCCGGGGTCGAAGCGCGCGCGCTCGAAGCCGCGATCGACGCCGAACTGGCCCAGCTGCGCGAACAGGGGCCCTCGCAGCGCGAAGTCGAGCGCGCCCGCAACAGCCTCGAGACCGCGCTGCTGAACGCGGTCGAAAAGCTCGGCGGCGACGGGCTGGCGGACCAGCTCAATCACTACAACCAGTACACGGGCGACCCCGGCTACCTCAGCAAGGACATCGAGCGCCTGCGCAGCATCACCCCAGGCGACGTGCAGCGCGCCATCCGCGCCCACCTGCGCCGCGAGGCGCGCGCCGTCGTCACCGGCCTGCCCGGCACGCCGGTGATCGACGATCCGCGAGCGCCACGTGTGCCGAAGGCCGAGACAGCGCTGAAATCTGCCGCTGCAGTGGATGCCGCGCTCAACACACCCGAAGCCTGGCGCGCGCAACGGCCGAAGGCCGGCCCGGCGCCACGCTTCACGCTGCCGCAGGGCGAGTCCTTCAAGCTCGCCAACGGCCTGACCGTCATCCACCACTACAAGCCAGGCCTGCCGCTGGTCTCGGCCGAGCTGGTGGTGCGCAGCGGCAGCGCCGCCAACCCGGCCGCCATGCCCGGCCTGGCGGGCTTCACGGTCCAGATGCTGGAAGAAGGCACCGCCACGCGCAGCGCGCCGCAGATCGCCGACGAGATCGCGCAGCTCGGCGCCTTCCTCGACGCCGGCAGCGGCGCCGACGCCTCGATGGTGTCGCTGCTGTCGCTGCGCGCGACCTTCGCCCCGGCGCTCGACGTGCTGGCCGACATCGTGCTGCGCCCGGCCTTCCCCATCGCGGAAATCGAGCGCCAGCGCGCCAACCGGATCGGAGAACTGATCCAGCAGCGCGACGATCCCGAGTCGGTGGCGGCGGTGGCGGCAGCCGGCGCGCTGTACGGCGGCAAGCATCCGAAGGGCTACGGCCAGCTCGGCACCGAACCGGCGATCCGCGCGGTCACGCGCGACGACCTGGTCGCATTCTGGCGCCGCCACTACGTGCCCGGCAATGCCGCGCTGGTGGTGTCGGGCGACATCGCGCGCGACGAGCTGAAGGCGCTGGTGGAAACGCGCTTCGCGGCCTGGCCCGGCGCCGACGTACCCGACGGCGAACGGGACGAACCGGCGGGCACCGGCGCGCGCCTGGTGATGGTGGACCAGCCGGGTGCGGTGCAGACCGCGCTGCGCGTGAGCAGCATCGGCGTGGCGCGCAGCACGCCCGATTTTCCGGCGCTGCAGGTCCTGAACGGCGCGCTGGGCGGCATGTTCTCCAGTCGCCTCAACGACAACCTGCGCGAGACCAAGGGCTACACCTACGGTATCCACTCCTGGTTCCGCTACGACCGCACGCCGGGCCCCTTCGTCATTGCCGGCAGCGTGCAGGGCAATGCCACGGGCGCGTCGGTGCGCGAGATCCTGCGCGAGGTGGAGGAGATCCGCAACGCGCCGCTGCCAAGCGCCGAACTGGACGCCGCGCGCGATGCGCAGGTGCTGTCGCTGCCGGGGGCGTTCGAGACCAATGCCGACATCGGCGCCAGCCTGGCCGAGATCTTCATCTACGACCTGCCGATGGATTACTACGCACGCCTGCCCGCCCAGCTCAACGCGGTAACGGCGGCCCAGGTGCAGGCCGCGGCGCGCAAGCACCTGGTGCCGGAAAAGATGACGGTCATCGCAGTCGGCGACCGCAAGCGCATCCTGCCGCAGCTGCAGCCGCTCGGGCTGGGGACGCCGGAGGTGCGCGACAGCGACGGCCAGTTGCCGGGCCCGCGGCGCTGAAGCTTATGCCGCGCTTGCCGGGCGCGGCCATTTGGCATAACATGTGAACAGATCTTCACATGTTAAATATGACTACCACCCCTGAATTCGGCCATGCGGCCGGCGCCGTCGAAGAACTTGCCGACCTGTTCCACCTGCTCGGCGACGCCACCCGCCTGCGCATCGTGCTGGCCTGCCTGGCGCAGCCGACCGCGGTGGGCGACATCGCCGCCTCGCTCGACCTGTCCAGCTCCCTGGTCAGCCACCACCTGCGCCTGCTGCGCGCGGCCCGCATCGTCAAGGCCGAGCGCCAGGGCAAGCAGGTGTTCTATTCGGCCGCCGACGCCCACATCAGCGGCCTGCTTGCCAACATGTTCGAGCACATCGCCGAACCAGCCAACGGAATCGACGCATGAGCACCACCCACAAGCACGACCACCACGATCACGGTCACGATCACCACCATGGCGGTTTCGGTCACCATCATCACCACATGCCCGACCCGGCCGGCAACGGCCGCGCGTTCGCGCTGGCGATCGGCGTCAACACGCTGTTCGTGGTCATCGAATTCGTCTACGGCTTCATCGCGCACTCCACCGCGCTGATGGCGGATGCCGGCCACAACCTGTCCGACGTGCTCGGCCTGGTATTGGCCTGGGGCGCGGCGGTGCTGGCGAAAAGCGCGCCGAAAGGCCGCTACACCTACGGCCTGCGCGGCTCGTCGATCCTGGCGGCGCTGGCCAACGGCCTGCTCCTGATGGTGGCCTGCGGCGCCATAGCCTGGGAGGCGGTGCAGCGCTTCAGCGAGCCGGCGCAGGTAGCGGGCATGACGGTGTCGATCGTCGCGGCGGTCGGCGTGGTGGTCAACGGCTTCTCGGCCTGGCTGTTCCTGGCCGGCAGCAAGGGCGACCTGAACCTGCGCGGGGCCTACCTGCACATGGCGGCCGACGCCGCGCTGTCGCTGGGCGTGGTGATCTCGGGGCTGGTCATCATGGGCACCGGCTGGACCTGGATCGACCCGGCGGTGAGCCTGCTGATCGTGATCGTGATCGTGCTCGGCACCTGGTCGCTGCTGCGCGAATCGGTGCAGCTGTCGATGGCCGCGGTGCCGCCCGGCGTGGATGCCGGCGCGGTGCACGACTACCTGGCCGGGCAGCCGGGCGTGAAGGAAGTGCACGACCTGCACATCTGGGCGCTGAGCACCACCGAGAACGCCTTGACGGCGCACGTGGTGATGCCCGACGGTTATCCCGGGGACCGGGTGCTGGACGGGATGGTGGCGAAGCTGCGGAGCGATTTCGGCATCCACCACTGCACGCTGCAGGTGGAAGAAGGGACCACGCAGCATGATTGTGCGCTGGAGGGGCATGAGCATGGGCACGACCACGAGAATCACCATGCACATGCGCACTGAGTGTATTCAGCGCTAATACGACGCGACGAACTTGGATCCCGGCCTTCAGCCAGCCAGGTTGGCGTACAGCGCCGTACTGAGATACCGCTCCCCAAACGACGGAATGATCGTCACGATCAGCTTGCCCGCATTCTCCGGCCGCTGCGCCACCTGCACCGCCGCCCACAGGGCGGCGCCCGATGAAATCCCCACCAGCAGCCCTTCTTCGCGCGCCGCGGCGCGCGCCGTCTCGAAGGCGTCCTCGTTCTTCACGGTGATCACTTCGTCGTAGGCCGCGGTATCGAGCACCGCCGGCACGAAGCCGGCGCCGATGCCCTGGATCGGGTGCGGGCCCTTGGTGCCTTTCGAGAGCATGGGCGAAGCTTCCGGCTCCACGGCGATCGCCTTGAAGCCCGGCTTGCGCGCCTTGATCACGTCGCTCACGCCGGTGATGGTGCCGCCGGTGCCGACGCCGGCCACCAGGATGTCGATCCGGCCGTCGGTGTCGCGCCAGATTTCCTCGGCCGTGGTGCTGCGGTGGATGTCCGGGTTGGCCGGGTTGTTGAACTGCTGCGGCATGAAGCAGTGCGGATCCGACGCCACCAGTTCCTCGGCGCGGCGAATCGCGCCCAGCATGCCTTCGCTGCCCGGCGTCAGCACCAGCTCGGCGCCGTAGGCGCGCAGCAGCATGCGCCGCTCGTTGCTCATGGTCTCGGGCATCACCAGCCTGCAGCGGTAGCCGCGCGCGGCGCACACCATCGCGAGCGCAATGCCGGTGTTGCCGCTGGTGGGTTCGACGATGATGGTGTCCGGCTTGATCATGCCGGCCCGCTCGGCGGCCTCGATCATGGCCAGGCCGATGCGGTCTTTCACGCTGTGCGCGGGGTTGTGATATTCGAGCTTGCCGAGGATCTCGGCGCCGCCACTCGGGGCCAGCCTGCGGATTCGTACGAGTGGAGTGTTGCCGATCAGTTCAGTAACGTCGTTCGCAATGCGCATGCCAGGCTCCCGGTGGTTAGATTTGACTTACTTGACGTTCACCAGTTCCACATCGAAGATCAGGTCGGCGTCAGCCGGGATCATGCCGCCGGCGCCGCGCTTGCCGTAGGCCAGCGCGCTCGGGATGATCAGGGTGCGCTTGCCGCCGATCTTCATGCCCTGTACGCCCTGCTCCCAGCCCTTGATGACCATGCCGGCGCCCAGCTGGAACTCGAGCGGGTCGCCGCGGTCGAGGGAGGAATCGAACTTCTTGCCGCGCTGCTTGGGCGCCAGCGGCTTGTGCAGCCAGCCGGTGTAATGCACCATGACCTTGCTGCCGACGGTGGCTTCCTTGCCCTTGCCGACCACGCGGTCGATGATCTCGACCTGCGGCGTGGGCGCGGCCGGCAGGACGGGTTCCGCCTGCGGCTGGACGGTTTGCGCTTGGGTGGCCTGCGGCACGTTCTGCTGCTCCGGCGCGGGCTGGGTGGTGGGCTTGGACGCGTCCTGCTGCTGGGTGGCGGTGTCCTGGGCGGTGGCAGCGGTGGCGGCGGCCAGCAGCATGGCTGCGAATGCGGTACGACGGATCATGTGGGCTCTTCCATCAAAGTGATCAATAACTGATCCTATGATAGCAAGGCCGCATCCTCTTGCACAGTTTGCACGTGAGCAACAGACTCGACCGCATCCACCGGCTCGGCGTTCGCCGCGTCCGCCAGCTTGCGCAGCAGGTGGCCGGCCGCCACCATGCCGAAGGTGGCCGTGACCACCATGCTCGATCCGAAGCCGGCGCAGTTCAGGCCGGTGACGCCGTTCGGGTCGACCTCGCAGGCGTCGCCGCTGTCCGGATAGCGCAGCGGCTCCATCGAGAACACGGCGTCGATGTGGTACTTGTTCTTTTCGCCCTTGGCGAAACCGTAGCGCGCGCGCAGGATCTTGCGCACTTTCTTCAGCAGCGGCTCCTGCTCGGTGCGGGCCAGGTCGCGCACTTCGATCTTCGTGGGGTCGGTCTGGCCGCCGGCGCCGCCGATGACGACCAGCGGCAGCTTGTTGGCGCTGCAATACGCGATCAGGGCCGCCTTCGACTTGACGCCATCGATGGCGTCGACCACGTAGTCGAAACCCTTGCCGGCAATCATGGTCTCGATGTTTTCCGGGTCGATGAAATCCTCGACCAGGGTGACCTTGCAAAACGGGTTGATCTGCGCGATCCGCTCCTTCAGGGCCGCGATCTTCGGCATGCCGATGGTCGAGGTGAGCGCCTGCAGCTGACGGTTGATGTTCGATTCGGCCACGTTATCGAGGTCAATCAGGGTCAGGTGGCCGACTGCGCTGCGCGCCAGCGCCTCGACGATCCAGGAACCGACGCCGCCGACACCGATCACGCAAACGTGCGCCGCGCGGAAGCGTTCGAGCGCACGCTCGCCATAGAGGCGCGCGATCCCGCCAAAGCGGCGCGCAAAGTCGACTTCGTCAATCAGGGTGCCTTCGAGAGCAGGGGTGTCGGTTAGATTCATCCCGTCATTTTAACGGACCTCGCTTGCGCAACTGCACTAAAATAACTTCTCGTCAATCAAATTCTTCTCGTGTGTCAACAAAACACCCCATGACCCTGAACCTTCACGACACCGCCCCCGATTTCGACCAGCCGATCGCCGTCCTCAAGCATTGCCATGGACGCATCCGCAAGCAGCTGGCCACCCTCGACAAGCTGCTCGCCCACCTGCCCGAATTCGGCGCCGACGGACAGGCGCGCCAGGCGGCGCGGGCGGTGCTGAACTATTTCGAGAAGGCGGCCCACCTGCACCACGAGGACGAGGAACAGGACCTGATCCCGATGCTGCGCGCCGTGGCGCAGGGCGAGGACGCGGCCACGCTGCAGGCGCTGGCGCCGGTGATCCTGCAGGATCACAAGGACATGGACGCGCTGTGGCAAGACCTGCACGAGCAACTCACTGCCGTCGCCGAAGGCCAGGCCGCGGCACTGTCGGCCAGCGCCGTGCAACGCTTCAGCCAGCGCTATCTGTCACACATGGAACGCGAGGAAGGCACGATGGCGCCGATGGCCATGCGCCTGTTCAGCCCGGAACAGATGGCACAGCTGGGCAAGGCCATGCAGCACCGGCGCGGCATTGGCGCCGAGCCGGACCAGCCTCCTGCGATCGGCCAGGCCGTGGCCGATTTGCGCAAGGATTATGGCCAGGCCAGCCTGAACGAAACCGACGTGCTGGACGACCCGATGCGCCAGTTCACGCAGTGGTTCGAGCAGGCGCTGAAGGCCGAGGTGAACGAGCCGAACGCCATGTCGGTGGCCACTGTGGCGCTGGACGGCCGGCCGAGTTCGCGCATCGTGCTGGTCAAGCAGTTCGACGAGCGCGGCTTTACCTGGTACACCAACTACGACAGCCGCAAGGGCCAGGAGTTAGACGATAATCAATATGCAGCATTGTTGTTTTTTTGGAGCGAACTCGAACGTCAGGTTCGCATCGAAGGAAGAGTAGAGCGCACCTCGAGCGAGGAGAGCGACCGGTATTTCCGCAGCCGGCCACTGAAAAGCCGTTTGTCGGCCATCGCTTCGCAACAGAGTGCGCCGATCGGCAGCCGTGCCGAGCTGGAACAGAACTACGAAGCCGTGGCACGGCAAGCCGGTGAGGACCCGGCGCGCCCGGAAAACTGGGGTGGTTTCCGCCTCGTTCCCGAGCGCGTGGAATTCTGGCAGGGACGCCGCTCCCGCTTCCATGACCGCATCGTGTACGAGCGGCAAGAAGACGGCAGCTGGACCCGCCTGCGCCTGCAACCCTAGGTCGGCCGACGCTTCGCACGCGCCTGCCGGCCGCCAACGCCGGAGGTCGCCGTGTTCGAACAGATGATGCTGTCGGTCTGGAGCGCAGGCCTGCGTGACAAGCTGTCCCTGCCCTTGCGGGTCGAGCTGTGGGACGGCCGGCAACTCGAGTTTTCGCCGGAGCCGCGCGTGACCATCCGGGTGCCCGACCGCTCCGCCCTGCGCTACCTGCGCTCGCCCTCGCTGTACAACCTCGGACGCGCCTACGTCGAAGGCGCAATCGATATCAAGGGGCGCGCCGCCGACATCATCAACGTCGGCAATGCCCTGGCTGCAAGCCTGGACAAGGGGCGCAGCCGCCTGGATGTCGTGCTGCGTCGCGGCGCCCAGCTTGCCCCGCACACGCGCGAAACCGACGCCGAAGCGATCCGCTATCACTACGACGTCTCCAACGATTTCTACGCCGCCTGGCTGGATCCGGGCATGGTCTATTCCTGCGCCTATTTCGAGAATGGCGATGAAGACCTGGCCACGGCGCAGCAGCAGAAGATCGACCACATCCTGCGCAAGATCGATGTGCGGCCCGGCCAGACCTTGCTCGACATCGGCTGCGGCTGGGGTGCGCTGGTGCTGCGCGCCGCGCAGGGCTTCGGCGCGCGCTGCGTCGGCGTGACACTGTCGGAGAACCAGGCCCGGCTTGCGCGCGAACGGGTCGAGCGCGCAGGCCTGCAGGGGCAGGTCGAGATCCGCCTGCAGGACTACCGCGACGTCGATGGCGCGTTCGACCGCATCACCAGCGTCGGCATGTTCGAGCATGTCGGCGTGCAGCACCTGTCCGACTATTTTTCACGCGTCAACCGGCTGCTCGCGCCAGGCGGCGTCGTAATGAACCACGGGATCACGACAAGCAACGTCGACAACGGCGCCACGCCCTACGGCGGCGGCGCATTCATCGGCCAGTACGTGTTTCCACACGGCGAACTGGCCCACCTGTCCACGGTGGTGCGGGCGATGCAGGAAGGCGGGCTGGAGGTGCGCGACGTCGAAAACCTGCGGCGCCACTACGCAAAAACCTGCGCGGTCTGGGCCGACAACTTCGAGAACAATGCCGAGCACATCCGCATGCTGACGGACGAGAAGCGCTTCCGGATCTGGCACCTCTACCTGGCCGGCTGCGCATATGCGTTCGCGCATGGCAGGATCAGCCTGTACCAGATCGTGTGCGGGAAGGCGGACGGGGACGTCGACGGGTTGCCGTGGTCGAGACGGTACATGTACCCGTAGGGTGGGCGAGTCCCTCGCCCACGCGTTCAATTAGCTGCAAGATCATTCGACACGGCATTTCGACTGCAAACTATCACCGCGTGGGCAGGAAACCTGCCCACCCTACCGGAGCCGCTCGCTGAAAGTCTTGCGGAACTTCGCCACCTTCGGCGCCACCACGAACGCGCAATAGCCCTGCAGCGGATGCTGGGCAAAATAATTCTGGTGGTAGTCCTCGGCCTTGTACCAGGTCTCCTGCGGCAGCAGCTGGGTCACGATCGGCGCATCCCACACCGACGCCATCTCGGCCATGACCTTGCGCGCGGTCGCTTCCTGCTCCGGCGAGGTAGTGAAGATCACCGAGCGGTACTGTGGACCAACGTCGTTGCCCTGGCGGTCCGGCGTGGTCGGATCGTGGATCGTGAAGAAGACCTCGAGGATATCGCGGTAACTGATCACGGACGGGTCGAATTCCACCCGCACCACCTCGGCATGACCAGTGGTTCCCGCGCACACTTGTTCGTAGCTAGGGTTGACGACCTGGCCGCCCATATAGCCCGACTCCACGCGCGTCACACCGCGCGCCTCCAGGTAGACCGCCTCCAGGCACCAGAAGCATCCGCCGCCCAGGATGGCGACCTCTCTCCCCGCTTGCTCGCTCATATCGCACACCTTTGTGATGTCGTCAGTTTTAATAGGTTTTAATGTAACGCAAAGCAGGTTTTCGTGCAGTTGATATGGGATGCGGAACCGGTCCATGCCCCGACAGTGGCATAATGGCAGTCCAATGAATACACGTGCTCCCCGCGCCGCGACCCGCGGTTTCGATTCGACGCATTTTCGCCATGCGCTGTCGCAATTCGCCACCGGTGTCACGGTCATCACCACGCGCCTTGCCGACGGCTCTTTCCGCGGGCTGACCGCGAGTTCCTTCAACTCGGTCTCGCTCGAGCCCCCGCTCGTCCTGTGGAGCCTGGGCGCCGGCGCCAACAGCCTGCCCATCTTCAGCGGCAATTCGCACTACGTCATCAACGTGCTCGGCGCCGGCCAGCAGGAACTGGCGCTGCGCTTTTCGCGCCGCAGCGTCGACAATCCCTTCGACGGCGTCGACTACGAGCTGTCGCGCACCGGGCTGCCGATCCTGAAGGGCGTGTCGGCCTGGTTCGAGTGCCACAACCGCAGCCGCTACCCGGAAGGCGACCACGTCATTTTTGTTGGCGAAGTCGAGGAATGCGCGGTGCATCCGCAGTCGGCGCTGCTGTTCCACAGCGGACGATTCGGCGCGACCGGCTAGCTGCGCTACCCGCAGAGGATTGCGCCACTTCCTCGGAGTTTCAGGCAAGTCCGCCGCCCGGGCGCGCCCTACCATTCTCTTCACCTTAACGCCGCCCACGCGGCACACCATGGAGAAGAGATCATGCGTAAAGTCTGGTTCATTACGGGCGCCGGCCGCGGCATCGGCGCCGAGATCGCCCACGCAGCCCTCGCTAGCGGCGACCACGTTGTCGCGGCCGGGCGCAATCTTTCACAGCTGAAAGCCACCTTTGCGTCGGTGAACCCGTCCCAGCTCGCGCTGGTCGAGCTCGACGTGGCGCAGGCCGCGCAAGCGCCGGCCGCCATCGAAGCTGCGGTGACGCGCTTCGGCCGCATCGACGTGCTCGTCAACAATGCCGCCTACGGCCTGCTGGGCAACTTCGAGGAACTCTCGCCCGAGGAGATCGACCAGCAATTCGCCGTGAACGTCTTTGGCGTGATGCACGTGCTGCGTGCCGCCGTGCCCGTGTTGCGCAAGCAGCGCGCGGGCCACATCATCAACATTGCGTCGATCGCAGGCGTCACCGGTTTCGACGGCGCCTCGGTCTATTGCGCCACCAAGTATGCGATCGAAGGCCTGTCCGCCTCGCTGGCGCTGGAACTGGACAAGTTCGGCATCAGGGTCACCACCGTCGAGCCGGGCTTTTTCCGCACCGATTTCCTGGACCAGAGTTCGGTTCGCTACGGCAAGAACCTTATCGACGACTATGCCATGCACGGCTCGGTCGAGGGCGCCTACGGCGCCTATCACGGCAAGCAGCTGGGCGATCCGGTCAAGCTGGGCAGCGTCGTGGTGCGCCTGGCCGGCATGGACTCACCGCCGAAACAATTCCTCGCCGGTAGCGATGCGCTCACCATGGCAAGCACGGCGATCGATGCACGCCTCAGCGAGCTGCACGGGATGGCCGCGCTGTCACGCTCGACCGACCACACGGCCTGATTCCGCATGCCGGAACGAGTCGTGTATCCTGACATCGACAAGACCATGAACTCGCTCGACCACCCGCCCTTCCTCGCCGGCGCTCCAGCGGCTGCGCAGCCCGCCACACCGCTGGCGCGGCTGGCGCGGCTGCTCGCCGCCAATGCGCCACACGATGGGTCGTTCGACACCTGCATCCCGGGCGTGCATGCGATCCGCGCCTCGAATGCCAGCGTCGAACTGGTGCATGGCCTGCACCGCCCCGCCCTGTGTATCGTGGCCCAGGGCGCCAAGACCGTCATGCTGGGCGAGGAGTCCTATGAGTACGACCCGTCGCGCATGATGATCTTCTCGCTCGACCTGCCGATCGCCGCCATGATCCGGCAAGCCAGCGTGGCGGCACCCTACCTCTCCTTCCGCCTCGACTTCGACCAGCCGCGCCTGCCCGAGCTGATCCTGAAGGCTTACCCGGACGGCGTGCCGACCGTTCCCGACCGCCGTGCCGTGTACGTAGCGCAGGCGGGCGACGCGGTCATCGATGCGGCGGCGCGACTGATGGCGCTTGCCGGCCACCCCGAGGATGCGGCCCTGCTGGCGCCGCTTGCAGCCGACGAGATCGTCCTGCGCCTGCTGCGGGGGCCCTTTGGCGCACGGCTGGCCCAGCTCGGACGGATCGAATCGCACCGGATCGGCCGGGTCGTGGACTGGATCCGCCGGCACTATGACGAACCGATCCGCATCGACGACATGGCCGAACTCGCCCACATGAGCCCGTCGTCGCTGCACGAGCATTTCAAGTCGCTGACCTCGATGAGCCCGCTGCAATTCCAGAAAACCCTGCGCCTGCAGGAAGCCCGCCGCCTGATGCTTGCGACCGGCATGGATGCGGGGCTGGCCTGCCAGCGCGTCGGCTACGCCAGCCCCTCGCAATTCAGCCGCGAATACGCCCGCCACTTCGGCTCGGCGCCGACGCGGGACATGCACCGCCTGCGCAATGCCGGGCTGGCGCACGCCGTGTCTTTTACACAATGATTCTGCACGCCAAACGGGTAGGTTTATCAGGCCAAAAATGAAAATGCCTGTCGCAGATTCAAAAGATGCGGCGCTGCGGCATTCCTATAATGGTCAGGCTATGGCGCGGCCCAGGGACGGGTGCGCGCCTTTTCGTGAGAAGAACCCTACCGAGACAGGAAGATCCATGAGCCATTCCGATTCGCACCGCAAAGCCGCCTTCCACTGGGATGACCCGCTGCTGCTGAACAGCCAGCTGACCGACGAGGAGCGCATGGTGCGCGACGCCGCCGCCAGCTACAGCCAGGACAAGCTGCGTCCGCGCATCCTCGAGGCCTTCCGCCACGAGCGCATGGACAGCGAGATCTTCCGCGAGATGGGCGAACTCGGCCTGCTCGGCCCGACCATCCCGGAACAGTACGGCGGCCCGGGCCTGGGCTACGTGGCCTATGGCCTGATCGCCCGCGAAGTCGAGCGCGTCGACTCCGGCTACCGTTCGATGATGAGCGTGCAGTCCTCGCTGGTCATGGTGCCGATTTACGAGTTCGGCAATGAAGAAACCAAGCAGAAGTACCTGCCGAAGCTGGCCACCGGCGAATGGATCGGCTGCTTCGGCCTGACCGAGCCGAACCATGGTTCCGACCCGGGTTCGATGGTCACCCGCGCGCGCAAGGTCGAGGGCGGCTACAGCCTGAGCGGCTCGAAGATGTGGATCACCAACTCGCCGGTCGCCGACGTGTTCGTGGTCTGGGCCAAGGACGATGAAGGCGCGATCCGCGGCTTCGTGCTGGAAAAAGGCTGGAAGGGCCTGAGCGCCCCGGCCATCCACGGCAAGTTCGGCCTGCGCGCCTCGGTCACCGGCGAGATCGTCATGGACGAAGTGTTCTGCCCCGAAGAAAACGCCTTCCCGGAGGTGCGCGGCCTGAAGGGTCCGTTCACCTGCCTGAATTCGGCACGCTACGGCATCGCCTGGGGCGCGCTGGGTGCGGCGGAAGATTGCTGGCACACCGCGCGCCAGTACGTGCTGGACCGCAAGCAGTTCGGCAAGCCGCTTGCCGCCAACCAGCTGGTGCAGAAGAAGCTGGCCGACATGCAGACCGAGATCACCCTCGGCCTGCAAGCTTGCCTGCGCCTGGGCCGCATGAAGGACGAAGGCACGGCCGCGGTCGAGATCACCTCGATCATGAAACGTAACTCCTGCGGCAAGGCACTGGATATTGCCCGTGTTGCACGTGACATGCTCGGTGGAAACGGTATCTCGGACGAGTTCGGCATCGTGCGCCACATGGTCAACCTCGAAGTGGTCAACACCTACGAAGGCACCCATGACATCCACGCGCTGATCCTCGGGCGCGCGCAAACCGGCATCGCCGCGTTTTAATCGCCGTCCACTGCCCCGCGCCGCCGTCCGGCGGCGCAGCTCCCCTGCAATTGCTGCTCTCGCTACAACTTCTTTTCCTATTTCCAATCGCGCTGCATCAATATCGTCCTTTTTTGCGTTAGGATAGTTACCAGCACCAGATAACTAAATCTATACGCAACTCAGACCACTTCGAGAGGCTTGATGAGCGCTCTTGACGCACCGCAATCGCACGCCATCGGCGACCCGCATGTCTTGTCGCTGGAGCTGCTGCTGGACAACCTGCCGGGCCTGGCTTACCGTTGTCGCAATGACGGGGAATGGACCATGGAATTCGTCAGCGCCGGTATCGAGCAGCTGACGGGCTACCCCGCCGCCGCCTTCCTCGCGCGCCCCGGCATGCCCTTCGCGAGCATTATCCATCCCGACGACCGCAGCGCGGTCGAGCGCGGCGTTAGTCAGGCGCTGAAGCAGGGGCGCTCTTTCCAGCTGACCTACCGCATCCGCTGCGCCAATGGCGAACTGAAATGGGTGTACGAACAGGGAGCCGCACCACCGCACTCGGATAACAGGGTGCTGGAGGGTTTTTTGTTCGACTATACGCAGCTACGCAACGCGAACATGCTGGTGCACGAGCAAGCCTCCTACCTGCAGCAGGCGCGCGATGCCATCATTGCGATGGACCTGAACTCCCGCATCATCTACTGGAACAACGGCGCCGAACGGCTCTACGGCTGGAGTGCTTCCGAGGCACATGGCAAGAAATTTTCGGAGCTGCTGTGCGAAAACCTGCCGGCCTACCAGGCCGCCTACGAAAACACGCTTGCCAGCGGCGAGTGGAGCGGCGAGCTGTCGCACCTGCGGCGTGACGGCGTCTGCATCGATACCGACACCCGCTGGACGCTGCTGGCCGCCGACCGCGAATCGGGAGCGCCGCAGAAGATCCTGGCGATCAGCACCGACATCAGCGAGCGCAAGCACAACGAGGCGAAGATCTACCGTCTTGCCTTCTTCGACGCCCTGACCGACCTGCCGAACCGCGCCAGCCTGCTCGACCACCTGCGCCGCGCCCTGCTGGGCAGCGCGCGCACCCGCAAGTGCGGCGCCCTGATGTTCTGCGACCTCGACAACTTCAAGTACCTGAACGATTCGCAAGGCCACGCGGCCGGCGACATGCTGCTGCAGGCGGTCGCGCGCCGCCTCGAGCACTGCGTGCGCGAAGCCGACATGGTGGCGCGCCTGGGCGGCGACGAATTCGTGATCCTGATCCAGCCGGTGGACGACACGCGCGAAGGCGCGGCGGCCCAGGCCGAGACGGTCGCCAGCAAGGTAGTGGCCGCGATGGCCGCGCCCTTCCAGCTGGCCGACGTGATGTACTCGGTCTCGGTCAGCGTCGGCGTGACCACCCTGTGCGGCACCGTGGACACGGTCGAATCGACCCTGCGCCAGGCCGACGCCGCGATGTACCAGGCCAAGGCCTCCGGGCGCAACACCTACCGCTTCCACGATCCGGCGGTGCAGGCCGCCTGGTCGGCCAGGGCCGAGCTGGAAAGCGCGATGCGGCGGGCACTGCGCGACAACGAGTTCGTGCTGCATTACCAGCCGCAGCTCGACCGCAGCAGCCGGGTGATCGGTGCCGAGGCGCTGCTGCGCTGGCGCCTGCCGGACGGCCGGCTGCTGTATCCGGCGGAGTTCATCCAGGCCGCAGAACAGAGCGGCCTGATCATCGAGATCGGGCGCTGGGTGCTGCGCACCGCCTGCTTCGAGCTGGCGCACTGGCAGCGCTTCCCGGACATGGCCGGGCTGACGCTGTCGGTCAACGTCAGCGCCAGCCAGTTCATCGAACCGGATTTCGTGCCGATGCTGCAAGGGGTGTTCGAAGAGACCGGGGTGCAGCCCTCCAGCCTCAAGCTCGAGCTGACCGAAAGCCTGGTGGTGAGCGACTTCACCCAGACCGCGCACACGATGGCCATGCTCAAGCGGCGCGGGATCAGCTTTTCGCTGGACGACTTCGGCACCGGCTACTCGTCGCTGGCCTACCTGCGCAAGCTGCCGCTCGACCAGCTCAAGATCGACCAATCGTTCATGCGTGACGTACTCACCGACCAGAACGACGCCTCGATCGTGCGCTCGATCATCGCGCTGGGCGAGAGCCTGGGCCTGCAGGTGATCGCCGAAGGCGTCGAGACGCCGGGCCAGCGCCAGTTCCTGTCGGACGCCGGCTGCTTCATCTACCAGGGCTTCTTGTATGAGCACGCGCTGAGCTCGGAGCACTTTACCCAGTACGCGCGCACGGTGCATTAAACTTTCTGCCGCCGCACTGACGGATCATCGTGCAGTGCCAGCGGCACGCCGCGCGCCCAGCGGTTCGAGGACAGCGAGAAGCTCAGCGCCCGCACCTGGTGGAACCAGCCGGCCGGGACATACAGCAGCTCGCCCGGTTTGACGATGCACTCGACCAGGCTGGCGTGGCGCGCCAGCGGGAAGCACTCGTAGTCGGGCGCCTCCGGATCGACCGGGGAACCGAACAGCACCGGGTTGGCCTCGCGCACATACAGGAATTCATCGTGGTGGGGCGGCGCCAGGAAGATGCGCTTGGTGCCCCAGATCTGCGCGAAGATGTTGTCGTCGAAGTCGCAATGCAGCGGCGTGACAGTGCCGGTCGGGCCGAGCCAGAAGCGCGGCGGTCCCATCTTGCGAAAATAAGTCGGCCAGTGGCACAGGGTATTCAGCTCGCGCAGCTCGAGGTTGCCGACATAGGGCGGCGGCAGGCCGCCGCTGCCCCCACAGGCGACCAGTTCGAGGTAGTCGCCCATCGACATGTCCTGCATCGGACGGTCGGCGCGGAAGGCGTTGTTGATGTAGTCACCCGTTCGGGCACGCACCTGCAGCCCGCTATAGCGGTCGCTGAGCACCTGGGGGGACAGGCTGCACAGTGGCCAGCGTCCGACCAGCCCGGTCATCACGAAAGGCAGTCCCTGCACGGCGCGCGCATGGAAGGCGGCGGCGCTCAGGGGCCCGGTGCGCGGCACCTCGGAAATGGCGGGGAGTTCGCGCGCGGCGCGCTTGACGGCCTCGCGCATCGCGGGGATCGAAACGACGCCGCGTACTGCCGCGTCGCGCTCCTCCTGCAGCAGGCGGCGCGCGGCTTCCTCTTCATGAGTGGCAGCCAGGGTGGGCAGCGGCGGGAGCCGCTTTATCGAATCACTACTGTTACCAGACATCTTTCAGCGTTCCAGGCAAACCGTTCACGAAATCGCGGACAGCTTACTGCCTGGACGCCGAAAAGTCGATCCTAACGGCCGGCGCCGAACGGCGTTTCCGCCACGCCCTGCGCGCCAGGACGCAGCAGCACCACCGAACCGGCATCGCCGCCCGTTCCCGGATCGATCGAGGTCACCAAGAGGGTATCGAGCTGCGGGCCGCCGAAGGCGCACATCGACGGCTTGGCCATCGGCAGCGCAATCTCGCGGTCCAGCTTCCCGGCCGGGGTAAAACGCTGCACCAGGCCGGCGTCGTTGGCGCAGGTCCAGTAGCAGCCATCGGCGTCGACCGCGGCGCCGTCCGGACGGCCCTTCTGCCCGGTCAGGTCGAGGAAGACGCGCTTGTTGTGCGGGATGCCCTGCTCGATGTCGTAGTCGAAGGCCCACACGGTCCGGCACTGCGGATGCGAATCCGACAGGTACATGGTGCGCCCGTCGGGCGACCAGGCCAGGCCGTTCTGCGTGAGCAGGCCGCTCACGACCGGACCGTGCAGTCCGTCATCGAGGCTGTAGCGGTACAGACCGCCGACGGCGCGCGCCGCGCCCATGTCCATGAACATGGTGCCGCTCCAGAATCGGCCCTGGCGGTCGCAGCGTCCGTCGTTGAAACGCATGCCCTCGCCCAGCTCGGACACTGGCGGTGCGCCCAGGCGGGTGGCCACGAGCTTGCCATCCCCATGTCCGTCCCCTTCCAGCTGCAGGCGGAAGATGCCGGTTTCCATGCCGGCCACCAGGCTGCCGTCGGCGGCGGCTGCCACGCAGGCCACCATCTCCGGCGCTTCCCAGTGGCGCACCGTGCCGCTGGCATGGTCCAGGCGCCAGATGCGGTGCGCCGGGATGTCGACCCAGTACCACGCCTGTTCGAGCGCGTTCCAGGTCGGGCTCTCGCCGGTGGCGCAGTGCACGCCCTCGAGTCGATGGATGTTCATGCCCGTCCCCATTACAGGTCGGTGATCTCGCGATGCGCCGGCACCAGGGCCTTCATCACCAGCCAGGCGGTCAGGTAGGCCAGCGCGCAGATCGAGAACATGATCATGTAGCCGGTTTCCAGGTGACCCTGGGCGCCGTAGTAATCGAACAGCCAGCCGCCCAGCTTGGTGATCAGGACGCCGCCCAGGCCGCCGGCCATGCCGCCGATGCCGACCACCGAGCCGACGCTGTGTTTCGGGAACATGTCGGAAACGGTGGTGAACAGGTTGGCCGACCAGGCCTGGTGTGCCGAGGCGCCGATGCCGATCAGGATCACCGGAATCCAGAAGCCCAGGTAGCCGAGCGGCTGGGCCAGCAGCACCACCAGCGGGAACAGGGCGATGGTGAACATGGCGCGCATGCGGCCCTGGTAGATGCTGTGGCCGCGGTTCAGGAACCAGGTCGGCAGCCAGCCGCCGCCGATCGAACCGACCATCGTCATGCTGTACAGGACGGCCAGCGGCACGACCATTTCCGGCCCGGTGAGTCCGTACTGCCCCGACATGTACTTCGGCAGCCAGAACAGGAAGAACCACCACACGCCGTCGGTCATGAACTTGCCGAAGGCGAAAGCCCAGGTCTGGCGGTAGCCGAGCAGCTTGAACCACGAGGCCTTCGGCTTGGCCGCAGCGGCGGCCGGGTTCGCGTCCGCGGGCGCGCTGTCGCTGTTGATGTAGGCCAGTTCGCCGGCGCTCAGGCGCTTCTGGCGGTCCGGCGTGTCGTACAGCCAGATCCAGATGCCCATCCAGACGAAGCCGATCGCGCCGACCGCGATGAAAGCCATCTGCCAACCGTAGTATTCGGCGATCAGCGGCACCGTCAGCGGCGCCAGGATCGCGCCGATATTCGCGCCGGAGTTGAAGATGCCGGTGGCGAAGGAGCGCTCGCGCTTCGGGAAGTATTCGGCGGTGGCCTTGATCGCGGCCGGGAAGTTGCCCGCCTCGCCGATCGCCAGCACCGCGCGGCCGACCATGAAGCCGATGATCGACACCGGCACCGCGGCCAGGCCGAGGGTGGTGAACACGCTGTTGACGGCGGTGCCGATACCGATGGCATAGGCATGCGCGATCGCGCCGATCGACCACACCACGATCGCGAGAACGAAGGCGCGCTTGGTGCCCAGGCGGTCGATCACGCGGCCGGCGAACAGCATCGAGATCGCGTAGACGAACTGGAAGACCGCCGTGATATTGGCGTAGTCGGTGTTCGACCAGCCGAACTCCTTGGAGAGCATCGGCGCCAGCAGACTCAGGACCTGGCGGTCGAGGTAGTTGATGGTGGTGGCGAAGAACAGCAGGGCGCAGATGGTCCAGCGGTATTTCCCCACCGTGGAGGCAAGCTCCGGGGCCTGCGCCGTGCCTTGCTTGGTATTGGCGCTCATGACTTGCTGATTCATGGGATCAGTTCTTTTCAAACGAAACAGCCGGCGTCTCCTCCGGCTGGTGCATCAATCGAAAAAGGGGCGGCCGAAGCCGCCCCCCAGGCATTACCCGACAACCTTGAGGTCGCCATCCAGCACGCGTGCGAGGCGCAGTGGATTGTCGTCGCGAAGCGCCTCCGGCAGCAAGCCTTCCGGCACGTTCTGGTAGCACACCGGACGCAGGAAGCGGTCGATCGCGCTCGCGCCCACCGAGGTGGTGCGGCTGTCGCTGGTGGCCGGGAACGGGCCGCCGTGGACCATGGCGTGCGACACTTCGACGCCGGTCGGGAAGCCGTTGAACAGCACCCGGCCCGCCTTGCGTTCCAGGACCGGCAGCAGCTTGCCCGCCAACCCATGGTCGGCCGGCTTCACGTGCACGGTGGCGGTCAGCTGGCCGTGCAGCTGCTCGGCTGCCTGCAGCAATTGCTCGGCGCTGTCGAAACGCACCACCAGCGCAGCCGGGCCGAAGACCTCGTCCTGCAGGTCCGGGTTGGCCAGGAAATCGGCGGCCTCGACCTCGTACAGCGCGGCTTGCGCGGCGCAGCCGATACCTTCCGTACCGCCCTGTGCGACCAGGCGCACGCCCCCAGTCGAACCGAAGCGCGCGATGCCGCTGTTGTAGGCATCATGGATGCCGGCGGTCAGCATGGTACCGGCGCCCTTGGCTGCCAGCGCCGTGGTGGCCGCCGCAGTGAAGGCATCCAGTGCCGCGCCCTTGACCGCGAACACCAGGCCCGGGTTGGTGCAGAACTGTCCGACGCCCAGGGTCAGCGAGTCGACGAAGCCTTGCGCCAGCGCGGCGCCGCCTTCTTCCAGCGCGGCCGGCAACAGGAACACCGGGTTCACGCTGCTCATCTCGGCGTAGACCGGGATTGGTTCCGGACGTGCGGCCGCGGTGCGCATCAGCGCGGTGCCGCCGCCACGCGAGCCGGTGAAGCCGACCGCCTTGATGGCCGGGTGGCCGACCAGCGCCTGCCCGATGGTGCGGCCGTCGCCGAAGATCATCGAGAACACGCCTTCCGGCAGGCCGCACTCCTGCACCGCGCGCTGGACGGCGCGGCCGACCAGTTCCGAGGTGCCGAGGTGGGCGCCGTGCGCTTTCACGATGACCGGGCAGCCGGCCGCCAGTGCCGACGCCGTATCGCCGCCGGCGACCGAGAAGGCCAGCGGGAAGTTACTGGCGCCGAAGACCACGACCGGGCCGAGGCCGATCTTGGCCAGGCGCAGGTCGGGACGCGGCGGGGTACGGTCCGGCAGCGCGCTGTCGATGGTCGCGCCCAGGAAGCGACCGTCGCGCACCACTTTGGCGAACAGCCGCAGCTGGGTCACGGTGCGCATGCGCTCGCCTTCCAGGCGGGCTTGCGGCAGGCCGGTTTCCTGCTGGGCGCGTTCAATGAGGTCCGGGCCGATGGCCAGGATCTGTTCCGCCACCGCTTCCAGGAAGCGGGCGCGCTGTTCCAGCGGCAGTGCGCGGTACGGATCGAAGGCGGCGGCCGCGAGTTCGCAGGCGCGTTCCACATCCGCGCCGGTCGCCTGGCCGAAGGCCGGGCCGATCTCGCCGCGGGTGGACGGGTTGTAGGCTTGCACCTCGCCCGCGCTGCCGCGGACGAGCTGACTGCCGATGATCATTTCACCAGTGATTTGCATGGTTTATACCGGGTTCTTCTGCTTCTGGATCAGGGCCAGCAGCATTTCGTCTTCTGCCGCGGTCAGGTCGGTCAGCGGCGGACGCACCGGACCGGCGCCATGGCCGACCAGGCGCGCACCTGCCTTGACGATACTGACGGCGTAGCCGCCCTTGCGGTTGCGGATGTCCAGGTACGGCAGGAAGAACTCGTCGATCAGGCGGTTGGTGGTGGCGGTGTCGCCGGCGGCGGTGGCGTGGTAGAAGTCCATCGCCAGTTGCGGCACGAAGTTGAACACGGCCGACGAGTACACCGGGGTACCCAGGGCTTTATAGGCGCCGGCATACACTTCCGCGGTTGGCAGGCCGCCCAGGTAGCTGAAGCGGTCGCCCATCTTGCGCCAGATCGAGACCATCAGTTCGATGTCGCCGATGCCGTCCTTGAAGCCGATCAGGTTCGGGCAGCGGTCGGCCAGCTTGGCCAGCGAATCCGGGGTCAGGCGGCAGGCGGCGCGGTTGTAGACCACGACGCCGATCTTCACGGAGCGGCACACCGCTTCCACGTGGGCGATCAGGCCGTCCTGGTTCGACTCGGTCAGGTAGTGCGGCAGCAGCAGCAGGCCCTGGGCGCCCTGGCGCTCGGCTTCCTGTGCGTGGGCGATGGCGGCGCGGGTCGGACCGCCGCAGCCTGCCAGGATCGCAACGCCGGTGCCGGCGCAGGTGTCGACCGCGGTCTTGACGATCTGGCCGTACTCTTCGCCGTGCAGCGAGAAGTATTCGCCGGTACCGCCGGCGGCGAACAGCGCGGTCGCGCCGTATGGTGCCAGCCATTCGAGGCGCTTCTGGTAGCCGGCTTTGTCGAATTCGAGTTCGGCGGTGAAATCGGTGATCGGGAAGGACAGCAGGCCGTGCGACAGGACTTTTTGTAGTTCAAGCGGTTGCATTACAGAGTCTCCAGGACAGGTATGAGTAAAAACTGCTTCAGGTTGTATGTCATCGTACAACCTAACGGATGACCCTGCAAGCGCTAAGTGCGACTTTTTTTAATTGATCATGGATTCGATACGACGCTGTGCTTCCACCAGCCGCTCGCGGCTATTGGACAGGTGGGTGCGCATCGCCGCACGTGCGGCTTCCGGGTCGCGGCGCTCGATGGCACGGTAGATGTCGTCGTGCTCGCGGCCGACGCGCTCGTTGAACTTGGCCGGCTTGTCCTGCTCCAGCTCGACCGTGTTCAGGCGCGCACGCGGAATGATCGCGTTGCCGAGCTGGGTGAGGATGTCTTCGAAATAGCGGTTGCCGGTGGACTGCGCGATCAGGAGGTGGAAGCGCTTGTCGGCATCCACCGCCGATCGGCCGACCGCCATCGCTTCGTGCATCTCGGCCAGCGCCGCCTCCAGGTCGCGCACCTGCTCGTCGGTGCGGCGTACCGCGGCCAGGCCGGCGGTCTCGGTCTCCACGCCGATGCGCAATTCCAGGATCGACAGCACGTCGCGCAGGGTCAGGATGCTTTCGGCATCGATGCCCAGGCCGGCCTGCGGACGTTCCAGCACGAAGGTCCCGATGCCGTGGCGCGTCTGTACCAGGCCCGAGGCCTGCAGGTGCGAAATCGCCTCGCGCACCACGGTGCGGCTCACGCCGTGCTGCGCCATCATCGACGACTCGGTCGGCAGTTTCTCGCCGGGCTTGAGGATGCCCTGGCGGATGCTGCCGCTGATCTGTTCGACGACGCCCTGTGCGAGGTTGCGGGGCTTGCGCTGCGTAGGGATCATGAAGATAGATGGCTCGAGAAAGGAATGACTCGATTATATATCACGACAAGATGTCTGACGTCTTACGACAGATACAAGTGTCCTGCTGCTGCAACACCACGCGCGGCCTGACCGCTTGATAAATTGGTCAGGCCAAAATAGAATCTGACCAACCCTTAGGAGCTTGTCCATGCCTCGTCCCGTTTTCTCCCTCGCCTGTCTCGTTCCCCTGCTGTTCGCGGCCCAGGTGCACGCCGCTCCCGCTCTGCCCGACCGCGTGATCCTGGTCGGCGACTCCACCATGGCCAGCACCACCGGCTACGGCGACGCCCTGTGCGCGCGCTTCACTCCGGAGACCGCGTGCCACAACCTGGCGCGCGGCGGCCGCAGCTCGGGGAGCTTTCGCGCCGAGAAGCGCTGGGACGAAGTCTTGCAACTGCTGCGCGAGGGCGCGGGCTTCGGCAAGACCTGGGTGCTGATCCAGTTCGGCCACAACGACCAGCCCGGCAAGCCGGGGCGCTCGACCGACTACGTCACCGAATTCCCGGCCAACATGCAGCGCTACGTGGAAGAGGCGCGCGCGCTCGGCGGCGTGCCGGTGCTGGTGACGCCGCTCACGCGCCGCAGCTTCAAGGACGGCTACGTGCACAACGACCTGGCGCCCTGGGCCGCCACCGTGCGCCGGATTGCGCGCAACACGAAGACGCCGCTGGTCGACCTGAATGCGCTGTCGCTGGCAGCCGTCCAGGACATGGGCCCGCAGGAAGCCGACAAGCTGGCACGCACAGGGGCCAATTTCGACTACACCCACCTCGGGCCGCTCGGCGCGGAACGCTTTTCGGGCATCATGGCGCAAGAACTGATGCGCCAGCTGCCGGCGCTGTCCGCAGCCATGCGGGGCGCACGATGAAGGCGCCGCCGTTTGCCCTGCTTGCGCTGGCCGCGGCAGGCGCCGTGGCCGCACCTGTCACTCCTCCATTCAGGCCCGCCACCGAGTCGGCCCCGATCCCCACGGCCGAGCGCCAGCACGCCCCCTTCGACGGCTGGGCTGCACAAGAGGGCGGCACCCGCGGCGGCGCCCTGGCCAGCCCCGCCCACGTCTACACCGTGCGCGACCGCGCGCAGCTGCTGGCGGCATTGGCTGCGCCGGCCCCCGCGCGCATCGTGCGCATCGCGGCGGCGATCGACATGAGCGAAGGGCGCGCTTTCCGCGACAGCGCGGACCAGGCGCAGCGCGGCGCCGTACGCATTCCCTCCAACACCACCCTGATCGGCGTCGCGCCCGGCGCCGGCTTCGTCAACGGCGCGCTGGCGGTAACGAAGGTCTCGCAAGTGATCATCCGCAACCTCGCGCTGCGCAACCCCTGCGATGTCAGCCCGCGCTGGGACCCGCAGGACGGCCCCAAGGGCAACTGGAATTCGCTGTTCGACGCCATCACGGTGTCCGGCTCGCACCACGTGTGGATCGACCACAACAGCTTCACTGACGCGCCCGCCACCGACGACACCCAGCCGGTCGAGAACGGCAAGCTGAAGCAGTGCCATGACGGCACGCTCGACATCAGCCAGGCCTCCGATTTCGTCAGCGTCACCTACAATCACTTCGCCCAGCACGAGAAGACCATGCTGATCGGCGCGAGCGACCGCGCCGGCGGCGACGCGGGCCACCTGCGCATCACGCTCAAGGGAAACCTGTTCGAGCACGTGGCCGAGCGTGCGCCGCGGGTGCGCTACGGCCAGGTCCACCTGCTGAACAATTACTACGTCGGCGACCGCAAACACCCGGTCTACGGCCACAGCTACAGCGTCGGCGCGGGCCACGCCTCGCGCATCATCTCGGATGCCAATGCCTTCGACATCGCCGGTGCGCAGCGCTGCGCGCAGGTAGTGCGCGATCCGGGCGCGAGCCCGGGCATCCATACCGACAGCGGCTCGCTGCTGAACGGCGCGCCGCTCAAGGACTGCCCGGCCGGCGGCGACGCCGGCTGGCGCGTACCCTACGGCTTCACCGCCCTGCCGGCCGCCGACGTGGCGCGCCACGTGCGCCAGCATGCCGGCCCGCGTCCATTGCAGGCGGCAGCGGACGGCTATGTCGAGGCCCGCTTCGTCCCGGCCGCAGGCGCCCCATTCCTGCTGCGCTCACGCCAGGACGACAACGGCGACTGGCAGGGCGCAAGCCTGGCGCTGACCGACGGCGGCAAGGTGTTCCAGGTGGAGCTGCTGGAATCGCGCGGCGGCGAGATCAAGCGCATCAAGCAGGTGCGCCGCAATGCCTCGCTGCCGGGCGTGCCCGTCGTGCTCCGCTACGCCGCCGAACCGGGGCCGCAGGGCAATCTGCTGAACGTCTCGGTCGATGGCGACAGGGCCACCTGGCTGGTGGCGCCGCCGCTGCCCGCCGTGCAGCCGGTATCCTGGGACGCCGGCGCCAGCACCCTGCTCGACCTGCGCGGCGGCCCTGCCGGCACGCCGCCCGAGCGCGTGACCGTGCATGTCGGTGCCGACCGGATCGGGCTGCAGGCGGGCGACATGCCAGATACCGTCAGGGTCGGCGGCGCCGCCCGAATTGCCGCAGTCTCGGCCGATCCGCGCATCGCCGGCGCCGAGGTGGGAAGCGGCGCCCTGCGCCTGGCCCCGCTCGCTGCCGGCCGCACCACCGTGACGGTGCGCAGCCTGGACGATCCTTGGGCGCAGGCCGTGTTCACGGTCGACGTGGGCGCGCCTTTCGCCGCCCCCGGCGCCGCCACCCTGCCCGCCTCCGCCATCGCCCACCCGGCCAGTGGCGAGCGCGGGGTGCCGCCCGATACGCCGCTGCGCCTCGTCTTCGCCGAGGAACCGGTGCTCACCGGCGAAGGCAGCGTGCGCGTCTATCGCAAGCGCGACCGGACGCTGGTCGCCGTCATCCGTCCGGGAGAGAACGTGATCGCGATGGGACCGGCGCAGCGCCAGCGCCTGGTACGCCAGCACCCGATCCGGGTGCACGGCAAGGAGCTGTACGTGCGGATGCCGGTGGCGCTGGAACGCGGCGCCGAGTACGAAGCGGTGGTCGACGCCCGCCTGGTGCGCGCCAAGGGCTTCCGGGGCGCGCGCTGGTCCTTCCGCACCACGCCGTTCAAGCCCGTGGGCGACAGCGTCACGGTCGACGACGACAGCCGCGCGGACTTCCGCACCGTGCAGGGCGCACTCGACTACGCCATGTCGCTGCCGCGGGAGCAGGCGATCACGGTGAACGTGCGCGACGGGGTCTATCCGGAACTGCTCTACCTGGTCGACAAGGACAATGTCATGTTGCGCGGGCAGAGCCGTGACCGGACCATCATCCGCGCCGCCAACAGCGATACCCGCAATCCGGGTTCGGGCACCGGACAGCCATCCGGCAGCGCCGGCATCACGGGCGGCCGCGCCCAGTTCCTGGCCCAGGACGTCGACATGCTGGAACTGCGCGACATCGCGCTGCACAACAGCACGCGCCGCAGCGACGGCCACTCGGCGCAGGCCGAGACGATCTTCTTCGCCAGCGACCAGGGCCGCCTCATCGCACGTAATGCCCATTTCATCAGCGAGCAGGACACGCTGCAGCTGCATGGCTACTCCTGGTTCTACAAGTCGCTCATCGAGGGCAACGTCGACTTCGTGTGGGGGAACAACCGCGCCGCCCTGTTCGAGGACAGCGAATTGCGCACCCTCGGCGACAGCGCCAACCCGCAAAGCGGCGGCTACATCGTGCAGGCGCGCACCGTGGGCAGGGACGAACCCGGCTTCGTGTTCCTGCGTTCGCGCCTGACGCGCGGCCCTGGCCCTGCGGGTAACCTGCCGCCGATTGGGGCCACCTATTTCGCGCGCTCGCCCGGCACCGCCAATACCTGGGACAACGTGGCCTTCATCGGCTGCAGCGTCGGCCCGCACATCGCGCAGGATGCGTGGTACCGCAAGCCGCTGCCGAATCCGCTCGAAGGCGGCTGGCGCGAATTTGGCAACACGGACGAAGACGGGCAGCCGCGCAGCTACGGCGGCTTCCAGATGACGCGTGCGCAGGCCGAACGCCTGTCGAACCGTGCGGCGGTATTCGCGGGGCGCGGCTGGAATCCCAAGCCTTGAAAACAGCGTGGCGCGGCGGTAGCGCCACACTGTTGACGTATAATTGGTTGGTCCACTTGCAACATAATCAGTACCAAACTAAGATTCGCCCTTTGGCATCTGCCAACCAATTATCCTGACGGACCCATTCGATGAAGAAAACCGCTGCGCTGAACGACACCAGCGTCAACGAGCCACGGCTGTACCGGGTGGTATCCGGCAGGATCGAGGAGCTGATCCGCGCCGAGAACATCCAGCCGGGCGAGCGCCTGCCGGCCGAACGCGAACTGGCGGGCAAGCTGGGCGTCAGCCGCACCTCGCTGCGCGAAGCCCTGATCGCCCTGGAGCTGGGCGGCAAGGTCGAAGTGCGCGGCGGCTCGGGGGTCTACGTCAGCGAGCAAGCCAAGCCGCAGGCCGAAGTGCCGACCGCGGGCCCCGGTCCCTTCGAGGTGCTGGCGGCGCGCCGCCTGATCGAGGTCGAGGTGGCGGCACTGGCCGCGAAACATGCCAGCGATTCGGCCATCGACGCCATCCTGCGCGCGGTCGAAGAGATGGAGCAGCACCACGAAGAACGCAGCGGCAACGAATCGGCCGACCGCAACTTCCACCTGGCGATCGCGCGCGCCACCGGCAACAGCGCGATGGTCGGCGTGATCGAATACCTGTGGAGCCAGCGCGGCTCGCTCTGGCACAAACTGAAGGAGCATTTCCAGACCGAGGAATTGCGCCAGCAAACCCTGATCGACCACCGCAACATTTTCGCCGCCATCGCCTCGCACGACGTCGCCGGCGCCCGCACCGCCATGCGCGCCCACCTCGACCGCGTGACCCGCACCTTCTCGCGCGGCTGATCCAGCCTTCCGGGTCTCGGCCGGGCGCCAGGCCGGCGGCCCGGCCATTCCTCGCTGCCCTCATCTTCCCGCCGTGCCGGCAGGTCGCCGCGGCATTCCCGAAAAGATTGCAGGTTCACCAACTGGTCCAACCAGATTGTATTTACGAACAGACCACGCAATAACTGGCTCGTCCAGATTGCGAAAGCGGCCAGACCAAAGTAGAATCGCCACCACACCAACCGTCTGCTGAGTATTCTTCACGGCGCCACTGAATGACTCGGCGGCCCGCGAACGACAGCGCTGACCCTTGGAACGCGCGATCCAGGAAACCACCGGACGCACTCGACGATTTATGCAGGAGACATGCAGTGAAAAACCCACGAATCACAGAACCGCGCTTCCTACTGTCGGCAGTCACTGCCGCAGTGCTGACCATGATGAACACCGCCGCGGCGCAGGAAGCGCCGATGCAGCGGGTCGAAGTCACCGGTTCCTCGATCAAGCGCCTGGCTACCGAGAATGCGCTGCCGCTGACCACCTACAAAGCCGAAGAGCTGACCAACCAGGGCCTGACGACCATGTCCGAAGTCGCGGTCGCCCTGACGGTCGCTGCGACCAATGAGCCGGTCGGCGGCGGCGGCGGCGGCACCATGATCAACATGCGCGGCCTGAATACCAACCGCACCCTGGTCCTGCTCAACGGCCGTCGCCTGGCCAACGAGGCGCTCGGCGCCAGTTCGGTCAACGTCGATGTGATTCCGATGGCCGCCATCGAGCGCGTCGAAGTGCTGCGCGACGGCGCCTCGGCCCTGTACGGCACCGACGCGATCGCCGGCGTGGTCAACTTCATCACCAGGAAATCGGTCGAGGACGTGACCATCCACGCCAGTACGGTGCAGCCGGAACAGTCCGGTGGCGGTGACCAGAAGCGGGTCACCCTGGTCGCCGGCAAGGGCAATATGGCGACCGACGGCTGGAACGTCTACACCGCCTTCAGCGCCCAGCGCCGCGAATCGCTGATGCAGAAGGACCGTCCGCAGATCTGGGATCCGGTCAAGCTCGCCGCACTCGGCGGCAACCCGTTCACTTCGAATACCTCGGGCGGCTCGGCTTCGCCGGCGAACTACACCATCTACCGCAACGGACGCTCGGCCAATATCACCGGCAACCCGTATTTCGCGGCCGGCTGCGTGGCCCCGGGCCTGCCCCAGACCACGGTGCCCTCGACCCGCACCAACGCCAACGGCGGCAAGACCTGCATCACCGATGTCACGCTGTACCCGCAGCTGCTGCCGGAAAACCAGCAGGTCACCCTGTTCACCAAGGGCAGCCTGGCGCATGGCGACGGCGGCGTGCTGACGGTGGAATTGAACCTGTCGCGCTCCTACATCGACGCCATCAGCCCGCCGCAGCCCTTCGGTGCGAATACCAACTATGACGTCCGGACGGCCTCGCGCAAGCCCTTGATGATCACCAAGGCCAGCAAGTGGTACCCGGGCGGCAGCGGCGGCGTGCCGGCCGTGGCCGGCCTGAACGGCGAAGACTTGGCGCTGACCTGGAGCCTGGATGAACTCGGCGCGGCCAAGCTGCACGACGTGCAGAAGAACGGCCGCCTGGTGGTCGCCGACGAGGGTCAGATCAAAGGCTGGGATTACCGTGTCGGCGGCTCCTACGGCTACAGCCACCGCGACACCGGCTTCAAGGAAAACTTCGTGCGCACGCCGGGCCTGTACGCCGGCGTCGCCAACGGCATCCTGAACCCGTTCGGCGCGCAGGACGCCGCCGGCCGTGCCTATCTCGACAGCATCTCGGCCGATGGCGAAGACTTCCGCGTGGCCGACGTGCGCCACTACGGTATCGACTTCAACCTGAGCCGCACGCTGATGGACCTGCCGGGCGGCTCCCTGGGCCTCGCCGTGGGCGGCGACTGGCACCGTGAAACCTACGAGGAAGATGCGCGCATGATCGCCGACGAGGTGGTCTGGCGGGTGTCGGGCTCGCCGGGCAACAACCCAAGCGGCCAACGCAAGGTCAGCGGCCTGTACGCCGAACTCGATGCGCCGGTGACGAAAGCCTTGAACCTGAACTTCGCGGTGCGCGGCGACTATTTCAGCGACTTCGGTTCGACCTGGAATCCGAAGGCCAGCTTCCGCTACCAGCCGCTCAAGCAGCTGATGGTGCGCGGCACGGTGAGCACCGGCTTCCGTGCGCCGACCCTGCCGGAACTGTATGGCACCCCGCGCACGCTGACCCCGTCGACCTCGAGCTGGGACGATCCGCTGCTGTGCCCGAGCGCTACCCCGAACGTCGCCGGTTCCGGCAGCGTGACCACCGATCCGCGTTACGCCGGCCTGGGCCTGGACGCGGAGCGCGTCTGCAACACGCGCCTCACCACGCTCACCGGCGCCAACCCGGACCTGCAGCCGGAGAAGTCGAAGACCTATACCGTCGGCTTCGTGGTCGAGCCGGTCAAGAACTTCGTCGCCACCGTCGACTTCTGGAAGATCGACATGAAGGGCACGATCGCGCAGATCAACGAGGATTCGATCTTCGACAACCTGGCGCGCTACCAGGACCTGTTCGTGCGCAACCCGGACGGCACGCTGCAGTACATCACGAAGACGCGCCTGAACATGGGCGGCCTGAAGACCCAGGGCATCGATCTCAGCCTGAACTACTCGCTGCCGACCAAGGCCTGGGGCCGCTTCGGCGTCTCGATGGACGGCACCTACACCGACAAGTACGAAGGTCAGAACGACGAAGGCAGTCCATGGGTCGACAGCGTCGGCAGGATCGGCGCCCTGTCCACCGGCTCCACCTCGGCCAACACCTACATCTTCAAGTGGAAGCACCAGGCGCGCGTGAACTGGGCCTACGGTCCGTTCTTCGCCCAGCTGACGCAGCAGTATTCGTCGAGCTACGAAGACACCAATGCCCTGCCGACCCAGCAGCCGGGACAGCCGTTCTACAACGTGATCGAGCCATACCGCGTGTACAACCTGTCGACCACGTACAAGTTCTCGAAGAAGTTCAAGGTCGGCGCCGGCGTGAACAACCTGTTCGACACCGATCCGCCACTGTCGAACCAGCGCCTGTCCTCGCGGGTCGTGTTTGCGCAGAACATCGCCAAGCCGATCGGGCGTGCCTTCACGGTGCGTGCGGACTACACGTTCTAAGGTCGATATGACAAGGAAGCACATCGATTCGCAACGCCGCTCGCTGCTGTACGCCGCATCGGCGTCGATAGCCGGCCTGGCGATGGGACCAGCGCTCGCCGCACGCGAAGGAAGCACGCTGGAAAAAGACGACCCCTGGGCGCGCGCGCAAAGCATCATCGACGGGTTCAGGAAGCCGCTGTCCTTCCCCAGGCGCGACTTCCTGATCACCACCTATGGCGCCGTGCCCTGCGAGGCGGTCATGGTCACCGGTTATGTGGCCGACCACGAAGAGGGCAAGGTCAGCACGCCGGCGCCGGGCGCGCGCGACTGTTATGCCGCGATCGCCGCGGCGATCGCGGCCTGCAGTGCGGCGGGCGGCGGGCGGGTCGTGATCCCGGCCGGTAACTGGCTGGTGAAAGGCCCGATCGTCCTGAAGTCGAATGTCAACGTGCACCTGGCCAAGGGCGCGCACGTCTACTTCAGCAACGACCCGGACGACTTCGCGAAATACGGCGACTACGACTGCGGCGCCAATGGCAAGCTGGTGATCTCGCGCTGGCAGAGCAACGACTGCCTGAACTATTCGCCGATGGTGTACGCCTACGGCCAGACCAATATCGCCCTGACCGGCGAGGACTGGACCAGCATCCTCGACGGCCAGGGCGGCGTGCCGCGCGCCGACGGCGAGACCTGGTGGGACTGGAAGGGCAAGCGCAAAGGCGTGGCAGGAAAAGCGCCCAACCCGCAGCGCACGCAGATTGCCGTCAACCCGCTCAATCCTGGCTCGATCCGGGCCGTGGCCCCGAAGCTGAGCGACGCCCAGGTCGCGCTCATGGAAGGCAAGAACGACAAGTGGCGCACCGACGAAGCCTACCTGCCGACGCTGTCGGAAGCGGGCGTGCCGGTGGCAAAGCGCGTGTTCGGCCGCGGCCACTACCTGCGCCCCTGCATGGTGGAATTCATCGGCTGCACCAGCGTGCTGCTGCAGGGCTACCAGCTGAACCAGGCGCCGTTCTGGCAGCACCACCCGGTCAACTGCAGCAAGCTGGAGATCCGCGGCGTGCACATGGACAGCATGGGCCCGAACAGCGACGGCTTCGATCCGGAAGCCTGCAATACAGTGCTGGTGGACGGCTGCACGTTCAACAGCGGCGACGACTGCATCGCGATCAAGGCCGGCAAGAACCTCGACACCCAGTTCGGTCCGACCCAGAACGTGGTGATCCAGAACTGCGTCATGAACAGCGGCCACGGCGGCGTCACCCTGGGCAGCGAGATGTCGGGCGGTATCCAGCACGTGTATGCGCAGGACATCGAGTTCCGCAACGCGCATTGGGCCACCGACCCGCTGAACACCGCGATCCGGCTGAAGACCAACATGAACCGCGGCGGCTTCCTGCGCCACTTCTACGTGCGCAACATGACGATGCCGAATGGCGTGAACCTGAAACCGCAGTTCTACACCCCGCTTCCAGGCTCGCCGATCCAGCCCAGGTCGGTGGGAGCCGGGGCCGGCGCCGTGATCACCTTCGACTGCGACTACGCGCCCAACGCCGACAACGTGCGCACTCGCCCGCCAGTCGTCGAGCACATCCACATCTCGGGCGTCAGGGTAGGCAACGTCGCCACCAAGGACGGCCCGCGCTCGTGCTACCAGGCGCTGTTGCTGCTCGGTCCGGTCGCCTTCGACTACAACGGCGACAAGCCGGCCGAGATCCTGCCGATTCGCGATGTCACCATTACCGATTGCGATTTCGGCACCCCGGTGAACGCGGCGCAGCCCTGGTTCATCTACAACGTCCGCAACGTCAAGCTGACCAACGTGACCATCGCGGGCAAGGTGCACAACACCACACTGCAGGCCTGAACGAAGGAATGGCGCGGCGGATGCGCTAGGATAGCGGGATGCTCGACCTGATCAACGCCATCCCGCGCAGCCTGTTCCTGCCGCCCGCCAGCCTGTTCCTGCTCATCCTCGCCGGGCTCGCGATGCGGCGGCGCTGGCCACGCGCCGGGCGCACCCTCGCCGGAGCCGCGCTGGCGGCGCTGGCCTTCCTGTCCACGACGGCGGGCGCGGACCTGTTCATCCGGCCGCTGGAGCGGATGACCACGCCACTGCGAGCGCCCGAGCGCGCCGGCGCCCAGGCAATCGTCGTGCTGGCCGCCGGACGGCTGCGCGAGGCTCCCGAATACGGCGGCCGCGACATCCCCGACTACATCGCCCTGGCGCGCCTGCGCTACGCGGCGCACCTGCAACGGCGCACGGCCCTGCCGATCCTGGTCAGCGGCGGCAGCGCCGGCACGCCGGCAGCCGGTGAGCGCCCGTACTCACTGGCCGACGCCATGGCCGTGGCGCTGCGCGAGGATTTCGGCGTACCGGTGCAATGGCTTGAAGCGCGCTCGCGCGATACCGGCGAGAACGCCGCCCACAGCGCCGCGCTGCTGCGCGAGCACGGCGTCCGGCGTGTCCTGCTCGTGACCGATGCCATGCACATGGCACGCGCCCGTGCCGCGTTCCAACGTGCCGGCCTCGAGGTGGTCGACGCGCCGACCATGTTCTTTACCGGCCAGGCCCGCAGTATCCATGCCTGGGTGCCCAGCGCCGAAGGATTGCGCCGTTCCTGGTACGCCATGTACGAACTGATCGGCATCGTGTGGTACCGGGTGCGCGCGGGCGGAAAGGAAGCCATCGGCCAGTGACTCCCCTGTACATTGCTATCGTCCCTATACAAAACGACAATTGGAAACGACGGCATCGAGGTCTTATGCTTGCGTGCATGAGCAAGCCGCCATATGTCGACAATGAGGAGACACCAGCATGAACGATCAAGGGATGGATTTGAAAACCGCCGAAGCGGAAACCAAGTGCCCTGTGGCACATGACCGGAAGCCCAAGCAGACCCGTACCAATGCGCATTGGTGGCCCGACCAGCTGAACCTGGGCGTGCTGCACCAGCACAGCAAGCTGGGCGACCCCATGCTGCAAGACTTCGACTACAAGAAAGAATTCCGGAAGCTCGACCTGCATGCCGTCATCGCCGACCTCCATGCCCTGATGACCGACTCGCAGGACTGGTGGCCGGCCGACTACGGCCACTACGGCCCCTTCTTCATCCGCATGGCCTGGCACTCGGCGGGCACCTACCGCATCTTCGACGGCCGGGGCGGCGCCCGCTCGGGCGAACAGCGCTTCGCCCCTCTCAACAGCTGGCCCGACAACGGCAACCTCGACAAGGCGCGCAGGCTGCTGTGGCCGATCAAGCAGAAATACGGCAAGCAGCTGTCGTGGGCGGACCTGATGATCCTGGCCGGTAACGTGGCACTCGAATCCATGGGTTTCAAGACCTTCGGCTTCGGTGGCGGCCGCGAAGACATCTGGGAGCCACTGCCGATCGACTGGGGTCCCGAATCCACCTGGCTGGGCGATGAACGCTACAGCGGCGAGCGCGAGCTGGCCAAGCCGCTTGCCGCGGTGCAGATGGGCCTGATCTACGTGAACCCGGAAGGTCCGAACGGCGAGCCCGATCCGTTACGTTCGGCCCGCGACATCCGCGACACCTTCGGCCGCATGGCCATGGACGATCAGGAGACCGTGGCGCTGGTGGCCGGCGGCCACACATTCGGCAAGTGCCATGGCGCCGGCCCCGCGAGCCACCTGAGTGCCGATCCCGAAGGCGCCAACATCGAAGAACTGGGCCTCGGCTGGAAGAGCGCCTACGAAAGCGGCGTCGGCGCGCACGCCATCACCAGCGGCCTCGAAGGCGCCTGGACAGCGACGCCCACCAGGTGGGACATGAGCTACCTCGAGACCCTGTTCGGCTTCGAGTGGGAGCTGACCAGGAGCCCGGCCGGCGCGCACCAATGGAAGCCCAAGGGCGACGCCGGCCGCAACGTGCCCGACGCCCACATCCCCGGCAAGCTGCACCAGCCGATGATGACGACGGCCGACCTGGCGCTGCGCGCCGATCCCGCCTACGAGAAGATCGCGCGCCACTTCCTGGCCAACCCGGAGGAATTCGCCGACGCGTTCGCGCGCGCCTGGTTCAAGCTGACCCACCGCGACATGGGACCGAAAGTGCGCTACCTGGGCCCGCTGGTGCCACAGGAAGACCTGATCTGGCAGGACCCACTCCCAGGCAGGGACCACCCGCTGGTCGAGGATGCCGACATCGCGGCGCTCAAGAGCCGCCTGCTGCAGTCCGGCCTGTCGATCCCGCAACTGGTGAAGACGGCCTGGGCGTCGGCCTCCACCTTCCGCGGCAGCGACTTGCGCGGCGGCGCCAACGGCGCCCGCATCCGCCTGGCGCCCCAGAAGGACTGGGAAGCGAACGACCCGGCCGAGCTGGCGCAGGTGCTGCAAGGGCTGGAAGCGATCCAGCAGGAATTCAACGCGTCAAGCGCCGCCAACGGCAAGCGGGTGTCGATGGCCGACCTGATCGTGCTGGGCGGCTGCGCCGCGGTGGAGGCGGCGGCAAAGCAGGCCGGGCACGACATCCGGGTGCCGTTCAGCCCTGGCCGCACCGACGCCTCGCTGGACCAGACCGACGTCAATTCCTTCGAGGTGCTCGAGCCGGCCGTCGATGGCTTCCGCAACTATATCCATGCCGGGGCCGCGGGCAACGTGGCCAATGCCATGCTCGACAAGGCCAATCTGCTGATGCTGACCGCGCCCGAGATGACGGCGCTGGTGGGCGGCATGCGCGCCCTGGGCGCCACCAGCGGCGGCGTCCGGCACGGCGTGTTCACCACCCGGCCCGGCACGCTCACGCCGGACTTCTTCACCAACCTGCTGGACATGCGCACCGCCTGGAAACGCGTGGAAGGCAGCCAGCACCTGTTCGAAGGCACCGACCGTGCCAGCGGCGAGCGGCGCTGGACCGCTACCCTTGCGGACCTGATCTTCGGCAGCAATGCACAGCTGCGCGCGCTGTCGGAAGTCTATGCGGCGCGCGACGGCGAGAAGCACTTCGTGGACGACTTCGTGAACGCATGGACCAAGGTGATGGAGCGCGACCGCTTCGACCTGAAGTACGCGCAGGCGGCCGACTGATCCGCCGCTCAGCCGCCGGCCCGCCTGGGCCGGTGGCCGAGTTTCGCCAGCGTTTCCATGACCAGGCCGCAATGTTCGCCCTGTACTTCGATCACGCCATCCTTCACCGTCCCCCCCGAGCCGCAAGCCGTGCGCAGCTGCTTGCCCAGCTGGGCCAGGGCGGCGGCATCGAGCGCGAGGCCCTTCACGATCGTCACGCTCTTGCCGCCCCTGCCCTTGGTCTGCAGCGAGACGCGCACCACGCCGTCGCCCTTGATCACGGGTTGCGCCTTGCAGGCGCAGGCCGCCAGCGGCTGCCGGCATGCGGGACACATGCGGCCGCTCTCGGTGGAATAGACGAGGGTACTGCCTGGACTGCTCTTCATGGGTTTGCTCAAGAATAGCTTGGTTACACCGGCCGCGTTTCGGTTCCTTCACCACGGGTCACGTGCAGCATGCGGCTGGGCAGGCGCAGCTTGGCGGTATGCCAGACGCCACGCGGCACCACGACGGCGCCGCTGCCTTCCAGCACGATGGTCTCGACCGCACCGGCGCGCTCGAACCACAGCTCGAGCGCACCGGACAGCAGGTACACGAACTCGTCGCCGTGCGGATGCATCTCCCAGTTCGGCCAGTCTTCCGTGAATGCGAATTCGCTGATCAGCCAGCCCTGGCCGAAGCTGTCGAGCTCAAGCGGCGGCAGTTGCCAGAAGGACGCTCCGGAAACGGCTTGTGCAAGGCCGTTGTCGGCCAGGTGTACATAGGTGTGCTGCGGGTTGATGAGCATGGCGGCTCCAGTCGTCGAGAGCGGAAGTCCGGCAATACTATCACCTGTGATGCGGCCTGCCGGCGCGCTATCGCCCCGGCACGGGGCCAAGCACGCGCTGGAGAAAAGCGGTCATGGCGTCGATGGTCGGCGTCACCCAGGGATCGAACAGCCAGAACGAATGCGGGGTGCCGGGCAGCGCGACGGTATCGGTGTGGATGCCGTGCGAGGCCAGCTGCGCCGCCATCGCTTCGCGCCCTACCGAAAAGCGCGGCACGCCGCTGACGATGAACAGCACCGGCGGGCTGTCCTTGCCAACATGCTTGATGGGAGAAGCCTCGCGCCACAGCGCTGCCTTCTCGGAATACCGGCCGCCGAACCAGGCGCCCGCCGCCGACGGCTTCTTGTTCGGGTCGTCCTCGTGCTTGCGCGCGTCTTCCGTCGTGAAATCGGACAGGCCGTCGATGTTCACCACGGCGCGAATGGCTTGCGGCTCCGTCATGCCGACCAGCGATGCGATCTGCCCGCCGGCCGAGCCGCCGGCGATGGCCACGCGCGCGGGATCGACACCGAAGTCCACCGCATTCGCTTGCAGCCAGCGCAACGCCGCTTTCACGTCATGGATGGCCGCCGGGTACGGCGCCTGCCCGGACAAGCGGTAGCTGACCGTGGCGGCGGCATAGCCGCGCGCGGCGAGCCGCGCCGCCAGCGGCGCCATGTTGGCGCGGGTACCGCTGGCCCAGCCGCCGCCGTGGACAAGGATCACCAGCGGCGCCGGCTCGTGGGCCGGCCCGGGCAGGTAGAGGTCGAGCGCCAGGGACAGGTCTGCGCGCTGCGCGTAGACCAGGTCCTTGCGCACCCGCACCGGCGCCGGTGCTTCGGCACTGGCGATACGAATGTCGGGATAGTCGCGGACCAGCTTGCGGTAAGTGGTTTCAGCGTTATACGGGGCCTGGGCGGCCGCAGCCGTCATGGCCAGGGCAAGCAGCACGCCAAGCGGAAATCGCTTCACAGCGCCACGCCCCGGAACACGCAGCGGCGGCGCAGCGTGGCGCCCGGCGCCAATATGCTCAGGCCCGGGTAGCCGGGCAGGTTGTGCGCATTGATCGGATGGTCCACCGGTTCGAAGCAGAAGAAGTCGCGTCCTGGTGGAACGTAGAGAATGAAGTAATCCATGTCGGCCTGTACTTCCAGTGCGAGGCCGCGTTGCGGCCAGGCGATGCGGGCGGCGCCAATCCAGCCCTCGAAGACGTTGTCGACGCCGTCCTGCGGCAAGGACGCCGGATTGTCGAAGCGCCAGCCTGCGGGAATGTCCTGGCGATTCAATGGCAGCTTGTCGGGGCCGGCCATCCAGACGCTGTTGGCGCCGGCTTCCAGACGCGCCCCATGGGGATCGGGCATCCACGGATGCAGGCCGAGCCCGAACGGCAGCGCGCTACGCCCCGCGTTACGCACACCGAGTTCCACCACCAGCGCATCTTTGGACAGCGTGTAGTGCAGCTCGGCCGTGTAGGCGAAAGGCGATGCATCCCAGCGGTCGAGGCTCAAGGTCAGCGAGGTGTCGCAGTGCGCCGCGACACGCCAGGGCTGCTGCCAGCCGTCGCCGTGGATCGGGCAGGGTTCGCCGGCCCGGTTGGGCGCAGGCACATGGCGTTTGCCCTCGAAATCGAAGCCGGACGGCGACATCCGGTTCGACCAGGGCAGCAGGGGGAAGCAGGCCAGCTGTCCGGGTAGCGGCAACTCCGTCACGTCCGGCGGCAGCCCGCGCAGCAAAGGCTGCGCTTCGTCGCCGTTCAGCCAGTCCAGCCGCGCCAGCCCGCCTCCGACCTGCGGAACGATCTCGGCCAGCAGGCGGTCGTTGCGGAGCAGGAGGCGCTCCAGCACGGGGGTGGACATCGCTTGGGTGCGGTACTCAGTATTGCGGGCCGTCGAGGAGGAACTTGCCGCCCTGGTACATGGTGGTGACGTCGTCCTTGGCCGGGAACTCGGAGGTGTCCGGGAACAGGTGTGCGAACTTCGACGAGCTGTCCTTCGGCTTGTAGCCCAGGTGCGCGGCCAGGCGGTTGTCCCACCACACGCTGTCGTTATCCGACATGCCATAGACGATGGTGTGGCCGACGCGCGGCGCGAACAGCGAGCAGCGCAGCATCTCGACCAGGTCGTCGTACGAGAACCAGGTGCTCATCATGCGCTTGTTGGCCGGCTCCGGGAAGCTCGAACCGATACGGATGCACACGGTCTCGATGCCGAAGCGGTCGAAGTAATAGCGCGCGATCTGCTCGCCGAAGACTTTCGACAGGCCGTAGTAGCTGTCCGGGCGGGTCGGCGAATCCGCGTCGAGCACCGTGTTGACGTGGTGGTAGCCGATCGCGTGGTTCGAGCTGGCGAAGATGACGCGCTTGGTTCCGGCCTTGTGCAGGGCTTCGTACAGATTGGCCACGCCGAGGATGTTGGCCTGCATGATCGGCTCGAAGGGCTTCTCGGTGGAGATGCCGCCGAAATGCAGCACGGCGTCCACGCCTTCGAGCAGTTTCAGTACCGCTTCCTTGTCGGCCAGGTCGCACTGGACGATTTCCTCGCCCTCGCGCGCTTCGCCCATGTCGGCCACGTCGGACAGGCGAACCACCTCGGCCCAGGGCTTGATGCGGTCACGCAGCACCTTGCCCAGGCCGCCGGCGGCGCCGGTCAGCAGGATGCGTTTGAAGGGTTTGCCTTTTGCTGCTTGGGTCATTGCTAACTCCTTGGTCTTGTGACGCGATCACCGCCATCCATGCCGATCGTAGGGTGGGCGGGTCTCCCGCCCACGCGTCCAATTTCCGGCCGCGCTGTGACAGCGCATGCTCTGGCTGAACGCGTGGGCGGCAAAGCCGCCCACCCTACGGATTAATGGTGCGATAACAGCGCCGAATTTGTTCAGGTCACCGGCGCGGGATTGAACAGCGCCAGCGCATTATGCAGTTTCCAGTGTTCGGCCCAGGTCTTGCGCCCGCTGGCCACGTCGAGGATCAGGCGGAACAGCTCCCAGCCCACATCCTCGATAGTAGCCTCTCCGCTGGCGATGCGCCCGGCATTCACGTCCATCAGGTCGTGCCAGCGGTTCGCCAGTTCGGTGCGGGTCGCCACCTTGATGACCGGGACCGCCGCCAGGCCGTAAGGGGTGCCGCGGCCGGTGGTGAAGATGTGCACGTTCATCCCGGCGGCCATCTGCAGGGTGCCGCAGATGAAATCGCTGGCCGGGGTCGCGGCGTAGATCAGGCCCTTCTGCTGCAGCTTCTCGCCTGGCGACAGCACGCCGGTAATGGCGGTGGTGCCCGACTTGACGATCGACCCCATGGCCTTTTCCACGATGTTCGACAGGCCGCCCTTCTTGTTGCCGGGCGTGGTGTTGGCGCTACGATCGACGCCCCCGCGCACCAGGTAATCGTCGTACCACTGCATCTCGCGCACCATTGCCTGGGCGATCTCCGGGGTCGCGGCGCGTGCGGTGAGCTGGTCGATGCCGTCGCGGACTTCGGTGACCTCGGAGAACATCACGGCGGCGCCGGCGCGCACCAGGAGGTCGGTGGCGAAGCCGACGGCCGGGTTGGCGGTCACGCCCGAGAAGGCATCGCTGCCGCCGCACTGCACGCCGACCACCAGGTCGGATGCCGGGCAAGTCACGCGCTGGCGCGCGTTCAGTTCCTGCAGGTGTTTTTCGGCGGTCCGCATCAGGCTGTCGATCATCGACATGAAGCCGACGTGCTGCTGGTCCTGCAGGGTGACGACCGACGGTTCGGCATTGCCGATCGGGATGGAGCCGGCCGGGAACAGGCGCGCCGGCGGCAGCTTCTCGCAGCCCAGGCTCACCACCATGACGCTGTCGCCGAAGTTCGGGTTGCGCGACAGGTTGCGGATGGTGTTGATGGGGATGTTGGCGCCCGGCGCATCGATCGCGACGCCGCAGCCGTACACGTGTTCGAGCGCGACCACGTCCTCGACGTTCGGGTAGCGCGGCAGCAGCTCTTCCTTGATGCGCTTGACCGCGTAGTCGATCACGCCCGAGACGCACTGCACGGTGCTGGTGATCGCCATCATGTTGCGGGTGCCGACCGAGCCGTCCTTGTTGCGGTAGCCTTCGAACGTATACCCTTCCAGGTCATGGCTTGCTGCGATCGCGCGGGTACCCACCGGCAGGTCGTCGAGCGATCGGGCGGCCGGCATGCGCAGTACGCGCTCCGAGACCCAGCTGCCGCGCGGGATCGCGCCGTTGGCATAGCCGATCGTCACGCCGTAGCGGATCACGGCATCGCCGTCCGCCAGGTCGGCCAGCGCCACCTTGTGCCCCTGCGGTACGCCCTCGAGCAGGGTCAGGCCGTCCGGAAAGACGGTGCCAGCGGGCAGTCCGCCATCGTTGACGACGATGGCGACATTGTCGCTGGCCTGCATGCGGATCGTGCGCGGGACTTGGGTGTTCATGGTGTGATGCCTTGGTAGGTAGGTTCTTTTTCAGTATGCCATACAAGTTCGCGCAGTGGCTAGTCCACCTTGCGATTTTGGCCCGACCAAATTAGAATGGCCTGACCAAAAACAGACGCTCAACCAGTAAGACGAACGAAGCGGGTAAATCCGCGAAAAAAACCGGAGACATTCATGAAGACGACCCTGCTGGCAGCCTCGCTTGCCACCTTGTTAGGCTGCGCGCTCACGTGCGGCCCGGCCCTGGCCCAGGGCGGCCAGTACCGCAACACTGACAACAAGAACCTGCTGGACCATTCGGAAGGCACTTACCCGGTGCCGTACAAGAAGCCGGTGGTGGCGGAGGTGACTGCCCAGCTCAAGTCGATCCGCGACTACATGGACAGCGCCACGCCGTCTCGCATCATCAACAAGAAGACCGGCGACCAGATAACCGACCTGACGACCCCGAACGCCGACGCCATCTTCGAGCCCAGCCGCGGCGACTATGGTATCCAGGTCTATGAGATGGGCGTGGTCCACTCGGGTCTCCTGCGCGCGGCCGAAGCCACCGGCGACCAGGGTTTCACGGCGATGAGCCGGCGCCACTTCGGGTTCTTCTCCCAGACCCTGCCCTACTTCCGCGCCCAGGAACAGAAGTTCCGCCTCGACCGGGGCAACAGCTTCGCGCGCTTCCTCGACCCGCACTCGCTGGACGATTCCGGCTCGATGTGCGCCGCCCTGATTCGCGCGCGCCTGGCCAAGGTCGGCCCGGACCTCAAGCCCATGATCGACACCTGCAGCGACTGGGTGATCAACAAGCAGTTCCGCCTGGAAGACGGCACCATGGCGCGCAAGCGTCCGCAGGAAGTGTCGCTGTGGGGCGACGACATGTACATGAGCATCCCCCTGCTGGCCGAGATGGGCCGCATGACCGGCAACCGCAAGCACTTCGACGACGCCGTCAACAACGTGATGGGCATGAGCAAGCGCCTGTTCAACCCGCAGCTCGGCCTGTACACCCACGGCTGGCATGCCAACCACCCCGACGCGCCGCGCTTCTACTGGGCACGCGCCAACGGCTGGGCGGTGCTGGCCATGTCCGACCTGCTCGATGTGCTGCCGAAGGACCACCCCGGCTACCAGCCGGTGCTGAACCAGCTGCGCGCCGCGATCAAGGGCATCGCCGAGCTGCAGTCGGGCACCGGCCTGTGGCACCAGATGATCGACCGGAACGATTCCTACCTCGAGACCTCGGCCAGCGCCATGTTCACCTATGTGATCGCGCACGCGGTCAACCAGGGCTGGATCCCGGCGACCACCTACGGCTCGATCGCCCAGGCCGGCTGGGCCGGCCTGTCGACCCGCATCACCGCCAAGGGTGAAGTGGAAGGCACCTGCGTCGGCACCACCCTCGCCAGCGACATGGTCTATTACTACAACCGTCCGACCAGCGCGCACGCGCTGCACGGCTACGGCCCGACGCTGCTGGCCGGCGCCGAGATCATCAAGCTGATGAACAATCCGGCTTTCGAGATCCAGCATAAGGTTCGCACGTATCATTACCTGCCCAAAGGGGGCAAGACCGACTACAACAAGCATCAGCAATGATGCGTCAATCATCGAGCGAACCCATGAAACGACTGATCCTTGCAGCTGCATGCGCAGCATCGCTGAACGCCTACGCCGCCGAGAAGCTGGCCGTCACGGTCCAGCACGACCTGTCCATCGCACGTCCGTCCGAGACCATCACGATCCCCTGGAGCGACGTCAACGCCGCCCTGCCGGGCGCCTTGATCCAGAAGATCGCGGTCAAGGATGCCAAGGGCCGCGTGCTGCCCTTCCAGGTGACCAACGTGGCGCCTCTGTCCAAGGATCCGAAAGGCGAAGGCATCGCCTACGGCGAGCTGCTGTTCCAGCACAGCTTCGCCCCGGGCGAGAAGAGCGCCAGCTTCACGGTCGAGAAGATCGATACCGTGGCGCCGGTGTTCGCCCAGAAGGCCTACGCCCGCTACGTGCAGGAGCGGCTGGACGACTTCGCCTGGGAAAACGACAAGGTGGCGCACCGTACCTATGGCCCGGCCCTGGCCGCGCCCTCGCCCGCCGGCATGAACAAGGAAGTGCTGGTCACGAGCGGCCTGGACCTGTGGTTCAAGCGGGTGCCCTATCCAATCGTCGACCGCTGGTACAACAAGGGCCATGACCATTACCACGACGACGAGGGCGAGGGCATGGACATGTACCAGGTCGGCAAGTCGCGCGGCGCGGGCGGCACCGGCGTATGGGACGGCAAGCAGCTGTACACGGGCGTGAACTACACCTCGTGGAAGGTGCTGGCCAACGGCCCGGTGCGCGCGGTATTCGAACTCCACTATGCGGCCTGGGACGCGGCCGGCAAGCAGGTCAGCGAAGTCAAGCGTTTCACGGTCGACGCCGGCCACTACCTCGACCGCATCGACTCCACCTTCCAGTACGAGGGCAACGAGCCGATCACGGTCGCCGTGGGACTGAACAAGAATCCGAGCGACAAGGGACAGGACCCGGTCATCGCGGTCAAGCGCGAAGGTCCGGTGCTGCTGCAGTGGATCGAACAGAAGAGCAACGGCGCCTTCGGCACCGCGGTCGTGCTCCCCGGCGCGGAAGGATTCGCCGAGGACAAGCTGAACGAACTGATCCTGGCCAAGGCCAGCGCCGGCAAGCCGCTGCGCTACTACGCCGGCGGCGCCTGGAGCCGCGCCGGCGAGATCACCACGCTGGCGCAGTGGCAGCGCCTGGCGCAGGACACCGCTGCCCGCGCCGGCAATCCGGTGCGTGTGACGCTCAAGTCGGGCAAGTAAGATGACGATGACATTCCAGCCCCGCCGCCGCGCCCTGCTGCGCACCGTGCCTGCCGCCGGCCTCCTGATGGCCGGCGCCGGCTGCGCCACCTCCAACAACAAAACCGCGGGCGACCCGTGGCAGCGCGCCGACGACATCATCGCCCGCTTCGCCACCCCGCTGCGCTTCCGCGACGAAGACTTCCCGATCACGGCCTACGGCGCGAAGCCCTGCACCATGGTCGAGGTCAAGGGCCAGGTCGCCTCGCTCGTCGACGGCTTGCTCCGCACTCCCGCCGCCGGTTCGCCCGACGCCTATCCGGCGATCGCGGCCGCCATCGCGGCCTGCCACGCCAAGGGCGGCGGCCGGGTCGTGATCGCGGCCGGCGACTGGTATTGCGCCGGCCCGATCGTGCTGCGCTCGAACGTGCACGTGCACCTGGCCGCCGGCGCGCGCGTGCATTTCTCGGCCAATCCGGACCACTATGCGCGCCACGGCGAATTCGACTGCGGCGCCAACGGCAAGCTGACCCTGTCGCGCTGGCAGGGCAACGACGTCCTGAACTACTCGCCGATGGTCTATGCCCACAACCAGACCAATATCGCGCTGACCGGCGCCGACTGGACCAGCATCCTGAACGGCCAGGGCGGCGTGCCCTTCGAGGGCAAGCCAGACGAGTGCTGGTGGGACTGGAAAGGCCGCGGCAAGCCGGTGCGCACCCGCACCGAGGTCGCGCCGAACCCGGCCAACCTGCCGCTGGCCAAGGTGGCGCCGAACCTGCCGCAAGCGCAGCGCGCCCTGATCGAGGGCGAGGGCGACCGCTGGCAGACCGACTCGCGCTACCTGCCGGCGCTGTCCGAAGCCGGCGTGCCGCTGGCGCGCCGCGTGTTCGGGCGCGGCCACTACCTGCGTCCCTGCATGATCGAATTCATCGGGTGCAGCAAGGTGCTGCTGCAGGGCTACCAGGTGAACGCAGCGCCGTTCTGGCTGCACCACCCGGTGGCCTGCCGCGACCTGGCGATCCGCCGCGTGAACATGGAAAGCCTGGGCCCGAACAGCGATGGCTTCGACCCGGAAGCCTGCGACGGCGTGCTGGTGGAGGAATGCACCTTCAATAACGGCGACGACTGCATCGCGATCAAGGCCGGAAAGAACCTCGACACCGGCTTCGGCCCGACGCGCAACATCGTGATCCAGCGCTGCATCATGAACAGCGGCCATGGCGGCGTGACGCTCGGCAGCGAAATGGCCGGCGGCATCGAGCATGTGTACGCGCAGCAGGTCGAGTTCCGCAACGTCCACTGGGCCAGGGATCCGCTCAACACCGCGATCCGCCTCAAGACCAACATGAACCGCGGTGGCTTCCTGCGCCACCTGTACGTGCGCGACGTCAGCCTGCCGAACGGCGTGCAGCTCGAGCCGGGCTGGTACAAGCCGCTGCCGGGAGCGAAGGAACTGACGCAGCCGGTGGCATCGACGGCCGGCGCGATCATCACCATCGACTGCGACTACACGCCTGGCGACGACGCGGTGCGTACCCGCCCGCCGCAGGTCTCGGACATCGACATCCGCGGCATCCGCACGGGTAATGTGCAGACGAAGGACGGCAGTTTCTCGTGCTTCCAGGCCTTCGTGCTGCTGGGGCCCGTGGCCTCCAGCTTCAACGGCCCGGCCGGCACGCCGATCCTGCCGATCACCCGTGTGCGCATCAGCGATTCGGACTTCGGTACCCCGAAGAACAGCGCCCAGCCGTGGTTCCTGCACAACGCCACCGGCATCACGCTCGACAAGGTCAGCATCGGCGGCAAGCTCTACAACACGACCTTGTCTTCCAATCCCTGATACCGGCACGTCAGGCAGGTTCTGATGCTTCCACTCCTGCAGTAGCTTTGACAGCCCGCCGTGTGCGGGCTTTTTTCATGGCACCGCGCAAGAAAAAGGCCCGCACGCGGCGGGCCGTCGAAGCAGCGAATCGCTGCTTAGAACTTGTAACCCACCGCCAGCACCACGGCCACAGGGTCCAGTTTCATGTGTTGCGTCTGGCCTGTCGAGAAATGCACGTCGGTGCGCAGTTTGGTCTTGTTGACGGTCACGTCGGCGAACCACTTCTCGCTGAAGTTCACCGCCAGGCCGAGCTGGCCAGTGTAGGTGAACTTGTTGTCGATGCTGAAGGTCGTCGGCACGCCGCTGCCCGGGTTGGTGATCGCGGTCATCCTGGCCGAACCACGTTCCTTCATGAAGTAGGCATAGGTGCCGCCGATACCCACGAAGGGACGGAACATCGAGGTCGGGGAAAAGAAGCGGTACTGCACGAACAGGGTCGGCGGCAGGGCTTGTACGCTGCCCAGTTCGCCGGTGCCGGCGATCGCGCCCGCACCGGATATCTTGTGCTTGTACGGCGTGCCCAGGCAGGTCTGGAGCGAGATGTTGTCGGTCAGGCCGTAGGCAAAGCTTAACACCGGCTGGATATCCTTGTCGACATCGGCCTTGGTGCCCGGCAGGGCCGGCGCGCTGATGTCGCCGCTCTCGACCTTCGGGGTCAGCTGGTTGACGCCGATACTGACGGTGAGCTGTCCGGCCGACTGGGCCGAGGCTGTCGCGGCGCAGGTGAGCGCCGCCGCCACACCCAGCACTTTCACGAGGCTATTGAAACGTACTTTCATTTGTTCTCCTGATGATTGTAGAGGCCCGTCCTCCGCAGGCAGGCCTCGCAGCGGTCTTTTACAGCCAGCCCTTGACGGCCATTTCCTTGAGAACGTAGCGCGCCACCAGGTTGTTCTCGAACGGCGTCGGATGGATGTCGTCCGCGAACATGTAGCGGCTGACGTCGCCGGCCACCGTGTTGCTGTTGGTGCAGATCAGGGACGTGGTGCCCAGTGCGTTCGGGCCGCAAGCCGGGGTCGAGGTATTGGTCAGGCCGTAAGGCGCCGGGTTCTTCACCTGGTCGTTGCTGATGGTGTAGAGGTCGACGTACAGGATACGCGCGTCGTCGCCGCCCAGGCCTGCCTTGAGCTGGGTGTTGAAGGCGTTGACCATGGCCGCGATCAGCGCCTGGATGTCGGCCGACTTCGACTTGGCGGCCGGGGTGCTGGCCACGTCCGGCAGGTTGGCGACCACGACGTACTTGGCGCCCTTGCCCGCGATCTCGTTCTTCACCAGCGTGGCCATCTGCGCCCCCGCGGCGCCCAGTTCGCCAACCAGCTTCGGACCGTTGGCGGCGGCGTAGTCGTTGCCGGCCTTGGTGCCGGCAGCGGTCGCGTCGGCCTGGGCCTTGGCGACCATCGGACCGTACACCGAGGCCTGGGCCACGGCGGCATTGCCCGGCTGGCCGGCGGCGGCGCCGACGGCAGCGGCGACGATGGTCTGCGAGGTATTCCCCGGACGTGCGCTCTCGGCCATGATGGCCGCGCCGATCGCCTGCGCGGCGGTCTGCGGATTGGTGGCGCCCGCAGCCAGCTGGGCGGTCAGTGAAGTCGCGAAGGTCTGCGCGCCGGCCGCATTGCCGGCGGCGGTCGCGGCGGCCTGCATGGTGCTCAGCGCCATCAGCACGTCGTTACCGCCGGACAGCACGGTGACCAGCTCGGTGCCGCTGAACTTGTTGCCGGTGCGGGACAGGTGGTTGGCGATCTGGGTTACCAGCGGCACCGTCATTTCGCCGATCGGCGAGCCGGTGAGCTTGTTGCCAGGGCCAACCGGGTTAGTCACGCGCGAACCGCCCTGGGCATAGTTGAAGCAATTCAGGTTGTTGCTGATCGGGACCGAAAAGCCGCGCGAGGCGTCGCCTTCGAGACCGGTCTGGGCGGCGCACGGCGCCGGCAATTTCAGCTCGGCTGCGAGGAATTCGACCCAGATCTTGCCGTTCAACTCAGGGTTCTTGGCGGTGCCGTCTCCGTTGATGGTGAACTTGCCGCCACCGGCAGTCTTGACTGCGCCAACCGCATAGGTGCCCACGTCGGACAGGCTGTCGCCGAAGGAAACCTGTTGGGTGAAGCTGAGTTTTTGCGTTTGGTCACCGCCGCTTGGGCTGGTGCCGCCGCATGCTGCCAACACCGCCGCCGTCAGCAAGGCAAGCGCGAATTTGGTTTGACGCATTGTGTCTCCTATATATTTTTCTGAAACGAACGGGCGTGCTATTCGTACCACGATAATATGCCAGTGTTCAACTCGCTTGTATAGAATAGCTTGGTACTACGTCAGTTTTTAGTGACAAGCGGCAAACAAGTCGGGTGGCGATTATAGTCCTGCCGTCGAGCTGGCAAGAAACGCTTTTTGAAGGGTGTGATTTTGCACAACGCCCGTCAGTACGGGCGTTGTGCTGGAGACACGTCAGGCGGCGGGATCGCGCGGGGGGACCTTGTTCAGCAGGCCGTGCACGATGCCGGTCGAGCCATGGGCGGCGCGGCGCAGGCGGTCGTTGACACCCAGCCAGGCCCCGGCTTGCGGCGGCGCTTCGACCAGGATCAGGTCCGCGCCGTGGCCGTCCATGGCGCGCAGCGCGGCGTACAGGGCGTGGGCAAAGCCGTCCGGGGTGGCGGGCAGGCGCAGGGCCGCGTGGGTCGGCGGCATGCTTGAATAATGGATCAGCGCGACCTTGCGTCCCGCCGCCGCGAGTTCGGACAGGGTCTGGCGCAGTTGGGCGCTGTCCTGCATCGCTACCGGCGTATGCGGCGCGTAATGCGATTCGAGGGTGCCGGAAGCGCGCGGCGCCGCTGCATCCGGGGCGCTCGGGACCTGGTCGATCACGGCGGCGATGGCCTCGGCGCTGATGTGGCCGGGACGCAGCAGTACCGGCCCGTGCGTGGCCAGGCGCGACAGGTCGACGATGGTCGATTCGATGCCGACTTGCGAGGCTCCGCCGTCCAGCACCAACGCCACCGAGCCGTCCCCGCCGAATTCGTCGCGCACATGCTGGGCCAGCGTCGGGCTGACCGCGCCGAATTTGTTGGCCGACGGCGCCGCCACGCCGCCCTTGCCGCCCTTGAAGGCGCGCAGCAGCGCGATCGCCACCGGGTGCGCGGGGCAGCGCAGGCCGACCGTGTCCTGGCCGCCGCTGACGGCGTCCGGGATGTTCCGGGCGCGCTTGAGGATCATGGTCAGCGGACCGGGCCAGAAGGCCTCGGCCAGCGCATGCGCCTCGGCCGGGATGTCGGCCGCCCAGTAATCGAGCGGCGCACCGGGGGCCAGGTGCACGATGACCGGATGGTCTTGCGGGCGGCCCTTGGCGGCGTAGATGGCGGCGACGGCCGCGGGATTCTCGGCGTCGGCGCCCAGGCCGTACACGGTCTCGGTCGGGAAGGCGACCAGCGCGCCCTGTTCGAGCGCGCGCGCTGCGGCATCGATGGCGGCCTGGTCAAGCTGCTCCATCGTCACTCCGGGATCCCGAGGATGGCGCAGGCTTCACGCAGGCTGGCCTGCGCCTCGCCCAAGGTCGGCGCGACGAAGGTGATGTGGCCCATCTTGCGCGCGCGGCGCGGGTCGTCCTTGCCGTACAGGTGCAGGTTCGCGCCCGGCAGCCCCAAGACGCGGTCCCAGGCCGGTTCACGCGGCGTGTTGCTATCGCCCTCGAACCAGACGTCGCCCAGGATGTTGAGCATCACGGCGGGCGAATGCTGGCGCACGTCGCCCAGCGGCAGGCGCGCCATCGCGCGCACCTGCTGCGCGAACTGGCTGGTGACGCAGGCATCGATGGTGTAGTGGCCGCTGTTGTGCGGACGCGGGGCCATCTCGTTGACCACCAGCGTGCCATCCTGCAGGACGAAGAATTCGATGCACAGCACGCCCACGTAGCCCAGCTGGGCCACGATTGCACGGGCTGCATCCTGCGCCTGCCGGGCGCAGGCATCGGACACGTTCGGTCCCGGCACCGTGGTCGTGAACAGGATGCCGTCGCGGTGCACGTTCTCGGCGATCGGGTAGACCACCGATGCGCCGTCATGACCGCGCGCGGTCAGGACCGACACCTCGTAGGCCAGCGGCAGCATCTTCTCCAGCAGGCAGGTCACGCCGTTCATGCCGTCAAAGGCGGCGCGCACGTCCTCGCGGCTACGCACGCGCACCTGGCCCTTGCCGTCATAGCCCATGCGCACGGTCTTCAGGATGCCAGGCAGCAGGTCGTCGCCGATGGCGTCGATGTCGGCATGCGAGGTGATGGTCTTGTGCGGCGCCGGCATCACGCCGGAGCTTGGCGCGCACTCGACGAAGAAGCGCTTTTCCGCGATGCGGTCCTGGGCGATCGACACGCAGGACGCGCTTGGCGCCACGAAGCTGCGCTCGCCCAGCCAGGCCATGCTGTCGGCCGGGACGTTCTCGAATTCGGTGGTGATGGCCACGCAGGTTTGCGCCAGCTCGGCCAGGCCGCCGGCGTCGGTGTAGCTCGCGTTGATCAGGCGCTCGGCGACCTGCCCTGCCGGGCAGTCCTGGCTCGGCTCGAGCACGGCGACCTTGAAGCCCATGCTCTGGGCGGCGTGGGCGAACATGCGGCCCAGCTGGCCGCCGCCCATCACGCCCAGCCAGGCGGATGGATTGGCGGTCGGCAAAAGTGCGTCTTTCACTGCGGGATCACTCATGCGTCAGCACGGGAAGAGTCATGGCCTGGGCGGCCGCGGTCTGCTCGGCGCGGAAGGCCAGCAGTTTCTGCGCCAGCGCATCGTCGGTGGCGGCGAGGATCGCCACCGCGGTCAGGGCCGCATTGGCGGCGCCGGCCTCGCCGATGGCGAAGGTCGACACCGGCACGCCTTTCGGCATCTGCACGATGGACAGCAGCGAGTCTTCGCCGCGCAGGTACTTGGACGGCACCGGGACGCCGAGCACCGGCACGATGGTCTTGGCGGCCACCATGCCCGGCAGGTGGGCGGCGCCCCCTGCCCCGGCGATGATGGCGCGCAGGCCGCGCGTGCGCGCGGTGTCGGCATAGGTGAACATCTCGTCCGGCATGCGGTGTGCCGAGATCACCTGCGCCTCGAAAGGCACGCCGAACTGTTTCAGGATATCGACTGCGTTCTTCATCACGTCCCAGTCGGACGAGGAACCCATGATGACGCCGACCAGTGGTCGCAGTGCTTCATTCGTTTGATCAGTCATTGCTCACGCCTTCAGCTTCTCGCCGGTGAGGCGTTCGATGGCTTCGAAATACTTGGCCTGGGTCTTCTCGATGACTGCCAAAGGCAGTGCCGGCGCCGGTGCGGTCTTGCCCCAGTCGGTCAGGGTTTCCAGGTAGTCGCGCACGAACTGCTTGTCAAAACTCGGCGGCGACATGCCAGGCGCATACGAATCGGCCGGCCAGAAGCGCGAGGAGTCGGCGGTGAGTACTTCGTCCATCAGGTGCATGACGCCGTTCTCGTCCAGGCCGAATTCGAACTTGGTGTCGGCGATGATGATGCCGCGGGTGGCGGCATATTCGGCGGCGGCGGTGTAGAGCTGGATGCTCACGTCGCGCATCTTGGCGGCCAGTTCCTTGCCGATGCGCTGCTCCATCTCTTCGAAGGAGATGTTCTCGTCGTGCTCGCCGAGGTCGGCCTTGGCGGCCGGGGTGAACAGCGGCTGCGGCAGCTTGTCGGCCTGGCGCAGGCCGGCGGGCAGCTGGATGCCGCAGATGGCGCCGCTTTCCTGGTAATCCTTCCAGCCCGAACCGATGATGTAGCCGCGCACGACGGCTTCGACCATGATCGGCTTGAGGCGCTTGGCCACGACGGCGCGGCCGCGCACCTGCTCGACTTCCTCCGGTGCGACCACGCTCTCGGGTGCGACGCCGGTCAGGTGGTTCGGCACGATGTGGCCGAGCTTCTCGAACCAGAAGTCGCTCATCTGGTTCAGCACCATGCCCTTGCCCGGGATCGGCTCGTTCATGACCACGTCGAAGGCCGACAGGCGGTCGGTGGTCACGATCAGGATCTTGTCGTCGCCGACAGCGTAGTTGTCGCGTACCTTGCCGTGGCCGAGCAGTGGCAGGGACTTGATAGTGGATTGGTAGAGGCTGTTCATAGATGGGATATCAGGGAAACGGAACCGGAGAAGGCCTCCGGTCGAGTAGCGCCGGCCGGGGATGGCCTGTGCCAAATGCGACATTTTACGTCAATTCAGATTGCCTCACCGCCCCCCGGGGGGGCGGTGAGCCATTGGAAGCGCTGTTTACTGCACGATCTGGGCCAGCTCGCCCGCCTTGTAACGCTCGGCCATCTTGTCCAGCGGCACCGGCTTGATCTTGGCCGCCATGCCTTCGCAGCCGAAAGACAGGTAGCGCGCCTTGCAGATCTCGGTGGCGGCTTCTCTAGCCGGCTTCAGGTAGTCGCGCGGATCGAACTTCGACGGGTTCTGGAACATGTACTTGCGGATCGCCGCAGTCATGGCCAGGCGGATGTCGGTGTCGATGTTGATCTTGCGCACGCCGTGCTTGATGCCTTCCTGGATCTCTTCGACCGGCACGCCGTAGGTCTCTTTCATGTCGCCGCCGAATTCGCGGATCATCGCCAGCAATTCCTGCGGCACCGACGAGGAGCCGTGCATCACCAGGTGGGTGTTCGGGATGCGCGCGTGGATTTCCTTGATGCGGTCGATGGCCAGGATGTCGCCGGTCGGCTTGCGGGTGAATTTATAGGCGCCGTGCGAGGTGCCGATGGCGATGGCCAGGGCGTCGCATTGAGTTTTGGCCACGAAGTCGGCGGCTTGCGCCACGTCGGTCAGCAGCTGCTCGCGGGTCATGGTGCCGTCGGCGCCGTGGCCGTCTTCCTTGTCGCCTTTCATGGTCTCGAGCGAACCGAGCACGCCCAGTTCGGCCTCGACCGTGACGCCGATCGAGTGCGCGAACTTGACGACTTCGCGCGAGACTTCGACGTTGTACTCATAGCTGGCCACGCTCTTGCCGTCGGCCTCCAGGGAACCGTCCATCATCACCGAGCTGAAGCCCGAACGGATCGCGGCCATGCAGACCGCCGGCGACTGGCCGTGGTCCTGGTGCATGACGACCGGGATGTGCGGGTAGGCTTCGACGGCGGCGTCGATCAGGTGGCGCAGGAAAGCTTCGCCTGCGTATTTGCGGGCGCCGGCCGAGGCTTGCATGATGACCGGGCTGCAGGTGGCATCGGCGGCGGCCATGATGGCCTGCACCTGCTCCAGGTTGTTGACGTTAAAGGCCGGCAGGCCGTAGCCGTTTTCGGCGGCATGGTCCAGCAATTGACGCAGCGATACGAGTGCCATGGTTGATTACTCCAAACAATTAAGAAACTATTTCGTCCAGCTCGCCCACGCGCACGATCTTGAGCGCATTGGTGCCGCCGGCCTGGCCCATCGGCGAGCCCCAGGTGACAACGATCAGGTCGCCCTTGCGCACCATGCCTTCGTTGATCAGGACCTCTTCGGCGCGACGCAGCACCGCGTGGCTGCCGCCTTCCTGCAGAAGGTGGAATGCTCGCACGTTCCGGTACAGCGACGCCTTGCGCTGCGTCGTCTGGAGCGGGGTCAGGGCGAAGATCGGGGTATCGATCGAGTGGCGGCTCATCCACAGTGCGGTCGAGCCCGATTCGGTCAGCGCCACGATCGCCTTCACCTTCAGGTGGTGCGCCGTGAACAGGGTGCCGTAGGCGATCGACTGGTCGATGCGGGTGAACTGGACATTCAGAAAATCCGCGTCCTGCTTGTTGTATTCGGATTGCTCTGCCTCGAGGCAGATGGCGGCCATCATCTCGACGGTCTCGACCGGGTACTTGCCCGATGCGGTTTCGGCCGAGGTCATGACGGCATCGGTGCCGTCCAGCACGGCGTTGGCCACGTCCGACACTTCGGCGCGGGTCGGGACTGCGTTGACGATCATCGACTCCATCATCTGGGTCGCGGTAATGGCCAGCTTGTTCGACGCGCGCGCCATCCGGATCATGCGTTTCTGCAGCGCCGGCACCGCCGCGTTGCCCACTTCCACCGCCAGGTCGCCGCGCGCGACCATGATGCCGTCCGACGCGTCCAGGATTTCCTGCAGCACCGGAATGGCTTCGGCGCGTTCGATCTTGGCGATCATCATCGGCTTGTGGCCGTAGCGCTCGCCGGCGATATTGGCCAGCTGGCGCGCCATCTCCATGTCGGTGGCGTTCTTCGGGAAGGAGATCGCCAGGTAGTCGGCCTGGAAGCTCATCGCGGTCTTGATGTCTTCCATGTCCTTCGAGGTCAGGGCCGGCGCGGTCAGGCCGCCGCCCTGGCGGTTGATGCCCTTGTTGTTCGACAGTTCGCCGCCGACCTTGACCGTGGTGCAGATTTCCTGACCCACGACCTTGTCGACGACCAGCACGATCAGGCCGTCGTTCAGCAGCAGCTTGTCGCCCGCCCGCACGTCGCGCGGCAGCGCCTTGTAGTCGAGGCCGACGCGTTCCTGGTTGCCCAGCTCGCCGTTCTCGCCCCACTTGGCGTCCAGGATGAACTTGTCGCCGTTGTTCAAGAAGATTTTGCCTTCTTCAAACTTACCGACGCGGATCTTCGGACCCTGCATGTCGGCCATGATCGCCACCTCGACGCCGCACTCGGCGGCGGCGCGGCGCACCAGCTCGGCGCGGTCGATGTGGTCCTGCGCCTTGCCGTGCGAGAAGTTCAGGCGCACGACGTCGACGCCGGCCCGGATCATCTTGACGAGGATGTCGAAATCGGTCGATGCAGGGCCGATGGTTGCAACGATCTTGGTGGCGTTATACAGGGGGCGCGCAGCTTGCATGGGTTGGAATCCTTGATTCAGAAAAGAGAAACGCAGCCCCCGGGGCTGCGCTGATACTTATTTGGCGTTACGCTGGAGCAGGATCTCGACTGCCGGCAGGGTCTTCCCTTCCAGGAACTCGAGGAAGGCGCCGCCGCCGGTCGAGATGTAGCCGATCCGGTCGCCAATATCGTACTTGGCGATCGCAGCCAGGGTGTCGCCGCCGCCGGCGATCGAAAAGCCGTTCGACCCGGCAATGGCCATCGCCAGGGTCTTGGTGCCTTCGGCAAACTGGTCGAACTCGAACACGCCGACCGGACCGTTCCAGACGATGGTGCCGGCCTTGGCCACCTGCCCGGCCAGCATGGCGGCGGTCTTCGGGCCGATGTCGAGGATCATGTCGTCGTCCGCCACGTCCGCCACGTCTTTCACCGTTGCGGCAGCGGCCGGGCTGAATTCCTTGGCGCAGACCACGTCCACGGGAATCGGCACCTGGGCGCCGCGCGCAGCCATCATGTCGATGATCTGCTTGGCCTCGCCAACCAGGTCGTTCTCGACGAGGGACTTGCCGATGTTCAGGCCGACGGCCTTCATAAAGGTATTGGCGATGCCGCCGCCGACGATCAGGTTATCCACTTTACCGGCCAGGCTTTGCAGAATGCTCAGCTTGCTCGACACCTTCGAGCCGGCCACGATGGCCAGCAGCGGACGGTTCGGCTGGCCGAGCGCCTTGCCCAGCGCATCGAGTTCGGCGGCGAGCAGCGGACCGGCCGCGACGACGGGTGCAAACTTGGCGATGCCGTGGGTGGTGGCTTCGGCGCGGTGCGCGGTGCCGAAGGCGTCGTTGACGTAGACGTCGCACAAGGCCGCCATCTTCTGGGCCAGCTCGTCGCTGTTCTTCTTTTCACCCTTGTTGACGCGGCAGTTTTCCAGCAGCATAACCTGGCCTGGTGTGGCATCGACGCCATCGACCCAGTTCTGCTTCAGTTCCACCGGCTGGCCGAGCAGCTCGGACAGGCGCGCGGCGACCGGCGCCAGGCTGTCTTCCGGCTTGAATTCGCCTTCGGTTGGGCGGCCCAGGTGCGACGTGACCATCACGGCGGCGCCGCCCTTCAAAGCGGCCTGGATCGCCGGCACGGAGGCGCGGATGCGGGTGTCTTCGGTGATATTGCCAGCGTCATCCTGTGGTACGTTCAGGTCGGCGCGGATGAATACGCGCTTGTTCTTCAGCGCGTCGCGGTCGATCAGGTCTTGCAAACGGGTGAAACTGAGAACGTCGTCCATTGGCTAGTCAACAATGAAATAGTGAAAAAACGTCATTGTACATTAGCGCGCCTATCCAAAAACCTGTAGTACGCGCAACAGTGTGAATACAATCATGCCAAAGATAATGGTCATCAGCATGCTACGGCGCCAGAGGTAGAACGCCAGTGCGGCAAGCCCGGCGATCAGCTTCGGATTGGCCAGCGTGAACTGGGCATGGCCTTGGGTGTCGATCAGCAGGTCGGGCCCGATGATGGCCGCCAGCGCGCAGGCCGGCGCATAGCGCAGCATCTCCTGCACTCGCGGCGGGATGGTCACGCGGTGGCCGATCAGCCAGAACGAACTGCGGGTGGCCGCGGTGGCGATGCACAACACGCCGATGGTGATCCAGATTTCCCAGTCAGACATGCCTGGCCTTTCGCTTGGCGAAGGTTTCCTCGACCGTCATGGCGGTCAGCATGCCGAGCAGTACCGCCAATAGCAGTCCGAGCTTGTACGGCAAGCCATAGGCCAGCACCGAGACCGCGATCGCGACCGCGACGCCGCACAGCGCCGCGTTGTTAATGATCAGCGGCACCATGATGCACAGGATCGCCAGCGTACCGGCGAAACCCAGGCCCCATTCGGAGGGAATCGCGCTGCCCAGGAAGATGCCGACCAGCGAACCGGCCTGCCAGGCGAACCAGTTCGGGTACATCAGCCCCTTCAGGTAAGAGAGTTTGCCGGCCACCCGTTCGGCAGTCGGATAGCGCTGCAGGAACATCGCCACGGTCAGGTCGCCCGAGACGTAACCGAGCAGGAAGCGCTGGCGCCAAGGCAGATGGGCGAAGTGCGGTCCCAGCAATGCGGAAAAGATGACGAAGCGCAGGTTGACGACCAGCGCGGTGGCGAAAATGACCCAGATCGGCGCGGCGGCCGCGATCAGGGGAAGTGAAGCGAGCTGGGCGGAACCGGCGAACACCAGCAGGGTCATGCCGACCGCCTGCGCGGCGGTGAGGCCGCTCTTGACCATCGCGATGCCAACCACCAGTCCCCAGGCGCCGATGCCGAACAGGGTAGGCAGGCCGCTCTTGAAACCGTCGCGCCAGGCGGCGGGATCGTGGACTTCGGCAGCTTCTGTCGCGGCGGGGGGCTGCTGGCCTGGCGGCACAACCCCGCTCATGTGGTTTTCCTGCAACGGCCGCGAAGGGCGGATGCAAGATGGGGCTTGGAACGGTCGGGCATGAAACGCATGTAAAGGGTGCGGCAGCGGGCTGGCAGCGCGTTGGCAAAAGGGCTACGCCCGGGCTCGATTGGATCAGTTTGTTATTCTACCGATCATTTCAGTATGCAGGGTGAATCCGGTAGAATCGTATCTTTGCAAAATTTCCTTCTAACGGAGTAAAACAGATGAACCAAAAGACGATGCCTGTGGTGGAACTCGAGGCCAAAGACCTGCCGGCACACTGCCCGAATCCGGCAATGCCGCTGTGGTCCTCGCACCCGCGCGTCTTCCTCGATTTCGACCACCATGGCGATGCCAAGTGTCCCTATTGCGGCACCCAGTACCGCCTCGCCGCGGGCGTCGAGCTCAAGCACCACTGATTCTTTACGGTGCGGCCGGCTTTTTTCGTCGACTTGCACCGCCTGCCTCATGGACTACCGCGCCCCCGCGTGGCTGCCTGGCGGCCACCTCCAGACCATCTATCCGGCGACCTGCGTCGCCAAACCCCCGGTCGCCTACCGGCGCGAACGCTGGACCAGCAGCGACGGCGATTTCGTCGATGTCGACTTTGTCGACGGCCAGCCGGGCAAGCCGCTGGTCGTGCTGTTCCATGGCCTGGAAGGCTCTTCCAGCAGCCATTACGCGCGCTCCCTGATGGCGGCGCTGCGCGAACGCGGCTGGTCCGGCGCGGTGCCGCACTTCCGCGGCTGTTCCGGCGAAGCCAACCTGATGCCGCGCTTCTACCATTCCGGTGACGCCCTCGAGGTCGACTGGATCGTCCGCAAACTGCATGCGCGTGCCCCCGGTCCGCTCTTCGCGGCAGGCGTGTCCCTGGGCGGCAATGCGCTGCTGCGCTGGCTGGGCGAGTCGGGCCATGGCGCCGGGATCGTCGAGGCGGCCTGCGCGGTGTCGGCGCCGCTCGACCTGGCGCGCGGCGGCGAAGCGCTGTCTTCCGGCTTCAACATGCTGTACACGCGCATGTTCCTGCAGACCTTGAAGCCCAAGTGCCTGGCCAAGCTGGAACGCTTTCCCGGCCTGTTCGACCGCAGCGCCCTACTGGCTGCGCGCGACCTCTACGCCTTCGACAACGTGGTGACGGCGCCGCTGCATGGTTACAAGGACACCGACGACTACTGGCACCGCGCCAGCGCGCGCCACGTGCTGCACGCGATCACGGTGCCGACGCTGGTGCTGAACGCCCGCAACGATCCCTTCCTGCCCGGCCGGCATCTGCCCGAGTCCGCATCGACAGCCGTGACCCTGGAGTATCCTGACGAAGGTGGGCACGTCGGCTTCCCCGCTGCCCCCTTCCCCGGACGCATCGACTGGCTGCCGCGACGCATCCTGCACTTCTTCGACAGCGTCGCCCCATCGCCGAGCCGCGCGCCCCATGCCCACGAACCATGCGAAGCTTGAGACTATGGACGACATCGTAAAACAGGCAATGGCCAAGTGGCCGAACGTGCCGCACTGCTACGGCTGGCTGGCACTGGATGCGCGCGGCAACTGGCGCATGCGCGACGAAGCCGCACAGCGCGCCGATGCGCCGGGCGACAAGCTCGCGAATGCGACGCTGGTCGGTTTCATCAACCGCAATTACGCGCACGACGACCATGGCCGCTGGTACTTCCAGAACGGGCCGCAGCGCGTGTACGTGAACCTGGAAGCGACGCCCTACATCGCGCGTACCGACCCCAGCCAGGGTTTCGTGCTGCAGACCGGGCAGGCGCTGGCGACGGTGGAGGCGGTATTCATGACCGATGCCGGCGCGCTGATCCTGCAGGCCGGCGAGGTCGTGGCCCAGCTGGACGACCGCGATGTGGCCCAGGTGCTGGCGCGCATGGAGCTGGGCGGCCGGCCGGCGTCGGTGGAAGCGATCATGGCCTGGCTGGAGGACGATACGGATGAGCTCGCGCTGGTGGTGGGAGATCGCCGCGTGACGGTGGAACGGCTGGCGGGGGAAGCGCTGCAGCGCCGCTTCGGCTACGTGCAGGCGCCGGGAACGTAGGGTGGGCGGCTCCACCCTGGAAGCGATGTAGTCCGCAACGCATAGGCCGCCCACGCGTTCAACCCAGCACGCACCACCACAATGCGCCCGTGAGTTGAACGCGTGGGCGGCGTCGACCGTCCGGGCCCAGTCAAGCCGAGGGTGGAGCCGCCCACCCTACGGGCGGTCTTTTTCCTCTTCCTTTTCGGCCTTCTGGCGCGCCTTCAGCTCGCGCTCGCGCGCATCGATGACGGCCTGGTCGTAGAACGACACGTCGCCCGCCTTGCGCGCCAGCTCGAGCTGCGCAACCGCTGCCGGCAGCGCCCCCGCCACCACATAGGATTCGGCCAGCGCCATGTGCTGCAGGGCGATCTTGCCCTGCTTCGAATACGCGCGCGCCAGCATGTCGTGCAGCTTCGGTTCTTCGCGGTAGAGCTGGGTCTGGTCGCGCAGGTAGCGGGTCGCCTCTTCGAATTGTCCGGCCGCGAGCAGCGCTTCGCCGTACTGGCGCGCGATGGCGCGCGACAACGGAAAGCGCTGGCGCGCCGCATCCGCCTCTTGCACCGCCTGCTTGGCGACGGCCGGCGCCTGGCCCGCCGCCAGCTTGATCTCGATGGACAGGCCGGCGAACATCGCGGCGCCGTCGCCCGCACTCGATTCGGCCGACAGCACGCCCTCCTTCGGCTTGACGGTGGCGCGCGCCTTGTCGAGCCAGGACTGGGCATCAGGCACGTTCCCCTCGCGCAGCGCCAGCAGGGCCAGGCCGTACTGGGCGCCGGCCTGCAGATGCCGGTGGGCTTCCTTGAGCTGGGTCTCGAATGCGTTCTTCGTGTCGCGGCGGCCGCCGACGCTCTCGTCCTGCAGCACGCGGGCACGGGCGCGCACCAGCTGGAAGTCGAGGTTGTCGACGCGCGCCTTCTTGGGAATCTCGCGGATGCGCGCCTGCATGTCGACGATGCGCTCGGCCGTCAGCGGGTGGCTGCTCAGGTGGGCCAGGTGGGCGGGAATGTCGCCCGACAGCTTGGTGGCGCCCTGCAGGCGCCGGAAGAAACCGACGATCCCGGTGACATCATAGCCGCCGGCACCCATGATCTGGAAACCGACGCGATCGGCCTCGCGCTCGGCGTCGCGGCTGAAATTCAGCTGGCGCTGCACGGCCAGGCCTTGACCTCCCATCAGGACGCCCATCGCGGCATCCGGGCTGGCCTTGGCGGCAAGCGCGGCCAGGATCATCGACGCCAGCGGCAGCAGCACATCCTGCTTCTGCTGTCCGATCATGCGGGCGATGTGGCGCTGCGACACGTGGCCGATCTCGTGCGCCATCACGCCGGCCAGTTCGGATTCCTTCTGTGCCGCGACGATCAGGCCGGTATGCGCGCCGATGAACCCGCCCGGCAGGGCGAAGGCGTTCAGGTTCGGATCGCGCATCGCGAAGAAGGTGAAATCGACGTTCGTCTCGCCGCGCGCACCGGGCACGGACGATAGCAGCGCATTGCCGAGGTTGTTCAGGTACTCGGTGATCTGGTCGTCGTCGAGGTAGCTCGAGTCGCGCCGGACGTCGCGCATGATTTCTTCGCCAAGCTTGCGCTCGATGACGGGCGACAGGTCCTGGCGCGCGGAGTCGCCGAGCGTCGGCAAACCCGAATGAACAGGTTTTTGCAGGCGTTCGGCGGGGGCGGCAATGGCGACAGCGGCCGCCGTGCACAGGGCAATGGCGGTCAACGCAGGGCGCCAGCGGCGCGCCGATGCTGGGCGGGGAGCGAATTTCACAATGCTATGATAACTCTATCCGCCGATGCGCTGCTGCATGGCGAAACACTTTGTTCCAACCTTATTTAGATGGCAATGAACCCGCAATGAGCATCACTTCCCCGACCGCAGACCAGTTGACCCACTTCGACGCCACCGGCCAGGCCCACATGGTCGACGTCGGCGCCAAGCAGGACACCCACCGCATCGCCGTCGCGGCCGGCACCATCCGCATGAAGCCGGAGACGCTGGCATTGATCCAATCGGGCACTGCGAAGAAGGGCGACGTGATCGGCATCGCGCGCATCGCCGCCATCATGGCCTCGAAACGTACCAGCGACCTGGTGCCGCTATGCCACCCGCTGCCGATCACCCGGGTGACGGTGGATTTCGAGATCGATGCGGCGGCTTCCAGCGTGCACTGCCGGGCGCAGGTCGAGACCATCGGCAAGACCGGGGTGGAGATGGAAGCGCTCACTAGCGTGCAGGTAGGCCTGCTGACGGTGTACGACATGTGCAAGGCCGTCGACCGCGGGATGGTGATGACGAATGTGCGGGTGCTGGAGAAGCATGGGGGCAAAAGCGGCGACTGGACGGCGCAGCCCGACCGCTGACGGCCGGGCGCGCTCTGCGAGCCTGTTCAGTGACCCACAGCGGTCAAGCTCATGGCGCAGTCAACTTCAGCTCCCGGCCAACCTGCAATTCCCTGGGATCGTTGATATTGTTCCATTTCGCGAGGTCGCCATGGCTGACCCCATTTTTCTGCGCGATGCCCCACAAGGTGTCGCCCTTGTCCACCACGTACGTGTTACCGCCGCTTCCTTCCATTGCGCCGGCAGACGATGAGCCCGATGAGCCCGATACGGGTGCGGCCTCCGTCGCCTGCGTGGCGGGCGGCGGACTAGCTGCCGGGGTAGTCGTCATGGTGTCGCCAGGTGCGGCGACGACTGGTTCAGCAGCGATCGGCGCAGGTTCGTCTTTGTTACATGCGGCTAATAAGGTAACGCAAGCGAAAGCAGTGAGTAGTGTTTTCATATCGACCTCGATGAGTTGATTGAAGGGAGTCGCTCCCTGCTTCCACATGCCAGGCAGCGCCTGATACACCCTGTTCTCCTTACAGTAGGCTCCGTAATCAGAAAATCAAGCACTTTTGTACAAATATTATTTAACTACCCGTCATTGTTTTCATCAACGATCGACAAGACTGCGGTCGGGATGCTGGAAATCTATCCAATATTCACCATCCTGATGAAGCGAAGCTTAGCTACATATAATCTGATATGATTCTGCCTTTCGCGCGTCTTCCTGACGCCGAACCAAGCCCCAGTATCAGATGAATACCGAACAAGCACGCGAACTCAAATCCCAGGAATTCGAGTTCGAAACCATGAACCTGCAAGTCGGCGTCCGCCTGCAGGTCATGACCCACCGGCACCTGAAACCCGTCCAGCATTTCTCGACCCTGATCGGGTACGTCAAGGACGAGTACCTCATCATCAAGATCCCGACCGAAAACGGCGTACCGATTGCGATCACGGAAGGCGATCCGTTGACGGTTCGGGTGTTCTCGGGCGTGAACGTGTGCTCGTTCGCGTGCTCGATCCAGCGCGTGTTTCCCCGTCCGCTGAACTACGTGCACCTGTCTTTTCCGACCTCGATCCAGGGCACCAGCCTGCGCGGCGCGATGCGGGTCAAGGCCGAGATCCCGGCGCGCGTGTCCAGGATCGGCGATGCCTCCGGGGTCGCCTGCACGCTGGCGAACGTCTCGGTGACGGGGGCGCGGATCGACTCGGCCCATCCGCTCCCCCAGGGCAGCGAAGCCGTCACGCTGGCATTCACGCTGGCGACGCCGCCCACGAATGAGGAAGTGGCGGTCGAGACCCTGGCCGCCATCCGGAACATGACGGTGTCCCGCCCGGCGCCGGACAAGCCCGAGGTGTACAGCTATGGCGTCCAGTTCGTCGACCTGGATCCGGTGCACTACACGCTGCTGCAGAACATGACCTACGAGGCGCTGCTGGCGGACCGGCTCAAGATTGTTTGAATTGTTTTAAACAAGTAAAAAAAAGAGACCGCCAAGGCGGTCTCTTTTTGCTTGCTGACCGCTTGCACGGTCAGCCATCATTTTGGCAATTAGGAGTCTGCAGCAGCAGCAGACAAGCAACCTGCTGGAGTGTACTTGGTGTCGCCGTCAGGGAAGCCACTGGTAACGCAGCTATAGATACCACTGGTCGAGCGGTGCAGTGCGATGGTGGGGGCGGTGCCAATACGGCCCGGGCTATTAATGGTGCAGGTCAAAACAGCGGTGTTGGCGCCAGGAGCGGCTGCAGCAATTTCGCTGCAGTTGCCGGTCGCTGCAGCCAAACCAGCCTTCGCCAGGTAAGCAGGACCGTCTGCGTCTGCAGGCATGCCTTCGACAACGGCCATTTCAAAACCGGTTTTGCCGGAGGCGATGTCCGAGTAAGCCGCAGCCGCCTTCGACTTGGCGATGTAGTCCTGGTAAGCCGGGATTGCGACGGCAGCCAGGATACCGATGATGGCGACAACGATCATCAGTTCGATCAGGGTGAAGCCGCCTTCGGCCTTTTTGGTTTGCATTTGCTTGAAGTTCATTTTGTCTCTCCAGGGTGGTGTGTCAGGTGATTGGGTTACTGCTTGTTGCCACGCTTTCCTATATGCAATCCGCGTGCCAGCCCAAAAAATGCTGATTTTATTAGTGTGGAGATAACAAAACGGCGTGCCAGGACAAGTTCCGGCTTGAGCGGTGACAAATTTTGTCACGCGAGCTCAGCAATTTTTGTCAGTTGGACAGTTTACGTAACGCAATTTGTCACGTTTTGACGGGTCTGGAAAAGAAGACGGGGAGCCTGAGCTCCCCGTCTTTAACCAGCTTGAAATCGTCGGATTACAGCATTGCCTTCAGCAGGCGTGCCATTTCCGATGGGTTCTTGGTAGCTTTGATACCGCACTCTTCCATGATGTCCAGCTTGGCTTGCGCAGTATCGGCGCCGCCCGAGATCAGCGCGCCGGCGTGGCCCATGCGCTTGCCCGGAGGCGCGGTGACGCCGGCGATGAAGCCGACGACCGGCTTCTTCATGTTGTCCTTGACCCAATGCGCAGCATTGGCTTCGTCCGGACCGCCGATTTCGCCGATCATGATGACCGCGTCGGTATCTGGATCATCATTGAACATCTTCATGATGTCGATGTGCTTCAGGCCGTTGATCGGATCGCCGCCGATGCCGACTGCCGACGACTGGCCCAGGCCCAGTGCGGTCAGCTGGCCGACTGCTTCATAGGTCAGGGTGCCCGAGCGCGACACGACGCCGATACGGCCCTTGCGGTGGATGTGGCCCGGCATGATGCCGATCTTGATTTCGTCCGGGGTGATCAGGCCTGGGCAGTTAGGACCCAGCAGCAGGGTCTTCGAGCCGGCCTTGGCCATGCGGTCCTTCAGGGCCATCATGTCGCGGACAGGGATGCCTTCGGTGATGCAGATCGCCAGGTCCAGGTCGGCTTCGACAGCTTCCCAGATCGCAGCGGCTGCGCCTGCCGGCGGAACGTAGATGACCGACACGGTGGCGCCGGTGGCAGCTTTCGCTTCCGACACGTTCGCGAAGATCGGGATGCCTTCGAAGTCTTCACCGGCCTTCTTCGGGTTGACGCCGGCGACGAAAGCGGCCTTGCCGTTCGCGTAGTCGCGGCACATACGGGTATGGAACTGACCGGTCTTGCCGGTGATACCCTGGGTGATGACTTTAGTATCTTTGTTGATCAGGATCGACATTTGTTTATTCCTTCGAATTAGGCGTTACCAGCTGCAGCGGCGACGACGGCCTTGGCTGCATCTTCCATCGTATCGGCGGCGATGATCGGCAGACCGGAGTCGGCCAGCATCTTCTTGCCCAGGTCTTCGTTGGTGCCCTTCATGCGGACGACCAGCGGCACTTTCAGCGACACGGCCTTCGATGCGGTGATCACGCCTTCGGCGATCACGTCGCAGCGCATGATGCCGCCGAAGATGTTGACCAGGATGGCTTTCAGGCCAGGGTTCTTCAGCATGATCTTGAATGCTTCGGTGACTTTCTCAGCCGTCGCACCGCCGCCCACGTCCAGGAAGTTGGCCGGCTCGCCGCCGAACAGCTTGATGGTGTCCATGGTGGCCATGGCCAGGCCGGCGCCGTTCACCAGGCAGCCGATGTTGCCGTCGAGCGAAATGTAGGCCAGGTCGAACTTCGATGCTTCGACTTCGGCTGGATCTTCTTCGTCCAGGTCGCGGTAGGCCATGATGTCCGGCTGGCGGAACAGGGCGTTGGCGTCGAAGTTGAACTTGGCGTCCAGTGCGATGACCTTGCCGTTGCCGGTCAGGATCAGCGGGTTGATTTCGGCCAGCGACGAATCGGTTTCCCAGTAAGCCTGGTACAGGCCCTTCAGGTTCTGGCGCGCTTCGGCCAGCGATTCGGCCGGGATGCCGATCTTGGTCGAGATGTCGTCCGCTTCAGCGTCGGTCAGGCCGACGGCCGGGTCGATCGCGATCGAGTGGATCTTTTCCGGGTTCGAGTGAGCGACTTCCTCGATGTCCATGCCGCCTTCCGACGATGCCATCAGGACGACCTTCTGGGTCACGCGGTCGGTGACCATCGAGACGTACAGTTCTTTCTTGATGTCGGCGCCTTCTTCGATCAGCAGGCGACGCACCTTCTGGCCTTCAGGGCCGGTCTGGTGGGTGATCAGCTGCATGCCCATGATCTGCTCGGCGTATTCCTTGACCTGTTCGAGCGATTTGGCAACCTTCACGCCGCCGCCCTTGCCGCGGCCACCAGCGTGGATCTGCGCCTTGACGACCCAGACCGGGCCGCCCAGCTCTTCAGCTGCCTTGACAGCTTCTTCGACCGACATGCACGGAATGCCGCGCGGAACGGTCACTCCGAACTTTCGGAGGATCTCTTTGCCCTGATACTCATGGATTTTCATGCTGGCTTCCCTTCTTCTATTACTGAATTAGAAATACGGTTGAATTAATAGTTAACTACGTTCGAAAACAGCGAATCCTAACCCGACACGGCCTTGATCGACCAGCGGGGATAGTAGGTGGCTACGGCTGGTCCGTCGCTGCGCAGCGCATGGCAACGGTCGAGCTCGAAGGGCCGTTCGGCCGAGCTAGGAATTACATTCGCGTCGGCACCGCCGCGGGTCTCGAAGACCTCGTCGGCGAAGGCTTGCAGGGCTGCCGTGGGCAGCACCTGGGCCAATTCGGTCAGGTGGGTGCAGCCGAGCACGCCCGACAGGCGGTCTTTCAGGTGCAACCGGAAGTGGTTCATCAGCGACAGGCCGACCAGCTTTTTGTAAGCAGGGACGATGGTCTCGCAGAAACCGGGATACGGGACGGAATCGGACGCGGCTTCGGCATCCACGATCTTCAGGTCGCGGTCGATGGTGATGCGCAGCTTGAGGTCGTGTACGGGGATGCCGCCCGGACGGGTGCCGGAGGCGAGCGCGATGTCGCGCGTCTTGACGTCGCGGATACTGGCGTCCAGATCCCACAGGCCATCATCGCGCGCATAGGCGTCGACGGTGATGGCGCGCGTATGCCGGAGCGAGCGCGATACGGGAGGAGACAGGGGCATAAAAACCAATGCCGCTTTCGCGGCGGTTAGTGGTGCAGCCAGTGTGCTTTGTGCACGTTGACGTAGCTTCTACGACAACAACCGCTCATGCGGCGCTGCTTAAACCGGGGAAGTTTAGCACAGGGCGTTCTCGGTTGCACTGCAACAGAAGCCTTTTTGCCGCGCTGTGGGCGAGATTGGCGGGGTTTCTTGTTGAGCGAGCAATGTTGCGGGCGGCTGGACGGGATGGGGTGGTGGCAGGACCAATTGATGCGCCATGGGTTAACGACAGCGCCAGGGTGCAGCGTCATCGTCCGTTGAGGAGTATGCCGGAGCATATCGGAGATGACGCTCCACGCTGGCGCCGGAGCAGCGCTTCTTGCTTCTATATAGATAGAGAAAGAAGCACAGGAAGATGGGGTGATATAACAGACCTGCGGCCCAGCCTGGCATATCGTCGGAGCAGCCTGGGGCCAGGCCGGCTCGTCGTGGCAACAGGCGGCGGTATTGACGTACCGCGCCTGCTTACAGCTCGTCGTCGTCGGGAGCGCCCTGCATTGCGGTCCGTGCAGCGCGTTGGGAGAATCCACGCTGCAGCAGGAAGCGCATCTGCTTGGCACGCTCGGCCGCATCGACGGCGACGGTGCCGAACTTGCGCTGCCAGACTTCGGAGGCACGCGCCGTTTCGCTATCGGCAAGCGAGGCTTTGATCTCGTCCATCGCTTCGCCTTTGATACCGTGGCTTTGCAACTCGGCCATCACCCGGCTGTTGCCGAAACGCGCAGCCCGCCGGTTGATGAGCGACTCGGCGAAACGTTCCTGCGACAGCCAGTTGTTTTTTTCAAGGAAATCCAGGAGGGCTTCCACGTCGTCGCCCTCCTCGGCATAACGGGCCAGCTTGCGCCCCAGCTCGAGCCGGCTGTGCTCACGCATCGACAGGTAGCGAAGCGCGCGCCCTTTAAGACTCAGCTGGGGTGCCGGCATAGACGCTTGATTACTCGCCGACTGCCTTCAGCTTGTCCTTGCCACTGTCTTCGACAGCAGCGAGGACCGGCGGCAGTTCGCGCACGCCCAGGGCGGCACGGACCTTGTTCTCGATTTCGCGCGCCAGTGCCGGACGGTCTTTCAGGAACTGACGGGCGTTGTCCTTGCCCTGGCCGATGCGCTCGCCGTTATAGCTGTACCACGAGCCCGACTTCTCGACGACCTTGTTGTCGGCGCCCAGGTCCAGGATTTCGCCTTCGCGCGAGGTGCCTTCTCCGTACAGGATGTCGAAGTGGGCCTCCTTGAACGGCGGCGCGATCTTGTTCTTGACGACCTTGACCTTGGTTTCGTTACCGATCACCTCGTCACCCGACTTGATCGAGCCGGTACGGCGGATGTCCAGGCGCACGGAAGCATAGAACTTCAGCGCGTTACCGCCGGTGGTGGTTTCCGGGCTGCCGAACATCACGCCGATCTTCATGCGGATCTGGTTGATGAAGATGACCAGCGTGTTGGTGCGGTTGATCGAGCCGGTGAGCTTGCGCAGCGCCTGCGACATCAGTCGCGCCTGCAGGCCCGGGAGCGAGTCGCCCATGTCGCCTTCGATCTCGGCGCGCGGGGTCAGTGCCGCCACCGAGTCGATGACCACGAGGTCGACCGAACCCGAACGCACCAGGGCGTCGGTGATTTCCAGGGCCTGTTCGCCGGTATCCGGCTGCGAGATCAGCAGCTCGTCGAGCTTGATGCCCAGCTTCTGTGCGTAGCCCACGTCGAGCGCGTGCTCGGCGTCGATGAAGGCGCAGGTGCCGCCGAGCTTTTGCATCTGGGCGATGGTCTGCAGTGTCAGCGTGGTTTTACCCGACGATTCCGGACCGTAGATCTCGACGATACGGCCGCGCGGCAGGCCACCGACGCCCAGCGCGATGTCCAGGCCGAGCGAGCCGGTGGAAACAGTCTGCACTTCTTCGACCGGCGTATTGGCATCCATACGCATGACCGAACCCTTGCCGAACTGCTTTTCAATTTGCGCCAGGGCGGCGGCCAGCGCCTTGCCCTTTTCAGCGGCATTTACTGCGGTTTTTTTGTCGTCCATGGTGTACTTTCAGCTGTGGAGTAGGCAAGGTAGGGGTACTACCGCGCAAATCAAGGTGACCGCTGTATAAAGACTCAGTGGTTCCAACATGCGAAATCAAGCCACTACTGTATATAAATCCAGTGGTTTGCGCAAGCAAAAAAAGCGAAGTGTTGTCGCCTGCAAGACTCGCGTTGTTGCGATAAATCAAACACAATAGGGCCTGATAGATGTCCAACGTTTTCCCAGGTGCTCCTCATGCGAATTCTGCTCGCCGAAGATGATAGCGTACTTGCCGACGGACTCACCCGTTCGCTGCGCCAGTCCGGTTATGCCATCGACTGCGTCGAAAACGGCCAGGATGCCGACACGGCCCTGTCCACCCAGGAGTTCGACCTCCTGATCCTCGACCTCGGCCTGCCCAAGCTGTCCGGGCTCGAGGTGCTGCGCCGCCTGCGCGCCCGTTCCTCGCTGCTGCCGGTGCTGATCCTCACCGCCGCCGATTCGGTCGAGCAGCGCGTCGAAGGCCTCGACCTCGGCGCCGACGACTACATGGCCAAGCCCTTCGCGCTGTCCGAGCTGGAGGCGCGGGTGCGCGCCCTCACCCGCCGCGGCGCCGGCGGCGGCCCGGCCGTGGTGCGCCACGGCCCGCTGGTATACGACCAGGTCGGGCGCAGCGCCTATATCAACGACCAGATGCTCGACCTGTCGGCGCGCGAACTCGGCCTGCTGGAGGTGCTGCTGGCGCGCACCGGGCGCCTGGTCTCCAAGGAGCAGCTGGTCGACCACCTGTGCGAATGGGGCGAGGAAGTCTCGAACAACGCCATCGAGGTCTACGTGCACCGCCTGCGCAAGAAGATCGAGGTTGGCGGCGTGCGCATCGCCACCGTGCGCGGCCTCGGCTACTGCCTCGAAAAATTCTCCGAAGCGCCGCGCGCACCCGCACCGGGCACCGACAGCAAGTGAACGAGCGCGACGCGGGATTCGCCGATCCTCCTGCGCCGCAGTCGCCGCCGGACGGCCTGCCGGCGGCGCCCTGGGTGCCGCCCAATCCCGAACCCGACGAGAACATCCGCCACTCGCTGTTTGGCGAGATCCTCGACTGGATGCTGGCCCCGCTGCTGCTGCTGTGGCCGATGAGCATTGCCATCACCTACCTGGTGGCCAAGTCGATCGCCAACCAGCCCTTCGACGATGCGCTGGAAGACCGGGTCACCGTGCTGTCGCAGCAGATCCGCACGGTGGGCGGCCGGCCGGTGGCGCAGCTGCCCGGCAGCGCACGCGACGTGCTGCGCGCCGACGACGTCGACAGCGTGTACTTCCAGATCAGCGGGCCAAGCGGCGCCCACCTCGACGGCGACCGCGACCTGCCGCGTCCCCGCGGCGGCAACAGTACCGGCGGCGACGGCGGCGTCGACGACGAACGCGCGCGCAGCGGCAGCGTGATGTTCCGCAATGACAGCATCCATGGCACGCCGGTGCGCGTCGCCTATTCCTGGGTCAGCCTCGACCCGCTGCACGAAGGCGCACGCTCCGCCGATCCGGCGCCCGGCCTGGCCCTGGTGCAGGTTGCGGAAACCCTGGACAAGCGCGCCCACCTGGCCAACGAGATCATCAAGGGTGTGATCCTGCCGCAGTTCATCATCCTGCCGGTGATCCTGGCGCTGGTCTGGTTCGCCCTGTCGCGCGGCCTGTCCCCGCTAGCCGAGCTGCAGGAGCGCATCCGCGCACGCCCGCAGGACGACCTGTCGCCGATCGACCCGCGCCAGGTGCCGGAAGAGATCTCGCCGCTGGTGGGCTCGTTCAACGACATGCTCGAGCGCCTGGCCCAGACCGTCGACATGCAGAAGCGCTTCATCGCCGACGCCGCGCACCAGATGAAGACCCCGCTGGCCGGCATGCGGATGCAGTCCGAGCTCGCGCTGCGCCAGGTCGATCCGGGCGAGATCCACCGCTCGCTCGAGCAGCTGGCCATGAGTTCGGAATCGGCCACGCGCCTGGTCAACCAGCTGCTGGCGCTGGCGCGCGCCGAGAACCAGCCGCATGCGGGACTGGCGTTCGCAGAAATCGACCTGGCCCAGCTGGCGCGCGCCACCGTGCAGGACTGGGTGCAGGCCTCGTTCGCGCACCGCATCGACCTCGGCTATGAATCACCGGATGCTCCGTCCGACCAGCCCCTCCTGATCGCCGGCAATGCGCTGATGCTGCGCGAACTGCTGTCCAACCTGATCGACAACGCGCTGCGCTACACGCCCCAGGGTGGCAGCGTGACGGTGCGGGTGCGGCGCGACGGCGAGTATGCCCTGCTCGAGGTCGAGGACACCGGTCCGGGCATCGCACCAGGCGAGCGCGCCAACGTGTTCGAACGCTTCTACCGCATCCTCGGCAGCAACGTGCAGGGCAGCGGCCTGGGACTGGCGATCGTGCGCGAGATCGCCCAGCAGCATGGCGCCGAGATCGACATCTTCAACAACCCGCGCAGCCACTCGCCCAAGTTCCCGGGCAGCCTGTTCCGCCTGACCTTCCCGCCTCCCGTCCATGAACCCGATGATGCCGACTGAACCCACGCCACCGCAGGGCCGTCCAGGCCGACCGCCGAGCGAGGCGCAGGCACGCGCGGCGCACTGGCTGGCCACGCGCCGGCTGACCCTGGTCCTGATGGTGCTGTGGCTATGCACCGGTTTCGGCACCGTGTACTTCGCGCGCGAGCTGTCGCACTTCTCGCTGTTCGGCTGGCCGCTATCCTTCTACATGGCGGCCCAGGGCGCCTCGCTGGTGTCGCTGGCGATCATCGCGGTTTACGCCTGGCGGCTGCGCCGGCTCGACCGCGCTTTCAATCGGCAGCGCGGCCAGGCCGCCCGGGAGGACGCGTGAACGCGAGCAAGCCGCCCTACTTCCGCAAGCTGTCGCGCTACTACCTCTGGTACACCGCCTGCTTCGCCCTGTTCCTGGTGGCGCTGGCCCTGCTCGAGCAGGAAGGCATGCCGCGCCTGTGGATCGGCTACATCTTCATGCTGGCGACGATCGTCCTGTACGCCACGATCGGGGTGGTGGCGCGCACTTCCAGCGTCACCGAATACTACGTGGCCGGGCGGCGCGTGCCGGCCCTGTTCAACGGCATGGCCACCGCCGCCGACTGGATCTCGGCGGCGAGCTTCATCAGCCTGGCGGGCGGCCTGTACCTGTACGGCTTCGACGGACTGGCCTACATCATGGGCTGGACCGGCGGCTTCGTGCTGGTGGCCCTGCTCATCGCGCCCTACCTGCGCAAGTTCGGGCAGTACACCATCCCCGATTTCCTGGCGGTGCGCTACGGCGGCGGCGCAGGCGGGCGCGGCGGGCCGGTGCGGGGCCTGGCGGTGGGCGCCACCATCCTGGTCTCCTTCACCTACGTGGTCGCGCAGATCTATGCGGTCGGCCTGATCGCCTCGCGCTTCACGGGGGTCGATTTCTCGGTCGGCATCTTCCTGGGCCTGGCATCGATCCTGGTGTGCTCGTTCCTGGGCGGGATGCGCGGCATCACCTGGACCCAGGTGGCGCAGTACATCATCCTGCTGGTCGCCTTTTTGATTCCGACCATCTGGCTGTCGGCCAAGCATGCCGACAACCCGGTGCCCCAGGTGGCCTATGGCTCGCTGCTGCCCAAGCTGGCGGCGCGCGAGGCACAGCTCGAGAAGGACCCGCGCGAAGAACAGGTGCGGGCCGAATTCCGGCGCCGCGCCGGCGAATATGCCGCCCGCCTGGCGGCCCTGCCGGCGTCATGGGACGCGGGCAAGCTGGAAGCGCAGCGCGCGCTCAGCGAGGTACGCGCGCGCAATGCCTCGCTGGGCGAAGTACGCCAGGCCGAGCGTGCCCTGAACACCTATCCCGGCACGGTCGACGAGGCGCAGGCGCTGTGGAGCGAGCGGCGCGACGCCAACCTGGCGCGCGCCCGTCCGCCGCTGCCGCACACGACGCCCTTTCCCGGCGCCACCGAAGCGGAATCGGACAAACGCCGCAACAACTTCCTGGCCGTGGTGTTCTGCCTGATGTTCGGCACCGCCGCCCTGCCCCACATCCTGATGCGCGCCTACACCACGCCCTCGGTCGACGAGACGCGGGTGTCGGTGTTCTGGACCCTGTTCTTCATCCTGCTGATCTACCTGACCATTCCGGCGCTGGCGGTGCTGGCCAAGTACGACATCTACACCGCGCTGGTGGGCAGCGACTTCTCTTCGCTGCCCACCTGGGTCTCGTACTGGGCCAACGTGGACAAGGTCAATCCCCTGCTCAGCATTGCCGACATCAACCACGACGGCGTGGTGCAGCTGGCCGAGATCGCGATCGACGCCGACGTGCTGGTACTGGCCACGCCCGAGATCGCCGGCCTGCCCTACGTGATCTCGGGCCTGGTGGCGGCCGGCGGCCTGGCCGCGGCGCTGTCCACCGCCGACGGCCTGCTGCTGGCGATCTCCAACGCGCTGTCGCACGACGTCTACTACAAGATGGTCGATTCGGGCGCATCGACCCAGAAGCGGGTGACGATCTCCAAGCTGCTGCTGCTGGCAGTGGCCTTCATCGCCGCCTACGCCGCCTCGCAAAAGCCGGCCGACATCCTGTCGCTGGTCGGGGCGGCTTTCTCCCTCGCCGGTTCGACGCTGTTCCCGGTGCTGGTGCTGGGCGTGTTCTGGAAGCGCGCCAACCACACCGGCGCGATCGCCGGCATGCTCAGCGGCTTCCTGGTCTGCCTGTGGTACATGCTGCGCGCCAGCCCGACCCTGGGCGGCAGCCTGGACCAGTCCTGGCTCGGGATCCAGCCGCTGGCCGCGGGCGTGTTCGGGGTGCCGGCCGGGCTGCTGGCGACCGTGGTCGGCAGCCTGCTGAGCGCACCGCCGAGCCATGCCAGCCAGGGCATGGTGGAGTACATCCGCGCGCCCGAACAGGAGCCAGGCAGCCGCTGAATGCGGCGTTGGCGCGACGGCATGTATGCATGCGGCATGGATGTCGCCCGAAGGGTTCCAGCCGGCGGCGGCGGCTGCTATTGTTGGGGCGCCGTTTTCGGCATGACCTATCCACGATCCGACATGACACCATTCTTCTCGCGTGCACTGGGCAGCGCCGCACTGGCTGCCGCCATTGCCTGCGCCCTTCCCTGCGCCCACGCCGAAACGCAGGCGCAAGCCCCGACGCAGGCCGCGGCCGGCCTGCCGCCGATTGCCAATTTCTTTTCCAGTGCCCCGATCAGCGGCGCCAAGCTGTCGCCGAACGCGCGCTACCTGGCTGCGCGCTCGGGCGCCCCCGGCCGGCGCGACGCGCTGGTGGTGGTGGACCTGCAGTCCAACAGCGCCAAGGTGGTTGCCTCGTACGACGATGCCGACATCAACGACTTCCAGTGGATCAGCAACGGGCGCCTGCTCTTCGACACGCGCGAAAAAGGCGTCGGCCAGGGCGACCTGCGTTATGCGCCCGGGCTGTACGCCGTGGACAGCGACGGCGGGCGCTTCGTGGAACTGGCCGACCGCACCGGCGCCCGCGCCACCCATGGCACCCGCAGCACGCGCAAGGTCCTGCCATGGCACACCTACATGCTCGACCAGACAGGCGCGCAGGATTCGGAATTCGTGTATGTCGCCAGCGTCAATCGCGACGGCGGCGGAGAAGTGCGCAGCGTCGACCTGCTGCGCCTGAACACCCTGACCGGGGCCACGCAGACGGTGCCGCGCCCCGCCGCCGCGGTGCGCGGCTGGTCTCTCGACAACAAGGGTGAACCGCGGCTGGCGACGGCGCTCGAGCGCGATACCCACACCCTGTATTACCGTGATCCGGCGACCCAGGCCTGGCGCGTGCTGGCCAGCTATCCGGCCTTCGGCGACGGCAGCCAGGCGGTGGAGCCCATCGGCTTCGCGCAGGACGGCAAGCTGTTCGTTAAAGCGCGCAGCGAAGGACGCGATACCACCTCGGTCCACCTGCTCGACCCGGCCACCGGCAAGACCGATCCGCAGCCGATATTCGTCACCGCAGGCTACGACTTCGACGGCGGCCTGGTGAGCAACCGCGACAAGGTATTGGGCGTGCGCTTTCGTACCGATGCCGTGTCGAACGAATGGTTCGATCCGGGCATGAAGCAGGTCCAGGCTTCGGTCGACAAGTTGCTGCCATCGACCGTCAACACGATCTCGGTGCCGGCGCAGCCCGAGTCGCCCTGGGTGCTGGTGTGGTCGTACTCGGACGTCCTGCCGGGCACCTACTCGCTCTACAACACGCAGACGAAACAGCTGAACAAGATTGTCGACGTGCGTCCGACCATCAATCCGGCGCAGATGGGACGCCAGCAGTTCGTCCGCTACAAGGCGCGCGACGGCCTGGAGATTCCGGCGCTGCTGACGCTGCCGCCCGGGGCCAGGCGCACCGGCCTGCCGCTGGTCGTGCTGGTCCATGGCGGGCCCTGGGTGCGTGGCGCATCCTGGGGCTGGAACCCGTATTCCCAGTTCATGGCCTCGCGCGGCTATGCCGTGCTCGAGCCGGAATTCCGCGGGAGCCTGGGTTTCGGCATCAAGCATTTCAAGTCCAGCTTCAAGCAGTGGGGCCTGGCAATGCAGGACGACGTCGCGGACGGCGTGCGCTGGGCGGCGCAACAAGGCATTGCCGACATCAAGCGCGTCTGCATCGCCGGCGCCAGCTATGGCGGCTACGCCACGCTGATGGGACTGGTCAGGGACCCGGAACTGTACAAGTGCGGCATCAACTGGGTGGGCGTCACCGACATCAACCTGATGTACAACGGGGGCTGGAGCTTCACCAATGACATGTCGTCCGAGTACAAGACGTACGGCATGCCGCACATGGTTGGCGATCCGGTCAAGGACGCGGCCCAGCTCAAGGCCACCTCGCCGATCGAGCAGGCTGCCCGTATCACGCAACCGGTGCTGCTGGCCTATGGCGGCGTCGACCGGCGCGTGCCCATCAATCACGGCACCCGGTTTCGCGACGCCCTCCTGAAGACCAACAGGAACGTCGAATGGGTCGAGTATCCGGAAGAAGGCCATGGCTGGTCCCTGCCGAAGAACCAGGTCGACTTCTGGGGCCGCGTCGAGCGCTTCCTCGACCGCCATATCGGCGCGGGTGCGGCGAAACAGTAAGCGCCCGCACTGCGGCCGGAATGAAAAAGGGCGCCGCGGCGCCCATTTTTACGTGAAGCGGAGCCGGCTTACTGAACGACGGTCTGCGCCTGGCCTTCTTCGCGCGCACGGATCTCGCCGATGCGGTACACGGTCTCGCCGGCAGCCTGCAGCTGCGCCATGGCGGCATCCGCGTTTTCCTTCGCGACGATCACGGTCATGCCGATGCCGCAGTTGAACACGCGGTGCATCTCGGCATCCGCCACGCCGCCGTGCTGCTGCAGCCACTGGAACAGCGGCGGCATGGTCCACGATGTGGCATCCAGCACCGCGGTCAGGTTATCCGCCAGCACGCGCGGGATATTCTCGACCAGGCCGCCGCCGGTGATGTGCACCAGGCCCTTCACTTCCATCGAGGCCATCAGGGCCAGCAGCGGCTTGACGTACAGGCGGGTCGGCGCCATCAAGACATCCGATAATTTGCGCCCGTGGAAGTCGGCTTCCAGGTCCGGCTTGGCCACCTGAATGATCTTGCGCACCAGCGAGTAGCCGTTCGAGTGGATGCCCGACGAGGCCAGGCCCAGCACCACGTCGCCCGGGACGATCTTGCTGCCGTCGATGATCTGCGATTTCTCCACCGCGCCGACGGCGAAGCCGGCCAGGTCGTATTCGCCGTCCGGGTACATGCCCGGCATCTCGGCGGTTTCGCCGCCCAGCAGCGCGCAGCCCGATTCTTCGCAGCCCTTGGCAATGCCCGAGACGACCGCGGTGGCGGTGGCCACGTCCAGCTTGCCGCAGGCGAAGTAGTCGAGGAAGAACAGCGGCTCGGCGCCCTGCACCAGGATGTCGTTCACGCTCATCGCGACCAGGTCGATGCCGACCGTGTCATGGCGGTTCAGCTCGAAAGCCAGCTTGAGCTTGGTGCCGACGCCATCAGTACCGGAGACCAGCACCGGTTCCTTGAACTTCTTGCTGATCTCGAACAGCCCGCCAAAGCCGCCGATGCCGCCCAGGACGCCTTCGCGCATGGTGCGCTTGGCGAGGGGCTTGATCGCTTCGACCAGGGCGTCGCCCGCATCGATGTCGACACCGGCGTCGCGGTAGGAGAGGGAAACATTAGATGGTTGGCTCATGGTATTTGGCAGCGGAGGCGGTAAAATAGAAGGCGACAGACCTGGAACCTGGTCAATCCGCTATTTTAGCAAAACGGTCTGTTTCCAACCCGTTTGCGCCCCATTTACAACTCGTTTTAGCAAAATAACAATAACTGCATGCCATTTTTCCTGACCCCGGAGCAAAAACAGTCCACGTTCTGGTTGGCGCTCTGGCTGGCGGTGGCACTGCTGTTGTACATCCTGGGGCCGATCCTTTCTCCCTTCCTGGCGGCGGCCATCCTCGCCTACATGCTGGGCGGCGCCGTCGACCGCTTGGCCGGGGTCCGCCTCGGCAAGGGCAGGATGCCGCGCGTGGTCGCCGTCTCGATCGTCCTCACCGCATTCTTCGCCGCCGTGGTGGCCCTGTTCCTGGTCGTGGTGCCGGTGCTGCGCGCCGAGATCCCCCTGCTGCAGGCCAAGGTCCCCGCCTTCTTCACCTGGCTCGACACCTTCGTCTCGCCCTGGCTGGCCGGCTACGGCATCAACGTGAAACTCGACGGCGCGGGCCTGCGCCAGCTGGTCGAGCAGCAGGTAGCGGCCGGCGGCGACGATCTCTGGACCTCGGTGCTGGCCAAGGTACGGGTGGGTGGCAGCGCCCTGCTGGGCTGGATCGCCACCCTGACGCTGGTACCGGTGGTGCTGTTCTACCTGCTGCTCGACTGGCACTCGCTGCTGGCCCGCATCGAAGGCGCCATTCCACGGCGCTGGGCGCCGCAAACGGTCGGCATGGCGGTCGAATCCGACGTGCTGCTGGCCCAGTACCTGCGCGGCCAGCTCCTGGTGATGATCGTGCTGGCCGTGTACTACTCGGCGGCGCTGGCCATTCTCGGGTTGGACGTGGCGCTGCCGGTCGGCGTGCTGACCGGCCTGCTGGGCTTCGTGCCCTACCTGGGCTTCGGCCTCGGGATGCTGCTGGCACTGATCGCGGCGTTGCTGCAGTTCGCCGACTGGACCGGCCTGGCCTGGGTGGTGGCGATCTACACGCTGGGGCAGCTGATCGAAAGCTTCTTCCTGACGCCGCGCCTGGTGGGCGAGCGCATCGGCCTGCATCCGCTGGCGGTGATCTTCGCCCTGATGGCCTTCGGCGAGCTGTTCGGCTTTGCCGGCGTGCTGCTGGCCCTGCCCGCGTCCGCGGTGCTGATGGTCGGTTTCCGCCACGTGCGTGCCCACTACCTGCGTAGCAGCTTCTATAATGGCTGAAGCATATGACATTTAATGTGAGTCCGACGACGCCATGAAACAGCTGGTGCTCGATTTAGGCGCCGAACCGGCGCACAGCCTCGACACCTTCCAGGTGGGCGAGAATGCCGAACTGGCGCACCTGATGCACCAGTTCGCGCAGCGTGCTTCGCGCGAGCATTTCGCCTACCTGTGGGGCGACACCGGCGCCGGCAAGACCCACCTGCTGCAGGCGCTGGCGGCCAGCCCGGCCTCGCGCTACATCCCCTTCGATGCCCCGGAGGATGAGTTCGTCCACTCCGATGCTGTCACGCTCTACTTGCTGGACGATTGCGACCGCCTGTCGCCGCAGCGCCAGATCGACGCCTTCGCCCTGTTCAACCAGATCCGCGAGCACGGCGCCTACATGGTCAGCACCGGCCCGGTGCCGCCGGCGGTGCTGGGGGTGCGCGAAGACCTGCGCACGCGCATGGGCTGGGGTTTGGTGTACCAGATCAAGGGCCTGTCCGACGACGAGAAGATCGCCGCGCTCACACAGGCGGCCGAAGCGCGCGGTTTGACGCTATCGGCCAGCGTGTTACCCTATTTGTTGTCTCACTTCAAGCGCGACATGCGGTCGCTGGCGACGATGCTGGACGCCCTCGACCAGTATTCGCTCGAGACCCAGCGCCCCGTCACCGTCCCGCTGCTGCGTGATTTGTTGCTGCAAGAAAACCAGCAGTCGGAACCCAAAGAATGAAAAACCTTGCGCTATTCGACCTCGACCACACCCTGCTGCCGATCGATTCGGACTATGAATGGGGCGAGTTCCTGGTCCGCATCGGCGCGGTGGACGAAACCGCCTTCCGCCACCGCAACGACGAATTCTTCGCCCAGTACCAGGCGGGCGTGCTCGATCCCGTGGAATACCTCGAGTTCGCCCTCGGCACCCTGGCGCGCTTCCCGCGCGCCGAGCTGGACGCCCTGTACGCGCGCTACATGGCGGAAGTAATCGAACCGGCGATCAGGCCGAAGGCCCTGGCGCTGGTGCGCGAACACCAGGCTGCCGGCGACCTGGTGGCGATCATCACCGCGACCAATTACCACATCACGGCGCCGATCGCGGCGCGCTTCGGCGTGCAGCACCACATCGGCGCCATGCCGGAATACGACGCCGCAGGGAACCTCACCGGCAAGCTGCTCGGCACGCCGACCTCGGGTCCCGGCAAGATCACGCACATGCACGCGTGGCTGGAACGCTTGGGTGCGCGTTTCGAGCAATTCGAACGCTGCCACTTCTACAGCGACTCGCACAACGACCTGCCGCTGCTCTCGATCGTCAGCCACCCGGTCGCCACCAACCCGAGCGCCAAGCTCGCCACCCATGCGCGCGAGCAGGGTTGGCCAACCATCCATCTCTTCAATGATTAAGAAATTCATCCGTAAAATCCTCGGCGTAAAAGACGACGGCCGCGACCCGACCCAGGCCACCATCCTCGGTCCCGAAGAGCACAAGATCGACCCGCGCAACGTGTCGCGCAATGCGGTCACGGTGACCCAGACGCTGCAGGAAGCCGGCTTCCAGGCCTTCGTGGTGGGCGGCGCAGTGCGCGACCTGCTGCTGGGCGTGAAGCCGAAGGACTTCGACATCGCCACCGACGCCACGCCCGAGCAGGTCAAGCGCCTGTTCCGGCGCGCCTTCATCATCGGCCGGCGCTTCCAGATCGTGCATGTCATGTTCGGCCAGGACCTGCTCGAAGTGACCACCTTCCGCGGCAACGGCAGCGACAACGCGCCAAAGGACGAGCATGGCCGCGTCCTGCGCGACAACAACTTCGGCCCCCAGCACGAAGACGCGGCGCGCCGCGACTTCACCATCAACGCCATGTACTACGACCCGGCCACCCAGACGGTGCTGGACTACCACGGCGGCATGGAAGACATCCGTGCCAAGCTGCTGCGCATCATCGGCATGCCGGAAGCGCGCTACCGCGAAGACCCGGTGCGCATGCTGCGCGTGGTGCGCTTCGCGGCGAAGCTCGGCTTCACCATCGAGCCGACCACGCGCGCGCCGATTCCCGTCATGGCGCCGCTGATCGACAACGTGCCGGCCGCGCGCGTGTTCGACGAGATGCTCAAGCTGCTGCTGTCGGGCCACGCGCTGGCCTGCCTGAAAGAGCTGCGCTCGGCCGGCCTGCACCACGGCTTGCTGCCGCTGCTGGACGTCGTACTGGAACAGCCGATCGGCATGAAGTTCGTGACGCTCGCCCTGGAGTCGACCGACGGCCGCGTCAAGGCCGGCAAGGGCGTCTCGCCGGGCTTCCTGTTTGCCTCGCTGCTGTGGCACCAGGTGCTGGAAAAGTGGAATGCCTACCGCGCCGCCGGCGAAGCACCGATCCCGGCCCTGCACCTGGCCGCCGACGACGTGCTCGACACCCAGACCGACAACCTGGCCCTGCAGCGCCGCATCGCCACCGACATGCGCGACATCTGGGCCATGCAGCCGCGCTTCGAGCGCCGCACCGGCAAGGCGCCGTTCAAGCTGCTCGAGCACCCGCGCTTCCGCGCCGGCTACGACTTCCTGTTGCTGCGCTGCGAATCGGGCGAGCTGCCGGGTGAAGTAGGCGAATGGTGGACCGCGTTCTATGCGGCCGAAGGCGGCGAGCGCGAAGCCCTGCTGGCGGCCGCCAGCCAGCGCGGCGAGCCGGGCCAGGGAGCGGCGAAACGCAAGCGCGCACCGCGCCGCGGGCCACGCAAGACGAGTGGCGGCGGCGAAGGCGCAGCGCCGGCAGGGGCGGAGCGCGCGGGCGGCGGCGACGAATGATCGCTTTCGTCGGCATCGGTGCGAATCTCGGCGACGCCCAGGCCAATGTGCTGGACGCGCTGCGCCGCCTGGCCCTGCTGGACGGCACGACGGTCATCGAGACCTCCGGCCTGTACCGCACCGCGCCGGTCGACGCGAGCGGCGACGACTACATCAACGCGGTCGCCTGCATCGACACCGCGCTCGACCCGCAGCAGCTCTTGAACGCGCTGCAGGACATCGAACTGGCGCACGGCCGCGAGCGCCCCTACCGCAACGCACCGCGCACGCTCGACCTCGACCTGCTGCTGTACGGCGAGCAATGCATCGCCACCGACACCCTCGTCGTGCCGCACCCGCGCATGCACGAGCGCGGCTTCGTGCTGGCGCCCCTGGCCGAGATCGCCCCCGATCTGGCCATTCCTGGCGTGGGGCCGATACGCGATTACCTGCCGCTGGTGGCCAGCCAGGCCGTCGAGAAGATCGGCTGAGCCTTATTTCATGACTACCTTCCTGCTGCTCGCCGCCTCGAACATCTTCATGACGATCGCCTGGTACTGGCATCTCAAGGGCGGCATGCACAAGCCCCTGCTCACCGTCATCATGATCAGCTGGGGCATCGCCTTCGTCGAATACTGCCTGGCCGTCCCGGCCAACCGCATCGGCTTCGCCAGCGGCTGGAGCGCCGGGCAGCTGAAAGTCATGCAGGAGGCGATCGCGCTGGTCGTGTTCGGCGTGTTCATGGTGACCGTCCTCGGCGAACCGGTTTCATGGCGCCACCTGGCCGCCTTTGTCTGCATCATGGCCGCGGTGGGCTTCCTCTTCATCGGCAAGTAGCGAATACGCCGCCGGCACAGCCGCGAAAGCGATCAGCGCCCTGATCGATATTCCGACAAAGTCCCTGCGCGTTTGCCGCCGCCGCATTACACTACGCGTTTCCGTACGACCGTCTTAAAAGGATTTCCATGAGCGCTTACCTGCAGGGCCAGGATCCGGCTGCCAACGATGCCCCGAAACCCGTCCGCAAGGCCGTGACCGCGCCCGCGCTGCTGGCCATGCGCGCCGCAGGCGACAAGATCGCGATGCTGACCGCCTACGACGCCAGCTTCGCCTCGCTGATGGACCGCTGCGGGGTGGACGTGCTCTTGATCGGCGATTCGCTGGGCATGGTCTGCGCCGGCCACGATTCGACGCTGCCGGTCACGGTACTCGATGTGGCTTACCACACGGCGTCTGTCGCGCGCGGCAACAAGCTGGCCCTGGTGCTGGCCGACATGCCCTTCGGAAGCTACACCACGCCGGTCGAGGCCTACAACAACGCCGTCACGCTGATGCGCGCCGGCGCGCAGATGGTCAAGATCGAGGGCGGCGCCTGGCTCGCCGAGACCGTCCGCTTCCTGGTCGAGCGCGGCATTCCGGTATGCGCTCACATCGGCCTGACGCCGCAGTTCGTGCACGCCTTCGGCGGCTTCAAGGTGCAGGGCAAGACCGATGCCGCGGCCGAGCAGCTCAGGGCCGACGGCCTGGCGCTGCAGGCGGCGGGCGCCTCGCTGGTGGTGCTGGAAGCCATCCCGGCCGCGCTCGGGAAGGACGTCACCGACCTGCTCTCGATCCCGACCATCGGCATCGGCGCCGGTCCGGACTGCTCCGGCCAGGTGCTGGTGATGCACGACCTGCTGGGCGTCTTCCCGGGCCGCAAGGCGCGCTTCGTGCGCAACTTCATGGAAGGCCAGACCAGCATCGACGCCGCCGTGACCAGCTACGTCGCGGCCGTGAAGGACGGCAGCTTCCCGGCGCCGGAACACTGCTTCTGAGCCTCGCATGGACAGGCGGCTGTTCCTCGCCCTGTGGCCCGACCCGGCGCTGCGCCGACTGCTGAAGGAGCGGCGCGATGCCTGGGCCTGGCCGAAGAACGCCTCGCCGGTCCATCCCGACAAGCTGCACCTCACCCTGCACTTCCTCGGCGGCGTCCCCGGCGAACGCCTGCCCGAGCTGCTGGAGGGTTTCGCCGTGCCCTTCGAACCCTTCCAGCTCGAACTGAATCGCGCGGCCCTGTGGCATAACGGGATCGCCGTGCTCGAACCCGACCATGCCCCGCCCGCCTTACTGGCGTTGCACGCGCACCTGGCGGATGCGCTGGCGGCGCTCGGCCTCCAGCCGGAAACACGCAGCTACCGTCCGCACGTGACGATGGCGCGCCGCGCGGGTGGCGCCACCCTGCCTCCAGAGGTCGCCCCGATCCTGTGGGAAGCGCGCGGCTACGCGCTTGTCGCATCGAAGAACGGCGTCTACACCGTCCTGCGCGACTACGCCTGACACGCGGCCGGCCGGTTCGGCGGCAGGCTCTTTACTTCCATGTAACGAACGTGCATACGCCGCGGCCCTGCTTTCCCCCTTTGCGGGGGGAGGTAATCGCCGGACGCCTCTGCCAGAATGTTTCACATCGGTCGACTGCAACGAGACAGTCGCCCTCAGATGAACCGACACACTCTGGAGCACAGCATGGCCAACTACGAAAACGCGATCCAACAACTGTACGTCGCCTACTACAACCGCCCGGGCGATCCCGCCGGCCTGGCATTCTGGAACGGAGTCGTCGATAGCCAGGGCGGCAGCCTGTCGGCCGTCGCGGCAGCCTTCGCATCCTCGGCCGAATACATCGCGGCCTACGGCGGCAAGGACAGCCGCACCGTGGTCAATACCGTCTACCGCAACCTGTTCGGCCGCGACGGCGAACCGGCCGGCCTGGACTACTGGGCCAAGGCACTCGACGACAAGGTGCTCACGGTGGATGCGGTGGTCACCGCCATCGCCGGCGGCGCGCAGAACGCCGACCTGACCGCCTACAACAACAAGGTGAAGTTCGCCACCAGCTTCACCTCCGCACTGGACCTGCATCCGGAGCGGGCCGCCTACGATGGCGGCGACGCACTGGCCTTCGCCAAGCAGCTGACCTCCGCCGTGACCACCGACGCCTCGCTGGTCACCGCAACCGCCAACCTGGATGCCTCGACCGCGAGCTTCGTCGCAGCCAGCAAGGCCCCGATCACCTTCACCCTGAGCGCCAATGCCGACACGGGCGCCGCCTTCAAGGGCGGCGGTGGCAACGACACCTTCAAGGCCACCGCAGCGACCTTCTCCGCCGCCGACGCCATCCACGGTGGCGGCGGAAGCAATTCGCTGATCATTGCCGACGACGGCAGCGCGCTGGCGACCAGCGCCCCGGCGGCATCGGTGACCAATGTCCAGCACCTCGACATCAGCACCAAGGGCGGCATCGGCAATGCAGGCGCCTATGACATCTCGGGCTTCGTCGGGCTGGAACAGGTGGACATCGTCGCCGCCGGCGCCGTCAACCTGAAGGTCGGCGACGCGGTCGGCATGGACATCCAGACCACCTCCGGCGCCGTCACGACGACTGGCGGCCGTTCCGTCGCCATTACCGGCAACACGGGCGCAGCCACGCTCACCGGCAATGCGCTCACCACGGTCAGCCTGGCCAACACCAGCCAGGCCGCTACCATCAACAACGGCACCGCCGACCATACCCTGGCCCTGCGCTTGAGCGAAGTCGGCAACGGCGCGACGATCTCGGACGCCAACGCCAGCACCATCAACCTGCAGGTGAGTGCCGCACCGGGCGGCGCCGGCTCGCACATCAACCTGGCGGCGGCCAAGGCCACCACGCTGAACATCGACAGCGCCGCCATTTTCCAGCTGAGCACCACCGCGCTGGCCGCGGACGACAAGCTGGTCACGATGACCCTGAAGGGCGCCGGCAAGTTCGACGCCAATCTCAAGGATATCGCTTCGCTGAAAACCTTCGACGGTGCACAGTCGAGCGGCGCACACAGCTTGAGCGCCACCACCACCGCCAACCTGACCATCAAGACCGGCTCCGGCGCGGACACCCTCACCATGACCGGCGGCCTGGCAGGCACCGCGGCGGTGGACCTGGGCGCCGGCAACGACCGCTATACCTTCTCGCAGTCGGCGTTCAGCGGGGCGAAGGTCGATGGCGGGGCCGGCACCGACACCATGGTGGTCAGCGACGCGGCCTTCCTGGGCGTGACCAGCAACGTGGTCTACGCCAACTTCGAGACCCTCGATTTCTCGACCGGCAAAGGCGTCTACAACCTCGACCGCGCGGGCGACGTCACCACCCTGCACAGCCATGGCCGCCTGCGCGAGCAAGTCGAATTCACCAACGGACGCGCCAACTCGACCATCCAGTTCGTCAGCGAAGACGTCAACATCGACTTGTACGGAAAGCCGACCGAGCACCACACGATCGGCCAGACCGTCAAATTCAACCTGAAGGATGCCACCGGCGCCAACGACAAGCTGACCATCAGCATGATCGCGAACGACGCCAACGCCGACGGCCGGACCAGTGGCCTGGTACAAGGCAACGTCATCGAAACCAGCGGCATCGAGACCATCACCATCCACTCGAGCGTCGACAAGATGGAAGCGGACAATCCGGCCACCGGTACCAACGAAGGCCGTGTCGCCGCGGACTACGTGAACGGCTTCTCCTACCTGTACGCGCAGGGTGTCAAGACCTTGCTGGTGACGGGCGATGCCAGCGCCCGCCTGCTGACGGTCACTTCCGACGTGATGACCACCTTCGACGCGTCCGGCTCGACCGGCAACGTGAACTTCGACGGCGTGACCCGCAGCACCAATGCGCCTGCCGCGACCTTGAACTATATCGGCAGCAAGGGCATGGATTACCACACCGCGACCAAGACCGGGGTGGTATTCGACGGCAACGAGGGAAAGGATACGGTGCTGCTGTACCGCTACGAACAGGTGAAGGACGTCGTGAAGTTCGACAAGGCCAGCGACTCACAGCTGATCTGGGCCAAGGACGGCAACAAGCAGCTTAACGGCTACGACACCATCTTCGACTTCCAGGTCGGTGTGGACAAGATCGACCTGTCCGGCCTGCACCTGGCGGCGGGCGCGAACCTGCAGGGCTTCGCCACCATCAAGCTGGCGTCGAACACCGATCACATCCTGCAGGGCACGCTCAAGGACGGCGTCGGCGTATTCAACGACAATGGCACCCAGCGCTCGATCGCCTTCGCGATGTACGGCGTGGACGATGGCTGGATGCTGGTGGATGTCAATGGCGACGGCAACTACTCGAGCGATACCGACATGATCTTCAGCATGTACGGCAACACGGCGATTCCGGTGATGAGCGACTTCATCTTCTGATCCAGCCGCCCCTGCATGGCCCTACCAAGCGATTGGAAGGGCCATTTTCACGTCAGGCAGGAACGTAGGTCAGCCTGAGCACGTCGTCATCGATCCGGTCGTGGGACACCAGGCGCAAGGGCGGCCGGGGCCCGGCGAAATACGGCCTGCCCTGGCCCAGCACGACCGGGTGCAGGTAGATCCGGTACTCGTCGATCAGGCCAAGTTCGGTGAGGCTGCGCGCCAGGTCCGGGCCGGCCACTTCGATCTCGCCTTCATGTTCGGCCTTCAGCCTGCCGATGGCGCCCGCGAGCTCGCCCTTGATCAGCGTGGCATTGGGCCCGCTTGATTCCAGCGTGCGCGAGACCACCCATTTCGGCTGCCTGCGCCAGGCGGCCGCAAACGCCCGTTCGTCGGCGCCCCATTCGGGATGCTCGTCATCCCAGTAGCGCATGATCTCGTACATCTTGCGGCCATACACGCTGCCCGCCTGGCCCTGGGCCTCCGTGACGAAGTGGCGGAACAGCGCCGGGCCCGGCGCAAACCCCGTGTGGTCGACGTAGCCGTCGAGGGACTGGTTCATGCCGAATACGAGCCTGGCCATCGCTGCTCCTCCAACAATTATTCCTGCGACGCCAGGCCCTTTTGCACCAGCTCGGCCACCAGCTGGTTCAGCTCGACGCCGCGCTCTTTGCTCAGCGTTTGCAGCTGCTGCACCAGGTCGCTGTTGAGCTTCACGGCGAAGGGCACCAGGCCCAGCGCGCGGTCGCGGTCGCGCTGCTCGCGGCGATCCGGCACCTCCTGCCTGGCTGCCGTACCGAAGGCCGCGCCTTTCGCGCCCATCTGGTTCATCAGTTTCTTCGCGTCGCTCTTGGCCAAATCGGTTTTTTTCATTGCATGCCTCGTTTATTGTCGAAGAGGGATTCTACGCCTATGTCTGGCGCTTGATGATCCCCGCGCTTAGCGCGATCACGAGGCCCGACAGCGACAGCATGCCCAAGGCCACCATGATGCTCGCCTGCGAGGCGATATAGCCCAGCACCGGCGGCGCCAGCAGCAGGCCGCCGTATCCCAGCGTCGCCACCGCCGCCACGCCCGCGCCGGCGCTCATGCCGGGAATCCGCGAAGCCGCGCCGAACAGCAGCGGCACCACGTTGGCCGCACCGATGCCGATCAGGCAGAAGCCGGCGGCCGACAGCAGGAAGTGCGTGCTCAGCACCGCGGTGGCCAGGCCCGCGAACATGGCCAGCCCGCCCAGCACCATCACCCGCAGCGCGCCGAAGCGCAGGATGATGCGGTCGCCGGCGAAGCGGCAGGCCGCCATCGCGATCGAGAAGGCCGAATAGGCCAGCGCCGCCCTGGCCGGATCGGCGCCGGTGCGCTCCTGCATCAGCAGCGCGCTCCAGTCCACCAGTGCGCCTTCCACCGCGAAGCACAGCAGCGCCAGCAGGCCGAGACTCAGGGCCGCGCCGCGCGGCAGCTGGAAGTGGGCGCCTGCTTCGTGAGTCGGTGCGAAGGCCATCACGCGCGGCGCCGCCAGCGCCAGCACGACCGCGCTCAGGATGCCCATGACCAGCGCGCCCTGCCCGTCGCCCCAGCCCTGCTGGAGGATGATGCCGCCGAGCGCCGCGCCCAGCAGCCCGCCGAGGCTGTAAAAGCCGTGGAAGGACGACATGGTCGGGAGGCCGCGCGCGGTCTCGACTTCGCTGGCATTGGCGTTCATCGCCACGTCGAGCGCGCCGTTGCTGATACCGAAGGCAAAGGCTGCCGCGAACAGCAGCGGCAGCGCGCTGACGTTCATGACCAGCGCCAGCATCGGCGCGAAAGCAAAACCGGACCACAGCGTCATGCGGCGCGTGCCCCAGCGCGCGGTGAAACCGCCCATCAGGGGCATCGCCAGCAGCGCGCCAGCGGCGATGGTGAGCAGGACCAGCGAGAGCGTCGCCGTGTCGATGCCGGCGCGCGCCTGCACCACCGGCACGTGCGCGGCCCACAGGCCGATGCCGGCGCCGTTGACCAGGAAAACGGTCGAGATCGACCAGCGCGCGGCGGACAGCGCGGAAGAGTGGGAAGCCATGTGTGGATTCTACACATTCAGCCGTAGGCGGCCCGCCAAGAAGTTGTTAAACTTCATCTACTTTTTGAGAGAAAGATCATGGACAAGTCCGCTGCCATTCTCATCGTCGACGACTATCTGCTGATCCGCACCCACGTGCGGCAGGTGCTGGCGGAACTTGGTTTCCTGAACGTGTTCCTGGCCGATAACGGCAAGACGGCGCAGGACCTCATGCGCAAGCAGCAGATCGATATCGTCGTCGGCGACTGGGGCATGCCGATCATGAGCGGGATCGACCTGCTCAAATGGATGCGGACCGACCACCGTTACGCCAGCACGCCATTCATGATGCTGACCGCGGAAGCCAACCCGCAGTCGGTGCGCACCGCGCTGCAGGCCGGTGTGAACGCCTACATGATCAAGCCGTTCACGGTGCACAGCTTCGCCTGCAAGTTCATGAGCATGCTGGGCGTGCAGCTGGAAACGGCACCTGGTCCATTCGCGCACCAACAGGCGTCCGTACCCGCACCCGCGCCGATGCCGAAGCCAGCCGCTGCGCCAGCGGCTCCGGCGCCGACCGCCGCCCCCGTGGTGCTGCCCGAATCGAACGTCATCGGCCTGGATGCGCCGATCGGCGAGCGGGTGAAGAAATCGACGGTGCTGATCGTGGACGACATCCCGACCAACATCGAAGTGCTGGCCGGCGTGCTGAAGGACGAATACGCGATCAAGGTCGCGATCAGCGGCAAGAAAGCGCTCGAGATCGCGGACGCGTTCCACATCGACCTGATCCTGCTCGACATCATGATGCCGCTGATGGACGGCTTCGAGACCTGCCGCCAGCTCAAGGCCAACCCGAAGACCGCGCACATCCCGATCATCTTCCTGTCGGCGCGCGACGGCACCGAAGACGTGGTGGCCGGCCTGCGCCTGGGCGCGGTGGACTACGTGTCCAAGCCGGCCGACCCGACCATCCTGAAGGCGCGCCTGTCGGCCCACCTGCTGCTGGCCGCCGCCCTGCAGGACGTCAAGCGCCAGAACGAACTCCTGATCGAGAACGCGCGCCTGCGCGAGGACGTCGACCGCATCACGCGCCACGACCTGAAAAGCCCGATCGCGGTGGCGCTGCACGGCAGCCAGGCGCTGCTCGTCAGCCCGCTCACGCAATCCCAGCGCGAGCAGGCCCACATGATCGAGACCGCGGCCGAGAATGCGCTCGAGATGATCAACCGCACCCTCGACGTCTACAAGATGGAGCAAGGCACCTACCAGCCGGCGCTGCAGGTGTTCGACCTGGGCGACATGCTGGACAAGGTCTGCCGGCAGCTCCAGTTCACCTTCGACAGCACCGATATCACCGTGAGCTACGACAAGCCGGAGGGCGCCATGTGCCTGGGCGAGCCGCTGCTGTGCTATTCGCTGTTCAACAATATGCTGAAGAACGCGATCGAGGCCTCGCCCGCTGGCGGGCGGGTGACGGTGAACATCGCGCCCGGCTACGGCAACCTGCATGTCATGATCGATAACGCCGGCGAAGTGCCGCCGGCGGCGCGCGAACGCTTCTTCGAGAAATACGCGGCGTCGAGCAAGATCGGCGGCAACGGCCTGGGAACCTACTCGATCCGCCTGATGGCCGAGGTGCAGGGCGGCAGCGTGAGCATGGACACGGGCCACGGCCGCACGCGGCTGACGGTCACCCTGTCCTGCCCGTAATCCGGCCCGTACCACAATCCTGCAATCCGGATCGTGAATCCCGCAGTTCGTGACATGACAGGCGCGTCCCGTCCCATCGCGGGCGACACTGTCGACATGAACACTTCGCCTTCGAATAAAAACGGACTCAGCCTGATGTGGCGCATCTACATCGCCGGCTGGCTCGTTTATGCGCTGTTCCTGTCGTTCGTCGACCAGCTCGATTCAGTGGCCCAGGGACGCTTCGACACCGCCCGGGCCATACTGACCTTCGCCACCATTCTCCCATCGGCCTCGCTGCTGGCGCTGGTCTGGCCGCTGACCGGCTATCTCGAGCGCCGGCGCTACCGGCTGTCACGGCTCACGGGCACCCATATCGCAGCGGCACTCCTGTACGCGATCCTGTCGCAGGGGATGTTCTGGGTGCTGTTCAACCCCAACAAGCCGATCAGCTGGTACGTCTGGCCCCTGCTTTACCAGGTCATGACCTACCTGCTCGGCGCCGGCATCTTCCACCTGATCCGCGCCAACGAAGCCGCGAACCGCCAGGCGCTGGCGATGAAGGACGCACAGAACCTCGTGATCGCCTCGGAGCTGAGCGCACTGCGCAACAAGCTCAATCCGCACTTCCTGTTCAACACCCTGCACTCGATCATCGCGCTCACCCAGCGCAACCCGGCCGCGGCCGAGACCGCGCTGTTCCAGTTCTCGGACATGCTGCGCTACGTGCTCGACACCGAACGCAGCGGCAGCGACCGCGTGACGCTCGCAGCGGAACTCGATTTCGTGCGCGACTACCTGGAGCTGGAACAGCTGCGCCTGGGCGAGCGCCTGCATGTCGAGTGGGACCTCGACGAGGATGCGGGCGTCCACCCGCTGCCGGCCCTGTCGCTGCAGCCGCTGGTCGAGAACAGCATCAAGCACGCCTTCAATCCCCACAGCCGGCCCGGCATCCTGCAGATCTCCACCCGGCGCGACCTCGAGACCGGCGCCCTCACCATGACCGTGCGCGACACCGGGCCCGGCGCCGATCCTGCAAGCATCGCCACCGCGCCGGGACTCGGCCTGCGCACCATCGAGCGGCGCCTGCAGCTGGACTACGGCAGCCGCGCCGCGCTGCGCGTGCAGAGCGCGCCGGGCGCGGGCTTCCGTGTATCGGTCACCATTCCCGCAGTCCGCGAGGAGCAGACAGCATGAACATGAAGACCGCGTTCTTCGCGGAGGACGAACCGCTGGCGCGCGACGTGCTGCGCGACGCCATCTATGCCCATCCCGGGCTGCGCCTGGTGGGCGAAGCGGCCGACGGGGCCAGCGCACTGGCCCAGATCGGACGCCTGCGGCCCGAGGTGGTGTTCATGGACATCCAGATGCCCGAGATGACCGGGCTGGAGGTGCTGCGCCGGCTCGACTACCTGCCCCGGATCGTGTTCACCACGGCTTACGACCAGTATGCCGTCACCGCTTTCGAGCTCAATGCGGTGGACTACCTGCTCAAGCCCTTCACGCGGGCGCGCTTCGCGGCGGCCGTGACGCGGCTGCTGGAGGGGTCGGCGCACGAGAGCGCGGCGCAGGGCCGCGAGGCGCTTGCCGGCGTGCTGGCGCAGGCCGCCTCCGCGCCGGCCCGGCTGGAACGCATCCTGGTGCGCGACCGCGGACGCATCTTCCCGCTGGCCGCCAGCGAGATCGAATACATGAAATCCGATTCGAAGTACACGGTCATCACGGCGCGCGGCCAGACCTTCTTGGTCCGGATCGGCATTTCGGAGCTCGAAGCCCAGCTCGACCCGGCGCGCTTCGTGCGCATCCACCGGTCGGCCCTGGTCAACCTCGATTTCGTGGAATCGATGCGGGCCGACGACCAGTCGCAGCTGCAGATCCACATGCGCGACGGCACGGTGCTGGGGGCCAACCGCGACGCGTCGAAGATCCTGCGCGACATGGCGATCTAGACGGCGCGCGCAGGTCGACCGAAGTCCTGCCCCCGTCCGCCTGTTTAATCTGCCATTAATCTTCGCCCCCTAGGCTTCTTCCAACGCAACAATAACGGAAGAATCCCATGTCCCTGCTCCCGGCTTTCGCCCAGAGTTTCGCCCCGCCGGCGGACGCGGCCGGCGGCACGCGCCGCCCCTCCTACCGGATCGAGACCGTCCCCCGCGGCGACCGCCGGCGCGCCGGCCTGGAAGCCTTCATCGCCGCCACCTTCCTGGCGAGCTACGGCGCCCACCTGCAGCACTTCAGCGACACCCTGATCGGCTGCCGCGGCGACGGGGGCCCGTGGATCGCCGCGCTCGGCTATACCCTGGCCGCTTCCGGCCCGACCTTCCTGGAGCAGTACCTCGATGCGCCGCTGGAGCGCGAGATCGCGGCCCGCAGCGGCGAGCCGGTGGAACGCTCGGACATTGTCGAGGTCGGTAACCTGGCGGCGGCCCACGCCGGCGCGGCGCGCGCCCTGATCGTGCGTACCACCCACCTGCTGCACGGCCTCGGCCTGCGCTGGGTGGCCTTCACCGCCACCCCCAGCCTGCTGAATTCGTTCAGCCGCCTGCGCCTGAAGCCGCAGCTGCTGGCGCCGGCCGACCCGGCGCGCCTGCCCGATGCGGGACGCCACTGGGGCACTTACTACGAAACCCATCCACACGTCATGTTTGGTGACATCCGCTATGGCCATGACCAGCTTTCCTGACATCTTTCCCGCCGGCCGCGACCTGCTGAGCGACGGCGTCCACGCTCTCGATCACGCCGCGCTGGCGCAGCGCATCGCCACCATCGAAGCCGCCCTGGCGGCGCGCACCGCGCCCGGCGCACCGGTGGCCATCCTGGCCGACAACAGCCCCGACTGGCTGGCAGTCGACCTGGCCACGCAGCAGGCCGGACTGACCCTGGTGCCCCTGCCCCTGTTCTTCACGCCGGCCCAGTGGGGCCACGTGATCGCCGCCAGCGGCGCCCAGGCCCTGTTCTGCGCCGACCCGGCCCAGGGCGCGGCGCTCGGCTTCACCGAGTTCGTCGGCCACGGCGGCGCGCTGGCGCTGTGCCAGCGTCCCGGCGCCCTGGCGGCCGCCGGCGCGGCCGAGCTGGCCGGGGTGCAGAAGATTACCTTCACCTCCGGCACCACCGCGGCCCCGAAGGGCGTGTGCCTGGGCAGCGCCCAGCAATGGGAAGTCGCCCAGGCCCTGCACGCAGGCCTGGGCCGGCTGGGCGTCGAGCGCCACCTGTGCCTGCTGCCATTCGCGGTGCTGCTGGAGAATATTGCCGGGCCCTACACCGCGCTCCTGAGCGGCGCGACCACGATCTGCCCGCCGCTGGCGGAAGTGGGCCTGAGCGGCGCCAGCGGTTTTGATGCGCAGCGTTGCCTGGACGCGATCGCGCGCTACCAGGCGCACAGCGTCATCCTGCTGCCGCAGATGCTGGCTGCGCTGCTCGCGGCCAGCGCGCCGGGCGATCCGCGCCTGGCCAGCCTGCGCTTCGCGGCCGTCGGCGGGGCCCGGACGCCGGCCCGCGTGCTGGCCGCGGCGCGTGCGCGCGGCATCCCGGTGTTCGAGGGCTACGGCTTGTCCGAGTGCAGCTCGGTGGTGGCGCTGAACCTGCCGGGCGCGGCGCGCGACGGCAGCGTGGGCCGCCCACTGGCGCACCGCGCCGTGCGCATCGCATCCGACGGCGAGATCGAGGTGCGCTGCGCCGCCCCCCATTACCTGGGACAGCCGCGCGCGGGAGGCGACTGGCTCGCCACCGGCGACCTCGGCCGCCTCGACGGCGACGGCTACCTGTTCATCGAGGGCCGCAAGAAGGACATCCTGATCACCGGCTATGGCCGCAACGTCTCGCCCGAGTGGCCGGAATCGGCCCTGCTCGGCACCGGCCTGGTGGCGCAGGCGCTGGTGCTGGGCGACGGCCAGCCCTGGCTCGGCGCCCTGCTGGTGCCGGCCGGCGCGGCAGTCACGCCGGAACAATTGCAGCGGGCCGTCGACCTGGCCAACCGCGACCTGCCCGACTACGCCCGGGTGCGGCGCTGGGCGGCCGTGGCGCCCTTCACCCCGGCCGACGGGCTGCTGACCGCCAACGGCCGTCCGCGCCGCGCCGCCATCGCGCAGCGCCACGCGGACCGCATCGCATCCCTTTTCGACCAGATGGAGCACGCATCGTGAATTATTTCGACCAGCTCAAGGCAGAGACCGAGCAGGAACGGCAGCAGCTGTTCTCCATCCCGATCATCCAGGACGCGCTGAGCGGCAGCGTGAGCACGCCGCAATACATCGCCTTCCTGACCCAGGCCTACCACCACGTCAAGCACACCGTGCCGCTGATGATGGCCTGCGGCAGCCGCCTGGGCGAGCGCCACGAATGGCTGCGCCAGGCCATCGCCGAGTACATCGAGGAAGAGATCGGGCACCAGGAATGGATCCTGAACGACATCGCGGCCTGCAGCGGCGACGCCGGCGCCGTGCGCCGTTCGCGCCCCCATCCGAGCACCGAACTGATGGTGGCCTATGCCTACCACCAGGTCGACCGCCACAACCCGGTGGCCTTCTTCGGCATGGTGCACGTGCTGGAAGGCACCAGCACGGCGCTGGCCACCCATGCCGCCGACACCATCCGCGGCGCCCTGGCGCTGCCGCCGGAAGCGTTCAGCTACCTCAGCTCTCACGGCAGCCTGGACCTGGAGCACGTGGCCTTCTTCGAGAAGCTGGTGAACCGCCTGGACGAGCAGCGCGACCGCGACGCCGTGACCCATATGGCGCGCATGATGTATGGCCTGTACGGCAATGTGTTCCGCAGCCTGCCGCGCGGCGACGCGCTGTTCGGGGAGGCTGCCTGATGGCGGCGCGCTACCGCGCCGTGATCACCGGCGCCGGCGGCGGCATCGGCGCGGCCATCGCGCATGCGCTGGCGCCGCAGGCCGACGCCCTGGTACTGGTGGGACGCCGGCGCGACGCGCTGGACGCACTGGCGGCGCAGCTCGGCACGCGGGTGGCGATCGTGTGCGGCGACCTGCTCGAGGATGCCACCCTGGATGCCGTCGAAGCCGCCGGACGCGCCATCGGCGGCATCGACCTGCTGGTCAACAATGCAGGCGTGAGCGACTTCCACGCCTTCGCCACCCAGTCGCCGCAACAGATCCGCGCCATGCTCGACACCAACCTGCTGGCGCCCATGCTGCTGTCGCGCCGCCTGATTCCGCTGCTGAGGGAAGCGCCGGCGGCGCAGATCGTCAACATCGGCTCGGTGTTCGGCATGCTCGGCTATCCGGGCTTTGCCGCCTACGGCGCCAGCAAGGCCGGCCTGGCCGGGTTTTCGCAGGCGCTGCGGCGCGAGCTGTCGGACAGCACCGTCGCGGTGCGCCACTTCGCGCCGCGCGCCACCCGTACCCCCATCAACAGCGCCGCGGTGGACGCCATGAACCGCGAGCTCGGCACCGCCGAGGACGCGCCCGAGGCGGTCGCCGCCGCCTTCATGGACTTCCTGCGCGGCCGCGCCTGGCAGCGCACCCTGGGGCGCCAGGAGCGCTTCTTCGTCCTGCTCAACAAGCTGCTGCCGGGCCTGCCCGACGGCGCGATCCGCAAGCAACTGGCGGTGATCCGCAAGCACCTGCCCGAATAATCATGCACCAAAGGAGAACGACACCATGAACATCCTCGCCCGAATCGCCATCATCCTGTTGTCGGCCGCCGCCCTGGCCGCCGGCGCCGCCGTGCCCGATGAAGTGGCACGCCTGCAGGGCGCGTGGGAACAGATCAAGTACCAGACCCCGCCCAAGCAGCAGGAAGCGCAGTTCGAACGCCTCACGGAGCAGGCCCGCCAGAGCGCGGCACAGAATCCGGGCAGCGCCGACGTGCTGATCTGGTATGCGATCATCGAATCGACCTACGCCGGCGCCAAGGGCGGGCTGGGCGCGCTGTCGCATGCAAAGAACGCCAGGAAGACGCTGGAACAGGCGCTGGCGCTCGACCCGAATGCGCTCTCGGGTTCGGCCTACACCAGCCTGGGCTCGTTGTATTATCAGGTGCCGGGCTGGCCGATCGGCTTCGGCGACGACAAGAAGGCGCTCGATCACCTCAAGCGCGGCCTGGCGATCAACCCGGACGGTATCGACCCGAATTATTTCTATGGCGACTACCTGTTCCGCAAGGGCGACTACGAGGGCGCGGAACGCGCCCTGCGCAAGGCGCTGCAGGCGCCGGCGCGTCCGGGCCGCAAGCTGGCCGACGAGGGGCGGCGCGGCGAGATCGCCCAGCTGCTGGAACAGATCGCGGCCAAGCGCAAGTGACAACACCAGGAAAGGGAGGACCGGATTGAGGCTGCTGCTGGTCGAGGACGATGAACTGCTGAGCAGCGGCTTGCAACTGGCCCTGCACCGCGCCCAATACACGGTCGAACACGTGCGCGACGGAGAATCCGCCCTGGCGGCGCTGGCCCATAACGATTTCGACCTGATGGTGCTGGATCTCGGCCTGCCCGGCATGGACGGGATCGCGGTGCTGAAGTCGCTGCGCGCCGGCGGCAACCCGATCCCGGTCCTGATCCTGTCGGCGCGCGACGCTACCCGCGACCGCATCGCAGGGCTCGACCTGGGCGCCGACGACTACCTGATCAAGCCCTTCGAACTCGACGAACTGCTGGCGCGCCTGCGCGTGCTGGCGCGGCGCCGCAACGGGCGCCAGGTCAACCGGCTGGTGCTGGGCCCCCTGACCCTCGAGATCGACAGCCTGAGCGTCAGCTGGCACGGCCAGCCGGTCGAGCTGCACCGGCTAGAATTCATGCTGCTCAAGCAGATGGCCGAGAGCCCGCAGCGGGTATTCAACCGCGCCCAGCTCGAGGAATCGCTGTACGGCTGGGGCGAAGGCAGCGAGAGCAACACCATCGACGTCTATGTGCACCACCTGCGCCGCAAGCTGGCGCCGGAAGTGGTCAAGACCGTGCGCGGGGTCGGCTACCGCATCGGCGACCTGGCCGCATGAGCGCGCGCGTATATTCGGGCCGGCGCCGCATGGTGCTGGGCACACTGGCCTGCGTGCTGCTGATCTTCGCCGGCATCGGCTTCGGCGCGCACCGCGTGGCGCGCCACGAATCGGTCGAACTGTTCAGTGCGCGCCTGGCCACGTCGGCGCGCGTGCTGGAAGCGCTGGTGGCGCACCAGCTCGATTCGGCGACGGTCAGCAACCCCATCGTGATCACGCTGCCCGAGGAACTGGAGACCAGCACCAGCGACCTGCCGGAAGTCTTCGGCCACCGCTATGAAACCAAGATCGCCTTCCAGGTGTGGCGCAACGGCGCACTGCTGGTGAAATCGGCGGCGGCGCCCGCCACCGCGCTGGCGCCGCCGCAGCCGGGCTTTTCCGAACGGGAGATCGACGGCGTCCTGTGGGAAGTGTTCGTGCTGCGCTCGGACGATGTCTGGATCATGACCGCCGAGAAGGAAGAAGTGCGCGAAGAGCTGGCCGAAGGCATCGGCATGTCGATCCTGGCCCCGCTGGCGCTGGGCGGGCTGTTGCTGCTCGCGGTGGTCAACTTCCTGATCCTGCGGAGCATGCGGCCGCTGTCGGAACTGGCGGCCCTGATCGCCGCGCGCGAACCCGAGTCGCTCGATCCGGTCGTGCTGTCGGCGACGCCGATGGAGCTGATGCCCATGGTGACCGAGCTGAACAAGCTGATGGACCGCACCCGCGCCGCGATGGAGCGCGAGCAGCGCTTCCTGAACGCGGCGGCGCACGAGATCCGCACGCCCGTCGCAGCCGTGCAGCTGCACCTGGAAAACGCCTTGCGCGCCACCGACGACAGGCAGCGCGCGGCCTCGCTGGAGGCGGCGCTGGCCGGCGCGCGCCGCACCAGCCGCCTGGCCGAGCAACTGCTGGCCCTGGGCCGCATCAGTTCGGGCGGCGATGGCGCCCCGCTGGAGCGGCTGTCGCTGCGCGAAATCTGCTGCGATGTGATCGGGACCGTCGAGCCGCTGCTCGACCGCAGGGGCCACACTATCGGCCTGGAAGCGCTGCAGGATTGCCAGGTCTGGGGGGAGCCGAGCCAGCTGCGCCGCTTGCTGCAGAACCTGATCGACAACGCATCAAGGCACGGCGCGCCGCACGGCGACATCCAGGTGACGCTGGCGCGGCGCGGCGACCATGCGCTGCTGGCCGTGTCGAACGACGGCGTGCCGATTCCCGAGGCGGAAGCGGCGCGCCTGTTTACTCCCTACTACCGCCGTCCAGGCGCCACCCCGGACGGCTTCGGACTGGGCCTGGCCATCGTCAAGGAGATCGTCGACCAGCACGGCGGCAGCATCCGGCTCCGGCGCAAGCCCGACGGACAAGGCACGGTGGCCGAGGTCGAGCTGCGGCTTGCGTGAGCGCCGCCGGCAAGGCCGCTCACAGCCCGATCCAGGTCGTCTTGAGCTCCGTGTACTTGTCGAAGGCATGCAGCGATTTATCCCGCCCATTGCCCGACTGCTTGTAGCCGCCGAAAGGCACCGTGATGTCGTCGTTGTCGTACTGGTTGACGTGCACCGTGCCGGCGCGCAGCGCGCGTGCGGTGCGGATCGCCTTGCTCATGTCCGCGGTCCACACCGCCGCTGCCAGGCCGTAGGGCGTGGCATTCGCCTGCCGCACGCCCTCGTCGAGGTCGGTAAACGACAGCACAGACAATACTGGCCCGAAGATTTCCTCGCGCGCGATGCGCATGCCGGCGTCGACGCCGTCGAATAGCGTCGGTTCGATGTACAGCCCGCCGCTGTCCTGCCTGGCCGCATTGCCGCCCGCGAGCAGGCGCGCGCCCTCGCGCTTGCCGTCCTCGATGTAGCCGAGTACGGTCTTCATCTGGACCGGGTCGACGATGGCGCCCATCACGGTCGCTTCGTCCAGCGGGTCGCCCGGCGCATGGCGCGGGACCAGTGCGAGCGCTTTTTCCAGGAAGGCATCCTTGATCGACGCTTCGACGAACAGGCGCGAGGGTGCGTTGCAGCTCTCGCCCTGGTTGAAGTAAATCGACCCGATCGCGCTTTCCACCGCGGCGTCCAGGTCGGGACAATCGGCGCAGACGATGTTGGCCGACTTGCCGCCCAGTTCGGTCCAGGCGCGCTTCAGGTTCGATTGCCCCGCCATTTGCACGATCTGCTTGCCGGTGCGGGTCGAACCGGTGAAGGCGATGCAGTCGACGTCCATGTGCAGGCCGAGCGCGCTGCCGGCTTCACTGCCGTAGCCGGGCAGCACGTTGAACACGCCCGGCGGCACGCCGGCCTCGAGCGCCAGCTCGGCCAGGCGCAGTGCGCTGAGCGGCGCCTTTTCGGACGGCTTGAGGACCAGGCTGTTGCCGGCGGCGAGGGCCGGGCCGATCTTCCAGGCCGCCATCAGCATCGGGTAGTTCCAGGGGATGACCGCAGCCACCACGCCGACCGGCTCGCGCTGAATCAGGGCCAGGCTGTCGGCGCCGGTGGGCGCGACCTGGTCGTAGATCTTGTCGATCGCCTCGCCGTACCAGCGGATGCAGTTCTGGGCCAGCTGCACGTCCACGCTCAGGCTGTAGCGGATGGGTTTACCCATGTCGAGGGTTTCCAGCAGCGCCAGCTCGTCGCGGTGCTCCAGCATCAGGTCGGCGAAGCGGATCAGCACGCGCTTGCGCGCGGCGGGCGCCATGCCGGCCCAGCGGCGGTCCTCGAAGGCGGCGCGGCTGCTTCCGACGGCGGCGTCAACGTCTGCCGCCTCGCAGCGCGCGACCTCGGCAAGCTTGCGGCCGTCGACCGGAGACAGGCAATCGAAACGTGCGCCGGAACGGGCATCGACTCGACAGCCATCGATGAACGCGCGGCCGTCGATAGCCAGTTTTGCAGCCCGCTCATGCCAGGACGTTGTGGAGATGCGGATATCCGACATGTCAGTTTCCCTCCCTGTAGCGCAACAGTAGACCTCAAATACTAGCAAACTTGATCCAATGGCCGGATTCTGCCTTTATAATCGCGAATTTTCCGCCCAACAATTTTCCGCTGCCGGAGCTCGCACCGCATGAACACCACTTTGATCGTTTTCGTCGCGCTTTACCTGCTCGGCACGCTGGCACTCGGGATGTGGGCGGGCACGCGGATCAAGAACACCGCCGACTTCGCCGTGGCCGGCCGCAGCTTGCCGCTGATCATGGTGATCACCACCACCTTCGCCACCTGGTTCGGCGCCGAGACCGTGATGGGCGTGCCGGCCAAGTTCGTGCAGGGCGGCCTGAACGCGATCATCGAGGATCCGTTCGGCGCCGGCATGTGCCTGATCCTGGTCGGCCTGTTCTTCGCCAAGAAACTGTACAAGCTGAATCTTCTCACCATTGGCGACTACTACCGCCAGCGCTACGGCAAGGGTATCGAGATTTTCTGCTCGGTGGCGATCATCCTGAGCTACCTGGGCTGGGTGGCGGCGCAGATCACGGCGCTGGGCCTGGTGTTCACGGTGCTGACGGACGGCGCGATGTCGCCGGCCATGGGCATGCTGATCGGCACCCTGGCGGTGCTGATCTACGTGGTGGTGGGCGGCTTCCTGGCCGTGGCGATCACCGACTTCGTCCAGATGATCGTGCTGGTGGTCGGCATGGCCATCATCGCGGTCTTCGCGGCCGACCTGGCCGGCGGTTCCGACAAGGTGCTGGCGATGGCGACCCAGGCCGACCTGTGGCGCGTGTGGCCGGAGCCGAGCTTCACCGACATCGCCTTCTTCGTGGGCGCGGCCGTCACCATGATGTTCGGCTCGATCCCGCAGCAGGACGTGTTCCAGCGCGTGATGTCGGCCAAGGACGCGCCGACCGCGCGCACCGGCGCCGTGATCGGCGGCGCCAGCTACATCCTGTTCGCCTTCGTGCCGATGTTCATCGTCGCTGCGGCCGTGGTCGTAATGGGGAACTCGGCGATGGAGATCGCCCAGAACGACTACCAGCGCCTGCTGCCGACCTTCATCATGACCAAGATGCCCCTGGTGATGCAGATCCTGTTCTTCGGTGCGCTGCTCTCGGCCATCAAGAGCACCTCCTCGGCCACCCTGCTGGCGCCGTCGACCAGCTTTGTCGAGAACATCCTCCTGAACCTGAAGCCCGGCATGGGCGACAAGCAGAAGCTGGCAGCGATGCGCCTGACCATCGTGATCTTCGCCGCCATGGTGCTGACCTACGCGATCGCCATGGAAGGCACCTCGATCTACGAACTGGTGTCGAGCGCCTACCAGGTGACCCTGGTCGGAGCCTTCGTGCCGCTGGTGATGGGCCTGTACTGGAAGCGCGCGACCACCCAGGGCGCGATCGTGTCGATCGGCGCGGGCATCGTGGTGTGGCTGCTGTTCTTCGAAGGCGTGACCACCTGGGGCGAGCACTTCCCGGGCCAGCTGGCGGGGCTGCTGGCGGCCTTCATGGGCATGTTCGCGGGCTCGCTGGCGCCGCAGTTCGTCAGGAATGGCGGGGAGCCGACCAAGCATATCGTCGCGGGCAGCTGACGCTCAGGCCATCCACCCGCGTTCCACCAGCTCTTCCAGCGTCAGGTCGAGGCAATAGCCGATCCGCTCCACCATCTCGTCGATCTGCGCCACCGTCATCGACAGCGGCGGCGCCACGATCATGCGGTCGCCGACCGCACGCATGATCACCCCGTTGTCGAACATGTGCTTCCGGCACAGCATCCCCACCCCGTGCGAAGCCGGGAAGGCGACGCAGTCGTGCACGGTGGCCCCCTTGCGGCGCACCAGGTTCAGCCCCGCCGTCATGCCGCAGGTCTCGGCATGCCCGACCAGCGGGTGCATCGCCAGCGAGGCGAAGCGCGACTTCAGGTGCGGGCCGGTCTGCAGCGCCACGCGTTCCACCAGTCCTTCGGCCTCGATGATGCGGATGTTCTCCAGCGCTGCGGCGCAGGCCGAGGGGTGGCCGGAATAGGTGAAGCCGTGGTTGAAGTCGCCGCCCTTCTCGATCAGGACATGCGCCACGCGCCCGCCCACCAGCACCCCGCCCAGCGGCACGTAGCCCGAGGTGACGCCTTTGGCAAACGCGATCAGGTCGGGCTGGAAGCCCATCAGCTCGCAGCCGAACCAGGTGCCCAGGCGCCCGAAGCCGCAGATCACTTCGTCGGACACCAGCAGGATGTCGTACTTGTCACAGATGCGCTGGATCTCTGGCCAGTAGGTGGCGGGCGGGATGATCACGCCGCCGGCGCCCTGCACCGGCTCGCCGATGAAGGCGGCCACCTTGTCGGGCCCCAGCTCCAGGATTTTCTCTTCCAGCCAGCCGGCCGCCGCCAGCCCGAATTCGGCTTCGCTCATGCCCTGCCCGCCCTCGGCGTAATTGGGCTGGCCGATGTGGACGATGCCGGGAATCGGCAGCCCGCCCTGGGCGTGCATGCCGGCCATGCCGCCCAGCGAGGCCCCGGCCATCGTGCTGCCGTGGTAGGCGTTGCGGCGGCTGATGATGACTTCGCGTTCAGGCTTGCCCGCCAGCTGCCAGTAGCGCCGCACCATGCGCACGATGGTGTCGTTCGCTTCCGAGCCGCTGCCGGTAAAGAACACGTGCTGCATGCCGGATGGCGCGATGCGCGCCAGCAGCGCGGCCAGCTTCACCGCGGGCACGTTGGTGGTGTTGAAGAAGCTGTTATAGAAGGGCAACTGCAGCATCTGCGCATGCACCGCGTCGGCGATGCTGGCGCGGCCATAGCCGGCGTTCACGCACCACAGGCCGGCCATGCCGTCGATGATCTTCTTGCCGTCGGAATCCCACAGGTAGACGTCGTCGGCGCGCACGATCACGCGCGCGCCCTGCTCCCTCAGCGCGGCGTGGTCGGTGAAGGGATGCAGGAAGTGCGCGCTGTCGAGCCGCTGCAGTTCCTGGGTGTCGTAGGTGTCATTGGCTTCGGGTGCGGTGACGCGCAGCGAAGCGAGCGGGGTATTGGTTGTCATGATCGGCTCCCGTTGTACAAGAACCGTTCAGACGTGCAGGAGCAGGTGTTCGCGCTCCCACGGGCTGATGACGCGCATGAATTCCTGGTGCTCGAGGTCCTTTACCGCAGAGTACACGTCGATGAAGCGCTCGCCAAGGACGTCGCGCAAGCGGTCTTCGCGGCGCAGCAGGGTGATGGCCTCTGACAGGCCTTGCGGCAGTTCCACCGGCATGTCGTAGGCGCTGACCTCGACCATCGCGCTCGGCTCGACCGCGTCGAGCATGCCCAGGTAGCCGCAGGCCAGCGTGACGGCCAGCGCCAGGTAGGGATTGGCGTCGGCGCCGATCACGCGGTTTTCCACGCGCCGGTCTTGCGAGCCCGACACCGGCACGCGGAAGCCCACGGTGCGGTTGTCCATGCCCCATTGCAGGTTGATCGGCGCGGCCGAATGGCGCACGATGCGGCGGTAGGAATTCACGTAGGGCGCGATGATGGCCATTGCCGAGGGCATGTAGCGCTGCAGGCCGCCGATGTAGTGGCGGAAGGCCGGCGCCTCGCTGCCGTCGGGATTGCTGAAGATATTGCGGCCGGTTTCAAGGTCGATCACGCTCTGGTGCACGTGCATGGCCGAACCCGGTTCGTCGGCCATCGGCTTGGCCATGAAAGTGGCGTACATCTCGTGCTTGAGCGCGGCCTCGCGCAGGGTGCGCTTGAAGTAGAAGACCTTGTCGGCCAGGCCGAGCGGATCGCCGTGCAGGAAGTTGATCTCCATCTGGCCCGCGCCGATCTCGTGGATGAGCGTGTCGACGTCGAGGTTCATCATCTCGCAGTAGTCGTAGATGTCCTCGAACAGCGGGTCGAATTCGTTGACGGCATCGATGCTGTAGACCTGGCGGCTGGTCTCGGCGCGGCCGCTGCGGCCCACCGGCGAGGTCAGCGGTAAATTCGGATCGATGTTCTTGGCCGTGAGGTAGAACTCGAGCTCGGGCGCCACCACCGGTTTCCAGCCACGCTCGGCGTAGAGCTTGAGCACGCGGCGCAGCACGCTGCGCGGCGCGTAGTCGACCAGCGTGCCGTCGGCGAAATAGCAGTCGTGGATGACCTGCGCGGTCGGGTCGACCGCCCACGGCACCATGGTGATGGTGGTCGGGTCTGCCTTCAGGATCATGTCGCGGTCGGTGGCTGCGATGGCGCGGTTGTACGATTCGTCGCGCTCGGGCGTATTGCCGGTGACGGTCATGCCCAGCACCACTTCGGGGATGCGCATGCCGCGGTCGTTGGTGAACTTGGTGCGGGGGAGGATCTTTCCACGGGCGACGCCGGTCAGGTCGGGGACCAGGCATTCGATTTCGGTGACCCGTTTCGCGTTGAGCCACTCCTCCATGTCGGTGTAAGAAAAATTGTCGCGGATTGCCATGATTGCCTCACTGTCTGTTTGAAATACGCGCGCGGTCGTGCGCGCTGCTCGCATCAGGCAGGGAAGCTAGGGAACGGCGCCCCTGGCCCGGGGAGAGCGGGCCATCGGGTTGGCAAATACGTTCATGCGGAACTCCGCTTCGTTCGCGCCTGATACGCGCGGCAGGCATCGCCGAAGGCGCCGAACATCTTCATCGAATACGGGTTGTGCTGGATGCGCCACTCGGGGTGCCACTGCAAGGCCAGCGTGAAACCGGGCGCGGTGGAGACCGAGAAGGCTTCGACCAGGCCATCCTCCGCTACTGCTTCGACCGTCATGCCGGGCGCGAGTTCGTTGATGCCCTGGCCGTGCAGCGAGTTCACGGGAATCTCCGACTGGCCCAGCATGCGCTCGAGGCAGCCGCCCGGGATGATGGTGACGTTATGCGCGTCGCCATACTGCTCGTCCATGCCGAGCTCGGGATTCTCGCGGTGGTCGAACTTGCCGGCCACGCTCTGCACCGCCTGGTGCAGGCTGCCGCCCAGGGCCACGTTCATCTCCTGGAAGCCGCGGCAGATCGCGATGATCGGGATGCCGCGTTTTACCGCCTCGCGGATCAGGGGCAGCGTGGTCAGGTCGCGCGCCGGGTCTTGCGGCAGCGTGGGGTCGAGCACTTCTTCGGAGTAGTAGCTGGGATGGACGTTCGACGCCGAGCCGGTCAGCATGATGCCGTCGCACAAGGCCAGCACCGTTTCCAGGTCGAGCGACTCGCCCAGCGAGGGCAGGATCATGGGGGCGCAATCGGCGCCGAGAACGACGGCGTCGACATACTTGTGCTGGGCCGCGTGATACGGGTGTTCGCCGAAATCGCGCGTGCATGCGGGGACGATGACGATGGGGCGCATGGTCTCTACCTTGTGGTGAAGCGCACGAAACCATGATACGACGATTCAGGTCCGGGCGCGAAGGTCTATGACTCAGATCAAATGCGCCAGATCAATGTGGCGCGACCGGAGCAATGCTTGCTTCCGCTGATCTGCGAAGGAAACGCGCGCCACCCACAGGATAGGCGCGCGCAATCCATAACAAAATCATAACGGTAACTCGAGAAGCATGCCAACACGGTAAGGCGGCCCCAAGGCAAACCTGACGGTGAAATACTATTTCATGCAGGGCGCCCCCATGAAATATTATTTCATCTCGGCAAAACGCGGCCTACCTCTTCCCTTCCAGGGACAAGGATGCCAGCGCCGCTTCCAGCACCGTGTCGCGGCCGCGGCGCAGGTCCGCCACGGTCGGCGCGGCCTTGATGGTCGGCTGGATGCCGTGGCCCACCCAGGCGCGTCCGTCCGGATAGGTATCGGCCTTGGTGCAGATGCGCGCTACCCCGCCGCCGGGCAGCTTGATGAACAGCGGCTGGCCGGTGCTGCCGCCCGAGGCCTCGCCCACGATCGCGCCGCGCCCCATCGATGCGAAGGCCACCAGGAAGTCTTCGGCCGCCGAGTAGGTGCCGCCCGAAGACAGCACCGCGACCGGGCCGCGGAAGTGGCGTTTGCCGTCGGCCGGCCGGGTCGCATGGGGCTGGTCCAGGTTCGGCATCGGGCGCTGCCAGGCGCGGTAGGTGGGCAGGTACTGGCGGGTCGACCACCTGCCCGTCTCGAACGGCTTGTCGGTGAGCGTGGCCAGCACCTTGTAGCCGACGTCCGAATTGCCGCCGCCGTTGTTGCGTACGTCGACGATGACGGCCGCGCTCGCGGCGATCTGGTCGAACGCGGCCAGCCAGGCGTCGGCCGCCCGGCTGTCGCCGAAGCTGTTGAGCGCGACGTAGGCCACGTTCCCCGGCAGCTTGCGCAATTCGAAAGGCGGCCGCGACGGCATCGCCTTGCCATAGGTGTCGGCGTCGACGCGGCGCACGTCCAGGTCGAGCAGCTTGCCGGAGGCCAGCCGGAAGCGCACCCGCGGCGCCTTGTCGATCGGGCCCGAGAGGAAGGCGTAGCCGTAGGCGCGCTGCGCCATGTCCTGCGGGGTGGAGGCGCTGGTGACGGGCACGAGCTCGCGCTCGGCATAGGCCAGCACCGGCTCGCCATCGACCTCGACCACCTCGGCGCCCGCGACGATGCCCTTGGCGGCCAGCGCCGGATCGTGCACGGCGCGCACCAGCACCTTGCCTTCCACCAGATGGGTCTGCAGCAGCGGACGCGCCATCATCGCGTTACGCAGCTCGGGACCGGGATAGACGTTGGTGTGGCCGTCCTGCAGCCTGGCGCACAGTTCCATCAGCACGCGGTAGTACGCGGCGGTAGAGGTAGTGGCGCGCACTTTCGGAATGGTGTCGAGATAGAGCTGGTCCCAGTCGATCTGCTTGAGCTTGTCGACATACACGAAGTTGTACTTCACCTCGGACCAGAACTTCGACAGGCCTGCGAGCTTCTCGTCTTCGCTGATGTTGTCGCGGTAGGGCGAGGCCAGCGCCGGTGAGTCGAACAGCTTGGCGTCGGCCGCCTGCCGCTCCTTCATTGCCGCCAGCAGCTGCTGCCAACGGGCGTCACCGCGCAGCGCGGCCAGGTCGACGTCTTTCTCGGCATGCGCAACGTTGGACCAGCCGCCTTCGAAGGCCTTCTGCAAGCTGCCGAAGGCGCCGTCGACGTCGCCCGCCAGCGCCTGCGAGCAGGCGGCGTCGTACAGCAGGCCGGCACTCGGTCCCTGCGCCGCCGCCCGCAGGTAGAAGGCCGCCGATTCGGCGTACTGCCCGGCGGCGTAGGCCGCGCGGCCGCGTTGTGCGAGCCCGTCCGCGTCGTGCGCGAACGCTGCTCCGGACCAGGCCGCGAAGACTGCGGCCGCGATGATGCGACGTACCATGGATTCTCCCCTTGTGTTCGATGGGGGCGATTCTACGAAAGCGGTTCGCGAGAGTGGAGCGGGATGCGACAGGCGGCATGAATCACGGAGCAGACTGCACGACAGCAATTGCTTAATACCCAGCTCAGCCCATCATGCACGGCGCCGCGGGCAAGTTCCCGATAAGCCCTGCGTGCACACAAAGTGCGTTACGACAGGCCACGTAAAGTGCGAGCGTTTCCCGGCTTATCGCCGTCCATCACGTGAAGAGGCTTATCCATGAAGAAATTGAGCGTTCTCCTGCCCCTGCTGTTCGCCGCCGGCTGCGGGACCAGCAACAACTACCTCGCGCACAAAAGCACCGCCGTCGAGATGTATCACATCTTCGACTTCAAGACGGCGGCGCCGACATTGGCGATCGCGCGAGCCGCAACCGATGGGCTGGGCAAAAATACGAGCAGCGTCATCTCGAATACCCTGCTGCAGCCGGGTGCGGAGGTGCCCGCCAAGCCCGGCCGCTTCACCACCGCCGACACCGGCGCCAAGGCGGCGGATCCGGGCGCGGCCGCAACCGCGCAGCCGGCGGCGATGGGGAACGGCGGCACCGGGCTGAAGAGCGCCAGTTGCGAAGGCGCCGCATGGACCGGGCGCGCAGTGCGGACCACTGCCTTGGCCAGCAAGCTGACGCTGCACGCCTGCCTGTACCCGTACAAGGAAGGCTACCAACTCGACACCTACACGGTATTCCAGAAGACCGAAGGCGGCCTGATGCGGCTACCGCGCGATCTCGCCAACCGGCTGGTGGGAACGCCCGAGGAATGGGTGAACAAGACGGTCTGGGACATGGTGCGCAGCGTCGAAGCGGCGGCGCAGGCCAAGGCCACCTATGTGGAAGGCAAGCCGCAACTCAGTCCGGCGCCGGGGACCACCCAGGTAGCGGCAAGCGCTCCCTGAGCACTGCCGGGCCGGGGTCTACTTCGTCTTGTACTCGTCGTATTTGCGGGCGTCGCCACGCACCTGCTCGGCCGGGTACTTGGCCCGGTTGAGCACCATCTTCTCCTGCACCGCGGCGAACAGGTCGACGTCGAGCTTGTCTGCCAGGCGCACCAGGTAGACCAGCACGTCCGCCATCTCGTGCCGCACTTCCTGGCGCTTGGCTTCGCCAAGCTCTTCAAGGCGGCCGTGCTGCAGCCACTGGAAGTGTTCCAGCAGCTCGGCCGCCTCGACGCTCAGGGCCGAGGCGAGGTTCTTCGGCGTGTGGAACTGGTCCCAGTCGCGCTCGTCGACGAATTCACGTACCAGGCCGCGCAAGCGGACCAGGTCACTGTCCGCGTCGTTCTGCACGGACCTGGTCTCCGTCGAGGTAGCCGTTCAGCACGCGCGTGAGCTTGGGCGCGATCTCCTCGAAGCTGCTGACCGTGATGCCGAGGTCGCGCAGCAGGCCGTCGTGCACGCCATACACCCAGCTGTGGATGGTCAGCGGCTGGCCGCGTTCCCAGGCGTCGCGCACGATGGTCGTCTGCGCCACGTTGATCACCTGCTCGGCCACGTTCAGCTCGACCAGGCGGTTGACGGCCGCGCGGCCCACCACGTTGCCGAGGTACTTGCCGTGCTTGTCGCGCACGTCGCGCACGTGGCCGAGCCAGTTGTCGGCCAGGCCCACGCGGGTGCCGGTCAGTGCGGCGCCGACGCCCGAACAGCCGTAGTGGCCGCACAGGATGATGTGCTTCACTTTCAGCACGTCGATCGCGAACTGCAGCACGCTCAGGCAGTTCAGGTCGGAGTGCGCGACCACGTTGGCGATGTTCCGGTGCACGAACAGTTCGCCCGGCGCCATGCCCAGCAGCTCGTTGGCCGGCACGCGGCTGTCGGAGCAGCCGATCCACAGGTATTCCGGGGCCTGCTGTTCCGACAGCGCCTTGAAGAAGTTCGGGTCTTCGGCCACCATCGAGGCGGCCCATTTGCGGTTGCGTGCGAAGAGGTCTTCGGCGCTTACGCCCGTCGTGTTGTTATCCATTGTTCTCCCTGGTTTGATGCGTGCTGAATGGGCGAAAGTATACCAGCAGCGTTCAGCTCCCGGCTGCGCAGTGGCAAAGCAAGCCGGAGTTGGACGCGCGGACGGCAAAGCCGTCCACCCTACGAAAGACGAAAAAAAACCGCTGACGGCTTGCACCGGTCAGCGGTTTTGATGCGGCTGCTTATTCGAAGAAGTCCTTGACCTTGTCCATCCAGCCCTTGCTCTGCGGGCTGTGCTTGGCGCCGCCTTCGTTGGTCGAGCGTTCGAACTCGCGCAGCAGGTCTTTCTGCTTGTCGGTCAGCTTGACCGGGGTCTCGACCACCACGTGGCAGAACAGGTCGCCGGTGTAGCCCGAGCGCACGCCCTTGACGCCCTTGCCCTTCAGGCGGAAGGTCTTGCCGGTCTGGGTGCCTTCGGGCACCGTGAACGAGACCTTGCCGGTGAGCGTCGGCACTTCGATCTCGCCGCCCAGCGCCGCCTTGGCGAAGGAGATCGGCATTTCGCAGTGCAGGTCGTCGCCTTCGCGCTGGAACACGGCGTGCGGCTTGATGTGGATCTCCACATACAGGTCGCCCGCCGGGCCCCCGTTGGTCCCCGGCTCGCCGTTGCCGGTCGAGCGGATGCGCATCCCGTTGTCGATACCGGCCGGGATCTTCACTTCCAGCGTCTTGTTGCGCTTGATGCGTCCGGCGCCGCCGCAGGCCGCGCACGGTTCCGGGATGATCTTGCCGCTGCCGTGGCACTTCGGGCAGGTCTGCTGGATGCTGAAGAAGCCCTGCTGCATGCGCACCTGGCCGTGGCCCGAGCAGGTGGTGCAGGTGACCGGCTGGGTGCCCGGCTTGGCGCCGCTGCCGTGGCAGGTGTCGCACTTGTCCCAGCTCGGCACGCGAATGGTGGTCTCGTAGCCGTGGGCCGCCTGCTCGAGCGTGATCTCGAGGTTGTAGCGCAGGTCGGCGCCGCGGTAGACCTGAGGTCCGCCGCCGCCGCGCCCGCCGCGGCCGCCGCCGAAGATGTCGCCGAAGATATCGCCGAAGGCATCGCCGAAGCCGCCCGCGCCGCCGCCGAAGCCACCGCCGCCGCCCATGTTCGGATCGACGCCGGCATGACCGTAACGGTCATACGCCTCGCGCTTCTCCGGATTGGTGAGCATCTCGTAGGCTTCCTTGACCTCCTTGAACTTCTCCTCCGCTTCCTTGTTGTCAGGGTTGCGGTCGGGGTGGTACTTCATCGCGAGCTTGCGATACGACTTCTTGATGTCGTCTTCCGACGCATTCTTCGCGACCCCGAGGATCTCGTAAAAATCACGCTTTGCCATTGGCGGCACCTTGCTGTTATGTACTGGTAAAACGGGTTAAGCTGAAAGGCAAAAAAACCGAGCCGGAGAACCATTCGGTCGCAGCGGCTCGGCGGTTCCCGCAAGTGGGCAAGCTTCTCAAGCCTGCCCCGCCCGGGGATTACTTCGCGTCTTTCACTTCCTTGAAGTCGGCGTCGACCACGTCGTCCTGCTGCGGCTGCTGTTGCTGCTCGCCGCCCGGCTGGCCGCCGGCCGCACCGGCCGCGCCGGCCTGCTGCGCCTGCATGTCGGCGTACATCTTCTCGCCCAGCTTCTGCGATGCGCTCGACAGGGCCGCGGTCTTGGCGTCGATGTCGGCCTTGTCGCCGCTCTTGATCGCGCCTTCCAGGTCGGTGATCGCCGCTTCGATCGCTTCCTTCTCGCCGGCTTCCAGCTTGTCGCCGTATTCGGTCAGGGACTTCTTGGTCGAGTGGACCAGCGCGTCGCCCTGGTTGCGGGCTTCGGCCAGTTCCTTGACCTTCTTGTCCTCTTCCGCGTTCAGCTCGGCGTCCTTCACCATCTTCTGGATTTCGTCTTCCGACAGGCCCGAGTTGGCCTTGATGGTGATCTTGTTTTCCTTGCCGGTGGCCTTGTCCTTGGCGCCCACGTGCAGGATGCCGTTGGCGTCGATGTCGAAGGTCACTTCGATCTGCGGGGTGCCGCGCGCTGCCGGCGGGATGCCTTCGAGGTTGAACTCGCCGAGGCCCTTGTTGCCCGCTGCGATTTCACGCTCGCCCTGGTAGACCTTGATGGTCACGGCCGGCTGGTTGTCGTCGGCGGTCGAGAACACCTGCGAGAACTTGGTCGGGATCGTGGTGTTCTTGTGAATCATCTTGGTCATCACGCCGCCCAGGGTTTCGATACCCAGCGACAGCGGGGTGACGTCCAGCAGCAGCAGGTCCTTGCGCTCGCCCGACAGGACCGAGCCCTGGATGGCGGCGCCGACAGCGACGGCTTCGTCCGGGTTGACGTCACGGCGCGGCTCCTTGCCGAAGAACTCCTTGACCTTTTCCAGCACCTTCGGCATACGGGTCATGCCGCCGACCAGGATGATGTCGTCGATGTCCGAGACCTTGACGCCGGCATCCTTGATGGCGACGCGGCATGGCTCGATGGTCTTGTTGATCAGTTCCTCGACCAGCGATTCCAGCTTGGCGCGGGTCATCTTCAGGTTCAGGTGGACCGGCGCGCCGTTCGCCATGGCGATGTAGGGCTCGTTGATCTCGGTCTGCTGCGACGACGACAGTTCGATCTTGGCGCGCTCGGCCGAGGCCTTGATGCGCTGCAGGGCGATCGCGTCCTTCGACAGGTCGAGGCCGTTGATCTTCTTGAACTCGTCGATGATGTAGTCGATGATGCGCTGGTCGAAGTCTTCGCCGCCCAGGAAGGTGTCGCCGTTGGTCGACAGCACTTCGAACTGCTTCTCGCCATCCACGTCGGCGATCTCGATGATCGACACGTCGAAGGTGCCGCCGCCGAGGTCATACACGGCGATCTTGCGGTCGCCCTTGTCGGTCTTGTCCAGGCCGAATGCCAGCGCGGCCGCGGTCGGCTCGTTGATGATGCGCTTGACGTCCAGGCCCGCGATGCGGCCGGCGTCCTTGGTCGCCTGGCGCTGCGAGTCGTTGAAGTAGGCCGGCACGGTGATGACCGCTTCGGTGACTTCTTCGCCGAGGTAGTCTTCGGCGGTCTTCTTCATCTTGCGCAGCACTTCAGCCGAGATCTGCGGTGGCGCCAGCTTCTTGTCGCGCACGCCGACCCATGCGTCGCCGTTGTCGGCGCCGAGGATCTGGTAAGGCATCAGCGTGATGTCTTTCTGGACTTCCTTCTCGGCGAATTTGCGGCCGATCAGGCGCTTGACCGCGAACAGGGTGTTCTTCGGGTTGGTGACGGCCTGGCGCTTCGCAGGGGCGCCGACGAGGATCTCGCCGTCTTCCTGGTAGGCGATGATCGAAGGCGTGGTACGCGCGCCTTCGGCGTTCTCGATGACCTTCGGCTGGCCGTTTTCCATGATCGCGACGCAGGAGTTGGTGGTTCCCAGGTCAATACCGATAATTCTGCCCATGATGTGTTCCTTTTATATAAACGCTTAGTTTCGGATGGATTCAATATTGGGAAATACCGCGCTCTTTCAAGGGCGCAGCGGTCCAGCTGCTGCTTATTTCGGCGCTGCGGCCGTCACGATGGCCGGACGCAGCAGGCGGTCGGCGATCATGTATCCCTTTTGCAGCACGGTGACCACGGTATTGGCCTCTTGCTCGGATGGCACCACGGCCACGGCCTGGTGCTTGTTCGGGTCGAGCTTCTCGCCCACCGCCGGCATGACTTCCACCAGGCGGTTCTTTTCAAAAGCGGCGCTCAGCTGCTTGAGCGTCATTTCGACACCCTCGCGGATGGCTTCGACGGTTTGCGTTTCGACCTTCAGCGCCATTTCCAGGCTGTCGCGCACCGGCACCATGGCCTCGGCGAAGCTTTCGATGGCGAATTTATGCGCTTTGGTCACGTCTTCCTGGGCGCGGCGGCGGATGTTTTCCGCGTCGGCTTTCGCGCGCATGAAGGCGTCGTGCATCTCGGCCAGCTTGGCTTCGGTAGCGCTCAGCTGGGCTTCCAGGTGCGACTGGTGCGATTGGTCCGACATGTCGGCAGGGGCTGGCGGAACGCCTGCCTGACCGGCGCTGGCCTGCGCGGCTTCGGTAGCGGCGGCTGCGGCGGTATCGGCCTGCGGCGCTGCGTCGTTGCCCTGCTTGGACAGCTCTTGGTTTTCTTGGTCTTGCATCGAAAAAACTCCTAGAATCAAGGACTTGGCTGAATTGGTAACGTGTCCTGCCTGACACACAGGGCCCTACATGGGGCGATGTCCTACATTTTCAAGGGGCATTTCCAGGACAGCCCATGAAAAAGTGGAAATCATTTGTTACAAGATTTACGGTTTCCCTGAATCATTTCCCGCTGAAAAGTTTTAATCTTCTCGACAAGCTTGCGGCAAGCAGCCGCGCATACCAGGGATAAGGAATCATGAGACTCCGGCTGATCAGTGGCGCCATCGTGCTGTACACCCTCGCGGTGCTGGCATGGCTAAGCCACGCCGGTATCGCCGCGGCGCCATGGCACTGACGGGTAAACGCCTATTTTAACAGTTGGATAAAACCAGCTTCAGGCGCCCAACTGGGCCGCATGCTGCGCGCCGACCAGCGCATCGCGCTTGCGCGCCGCCCGCTGCGCCGGGGTGAGGATGGTCGGCCAGCCGATCAGGTGCTGTTCGGCGATCTCGGCCAGGCCGGTGATCCAGACCGGCGATTCGTTCAGGCAGGGAATATAGTGGTATTCCTTGCCGCCAGCGGCCTCGAAGTCGTGCCGCACTTCCATATTGATCTCTTCCAGGGTTTCCAGGCAGTCGCTGGTAAAACCGGGGCAGATCACGTCGATGCGCTCCAGCCCCTGGCGCGCCAGTTCCTGCACGGTGGGGGCGGTGTACGGCTGCAGCCACTCGGCCTTGCCGAAGCGCGACTGGAAGGTGACGATGTATTCATCGGCGCCCATGCCCAGCGCGACGGCCAGCAGGCGCGCGGTCTTCTGGCATTCGCAGAAATACGGGTCGCCCAGCATCAGGGTGCGCTTGGGCGTGCCGTGGAAGCTCATCACCAGCTTCTGGCCGCGGCCATGCGTTTCCCAGTAGGATTCGACCTGCTCGCGCAGCGCCTCGATGTAGCCTTCATGATCATGATAATGGCGCACCAGGCGCAGCTCGGGCACGTTGCGCACCCGTGCGTAGTGGGCGTACACGGCATCCCAGACCGAGGCGGTCGTGGTGCCGGAATACTGGGGATAGGCCGGCAGCACCACGATGCGCTGGCAGTGCTGCTCCTGCAGCTGGTCCAGTACCTCGGGCAGCGAGGGCGAGCCGTAGCGCATCGCCATCGCCACCTTCACACCCTCGTGGCCGCGCTCGACCAGCGCCTTTTCCAGCAAATTCGCCTGCTTCTGGGTATGCACCTTCAGCGGCGAGCCCTCCTTGGTCCAGATGGTGCGGTATTTTGCGGCCGACTTCCCGGAGCGGAACGGCAGGATGACCAGGTTCAGGATGAACCACCAGACCCTGGCCGGGATCTCCACCACGCGCGGATCGGACAGGAACTGCTTCAGGTAGCGGCGCACGGCCTTGCGGGTGGGCTCGTCCGGCGTGCCGAGGTTGACCAGCACGATGGCGCTGGAAGGCACGGTGCCGTGCGGGAAAGGCGGTTCTCGTCTGAAGGGCATGAGCGAAGGTAGTTGAAGGGACGCCCGCTATTATAAGTGGCGTCCCCTTGCCTGGCGTGTGTACGCCAAACAACAGCGGTTCAGTTACTGATTCAGCTACCCGTGCTCGTATGCAGGCGCACGTCGATGTTGTTGCGGGTGGCGTTCGAGTACGGGCAGACCACGTGGGCCTTGTCGACCAGGTCTTTCAGCTGGGCCTGGTCCATGCCGGGCGCCTTGATGGTGAGGTCGACCTCGATGCCGAAGCCGGTCGGGATCTGGCCGATGCCGACGTCGCCGCTGACGGTCAGGTCTTGCGGCAGCGACACGCCCTCCTTGCCCGCCACGAACTTCAGGGCGCCGAGGAAGCAGGCCGAATAGCCGGCCGCAAACAGTTGCTCCGGATTGGTGCCGGAACCGCCACCACCGCCGAGTTCTTTCGGGGTGCTCAGCTTCAGGTCAAGTACGTTGTCGGAACTTTTCGAGGTCCCTTCACGGCCGCCTTGCGAGGTGGCCTGGGCGCGGTACAGCACTTTTTCGATGCTCATTCGAACTCCCTTCTGTGTTGGTTGGACAGGTCCGCCGGAGGCGGAACGTTTATCACTTTGCCACAGAATGGCGGAAGAAGCAGGACGGTAGCTTGCGCGCGTCAGCACCAGCGCACGCTTGATCGCCGTCAAGTCCGTCGTGATCCCATCAATTAGCCTCGATGCGGTCACGAAGCCCCAGGAGATGCCATGGCCATCACCATTCTTTCCCGCATGTGGCGCGATCCCGCGCTGCGTCTCGGCGCGCTCTTGCTGTCGGTCGTGCTGGCCGGCTGCGGCGGCGGGGTCGCGCTCGGATTCAGCTACGTCGATTATGACGACGAGCACCACCATCCCGACAAGCCGCGCGGCGACCCGGGCATCTTCCTGATCGCCGGCGGCCTGTGTCCGAACTGCGGCGGCTCGCTCGACGGCTCCGGCTCCGCCGCACGCTTCGACGCGCCCGAAGGCGTCGTGCTCGGCGCCGACGGCAACCTCTACATAGCGGAACGGGGGAGCGCCACCATCCGCAAGGTGTCGCAGCAGGGCGTTGCCGTCACGCTCGCCGGCAAGGCCGGGACGCCCGGCAGCGCCGACGGTGCCGGAGGCGCCGCCCGATTCAACGCACCGACCCGGCTCGAGATCGACATCGACAACAACCTGTACGTGACCGACACCGGCAACTCGACGATCCGGGAAGTCAGGGCCAGCGGCGCCGTCACCACCCTCGCCGGCCGCGCCGGCGAATGCGGCAGCGTGGACGGCAACGCCGGCAACGCGCGCTTCTGCAAGCCGCAGGGCATCACGCTCGACCGCAAGGGCAACCTCTACGTCGCCGACACGATGAACCACACGATTCGCCGCATCGACCGCGCCAACAACGTCACCACCGTCGCCGGCGTGGCTGGCGCCTGCGGCAGCGCGGACGGACGCGGCGCGCAGGCGCGCTTCTGCGAACCGCAGGACATTCGGGTCGACTACGACGGCAACCTGTACGTGGCCGATACCGCCAACTCGACCATCCGCCGGATCTCGCCCTCGGGCGAGGTGCGCACCATCGCCGGGGCCGCCGGACAATGCGGCAGCGCCGACGGCCAGGGAACGAACGCCCGCTTCTGCCGCCAGGCCGCGCTGACGATCGATGGCGCAGGCACGCTGTTCGTGGCCGACACCGGCAACGGCACCGTCCGCCGCATCGCACCCTCTGGCCAGGTCAGCACCGTCGCCGGCGCGGCCGGCACCCAGAACGTCGTGCTCGGGCCCTTGCCGGGCAGCCTGAACACGCCGCGCGGCATCACGGTGCTGGCCGATGGCGGCCTGGCCACGACCTCGCAGAACATGGTCCTGCGGGTTGTGCCTGCGCGCTAGGAGCACCGAATTGCACTTTGCCCGCTGACGGCCTCAGGACGCCAACAGCTCCCGCGCATGCTTGCGCGTCGTCTCGGTAATCTCGATCCCGCCCAGCATGCGCGCCACTTCCTCCACCCGCGCCCGCGTGTCGAGCACGTCGATGCGCGACACCGTGCGGCCCTCGCTGGTTGCGCCCTTGGCCACCTGGAAGTGCTGGTTGGCCTGGCTGGCCACCTGCGGCAGGTGGGTCACGCACAGTACCTGGCGCTGGTGGCCGAGGCGCTTGAGCAGGCGGCCCACCACCTCGGCCACGCCGCCGCCGATGCCGGTGTCGACCTCGTCGAAGATCAGGGTCGGGGTGGTGGTGGCGTGCGCGGTGATCACGGCGATGGCCAGCGAGATGCGCGCCAGTTCGCCACCCGAGGCCACCTTGGCCAGCGGCCGCGGTGCGACCCCGGTATGGCCGGCCACCAGGAATTCGACCTGCTCCAGCCCGTGCGCGCCCGGCTCGCCGGGATTCAGGGCCACGGCAAAGCTGCCGCCGCTCATGCTCAGTTCCTGCATCGCCGCCGTGACACCCTTGCCCAGCTCCACGGCCGCCTCCGCGCGCCGCTTCGACAGGCGTTCGGCCACTTTCATGTAAGCCGTCCTGGCTTTCTCTTCCTGCTTGCGCAAGCCGTCGAGGTCGCTGGCATCGGCCAGCTGGCGCAGGCGGGCGGCGAGCGCCGCGTGCTCCTCGTGCAGTTCTTCCGGTGTGACGTGGTATTTGCGCGCGGCGCTGTGCAGCGCTTCCATGCGTGCGTCGACTTCGCGCAGGCGGCCAGGATCGAGTTCGACCTTGTCGATGTAGTTGTTCAGCGCGTAGACCGCTTCCTGCAGCTGGATGCGGGCCGGCTCCATGCAGTCGAGCACGGACTGCAGTTCGCCGTCGACACTCACCAGCTTGCCCAGCTTGGTATTGAGCGACGAAAGCTGCGACAGGATCGGGTGATCGGCCTCGGAGATGGCTTGCAGCGCCTCTTGCGCGCCTTCGAGCAGGCTGGCCGCATGCGACAGGCGGCTGTGCTCGTTGCTGATCTCGCCCCATTCGCCGGCTTTCGGCGCCAGCTTGTCCAGCTCGCTCACCTGCCACTCCAGGCGCTCGCGTTCAAGCAGCACGTTGCGCGCATCGTTCTCGAATTCCTCGCGCTGGCGCACCAGGGCCTTCCACGCCTTGTAGGCGAGCGCCACGGCCTGCACTTCCTCGAGGGCGGCAGCGTCGCGCACGGCGATCTGGTTGTCGAGCAGCGCGCGCTGGGCGTCGCTCTTGAGCAGCGACTGGTGGGCGTGCTGGCCGTGGATGTCGACCAGCATCTCGCCCAGTTCGCGCAGCTGCGCCGCGGTGGCGCTGATGCCGTTGATGTAGGCCTTGGAGCGGCCGGCGTTGTCGATCACGCGGCGCAGCAGCGCCCCGCCCTCCTCGACGCTGAATTCATTCTGCGCCAGCCAGGCGGCAGCGGCATCGGTCACCGCGAAATCGGCCGTGATGTCGGCCTTGGCCGTCCCTTCGCGCACCATGCTTGCGTCGCCGCGCCCGCCCAGCGCCAGTTGCAGCGCGTCGATCAGGATCGACTTGCCGGCGCCGGTCTCGCCGGTGAACACCGTGAAGCCGTTCGAGAACTCGAGTTCGATCGTGTCGACAATGACGAAGTCACGGATGGTAAGTGTGCGCAGCATGAAAAATCGGGTCTCCTGTTTTGCGTATCCACGGCGGCGGCTCAGGTGAGCTTGCCTTCGTTGGTCGGGTATTCGTTCCAGTGCAGCTTTTCGCGCAGCGTGTGGTAGTAGCTCCAGCCGCGTGGATGCAGGAAGGTGATCGTGTGCGGCGAACGCGAGATGACGATGCGGTCGCCCAGCTGCAGGCTGGTGAAGGTCTGCATGTCGAAATTCACGCTGATGTCGCGCCCCGCCACCAGCTCCACCACGATCTCGCTCGACTCGGGCACCACGATCGGCCGGTTCGACAGCGCATGCGGCGCGATCGGCACCAGGATGATGCCCTGCACGCGCGGATGCAGCAGCGGGCCGCCGGCCGACAAGGCATAGGCGGTCGAGCCGGTGGGCGTCGAGACGATCAGGCCATCGGCGCGCTGGTTGTACATGAACTCGCCGTCCACGATGAGTTTGAGCTCGACCATGCCTGCGCCGGTGCCGCGCGCCACCACCACGTCGTTGAAGGCGAGCGCGCAGAAGATCTCGTCGCCGTCGCGCACCACGCGCGCTTCCAGCAGCGTGCGTTCCTCGATCTGGCCCTGGCCCTGCAGGATCTCGTGCAGCGCCGGCACCATGCGCTCGAGCGGAATGTCGGTGATGAAGCCCAGGCGGCCGGAGTTGATGCCGATGAGCGGAATGTCGTATGGGGCGAGCTGGCGCGCGATGCCGAGCATGGTGCCGTCGCCGCCCATGACCACCGCGTAGCTGGCCTGCTCGCCGATCTCGGCCACGCTCATGGCGTCGATGCCGTCGATGCCGAGGGTGGCAAAATGCGCTGCGGTATCGGTCTCGAACACCACGCGGTAGCCTTCCCCGGCCAGGAACTCCGTGAGCTGCCGGGCCGGCGCTTCGATGCCGGGGGTGTTCTGCCGCACCACGAGCGCGATGATTTGTTGCTTTTCGGGCGACACTGACATGGTCTGGAGCGGTTGGGTTAGGACTTGGGAGATTAACCGATTATCCCTGCGGCTGCTATACGGAGGCCCATGGGCGCGCGCCGATAACTGTACAAATAAACAGTATAAGGGCGGCGAGCATCAGCCCGCAAGTTTTAGGCTAACAGGGCCTGTCCCACCGCCAGCACGATCGCCAGGACGATGCTCAGCAGATGGAGTGTCATCAGCACCAGCCAGCGCAGCCCGGTTGCCATGCGTCCGCCGCCATACACCCGGCGCATGGCGGTCGGCAGATAGAAGGCCAGCCACACGTTCAGCAGGAAGCGGATGAAATCCCAGTCCTTCGGCAGCAGGACCAGCACGCCGAGCATGAAGAAAGCGAAGGCGTTGGTGTGCAGCGCGAACAGGAAATGCTCGCCATAGCGGCGTCCGCTACCGAGGTAAAGCAGCTTGAGGTAGCCGGCGAACACCGGCATGAGCGCGAAGATCGCATACGGCGCGTAGCCGAAGAAGGCACGCTTGATGGCGTCCTGCTGCACAGCGACCGGCTGGCTGGTGAAGCGGTCGAGCTTGCTGCCGAATACCGGATCGAGCGCGGCGGCCCATTTGACCATGCGCAGCCTGAATTCGTCGAAGGTCTCGCTCTGCCCAGCCGTGACCACGCCAAGCTCGGTATTGCCCTTGCGTTCGGGCGCCGGGGCGCTGTGCGCCGGGGGCGCGGCGACGGCATCCGGTTCGAACAGCTCGACCCCGCTGAACTTGACCAGTGCAAAGAACAGGATGCTGAAGCTCAGGTACAGGCGCAGCGGCTCGAGGTAGCGCACGCGCCGGCCCTCGATGTATTCGCGGCTGAGGAAGCCCGGCTTGAACAGCAGCAGCGCCAGCGACTTCCACAGCTTGCCTTCCAGCGCGACATAGTGACCGAGGAACTCGTGCAGGAATTCGCGCGCGCTGGGCACGTGCACGTGGGCCGCCTGGCCGCATTGGTGGCAATAGTTGCCGCGGGTAGCGGTGCCGCAGTTCTTGCACGTATCGAAGTGCTGGTGGCTTGCGAGGGCTTCGGTGGTCACGGTGGGTCCGGCGATGTGGTCGAAGCCGCCATGTTATCGGGTTGGTTGCAAAAAAGCATCTCGCATTGTCACGGTTCCAATTGCGCGACTGCTTCAGCAGGCCCCGGCTAGGATGATGTTTAACTGGAATACAAGGAGGATCAACATGGTTACCGAAACCAAAGACCGCTTCGTCAACACGAAGGCGCCGATCGAAAACGATGGCGTCAAGCGCCAGCCGCACGAGCGCGACGAGACCCCTGACGCGCAAGACCAGGCGCCGCGCGGCGTCATGAAGCAAGCCGCCTCGGACATGGCGCAGGGCCTGCAGAACACCGATTGCTACGGCACCAACCCGGACGGTCTCGAAAACGCCATCGATCCGGCGGCAGGGGCGACCGGCCAGGCCAAGCCGCAGCCGGACGCGAATCAATCGATGCGCCGGCACGACACCACCAACGACAAATCCGACAAGAACAACCTTTGAGAGGAAAAAGATGACCATCAAACGCAATGGCAGCGCCGTCTGGAGCGGCGGCCTGAAGGACGGCAAGGGTGCGGTCTCGACCGCGAGCGGCGTGCTCAAGGAAGCCCAGTACGGCTTCAACACCCGCTTCGAAGACGGTCCCGGCACCAACCCCGAGGAACTGATCGGCGCCGCCCACGCCGGCTGCTTCACGATGGCGCTGTCGGGCCAGCTCGGCCAGGCCGGCATGACCGCGGAGGAGCTGCGCACCACCGCCACCGTGTCGATGGAAAAGGTCGAAGGCGGCTTCTCGATCACCGCGGTGCACCTCGACCTGGTGGCGAAGATCCCGGGCGCCAGCCAGGAAGCCTTCGACAAGGCAGCCAACACGGCCAAGGAAAACTGCCCGGTGTCGAAGCTGCTCAACGCCACCATCACGATGAGCTCCCGGCTGGAAAACTAAGCGCGCATGGATGTCACCGGAAACGGTGAGCGTCCGCTATCCGTAGGGTGGGCGGCTCCGCCCGGCAGTGCGAGCCGCCAGCGCCTTTTGCGCCGCCCACGCGTTCAACCAGCCCATGCACAGCCGCGCAGACCCTGCTCTGCAAGATCCGCGCCCAACGCATAAAATGGCCGCTTTCCGTTCCACCTGAAAGACACCCCCATGCGCATCCTCCACACCATGCTCCGCGTCGGCGACCTGCAGCGCTCCATCGACTTCTACACCACCGTGCTCGGCATGAAACTGCTGCGCACCAGCGACAACCCCGAGTACAAGTACAAGCTCGCCTTCCTCGGCTACGGCAGCAACCCGGACCACGCCGAACTCGAGCTCACCTACAACTACGGCGTCGACAGCTACGACATGGGCACGGCCTACGGCCACATCGCCATCTCGGCCGACGACATCCACGCCACCTGCGAGGGCGTGCGCGCCGCAGGCGGCAACATCACGCGCGAGCCGGGCCCGGTCAAGGGCGGCACCACCGTGATCGCCTTCATCACCGATCCGGATGGCTACAAGGTCGAACTCATCGAGCGCAAGGACAATGCGGCTGGCGCCGGGCTGAGCGCATAAGGCTTGTCGAGAATATTTACATTCCGCAAGTCAATTTGTTTTTCTTAATCGCAAGTCCTTGAAGTTGCAGGAACTCTTTTTGTTGGCATGCTCCTTGCTCAGTTCTGGTACGGACTAGCGAGACGCTCGGCACAGGCAAATTCGGCCTGGCTGAATAAATAATAATCAAGCCAACAAGGACCCTGAAGATGAACAAATTGATGTTGAATGCAGCGCTGGCCCTGGCACTCGGTGCCGCCACGATGGGCGCTTCCGCCGCGACGATTTCGTATACGGCGGCCACCAATACCTGGCAATACAGCGGCTTCGAGAAAACCAATACCGGATTCCACACCTCGACGGGCAATGGCGAACTCGCCGGCGACGGCGGCACCCTCGTCGGCGGCGGCTCGCACTTCTTGTGGAATGGCTCGAGTCTCGGTGGCGGCGTCGGCACCTGGAACTGGAGCTCGTATACCGACTACTACTTCCCTTCCGGTTTCGAGATTACCGTCACCGGCGCTACCTGGACCAATCTTGAAGCCCGCGATGTCAACCGCGGCGAGGGCGTACTCGGCTACCAGCACATCGGCAATGTGGCACTGACCGGCACCCAGATCGCAGAAGGCAGCGTGTTGAATGGCACATTCACCTTCAACTCATCGGGCTTGGGCCAGTCCTGGAGCTACAGCGTGCTCGCACAGCCTCCCGGAAGCGACGTTCCAGAACCTGGTTCGCTGGCACTGCTCGGCCTCGGCGCGCTGGGCCTCATGCGCCGCCGCCGCAAGGCATAAGCGCGCATTGACGCATTAGCGACGGCGCCCGATCGGGCGCCGTTCTTTTTCGGTCCTGGCCGATCGAATACAGATTACGCCAGCGGATCGATCACGAAGGCCGGCATGCGCGCATTGCTCTTGGCGCTTTCGAGGAACTTGTCTGCCGTGGCCAGCGCCTCGTTGATGGTCACGTCCATGTCCAGGTAGCGGTAGGTGCCGAGGCGGCCGACAAACGTCACGTTCGGCTCTTCGCGCGCCACGTTCACGTAGCGCTCGAGCTGCTCCTTGTCGCGCGCCTGGCGGATCGGGTAGTAGGGAATGTCATTCTCTTCGCACTGGCGGCTGAATTCCTTGTACATCAAGGTCTTCTCGTGCTTTTCCCAAGGCGAGAAGTGCTTGTGCTCGGTGATGCGGGTGTAGGGTTGGGCATTGTCGCAATAGTTGATGACGGCATTGCCCTGGTAGTCGCCGGTATCGCGGAACACTTCGAAGTCGAGCGTACGGTACGGCAGGCGGCCTTCGGAATGCTTGAACCAGGCGTCGATCGGGCCGCTGTAGAACACGTGCGCGTAATCGCCCTTGTTGGCAGGATCGAATTTGGTGTTCAAGTGCAGGGTGATGCCCGGCACGTCCATGATCTTCTCGACCAGTTCGGTGTAGCCGTTTTCCGGCATGCCCTGGTACTTGTGGGCGAAGTAGTTGTCGTCGTAGTTGAAGCGCACCGGCAGGCGCTTGAGGATGCTGGCCGGCAGTTCGGTCGGCTGCATGCCCCACTGCTTGACGGTATAGGTCTTGAAGAAGGCCTCATACAGCTCCTTGCCGACGAAGCGCAGCGCCTGGTCCTCGAACGTCACCGGGTTCTCGATCGACTTGTCGCCCAGCGACGCCAGGAATTCCTGGGCCTCGGCAGGGCGGAAGGTCTTGCCGAAGAACTGGTTGATGGTCAACAGGTTGATCGGCAGCGTGTACACGCTATTGTTGGTGATCGCCTTGACGCGGTTCACATAGGGCATGAAGCGGCTGTAGCCGTTGACGAATTCCCAGACGCGCTCGATATCGGTGTGGAAGATGTGCGGACCGTAGACGTGCACCATGACGCCGGTTTCGGCGTCACGCTCCGAATGGCAGTTACCCGCGATGTGCGGACGCGATTCGAAGATCTCGACGGTGTAGCCCGCCTTGGCGAGCTGGTTGGCAATGACGGCCCCGGAAAAACCGGCGCCGACAATCGCGATGTTCTTTTGCATGTTGTTTTTCCTTAGGGGGATGATGAGAATTTCTGACTCCCGCACCGACGGCAACAAGGGAGGCGGACTCTGCCGACTCAGCCATAGGGGAAGTGCTTACCGTTGTCAGTTTATCAGTTTTGCAAAAAAACCCGCCTGGGCGCGACTTGTCGTGCGCCAACTATTTATTCTTGAAATCAATGACTTAGCGGGTGATAAAAAGCAAAAAGCCCGAACCAGCAAGGTTCGGGCTTTTTCACATTTCGACGCCGCAGGCCGGGCCTGCGCGGCTTTGGGCTGCTTACGGCTGCAGCAGGTTGTTCACCGCCGCCAGATCCGCCTCTTTCAGCGAGCCGGCAGCCGCCTTCAGGCGCAGGCCGTTCAGGATGGTGTCGTAACGGGCGCGCGACAGGTCGGTGCGGGTCTGGTACAGCTGGCGCTGCGCGTTCAGCACGTCGATGTTGATGCGCACGCCCACCTGGTAACCGAGCTTGTTCGATTCCAGCGCCGACTGGCTCGACACTTCCGCCGCTTCCAGCGCCTTGACCTGGGCCATGCCGCTGTTCACGCCGAGGAAGGCCTGGCGCGCCTGCAAGGCGGCCTGGCGGCGGGTCGCCTCGAGGTCGTTGCGCGCCTTGTCTTCGAGCGCGATGGTTTCGCGCACGCGGCTGGTGACGCCGAAGCCGTTGAAGATCGGCACCGTGAACTGCACGCCGATGCCCTTGTTGGTACCGAGCCCGGAACCGTTCAGGCGGCCGTGAATGTCGGTGCGCTGGGAGCTGGCCACGAGGTCGAGGGTCGGATAATGGCCGGCGCGGGTTTTCGAGATCTCGCGCCTGGCCAGTTCCACCTGCAGTTGCGACACGGTGACGCCATAGTTCTGGGCTTCGGCCGACGACACCCACGGATCGGGATTGGCCGGGGCCGGCGCCGTCAGCGTGATGCCGGGTTTCAGCGGCGCCAGGCTGCTTGGCGCGGCGCCGATGATGGATTGCAGCGTGTTGCGCTTGTTGTCGAGGTCGTTCACCGCCGCGAATTCCTGGGCGATCACCAGGTCATAGGCCGCCTGCGCTTCGTGGGTGTCGGTGATGGTCTGGGTGCCGACCTCGAAGTTGCGCTTGGCCGATGCCAGCTGCTCGGTCACCGCGGTCTTCTGGGCGCGGGTCGATTCCAGCTTGTCCTGGGCCGCCAGCACGTCGAAGTAGGCTTGCGCCACGCGGGTGATCAGGTCTTGCTGGGCCTGGGCGAACTGCGCCTCGGAGACGGATTGCTGCAGCTTGCTCTGCTGGTAGGTTTCCCAGCGATCCCAGCGGAACAGCGGCTGGGTCAGGGCGATGGTGTAGGAGGTCGTGGTCAGGGTCGAGCCGCCTCCCAGCACGCGAATCGGGGCGCCGGTGGCAGGATCGGTGCCGATGACCGCTCCCTCGTTCCAGGGCGAATCGTCGCGTTCGTTCCTGACATGGCTGCCGGTGATGCCAACCACCGGGAGAAGTCCTGCACGCCCCTGCGGAATCCGCTCCCGGCCGGCAGCCGCCGACGCGCGCGCACTTGCGTAAGTCGCATCGTTGGCGAGCGCCTGCTGGTACACCTGGAGCAGGTCGGCCGCGCCGGCGTTCAGCGAAAAGACCGCGCCGGCAACCAGCATGGCTAGAAAGGATTTGCGCAGGGGTTTCTGCATTACATTCTCCACAGGAGTCATCAAAAGTTAAGGACGAGTATTACTTCGCAAGTCAGTACTTCGGCATCGAAGGATCGACCTGTACGGCCCAGGCGTGTACCCCGCCCGTCAAATTTATTACCTTGTCAAACCCGTTCCGTTCGAGGAAGGCAGCCACCTGCATGCTGCGTGCCCCGTGGTGGCAGATGCACACGATTTCCCGGTCATCCGGGAGTTCGCCTGCGCGGATCGGCACCAGGTGCATCGGGATCTGGGTCGAGCCTGCGATGTGGCAGGTGGCGAATTCCCAGTTCTCGCGCACGTCCAGCAACAGCGGCTGCTCGGCTGCCGGGTCTGCAAGCCGGGCCGCCAGCTCGGGTGCGGTCATGTGCTGCATCGCGGCCTCAGAACTGGAAGCGCGACGGCGTCAGCGCACCGGTCAGCGGCTTGACATTGGTCTCGAAGATCTTGACCGTGTCGTAGCCGGTTTCCGAGGTACGGGTGATGACGTTGAAGCTCATCGCCGGCGCATCGCCCAGGATCACGCCCAGGCGGCCGCCCACCTTCACCTGCTGGATCAGCGCGTCCGGCAGCACCGGCAGGCCGCCCGACACCAGGATCACGTCGTAGGGCGCGCCCTTGTCCCATCCGCTCGCGCCATTGCCCTCTTCGACCGTCACGTTGGTGACGCCGGCGCGGGCCAGGTTTTCCTGCGCCAGCTTCGCGGCTTCCGGCCGGATCTCGACGGTGGTCACGTGGCGCGCCTTGTGCGCCAGCAGTGCCGCCATGTAGCCCGAACCGGTGCCGATTTCGAGGACGTTCTCATGCTTCTTGACTGCCAGTTCCTGCACGATGCGCGCTTCGACCTTCGGGTTGAACATCGCTTCGCCACCCGGCAGCGGGATCTCGACGTCCGCGAACGCCAGGTTCTCGTATGCGGACGGCACGAACCCTTCGCGCTTGACGATGTGCAGCAGGTCCAGAACGTCCTGGTCGAGCACGTTCCATGGGCGGATCTGCTGTTCGATCATGTTGAAGCGGGCTTGTTCGATATTCATCTGCGTTCTCAGTGGAAAAATAAATAATCCGATATTTTATCGTTGAACGGCCTCAGGACGCACATCTTAGCGATGGGCTGGCTGAGTCCGGGGGAAATTGCGACAGTCTGCAGTTTGGAGGGGTTGAACGCCAAAATAAGGGTGCAATGGCGCAAACGGCAACTCAGGCTGGAGAGCGTCTGACGAAGCCCATGGCAAGGCGCATCGGCGAAGACAGTACGCTAGTACGGCAAGACGATGCAACGCAGCGATGGGCTTTGTCAGGCGCTCTCCCGAGGAAGCAGGCCGTGTAAGGTGAGGTCGAGCAGGTTCTCGAGAAAGGCCTGGGGCTGGAGCTCGCTGCAGTCGCAGGGCGCCACGGCCGAGTGCCGCCACACGTTGAGCATCATCATGGGAGCGATCAGCACCTGGGTCATCCGCGGGATATCGACATTGCGGAAGTCGCCCCGGCTGACGCCGCGCTCGAGTATGCTCGAAATCATTTGCACAGTGCGGCGCATGACTTCATCGCGGTAAAACTTCGCCAGTTCCGGGAAATTCACGGCTTCCGCGAGCATCAGCTTGCCCAGGCCGGAGGCCTTGCTCTGGCCGATCTGGCGCGACCAGTTCATGACCACGTCGCGCAGCAGGTCGGCGCTGTGGCCCTCGAATTCGGCGACCGACAGCTCGGCCTTGCCGAGGAAGGGAAAGATGCTTTCGCGCACCACGGCCTTGAACAGTTCTTCCTTGTTGGTGTAGTACAGGTAAAGCGTCCCCTTGGAGACACCGGCGCGGCGCGCCACGTCTTCCAGGCGGGTAGCGGCGAAGCCGCGCTCGACGAACAGGTCAATGGCGGCAGCAAGGAGCTCCTGGGGACGGGCATCCTTCCGGCGCTCCCACCGCGGCTTGCTGTCGAGTGGACATTCCATGTTTCCGCCTAGAAACCAACTGAAGAACCACAGAATATAGACGGGGCTTGCAAGGCAGTCAAGCAATCCTTGCGTTCCGAAACTGTCAATATAAACAGGTATTTACGCCATTCCGTTAGCTCATGAGGGGCCGTAAATACGCCCGTTGGCGCGCGATGCGTAGAGCGCGCCGTCGGGGTTGCGCGGCGGGATGTCCTGCTGCTGGCGCGGCACCTGGAACACCGCCAAACGATCGGCCAGGCCGGGCGCGATTTTCTCCACCAGCACGTCGAGCTCGGCCATGACGCCGACCCGCATGGTGCGCATTGGCACCACGGCGGCATGCAGGATGGCCGCTGCCACCTCGTGCGGATCGACCTGGGGCGCAGGCAGCTTCGGTTCCCGGTCCATGTAGTTGCGTGCATGCTGGGGCAGCGGCGTGTCGACGGCGGTTGGCTCGATCAGCGTGATCGACACCGGATCGCCGTCGACCTGCTCAACTTCGATGCGCAGCGCATCGGTGAAGCCTTTCACCGCATGCTTGCTGGCCGAATACATCCCCTGCATCGGGATCGCCACCTCGGATGCCTCGCTGCCGAGGTTGATCAGGGCGCCGCCCTGGCGCCTCAGGTGCGGCAGCGCGACCAGCGAGCCGTGCACCATGCCCCAGAAATTGATGTCGAACAGGCGCCGGCTGTCTTCCTCGCACACCTGGTCGAGGCGCCCGTAGATGGTGCCGCCGGCATTATTGATCCAGGTATCGATGCGGCCGTAGCGCTCGACCGCGACCTGGGCGATGCGCTCAACGTCGGCGCGCCGCGACACGTCGGCCACGACGGCAATCGCGTCGAATCCATTGTCGACCAGCCCCTCGACGACCGCCTCGAGCACGTCGGCCCCGCGCGCGGCCAGCACGAGCTTCGCGCCCTGCTTGCCCGCTTCCTGCGCAGTGGCCAGGCCGATGCCGCTCGACGCGCCGGTGATTACCACGACCTGGCGGTTCAGGGGTTTGAGGGGACTGGACATGGGATCTCCTGCTGTGGGTGCGCAATGAATACAACGTAGCAGGAAAACCGCGGGCGACGCGCCCGCTTCGGGCTGTGCGGCGGTATACTCCCGCCCTCCTCTTTCCGTTCCCTGTTACCGCCATGCAGTGCAGAGACAACTGCGGCGCCTGCTGCACCGCGCCCTCGATCACCAGCCCGATTCCCGGCATGCCAAACGGCAAGCCGGCCGGCGTGCGCTGCGTGCAGCTGGACGAAAACCAGCGCTGTCGCATCTTCGGCCGGCCCGAGCGCCCCGCGTTTTGCGGCGGATTGCAGCCATCGAGCGAGATGTGCGGGAGCAGCCGCGAGCAGGCGATTCGCTGGCTGGATGCGCTGGAACGCGCGACCGCGCCCTGACTCTGCCGTTTCGGCAAGCCCTGTCGGACTTTCTTACACCCATGCAACGCTTCTTCCATGTTCTCCAGTGACAGGCTGCGTGGCCCGATTCATGCTTGGCCTTCCGTTGCCGTGGCGACGGTGTTCCTAGTCACGGAAAAATCAGAGACCAAGGGAGACAAAATGACTTCAACGAAATGCGGGCTTGCCCGGACATTCTCGAAGATGATGGTTCCGGCCGTGCTGGCAGGAGGCATGCTGTTCGGCGGATCCGCCACGGCGGGCCAGCTCTACTACAATGGCTTCGAAACGGACACTGCCGGCTGGACCGGCGTGACCAGGGTCCCCTCCGGGACAGGCGGGATCGCCTCGAGCGACGGCGCATTCCATGCGACTGCGGTCTCCGGCAGCTTCACAACCTGGGGCGGCTACAACTACGGCGCAGGTAACGGCGTGCCGACAACATTCCAGGAGTATTCCACGTCCCTCGACATCTATCTGAATGTCGGGGGCGGGTGGGCCAACAACACACGCTTCGATTTCTCTTCGGCCATCAATCGCGCCACTGGTTTCCACCAGCAGGATTTTGTCTTCAACGGCGGGTTCTACAACGACGCAAGCGGTCCTGGCGCGGGCACGAACCGCTTCGTCTTCAGCGCCAGCAACAACAGCCAGCCCGGCAGCGCATACGCGAAAAACCCGGACCGCGGCCCGATCGCCATCTCGGCCAGCGGCTGGTATACCTTCCAGCACCACTTTTACGACAACGGCGGCACGCTCGCGGTCGACATGCGCATCCTCGATGCGTCGGAAACGCTGATCAACTCCTGGACACTGAGCGGGGCCGCGATCGCCACCGTAGGCGGCAACCGCTATGGCTGGTTCGACTTCAGCGAGTTCAATGCGCTGGCCATCGACAACGCGGAACTGCGCACGGAGGATGCCGCCGCGGTCCCGGAACCGGCAACGATGGCCCTGCTCGGCCTGGGCATGATGGGGATCATGCTGCGCCGTAAACGCGCCTGAACGCGGTTTGGCGGGCGCCAGGTGCGCGGCTGAGCGACCGCTTGGCTGTCATCCTGGCGCGCGTCGTTGTCCGGCATGCGCCGCCAGCAAGCCTGCCTCTTTCTTTTCACGACGACGGCGCGCGCTCCCCTGCTGCCCGTATGCGGACCTTAAACGGCCTGGGCCTTGCCGCGCGCCTGCTGCACGCGCTGGAACAAGCCGCCCAGCGTCAGCCCTTCGTGCCAGATGTCGTCGAGCTTCAGGCCGTAGCGCTCGCGCAGCGCCTTCGCCAGTGCTTCCAGTTCCTGCGCGTCGGGCAGCCAGCGCGTCGGATTCACCGCGCGGTAAATGCCGAGCACTTCGTCGTCGGGACGGAAATGCAGCCGCTCGCTGTCGCGGAAGGAAAAAGATGACACGAAGACGGACAGAAAATCGCGGATATCCTTCCGCGAAGCGGTAGGAAAAGTGCTGCGCCAGGCCCGGCCCTGGCAGGGCCGGTAACGCAAGGAGGTTGGGCTTTGCCAACCGTGAAACGCTGCCCAGGCGAGCGCAGCAAGGATCAGGACAACAAAGATGCTCATGCGGTTGAGTCAGGAATACTCATGCGATTTAGTGTAGCACGCGTTGATGCCGGTGGCGCACGCGAGAATTTCAAGCGCATGTTCTTGAGCTGACCCTGCGGCAACCCCGGCGCGGTACAATCTTGCACCAGACATAGCCGGTGCGACCCCACTTGTTGTGATCATGATAAGCTTCGACCCCGCCGCACCTCCACGGAACATCCCGTCACCACCGCACCCGGCCGATCTCACCTTACGCTTACTGTTACCCCTACATGGACATTCTTCTCGCCATCAAGGCGATCATCATGGGCCTGGTCGAAGGCTTCACCGAGTTCCTTCCGATTTCCTCCACCGGCCACCTGATCCTCATGGGCAGCCTGCTCGACTTCACCGGTCCCAAGTCGGTCGTCTTCAAGATCGTGATCCAGGCCGGCGCCATGCTGGCGGTGGTCTGGGAATACCGCGAGCGCGTCGCCCGCGTGCTCACGGGACTCGGGAGCGACCCGGTCCAGCAGCGCTTCGCACGCAATGTCGTGATCGCCTTCATGCCGGCCGCCGTCGCCGGCCTGCTGTTCAGCTCGGCGATCACCGAACTGCTTTTCCATCCGGTGCCGGTGGCCATTGCCCTGGTGGTCGGCGGCCTGCTGATCCTGTACGTAGAGCGCCGCAACCGCGTGCGCGCGGTGCAGGCGCGCGTGGAGACCGTCGACGACATGAGCGCACTCGACGCGCTGAAGGTCGGCCTGGCCCAGTCGTTCGCCCTGATCCCAGGCACCAGCCGTTCCGGCTCGACCATCATTGGCGGCATGCTGTTCGGCCTGTCGCGCAAGGCGGCCACCGAATTTTCGTTCTTCCTCGCCATGCCAACCATGCTGGGCGCCACGGTGTATTCGGTCTACAAGGAGCGCGATCTGCTGTCGGCGGCCGACCTGCCGCTGTTCGGCCTGGGCTTCTTTTCGGCCTTTATCGCGGCCTTCCTCTGCGTGCGCTGGATCCTGCGCTACATCAGCACGCACGACTTCACGATCTTCGCCTGGTACCGTATCGTATTCGGTATCCTCGTACTGGTGACCGCGCACTTCAACCTGGTCGTCTGGGCCGAATAAGCAATCAATCAGCAAGTACGCAATCAATCAGCAAGTACATTAAGCAAGCAAAAGCATGACATCCGATATCGGCGCGCGCGCCCTCCACGTCCTCGAGACGGTTTTCGGCTATCCGGCGTTCCGCGGGCAGCAGGCCGACATCGTCGAGCACGTGGCCAGCGGCGGCGACGCACTCGTCCTGATGCCCACCGGCGGCGGCAAGTCGCTGTGCTACCAGATCCCGGCGCTGCTGCGCGACGGCGTGGGCGTGGTCGTCTCGCCGCTTATCGCGCTGATGCAGGACCAGGTCGATGCGCTCGAAGAAGTCGGCGTGCGCGCCGCCTTCCTCAACTCCACGCAAACCTTCGAGGAAACCCTGCGCATCGAGCGCCTGGTGCGCAGCGGCGAGATCGACCTGGTCTACGTGGCGCCCGAGCGCCTGCTGACCCAGCGCTGCCTCGAGCTGTTCGACGCCTCGCCGATCTCGCTGTTCGCCATCGACGAGGCGCACTGCGTCTCGCAATGGGGGCACGACTTCCGGCCGGAATACATCCGCCTGTCGGTCCTGCACGAGCGTTACCCGGGCATTCCGCGCATCGCCCTCACCGCCACCGCCGACCTGCAGACCCGCGAGGAGATCGCGCACCGCCTGCAACTGGATGATGCGCGCAAGTTCGTCTCGTCGTTCGACCGACCGAACATCCGCTATTCCATCGTCGAGAAGACCACCGGCCGCAAGCAGCTGCTCGATTTCATCAGCAGCGAGCACCCGCAGGATTCCGGCATCGTCTACTGCCTGTCGCGCAAGAAGGTCGAGGAGACCGCCGACTTCCTGAACGAGAACGGCATCCGCGCCCTGCCCTACCACGCCGGCATGGAGTACAGCCAGCGCGCGGCGAACCAGTCGCGCTTCCTGCGCGAAGACAACATCACGATGGTGGCGACCATCGCCTTCGGCATGGGCATCGACAAGCCCGACGTGCGCTACGTCTGCCACCTCGATCTCCCCAAGAGCCTCGAGGGTTATTACCAGGAGACCGGCCGCGCCGGCCGCGACGGTGCGCCCGCCAGCGCCTGGATGGCCTATGGCCTGCAGGATGTGGTGTTGCAGCGCCGCATGATCGACGAATCCGAGGCTGACGAAACGTTCAAACGCGTGCTGTCGATGAAGCTCGACGCCATGCTGGGGCTGTGTGAGACCTTGTCCTGCCGGCGCATGCGCCTGCTCGACTATTTCGGCGAGCGCTCCGGCCCCTGCGGCAACTGCGACACCTGCCTGATCCCGCCGGTGCAGGTCGACGGCACGGTGCCGATGCAAAAGCTGCTGTCGACGATTTACCGGGTCGATCAACGCTTTGCCGCCGGCCACGTGATCGACGTGCTGCGCGGCGCCCAGACCGAGCGCATCAGCCAGTGGCACCACGACAAGCTTACCGTCTACGGCGTCGGCGCCGACCGCCCCGAACAGGAATGGCGCGCCATCGTGCGCCAGGCGATCGCGCTGGGCTTCGTCACGGTGGACCACGATGCTTTCAGCTCGCTCAAACTCACCGACGCCGCGCGCCCCGTGCTCAAGGGCGAGCAGAAGGTGCAGCTGCGCCAGTACCAGAAGCCGGTCAAGGCCAAGCGGCCGTCGTCGCGCGCTGCCGGCAGCTACGAGGAACTGGAACTGTCGCGCTCCGAGCAGGTGATCTTCGAGCGCCTGCGCACCTGGCGCATGGGCACCGCGCGCGAGCACGGCGTGCCGGCCTATGTGGTGTTCCAGGACGCCACGCTGCGCGAGATCGCCAAGGTCAAACCCGGCTCGCTCGATGCGCTGCGCGGCGTGTCCGGGGTCGGCGAAAAGAAGCTGGTGTCGTATGGCGACGAGATTGTCGCCATCATCAACGAGATGATGTAGGTTTCGACATGGCTGCGATGGCCCGGGCTTGGCTACCGCCTGGCGCGTGACCCGTTCAAACTCAGTCCGAACAGACGCGATAGGGCCAATCCTTGGCTGCTTGAACGCGTGGGCGGCAAAGCCGCCCACCCTACGAAAAGCGTTACAACCCAGCACCAGTCCCGGTTACTTTTTTGGTAAACACCAGGTCCCAGACGCCGTGGCCCAGCTTGAGGCCGCGGTTCTCGAACTTGGTCAGCGGACGGTATGCCGGTTGCGGCGCATAGCCGTCGGCCGTGTTCTGTAGCAGGGGTTCGTTGCCCAGCACGTCCAGCATCTGCACCGCGTAGTCTTCCCAGTCGGTGGCGCAATGCAGGTAGCCGCCCGGCGCCAGCTTGTCGCACAACACCTTCACGAAGGCCGGCTGGATCAGGCGGCGCTTGTTGTGGCGCGCCTTGTGCCACGGATCCGGGAAGAACACGTGCACGCCGGCCAGCGAGCCATCCGCGATCATGTGGTTCAGCACTTCGACGACGTCGTGCTGGACCAGGCGCAGGTTCTCGATGCCCTGCTCGCCGATCTGCTTGAGCAGGCTGCCCACGCCCGGGGTGTGCACCTCGACCCCGATGAAATCCTTTTCCGGCATCAGGCGCGCGATGTGCGCGGTGGTGTCGCCCATGCCGAAGCCGATCTCCAGCACGACAGGCGCCTTGCGGCCGAAGGTTTGCTCCAGGTCCAGCTGCTCGCGCTTGTACTCGATCAGGTATTTCGGGCCGAGCTCCTCCAGCGCGCGCGCCTGCGCAGTCGACAGCCGGCCGGCCCGCGTGACGAAGCTGCGGATGCGGTGTTCGGTCGGATCGTAAAGCATGGGCCGCGCCGGGCCATTGGTGGGCGTATCAGAGGACATGGGGAGTTGGCGTAAGAGGAAAAAACGGCTGTCATTATAGCCCAGGCCAGCAGCATCGCAGCGTGCGGGGCCTTGCGGGAGGAATCGCGCATAATTATGCTTTACTACAAGCGTGCTTTCCCTATTGCCGAGCACAGGAAGCCTTCCCATGCATTCGATGAAACACCCGATCGCCGTCGACGAGAGCGTCGCCACCGCCCACCTGAGCTCGTTCCACTACGGCAGTCCGCGTGACAAGGACGGCGGCAAGAAGGTCTACATCCAGGCCGCCGTCCATGCCGACGAAGTGCCTGCCATGCTGGTGGCGCACTGCCTGCGCCAGGAGTTCGAACGGCTGGACGGCGAAGGCCGGATCAAGGGAGAGATCATCCTGGTGCCGGCGGCCAATCCGCTCGGCCTGTCGCAGGTCGTCCACGGCACGCCCTTCGGGCGCTACGACCTGAAGACCGGCACCAACTTCAACCGCGCCTACATGCACGTCGCGGACGCGCTGAAGACATCGCTCGCGGGCCGGCTCGGCAGCGACATCGACGCCAACGTCGCCCTGGTCCGCGACGAGGCGCGCCGCCAGGTCGGCACCTGGGAGCCGAAGGACGACGCCGAAACGCTCAAGAAGACCCTGCTGACGATGGCGATCGACGCCGACATCGTGCTCGACCTGCACTGCGATAACGAAGCGCTGATGCACATGTACACCGGCACGCCGCTGGTGGAAAGCGTCGAGCCGCTGATGGCCCTGCTCGGCGCGCGTGTCTTGCTGGTGGCCAAGGTTTCGGGCGGCGAAGCCTTCGACGAAGCCTGCAGCCGCCTGTGGTGGGACCTGGCCGACCACTTCGAAGGCATGCCGATTCCGCCGGCCTGCATCGCCGTCACCGTCGAACTGCGCGGCGAAAACGACGTGCGCTACGACTATGCGCGCCAGGACGCCGCCGCCATCCTGCAGTACCTGGCGCAAGCCGGCGTGCTCGATATCCCCCTGGCGCCGCTGCCCGAAACGCCCTGCCGCGCGACGCCGCTCAACGCCGTCGAGCCCCTGGCGGCGCCGCATGCCGGCGTGCTGGTGTTCCACAAGCGGCTGGGCGAACTGGTGGAAGCGGGCGAGCCGGTGGCGGACATCGTCAACCCCGTCAGCGGCCAGGTGAGCACGCTGTCGGCGCAGCACGCCGGCCTGCTGTTCGCGAGCACTGCGCACCGGCACCTGCTGCGCGGCATGCACGTCTGCAAAATCGCCGGGACCGAATCGTTCCGCTCGGGCGACCTGCTCAGCGCCTGAGCTTCCCCCACAGCACGGCGCCGAGCGCCAGCAGCGCGCCCGCCGCCGGCCACCACGGCCGCATGGCATGCAGCTCGAGCATCGTCGCGGTGCTCAAGGCACACCACAGCAGCGGAATCACCCACAGCGGCCATGGCGCGCGCCAGAACAGCAAGGCGCCGAGCGTGAGCATGGCGGTCGGGTCGGGCGCGAAGCCGAAGACCTCGGCCTGCCACCAGCTGCGGCCGTAGAACGGCGCCAGCAGCGGGTAGCCGGCCAGCGTGAGCAGCGCAATGGGGTATCCCATGCCCACGGCGGGAGTGAGCAGCGCCGGCGGCGCCGGCGCCTTCCAGGCCATCCAGGCCAGCAGGCCGGCCTGCACGAAGAACCCTGCGGCGAAGTATGGCGCGCCGGTGTTGATGTCGGCATAGCGCTGCAGTTGGTAAGCCCAGCCGACCCACAGCCAGGCCGCACACAGCAGCGCGAACGCGAGCCGTGCGCTGGCCAGGCGCCGGTGCACCATGCCGCCGACGACCACCGCGCCGGCGCCCAGCGCCAGCAGCGGCAAGGGCCACCACTCGTGGTTCATCAGTTCGAACTGGCGGTAGTAGGTGCGCGCCGAGAACATCAGGAAATCCGACAGCGAATAGGTCCACCACTCGCTCATGCCAGCCTTTCGACGTCCTGGACGATGCGGCGGCGCAGCGCGTCGTCGGGCAAGGGCCCGGTCGCGGCCAGCAGGTTCTCGCGCACGTGGGCGACGTTCGACGTGGCCGGGATCGCGCAGGTCACCGCCGGGTGCGCGACGATGAACTTGAGCAGCACCTGCGCCCAGCTGGTGCAGCCGATGTCGGCGGCCCAGCCGGGCAGGCGCTTGCCCGCCAGCGCCTGGGTCAGGTCTCCCTGCCGGAACGGCCGGTTGACGATGACGCCAATGCGCCGCTCGCGCGCCAGCGGCAAGATGCGCTGCTCGACTTCCCGGTCGAGCACGTTGTACGAGACCTGCACGAAGTCGATCGGCTGGCTCGCCATGATCTTCAGGATCTCGCCATGCCGGCGTCCCTCGGAGGTGGTGATGCCGACGTAGCGCAAGCGCCCTTCGCGCTTCATCCGCAGCAGCATGGGTAGGTGCGCCTCCCACGCCAGGAGGTTATGCACCTGCAGCAGGTCGAAGCGCGCCACCCGCCACAGGCGGCGCGAGGCCTCGAGCTGCGCGGGCCCTTCGCCTGCGGAGCCGGTCCACACCTTGTCGGCGGCGAACGGCCGGGCGGGCTTGATCTGCGCGAGCGCTTCGCCGATCACGTCCTGCGCCGAGCCGTACATCGGCGACGAATCGATGAGCCTACCGCCGCCGGCGAAGAACGCGCGCATCACGGCGGTGCAGTCGGCGCGGGCGGCGGGGTCCCTGCCGACATTGAACGTGATCCAGCTGCCCAGGCCAACCAGCGGCAGCGCTTCGCCCGATGAAGGAACCGGGCGCGTCAGGAGCGGCGCCGCGCGCGCCTGGGCGCCGGCCACCAGCGGCAGCGCAATTCCTGCGGGCAAGGCAAGCAGCGACGCCAGCAGGCGGCGGCGCGATCGGAAGGGATGTTCCATGCGGGCATTCCTCGTAAGTGAAGAAGGACAGGACGCCAGCATACCTTGCCCGGGATAGGACGATGGTCTCATTGCAGAAGGGACCGATGGGGCGAAAAATGGGTGGTCCTGCGAAGGATGCCGCAACAGCACCCTCCGGCTGAGCAAACGCTCTTCCATCCCACTTTCGAGGTTATTTCATGGACACAGCAAGGTACCTGGAACGCAGCCATGAGATCGGCACCAGCATCGCTCAGATCTATCAAAAGCGCATGAGCATCGCGGCGAAGGGATTCGGCCAGCGGGTGCAAACGGCAATGAGCGAGGCGCTGAGCGCGGCAACGGGCGCGCAAGACGACGACAAGGGCGCCGCGGTGTCGGCCGTCGGCGAGCCGGCCGCCGGATGGCCGGGCGCCGGGTGGCCGGCCATCTTCGATCCCTGGTCCCTTCAGCACTACGCGGTCGACGCCATGCAGCGTTCGATCCTGTTCTGGGACACCATCCGCCAGCGCGGCGACAACTTTCTCGAGCGCGCAGCGAAAGGTTCCGAACCGGTCCTCCACTTCGACTACGAGACCGTGCTCGACGGCCGTAGCTTCGAGCGCCCGGTGAACTACACGCTGCTGCGCATCACGCCGCCACCCGGCGTCAGCACCGACCCCGCGCGGCGTCCCTATCTCATCATCGATCCGCGCGCCGGCCACGGCCCCGGCATCGGCGGCTTCAAGGACGATTCGCAGGCCGGGGTGGCGATGCGCGCCGGCCACCCGGTGTATTTCGTCAGCTTCTTCCGCGAACCCGAACCGGGCCAGACCCTGCTCGACGTGTGCACCGCCGAGCAGCAGTTCGTGAAACACGTGCGCGCGCTGCACCCGAAAAGCAAGAAACCGGTCATTGTCGGCAACTGCCAGGGTGGCTGGGCGGCGATGATGCTGGCCGCGTCCGGTCCCGAGGATACCGGACCGATCCTCATCAACGGCGCGCCGATGGCCTATACGAGCGGCGCGTGGAGCGAAGGCGAAGGCGACAACCCGATGCGCTATGCCGGCGGCATGCTGGGCGGCACCTGGCTGTCCTCGTTCACCGCCGATCTCGGCAACGGCATCTTCGACGGCGCCCACCTGGTGCAGAACTTCGAGAGCCTGAATCCCGCCAACACGCTGTGGGACAAGTATTACAAGGTCTACAAGAACGCCGACACCGAACCGGCACGCTACCTGGACTTCGAGCGCTGGTGGGGCACCTACTACCTGCTCAACGCCGAAGAGATCGAATTCATCACGCGCAATCTGTTCATCGGCAACAAGCTATGGTCGGGCGACGTCAAGGGCGCGGGCGGCCAGGGCTTCGACCTGCGCAATATCGAGATGCCGATCGTCCTGTTCGCTTCGATGGGCGACAACATCACCCCGCCCGAGCAGGCATTCAACTGGGTGGCCGACATCTACGGCAGCACCGAAGAAATCAAGGCGCGTGGCCAGGTGATCATCGGCCTGCTGCATGCCGACGTCGGCCATCTCGGCATTTTTGTCTCCGGCAAGGTGGCGAAGAAGGAATATACGCAACTGGTGTCGGTACTCAACGAAGTCGAGCTGCTGCCGCCGGGCCTGTACGCCATGGAGATCACCGACATCGAGGACCGGGATGGAGAGCCCCAGTACGAGGTCACCTTCCACGAGCGCCGGCTCGAGGATGTCAGTGCACACCTGAACCGCCTCGGACGGGTCGACGAACAGCCCTTCGAAGCGGTCGCAGCGTTGTCCGATTTCAACCAGCGTGCCTATGAGCTGTTCGCGCAACCTTTCGTGCGGGCCATGTCCAACAACCTGAGCGCGCAGCTGCTGCGCAGCTTCCACCCGCTGCGCGTGCAGAACTGGGCGTTCTCCAGCATGAATCCATGGATGAAATGGCTCGAGCCCGCGGCGCAGGCGGTCCGTGCACACCGCCAGCCGCTCGATGCGAGCGATCCGCTGCGCCGCCTGGAGAACGCCGGCGCCCAGCTGGTCAGCGCCTCGCTCGACCTGTACCGGGGCGTGCGCGACGCCGCCACCGAAGCCCGCTTCTTCGGCGTGTACGCCAACATGTACGCGTTCTACCTGGCGGACAGGAAGCCGCAGCCGGGAGTCGAGGAGACGCTTGACGCGCGCGCCCTGCCCTTCGTCCAGGAAGCACTGGGTTCGATCGCCGAGGGCGGTTACGCAGAGGCATTCGCCCGCCTGGCCAGCCTGCGCGCGCCCCACCAGGGCGAGCTGCTGCCGCTGGCGCGGCTGGTCAAGCGCAAGGAACTGGCGAAATCCTACACCGAGTATCTGCCGGACGTGCCGCTCGACCAGTGGCGCCGCCTGCGCGGCGAGCAAGAGATCATTACCCGCTACGAACCGGAGCAGGCCATCGCCACTTTGCCGCACCTGCTGCGCGATCCCAGGGACCGCGAACGGCTGCTGAAGCTGCTCGACAAGCTGATGGTGGACGAGCGCCTCCAGGAGACGCCGCCCACGGAGGATCAACTGGCCATGGTCGACCGGCTGCGCGACATGCTCAATGGCGGGGCCGGCCACCCCGCCCGCCACAAGCGAGTCCCGGCCCCGCCGCCGTCGGGCGCCGCCCGCCTTCATTGAAAGGACCGACATGGAACCAGACCACGAAAAATACCAGCGGCTGATCGACTTTTGCCGGGACCTTCCGCCACTGCCGACTGCCGTCGCCCACCCCTGCGACAAGAGTTCGCTCGCCGGCGCGCTGGAAGCGGCGCGGGTCGGCCTGATTGCGCCGATCCTGGTCGGGCCGCGCGAGCGCATCGAGGCCGTGGCGGCGGAAAACGGCCTGCAGCTCGGCGATGTGCCGATCGTCGAGGCGGCCTACAGCCACGCGGCCGCGGCCGCGGCGGTCGCGCTGGTCCGCGAAGGCAAGGCCGAGGCATTGATGAAGGGCAGCCTGCATACTGACGAACTGATGGGCGCCGTGGTCAAGCGCGAGACCGGACTGCGCACCGCGCGCCGCGTCAGCCATTGCTTCGTCATGGACGTGCCGGGGCACCCCGACGCGCTGATCATCAGCGACGCCGCCGTCAACATCGCCCCGACTCTCGAAGACAAGATGGACATCCTGCAGAACGCCATCGACCTCGGGCACGCACTGCAGTTCAAGGAAGTGCGGGTGGCGGTGCTGTCGGCAATGGAGACGGTCAACCCGAAGGTGCCATCCACGATCGAGGCCGCCGCGCTGTGCAAGATGGTCGACCGCGGCCAGATCACCGGCGCCCTGGTCGACGGCCCGCTTGCGCTCGACAACGCCATCGACCCCGCTGCGGCGAAAATCAAGAAGATCGCCTCGCCCGTGGCCGGACGCGCCAACGTGCTGATCGTGCCGGACCTGGAGGCCGGCAACATGCTCGCCAAGAGCCTGTCCTTCCTTGCCGGCGCGGATGCGGCCGGCATCGTGCTCGGCGCACGGGTACCGATCATCCTCACCAGCCGCGCCGATTCGATGGTGACCAGGCTGGCCTCGTGCGCGGTGGCCGCGCTGGTGGCCAAGGCACGCCGCGACAGCGGCAATCCCCTGAGGTGACGCCATGGCTGACGTTATCCTTGTCCTCAACGCCGGCTCGTCGAGCATCAAGTTCCGCGCGTTCGACGCCGGCCCCCTCGAGCCCGAGCTCCTTCTTTATGGCCAGGTGGAGGGACTGTACAACGCGGCCCGCTTCAGTGCGAAAGATGCCGGCGGCGCCCCGATCGGCGAGCAGCGCTGGGACGACCCCGGCTTCGGGCACGCGGGCGCGACCGAATACATCGGGGAATTCCTGCGCCAGCACGGCGCGGGACACCGGCTGGTGGCGGTCGGCCATCGCGTCGTGCACGGCGGCGTGCAATTCACCCGGGCCGAACCCATTACTCCCGGGGTGATCGACGCGCTCGACAAGCTGACGCCGCTGGCGCCCCTGCACCAGCCCAACAACCTGGCGCCGATCCGCCTCCTGGCCCAGGCGCGGCCGGACGTGCCGCAGGTGGCCTGCTTCGATACCGCGTTCCACCGCTCGCAGCCCGAAGTGGCGCAAGCCTACGCGCTGCCCGAGTCGATCACCGGGCTGGGGGTGCGGCGCTACGGGTTTCATGGCCTGTCCTACGAATACATCGCGTCGGTCTTGCCCGCCTACACGGCACAAGGCGCGGCCGGCGCCACGCTGGTCGCCCACCTCGGCAACGGCTCGAGCCTGTGCGCGCTCGCGGGCGGCAAGAGCACGGCCAGCACCATGGGCTTCACCGCCGTCGACGGCCTGCCGATGGGCAGCCGCTGCGGCAACCTGGACCCGGGCGTGATCCTGTTCCTGATGGACCACCTCAAGATGGACACGCGCGCCGTCGAAACCCTGATCTACAAGCAGTCGGGCCTGCTCGGCGTGTCGGGCATCTCGAGCGACATGCGGGTGCTGCTCGACAGCGACGACGCGCGTGCGCGTTTCGCGGTCGAGCTCTTCGTCTACCGGATCGGGCGCGAACTCGGGTCGCTGGCCGCCGCAACAGGAGGGGTCGATGCGCTGGTGTTCACCGCCGGCATCGGCGAGCATTCTGCGGCGATCCGCGAACGCGTCTGCCGCGAGGCGCGCTGGCTCGGGGTGGAGCTGGACCCGGCCGCCAATGCGGAAGGCGGGCCGTGCATCAGCACGGCGGGCAGCAAGCTGTCCGTCTGGGTGATTCCGACGAATGAAGAACTCATGATTGCCCGCCATACGCGCGACGTAATCGCAAGGGGGGCGGCATGAAAACCGTCAGCCTCGAGCAAACCGTCGCCATGATCCCGGATGGCGCCAGCCTCATGATCGGCGGCTTCATGGGTGTCGGCACACCGGAACGCCTGATCGACGAACTGACGCGCCAGGGCAAGCGCGAGCTCACCGTCATCGCCAACGACACCGCAACACCCGGCCGCGGCATCGGCAAGCTGGTCACGGCCGGGGCCGTACGCAAGGCGATCGTCAGCCACATCGGACTCAATCCGGAAACCCAGCGCAAGATGATCGCCGGCGAAATGGAAGTCGAGCTGGTACCGCAGGGGACCCTGATCGAGCGGGTGCGCGCCGCCGGCTATGGGCTGGGCGGCATCCTGACGCCGACCGGGGTCGGCACCGCCGTCGAGGAGGGCAAGCGCAAGTTCGACGTCGACGGCGCGTCCTACCTGCTGGAGACGGCCCTCGGCGCCGATTTCGCGCTGGTCGAGGCCTTTCTGTCCGATTACCACGGCAACCTGGTCTACGCCCTGACCGCACGCAATTTCAATCCCGTGATCGCGATGGCGGCAAAGACCGTGATCGTGGATGCGGCCCATATCGTCCCGGTGGGAATGATCTCGCCGGACCATGTCGTGACGCCGGCGGTGCTGGTCGATGTCGTCGTTGCCCACGACTGAAGGAGGCCGACCATGGACGCTCCCACCCTGATTGCCAAACGCATTGCGCAGGAATTGCGCCCCGGGATGCTGGCCAACCTCGGCGTCGGCATTCCGACCCAGGTTGCCAATTATGTTCCGCGCGATATGCACATCTACTTCCAGTCCGAGAACGGCCTGATCGGCACCGGGCCGATTCCCGAACCGGGCATGGCGCTGAGCTACCTCACCGACGCCGGCGGCCAGCCCGTCACCGCGCTGCCGGGCGCGGCCGCTTTCGACAGCGCCTTTTCGTTCGGCCTGATCCGGGGAGGCCACCTCGACCTCACGGTGCTCGGCGGCCTGCAGGTCGACCAGGCCGGCCAGCTGGCGAACTGGATGATTCCCGGGAAAATGGTTCCCGGCATGGGCGGCGCCATGGACCTGGTGACCGGCGCCAAGCGCGTCATCATCGCCATGCAGCATACCGCCAAGGGCAAGCCCAAGATCGTCCGGCAATGCACGCTGCCGCTGACCTCGCTGCGCCCGATCGACCTCCTGGTCACGGAACTGGCGGTCATCGGGTTTGCCGGCGGCCGCGCCACCCTGTTGGAGACGGCGCCCGGCGTGACGGTGGACGAGGTGCTCGCGGCCACCGAAGCCGAACTGGAGGTCCCTAGCCGGGTGCCGCACATGAACATCGACGACTTTTCCGTAAGGGTCTCATCATGACGAATGATCGCTACCGCCCGATACTGGAGGGCAAGAAGGCACTGGTCTCGGGAATCGCCAACGAGCATTCCATCGCATGGGGTTGCGCCAAGGCCTTCCATGAGCTGGGCGCGGAACTCGCCATTACCTATACCGGCGAGAAAACCAGGAGCTATGTCGAGCCGCTTGCCCGCAGCCTCGGCGCCCCGATCTTCACGACGCTCGACGTTACCAAACCAAGCGACATCGAGGCCGTGTTCACCCAGATCGAACAGCAATGGGGACAGCTCGACATCTTCGTACACTCGATCGCCTGGGCGCCGAAGGAAGACCTGCAGGGCGGCCTGCTCAACAGCAGCGCCGCGGGCTTTGCGCAGGCGATGGACATTTCCTGCCATTCCTTTGTTCGCATGGCGCGCCTGGCCGCACCGCTGATGAAGGAAGGCGGCACCATGTTCACGATGAGCTACCACGGCGCCAACAAGGTGGTGCCCAATTACAACCTGATGGGACCGGTCAAGGCGGCGCTGGAGGCCTGCGCGCGCTACCTGGCGTACGAACTCGGACCACAGCATATCCGGGTGCACGCCATGTCGCCGGGGCCGCTCAAGACGCGCGCCGGTTCCGGCCTGAAGGACTTCGACCTGTTGCTCACCGAAGCGGCCGAGCGCGCGCCGCTTGGCGAACTGGTCGACATCATGGACGTCGGTTTCACCTGCGCCTTCCTGTCCACGCCCTACGCGCGGCGGCTGTCCGGGGAGACCATGTACGTCGACGGTGGCGTCAACATCATGGCCTGAAGGAGACTTGTCATGGCTGATTTGATCATGGGGAATGTGGAAGCCGGAACCTCCGACGAGGACATCAAGGCCTTCCTGGTCAAGTATGGCTTCCCGCCATTCGACGAACTGGAACACATGCCCGGCGACGGTTCCCGGCCGGCGGTGCTGTTGCGCTTCAAGGACGCGCCGCCGGAAGCCCTGAGCAGCCTCCTGCCGCGCGTGCAGGACATGTTCTGGAAAAACCGGAAGATCCACGTCCATATCGTCAACGAGCGGTACAGCTGAACAGGGTGCGCAGATGGGATTCCTTAACAGGGTAAGGCGCACGGCGGGTCCACCTCCGGCGCAGGACAGGCAGGACAGGCAACGCGTGGATGCGACGATCGAGCGCGTCATGGGCTTGCATCCGCAGCTGCGCCTGGCGCGGCATTGCCAGAAGCGCCTGGCGCCGGCAGTCGCGACCTCGCTCGATTACGTACGCGGGCTGGTCGATGCGCTGCCGGCGCCGCGCGAGGCCAGCGGCGCCGCCTGGAGTCATGACCCCTACATGCACGCCTACTTCGCCGCGCCGGACGACGTGGCCGCGACCATCAGCCGCTCGGCCAGCCTGCGCGACTATTTCGAACAGCATGACGATGCGCCGGAAGCGGTCGCGGTGCTGGGGATGGAACTGAGCGAACGCCACATCCTGGGCGCCCGGATGGAGGGGGAAACCCTGCGCCGCGATGTACCGCAAACAACGGTGGGCTTCAGCGACCACCAGGTGAGAATGTGCGGACGCACCGACGCCGAACTTCGATGCGAGATCGTGGGGCGCCTGCTGGACGAGCTCGCGCTGGCCGGACTGGCGCGCACCGCCGCCGACAGCTCGCGCCGCACTGCGCTCGAGCGCGAGCGTGCGCTGCTGAAAACGCGGCTGCAATTACTGGAGCGTCAGGGCCAGGGCATCCGCGCCCTGATCGGCGGCGACGTGGCGGCCGACCTCGCCGAGCTGGGACGCCTGGAGACGCAGGTCGAGGAGAACGCGCGCGGCCTGGCCGAGCTGGGCCTGCGCGAAGACGCCCTGGACCGCGAGCTGGAGCATGTCTGCGCGGTGTACGCCCAACCCGGGCGGCATTTGTCGGTCGTGACCAAGCGGCTGCGGCTGGACCGGATGAACGTGGTGCAGGAGCAGGACGGCGGGCAGGCCGGCGACGCGCTCGAATTCCACATTGCCCGCCTGCCGACGTTGCCGCCGCGGATGCGCGCGTTCTCGTTGATCCGGTTCGCGCGCGCCGACATGCTGCCGGCGAAGAGCATGTTCGACGAAGCCGAGCAGCTGCTGGCATCCGGGCTGTGGTCCTGATCCACATCCGCATCGACATCAATAAGGGAGGCAGCAATCATGGCCGGAGGCAAGGAAATACGCGACAAGATCAAAAGCGTGGAAAGTACCCGCAAGATTACCAGGGCGATGGAAATGGTCGCCACGTCCAAGATGCGCAAGGCGCAGGAAAGGATGCGCGCAGCGCGCCCATACAGCACGAAGATCCGCAATATCGCCGGACACCTTTCGGAAGCGAACCCCGACTACAGCCACCCCTTCCTGCTCAAGCGAAACGAGGTCAAGCGGGTCGGCTTCATCGTGGTGACCACCGACAAGGGCCTGTGCGGCGCCATGAACACCAACATCCTGCGCATGGTGATGCAGAAACTGCGCGATTTCGAAGCGCACGGTGTCGGGAGCGACATGGTCACGATCGGCAGCCGGGGCCTGGGCTTCCTGAACCGCATTGGCGCCAGGGTGGTCGCGCAGGTCGTGCAACTCGGCGACACGCCGCATCTCGAACGGATGACCGGCGCAATCAAGGTACTGCTCGACAGCTACCAGAACGGGGAGATCGACGTCGTTTACCTGTGCTACACCAAGTTCATCAATTCGATGAGCCAGGAACCGGTCACCGAACAGCTGCTTCCGCTGGGCCCGGACAAGGTGAAAGCCGACCGGGGCGCCCATTCGTGGGATTACATCTACGAGCCGGACGCAGCCGACGTGATCGACGAGCTGCTGGTGCGCTACGTCGAGGCACTGATCTACCACGCGGTCGCCGAAAACCTGGCGTCCGAGCATTCGGCGCGCAGGGTGGCGATGAAGGCGGCGAGCGACAACGCGGGCAGCGTCATCGACGACCTCAAGCTGGTCTACAACAAGACCCGCCAGGCGGCGATCACGAAGGAACTCTCCGAGATCGTCTCCGGCGCGGCGGCGGTCTGATCCCATAAGCCACCTGCGAGAACAATCATGGCCACTTCCAATACCATGCACGTGAGCGTCGTTTCCGCCGAGGAAGAAATTTTCGACGGCGATGCGGAGTTCGTCGTCCTGCCCGGCCAGAGCGGCGAGCTCGGTATCTTCCCCATGCACACTCCCTTGATCACGCGGATCCGCCCGGGCGCCGTGCGCATCAAGCTACCGGGACGGACGGACGAGGAATTCGTGTTTGTCGCCGGCGGTCTGCTGGAAGTCCAGCCCGACGAAGTGACCGTGCTGGCGGAAACCGCCATCCGCGGGCACGACCTGGACGAAGCCAGCGCGAACGAAGCCAGGAAGCAGGCAGAAGAAACCTTGCGCAACAGGGGCGACAAGATCGACTACGCCAAGGCGCAATCGGAACTGGCGATCGCCATTGCGCAGCTACAGGCCATTGCGCGCCAGCGCAAGCGGCAGTGATGTTGCAAGGAAGAGGAGCACATCCATGGAACTGGTCATCATCGGCCTGTATGACGATCTGGCGCATGCCCGGAGTGCGAAGCATGAACTCCTGGCTTCCGGTTTTGTTCGCAGCGAGGTGCAACTCAACCCCGACCACGAGCTGGCCGCGAAGGCAGATCCCGCGATCCAGACGGAAGACAAGGCAACGCTCAGCGGCAGCATCGAAAACTTCTTCCGGTCCTTGTTCAGCATGGACGACAAACGCACCTACAGCAACGTCTATGCGGAAGCGGTCAGGCGCGGCAGCTATGTCCTGACCGTCGATGTCGACACCGATGAGCGGCGCCTGAAGGCGCAGGACATCATGCGGCGTCACGGCTCGGTCGACATCGACGAACGTTCCGCACAATGGGTCAGGAATGGCTGGCGCGGACACGACCCGCAGGGGGACGGGGATACGGTGCGCGTGTTCCCGCGCGGCGGAAAAAAAGACGGTTCTGCCTGAGATCATCAATACCATGCAAAACGACGCAGCAATGACGCTGCCGGTGCTGGCGAAGCTGCGCGACGGCCGCGAAGTTGTGTTGCGCGAGGTCCGGGCGCAAGACGGGGCCGAGATGCAGGATGCCTTCCAGCGCCTGTCGGCTGATTCGCGCTACACGCGCTTCATGATGGCGATGCGCGAACTGCCCCCGGCCATGCTGGAAGCGGCAACGCATCCCGTGCCGGGCCGCGATGTCGCGCTGGTCGCAGTCAGCGGCGAAGGCGCCGCCGAAGACATCGTCGCGGGCGCCCGCTATGTTGGCGATCCCGGCAGCGATACCTGCGAGTTTGCAGTTACAGTCGCCGATGACTGGCACGGGCTCGGCCTGGCGAGTCGCCTGTTGGGGATACTGATCGCACACGCCAGGGCACAGGGATTGCGATGCATGGAGGGTTATGTCCTGGCCCTGAACATGCCCATGCGCCGGCTTGCGCAGCGCCTGGGTTTCACGGACAGGCCGTGCCCGGACGATGCGACGACGCGCCTGGTGCGACTGGCACTGGCCGCTGGGGGGTGTGATGCTCGGGAGAAGGCATGAAGACTGGAGCGGGTGAAGGGAATCGAACCCTCGTCGTAAGCTTGGGAAGCTTCTGCTCTACCATTGAGCTACACCCGCGTTGCCAGCATTCTACGCGCGTTTGCCGGGCTTTGACAAATTTCCAGGGGACGCGCGTCGCTTGTATTGGCCATGCTTGGCGCTGCATCGAGCATCGCGAGGCTTATTCCGGCTGCTCGACCGTATAGCCCTTCGCCGCCAGCGCCGCCACTGGTCCCTTCGGATCGAGGATGTCGCGCATGGGCAGCAGCGCGAAGGTCGAGGCATTGCGCTCCAGCGCGCTCTCCGCCGCGGCCAGCCACAGCGCCTTCAGGCGCGGCCGTATCGACTGGAAGGCCGGATCGTCGCGTACCGCGGGGCTGTTGAAGACCACCTCGCGGCAGTTTTCTTCCTGGTCGACGAAGTCGAGCTTGCGGATGCCGTCGATGTCGCCCTTGGCCCAGGCGTTGGCGCGCACGCGCATCGCATCGATGTCCGTTTCCAGCCGGACGATCGTCGAGTTCAGGCATTGCGCGTCCTCGACCGGCGACTTCTTGAAGTCCTTGATCATGCGCCGCGCGTTATCCATCGGGAGATCGATCCTGGGCCTGGTCACCTTCAGCTTCTTCTCGTCGACCATCTTCTCGATCTGCTTGCGTACACCCGTCCTGGTGGTCAGTCCAGCCTGCGCCAGGGCAGCGCTGAACAGCTGCCCCGCTACGAACACCGGGCGCTCGCGCTCGTCGTTCTTGGGCAGGTACTTCGCCTTCATCGGCTGCCAGCGCGCGTAGACGTCCGGCGGCAGCACCTCGCGCAGCGTGGCGCCGTCGGGGATCTTGTTGATGCCGATGAGCGAAGGCAGCAGCAGCGCCCCCTTCAGGTAGCCCACCTGGGCGCTGGCGCTGGGAGGCGCCAGGTATTCCTGCGAACGTGCGATGACGGCGTCGACTTCGTGCGAGCGCCATTGCATCTTGATGGGCAGCGGCGCGTAGTCGCCGAAGATCCACAGCACGTGATCGCCCTTCGACACCTTCCACATGCCGGGGCCGGGCTTCTGGCCGACCACAAGGATCTGTTCGGGCGAGGCCGGCGCCGCGTCGGCGGATGCAGCCACCACCGCAGGCGCGGCCGGCGCATCGTTGGTCTGGGCCAATGAGGGCGCCGCGCACAGGGCCAGGCACAGCGCCGGCAGGATCGCAAGTTTCAGCATCGGGACATCCTTGTTGTTGATTGTCCGGCAAGCTTAGCTCGTCAATATGAGCCCTTACTTAAACCCTGCGGCGCCCTGCGATTTCATGCCGCCTGCATGCCCAGCCTCGCCTGCGCCGGTGCCGCAGTTGCGACCCGGCGTGCACCGGGTTGCGGGCGAGTGCTTTCCTCGACCTGGAACTGCCCGACCAGCGCGACCAGGGTGGCCGCCTGCTGCTGCAGGCTTTCCGCCGCGGCCGCCGCTTCCTCGACCAGCGCCGCATTCTGCTGGGTCACGCCGTCCATCTGCACGATGGCCTGGTTGACCTGGCCGATGCCGGTGCTCTGCTCCGCGCTCGCGGCGCTGATCTCGGCCACGATGTCGCTCACGCGGCGCACGCTGGACACCACCTCGCCCATCGTCTTGCCGGCTTCCTCGACCAGCATGGTGCCCATGCTGACCTTGTCCACGGAGTCGCCGATCAGGGCCTTGATTTCCTTTGCCGCCGCAGCGCTGCGCTGCGCCAGGTTGCGCACCTCGGTCGCCACGACCGCGAAGCCGCGGCCCTGCTCGCCGGCACGCGCCGCTTCGACGGCGGCGTTCAGCGCCAGGATATTGGTCTGGAAGGCGATGCCGTCGATGACGCCGATGATGTCGACCACCTTCTTCGACGAGTCGCTGATCGAGGCCATGGTCGTCACCACCTGGGCCACCACGTCGCCGCCGCGCAGGGCGATCTCGCTGGCCGACCCGGCCAGCTGGTTGGCCTGGCGCGCGTTGTCGGCGTTCTGCTTCACGGTGCCGGTCAGCTCTTCCATCGACGCTGCAGTCTCTTCCAGCGCGCTGGCCTGCTGCTCGGTGCGCACCGACAGGTCGGTATTGCCCTGGCGGATCTCGTTCGAGGCCACCGCCACCGCATCCGAGCTGCTACGCACACGCGCCAGCACGTCCTGGATCTTGGCGACGAAGCCGTTGAAGCCACTGGCGATCTGCGCCAGCTCGTCCTTGCCCTTCACGGCCAGGCGGGCGCTCAGGTCCGCGTTGCCGCTCGAGAGGTCGGTCATGGCGGCGCCGAGCACGCGCAGCGGGCGGGTCAGGCGGCGCAGCACTGACACCATCACGAAGGCGGCGATGATGGCGCACACCACCGACACCATCAGCGCGTAGCCGACCAACGCGCGCGACGAGGCGGTGGCGACGCTTTCCGGGAAGGTCAGCGAGATCGACCAGGCGCCCATGTCGGGGTGGAAGCGCAGCGGCTGCAGCAGGTGGATCTTGCCGCTTTCGATGAATTCGTAGGGCTTACCCTGGCGCACCGCCTCGAGCGCCGCGGCCGGCAGGTCGTCCGCCTTCTTGCCGTTGCGCGCGTGGTCGGCGTGGCTCGCATACAGGCCGCCGTTCGATACCAGCGCCAGCGTGCCGCCTTCGACACGCTGCATCCCGGCCAGGATCTTGCCCAGGCCGACCAGCATGAAATCGGCGGTGGTCACGCCCATGAACTGGCCATTCACGATGATCGGCGCGGCGAGCGAGGCGATCAGCTCGTTCTTGCCGTTGATCGGGTACATGTAGGGCTCGGTGAAGTGCGGCTTGCGGGTTGCCTTCGGCACGTCGTACCAGTCGTTGGCGCCGGGCGTCGTGGTGAACACGATCGGTTCCGCGCGCACGGCGCCGTCCGCACCGCGGTTCCAGTAGGGCATGAAGCGGCCGGTGGCGTCGTATTCGGGCGACTTGCCGGCGTACTCTGCGTCCTTGCCGTCGAATGCGTCCGGCTCGAAGGCCACTGAGGTGCCGACGAAGTCGGCACTCGCCAGCAGCGAGGCCTTGACCATGCTGTTGACCTGCTCGCGCGCCAGCGGCAACTCGGAGCCGCGCACGGCTTCCATCGAGGTCGACATCGCCTGCACCTGCGCCAGGCCGGCGCCGATGCGCCCCTGCAGCGATGCCGCGGCTTCGCGCGTGGCGGTGCGCGCCTGCGCCATCGCCGCTTCCTGCGACGAGGTGCTGCTTTCGATGCCGATGAAGGTGGAAGTGGCGCCGAGGCTGAGCACCACCAGCGCGGTGGCGGTGGCGCAGATCTTGGCGGTGAGCGAAAGGGTCAGGCCGCGCATGCGGCGCGGCTGCGTCGTTTCAAGCATAAGGTCTCCGTGTTTCAGAATGTGCGAGCCAGGCTCACGGCAAGCGTGCCCTTGGCGGGATTGGAATGGGCGACGCTGCCGTCTGCGCGCGGCACGCCGGTGGTATAGCGGTCGTAGGCATCGGTGGCGCCCCAGGCCCGGGTGTAGGCTGCGGCGATGCTCCAGCCGCCGTCAAAGCTTCGGGTGACGCCCGCTTTCGCGTCGCGCCAGTCCCACATGTCGTTGCCCGCGCCCGCGACGCGGCCGTCACCCAGGTGCAGGTTGAGCGTGGTGCCGCCGCCCAGGTCGTGGTTGAGGCCGACGTCGAGATAGCCGGTGCCGCGCGCATCCGTGATGCCGAAGAAATCGCGCGATACCGTGCGGTAGTACTTCACGTAGGCGGGCCCGAAGCTCAGCCCGGGCACCAGTTCGGTGTAGTCGTACTTCGTACCGGTCGCGCCGATGCGGGCGCCCGGGTAGCGGTAATGCATGGCCGTCAAGCTGTAGCCCACCGCCCCGATGGTGCCGGCATAGCCGCCGTAGACGTCCCACTCGAGGCGGCCACCCTCGATGAAGCGGTCGCTGACGCTCGAGGCCCAGGTGCCGAGCGACCAGCCGCTCGGATGCGCGGCATCGAGGCCCGCCTGCAGCGCGGGCTTGCCCCAGCTCTGGCGCATGCCGCGCGAGACGTACTGGGACGTTAAGGTGACGATGCCGGTGACGGTGGCAGCCGGAGCGGCTTCCTGGCCGCCGGCATGGGCGGCAGGCAGGGCCAGCAGCAACAGGGGAGCCGGCAGCAGCCGGCGTAATGTGGAAATCATGGTATCTCGTCAGTCCGTAGGGAGGCAGGGCGCCGTCCGCAATCGCGGCGCTCAACTCAGCAAAAGCTCAGCAGTTGATGCCGTACGGAAATATTACGAGAGAAAAGTGAATATTCACGCGATTGTGAAGTATTCGACAATGAGATTTTTACGCTGGTGCGTCACTTGCACAACAGTTCAGCAAATCCGGCAATTCATTCCGGCTCGGGCGCATCTGGCCGTTCGAGCAATTCGTGCGCCAGCTTCAGCCCCTTGACCATCACCGAAAAGGCTTCCTGCTTGGCCGCTTCGTCCGGCACCCGCAGCACGTAGGAGGGGTGGTAGATCGTCACCACCCAGCAGCCGTCGACGCGCACCGGCTTGCCGAGGAAGTCCTTCAGCGCGACCGTCCCCTTGCGCATGACGGACTTCAGGGCGGTGGAGCCCATCGCCACGATGACCTTGGGCTTGACCGCGGCCAGCTCCTTTTCCAGCCAGTAGTGGCAAGCCTCGACCTCGCGCTGGGCCGGGGTCTTGTGGATGCGGCGCTTGCCTTTCGGTTCCCATTTGAAGTGCTTGACGGCGTTGGTCAGGTAGATCGTCTTGCGGTCGACGTCGGCCTGGGCGAACACGCGGTCGAGCAGCTTGCCTGCCGGGCCCACAAAGGGCTTGCCGGCCAGGTCTTCCTGGTCGCCCGGCTGCTCGCCCACGACCATGATGGGCGAGTGTTTTGCTCCCTCCCCGCCCACCGCCTGGGTGGCGTACTGCCACAGCTCGCAACGCCGGCATTCGTCGAGCTTCGAGGGCTGCTCGCGGTCCGGCTGCGCCTTCTCGGCGGTGATCGGGATCGTGGCGCCGCCCTTGCGGCCCACCGCCTCCACCTGGCCGATCTTGCGCGCGCCGAGTTCGGCCTGGCTGACCATGGCGGGCACGATCGCGCCCTCCGGCAGGTTCTTCCAGAAGCGCGACGGGATGTGGCTCTGCATCAGCTGGGCGTTGACGCGCGCCGGGTTGAAGATGCTGCGGTAATAGGTGAGCCACAGGGCTTCGCCGGCATCGTCGAGGTCGGCCGCGCTCGACATCAGGGGGCCGGTATTGTGCAGCGACTGGCCGTCCCACAGCACGCTGGCCTCGGGCGTGGCGATCATCCAGCTGACCTTGCCCATGCGGGCCACGAAGTGTTGGGCCACCTGGGGCAACACGTCGTGGTGCGGCTCGAACCAGGCCACGAAGCGCGGGTCGCCGACATCGAGCGGACGCTCGCGGAATCGGATGTAGGCATGCATGTCGTGCTCCTCGCGGCGCACCGCCTTGACCATGCCGTGCAGGCGACTGCCGTCCGGATCGGCGGGCGACTGCACGTCGTGCTCGCCCTGGGTCCAGCGCCACAGCACGCGGTAAAGAAAAGCCCAGCGGTCGGGGGCGCGGAAGCACGCGGCTTTCTGCAGCATCTCCAGCAGCGCGCGCGGCAGGCGTGGCGCAGCGTGTCTTGGCGATTGGGTTTGCTGCATCGGGGTGCCGCCATGATCGTCCGGCCCCGCAGCCGGGGGCACACCCGAGAACAGGTCGCCTCCGTCTGGCGTGCCCCAGTTGACCGCTTCGGGCGGCACGCCGGCGCGCAACAGGTCGCGCGCGGCCGTGCGCCATGCACCGAAGTCGGCCACCTGCGGCGCCTGGATCATGCCGCCTGCAGCTCCGGCCACAGGTTCATCTGCTCGGGCGCATCGGCCAGGTGGCGCCGCAGCAGGTGCGAGCTGGCCGCGCCTTGCACGGGCTTGTAGTCGGCCGTGACGATGAAGGGCGCCAGCTTCTTCATGCTGCAGCGCAGGCGCGACAGGTCTTCCCAGCGGATGCGGCGCAGGCGCCGCAGCTCCACGATGCGCTTGGCATTGCGGATGCCGATGCCCGGCACGCGCGCGATCATGGTCTCGTCGGCGCGGTTCAGGTCGAGCGGGAAGTGCTCGCGGTTCGACAGCGCCCAGCCCAGCTTGGGATCGACGTCGAGCGCCAGGTTGCCCGACTGCGGCATCAGTTCGCCCGCCGTGAAGCCGTAGCCGCGCAGCAGGAAGTCGGCCTGGTACAGGCGGTGCTCGCGCAACAGCGGGGGCGGCGCGGCCGGCACGCTCTTCGGGCTTTGCGGAATCGGGCTGAAGGCCGAGTAGTACACGCGTTTGAGCTTGTAGCTGCCGTACAGCGTCTCGGCCGTGTTCAGGATGGTGTGGTCGTCGCTGGCGTCGGCGCCGACGATCATCTGCGTGCTCTGGCCGGCCGGGGCGAAGCTGGGCGCCTTCGGCTCCTCGGCCTTTTCGTCCAGCTTGCGCCGGATCGAGCCCATCGCCAGCTTGATGGTGTGGACGTTCTTTTCGGGCGCCAGGCGGGTCACGCTGTCGTGGGTCGGCAGCTCGATGTTCACCGACAGGCGATCCGCCCAGCGGCCCGCTTCTTCGATCAGCAGCGGGTCGGCGTCCGGGATGGTCTTGAGGTGGATGTAGCCGCGGAACTTGTGCACTTCACGCAGCTGGCGCGCCACGGCCACCAGCTGCTCCATGGTGTAGTCGGCCGACTGGATGATGCCCGAGCTCAGGAACAGGCCGTCGATGTAGTTGCGGACGTAGAAATCGTGGGTAAGCTTGACCACCTCTTCCACCGAGAAGCGGGCGCGCGGCACGTTGGACGTGCGGCGGTTGATGCAGTACTGGCAGTCGTAGATGCAGAAATTCGTGAGCAGGATCTTGAGCAGCGATACACAGCGGCCGTCCGGCGTGTAGCTGTGGCAGATGCCCATGCCGGTGGTGGCGCCGAAGCCGTCCTTGTCTTCGGACGAACGTTTCGGCGCGCCACTGCTGGCGCAGGACGCGTCGTATTTCGCGGCGTCGGCCAGGATTTCCAGTTTGTCGTTGAGTTCCATCGCGCGCCTCGGACTGTATGGGCATACAGTATACTATCGCGCACCTATGCACAGGACGTGCGGATGGCGTATGCAGGCGCGCTGACGGTTCAATCGCGGGACAAGATGAAAAAAGCCCGGTCAAATGACCGGGCTTTCCAGGACAACAAGAGGGAGTCGATCAGCGAATCGGCTTGCCGTCCGCGTCGACCACGGTCACCTCACCCCAACCCAGCGAGCGCACCCCCGCCTCGATCTTGCGCAGATCACCGATCACCATCCACACCGCCTCATCCGGCTTGATGAACTTGCCCGACGCTGCCGCCAGCTGCTCCTGGCTCAAGGCGCGTACGTTCGACGCGTACTTGCTCCAGTAGTCGTCCGCCAGCCCCAGGTTGACGGTTTCGAGCCCGGCCGATTCGAGCGCGGCGAGGGTCGAGTAGCGGCCCGGCAGGCGCGCCGTCATGCTGCGCATGATGCTTTCGTATTCCTTGCCTACCAGCGGACGCTCGCCCGCGACGCCGCGCAGTTCCTTCTGCACTTCGCGCATCGCCTCGATCGTCTTGTCGGTCTGCACCGGCGCGATGATGACGAAGGGACGCTGGCCGCGCACTTCTGACAGGCGCGCGCTGGTGCCGTAGCTCCAATGCTTGTCCAGTCGCAGGTTGCGGTTCAGGCGCGAGGTCGCCATGCCGCCGAAGTTGGTGATCACCGGTTCCATCGCCAGGTCTTCCGGCTGGCCATAGGCCTGCGAGACGTGGGTCGCGACGATCGTGGACTGCGGCGCATCCGGCTTGTCGACCAGGATCAGGCGCTTGCCCCTGGTGGCAGGGACGGTGGCCATCTTCTTGGCTGGCGCCGTGCCCTGCTGCCACTTGCCGAAGCTCGCTTCCAGCGCCGGCAGCAGCTTGTCCATGGTGGTGTCGCCGGCCACGACGATGGTGGCGCTGCCCGGCTTGAACCAGGTGCCGTGCCATGCCATCAGGTCGTCGCGGGTCAGGCTTTGCACGCTGCCTTCGAAGCCGGACGCCGGCTTGCCGTAGGCGTGGTCGGCGCCGTAAAGCACCGCGGGCACGAGGCGCAGCGCCAGGCTGTTCGGCTGCGCCTTTTCCTGGGCGATGCCGGCGATGCGGCGGCTCTTCGACAGCGCGAACTGGTCTTGCGGGAAGCTCGGGGCCAGCGCGGCTTCGGCCATCAGGTTGAGCGACGGCGCCAGGTTGGCGCTGGTGGCCTGCAGGCGCACCAGCGACTGGTCCTGCGAAGTGCCGGTGTACAGGCGCGCACCCAGGTTTTCCAGCGCATCCGACAGGGCGAAGGCATCGCGGTTCCTGGTGCCCTTGTCCAGCAGGTCGAGGGCCAGCGAGGCGGCGCCGGCCTTGGCGGTGCTGTCCGACGCCGCGCCGGCGTCGACCGCCAGCGAGACGTTGACGATCGGCGCGGTGTGGCGTTCGAGCAGCACGACCTTCAGGCCGTTCTTCAGCTGGGCGCGCTGCAGCGCCGGGAACTTGACGTCCGGGGCCTCGCCCAGGCCTGGCAGCTGCTTGCGGTCCAGGGTGGACTTGGCCGCGGCCAGCTTGGCGGTTGGCCTCACCGTCATCGTGTAGTGGTTGGCGCGCAGCCAGCGGTTGGCCACGAGCTTGACGTCCGCCGGGCTGCTGGTGGCGAACAGCTCGAGGCGGTCGAGGTAGGCGTCCGGCTTGCCGCCGTAGGTCTGGCTTTCGGCCAGCACGTCGTTACGGCCGCCCATGCCGCCCACGCGCTCCAGGCTGCGTGCGAAGTCGGCCAGGTCGCGGGTCTTCACGCGCTTGAGTTCAGCATCAAGCGGGCCCTTCTCGAGCAGCTCGGCCACCACGCGATCCATCTCGCGTTCCACTTCCACCGGGTCGACGCCCGGCTTGACGGTGACCGACAGGTTGAAGGTGCCACCCAGCTCCGCATCGTTCACATAGGCCGAGACGCCGGTGGCCATGCCCTTCTCGTACACCAGGCGCTTGTCCAGGCGCGCGTTCTTGGAACCGGCCAGCACGCCGGCCAGCAGGTTCAGGCGCTGGGTGTCGGCATCCTTCCACGACGAGGTGTGCCAGCTGCGGTAGATGCGCACTTGCGGCACGTGGTCTTCCATCTCGTCGCGGATGTTGCGGTCCAGTTGCGGGATCCACTTCTCGGTACGCGGCAGTGGCGGGCCCGGCGGGATCGCGCCGAAGTACTTGTTCACCAGTTCATAGGCGCGTTCCGGCGTGATGTCGCCGGCCAGCGAGATCACCGCGTTGTTCGGGCCGTAGTAGGTGCGGTACCACTCCTTGATGTCGTCCAGCGAGGCGGCCTGCAGGTCTTCCATGTAGCCGATCGTCGACCACGAATACGGGTGCGAGTATGGGTACATCTTGGCCGAGATTTCCATCCGCACGCGGCCATACGGCTGGTTCTCGCCCTGGCGCTTCTCGTTCGACACCACGCCGCGCTCGCGCTCCAGCATCTCCTTCGAGATGTAGTTGGCGAGGAAGCCCATGCGGTCCGATTCCAGGAACAGGGTGCGCTCGAGCGCCGACACCGGCACGTCTTCGAAGAAGTTGGTGCGGTCGGTGTTGGTGGTGCCGTTGCGGTTGTTCGCGCCGAGGTCGTCCATCGCCTCGCGGAAGCCGTGCGGGTAGTTCTCGGAACCGTTGAAGAAGAAGTGCTCGAACAGGTGGGCGAAGCCGGTCTTGCCGCGCTTCTCGTTGCGCGATCCGACGTGGTACCACATGTTCACGCCGACCACCGGCACGCTGTGGTCGGTGTGGACCAGCAGGGTCAGGCCGTTGGACAGCACGAATTTCTTGTGGTCGATGCTGTAGGCCTTGCGGTCGAATTTGAACGGTGCGGTTTGCTTCGTGGCGGGTGCGGCGGCGTGGGAAGGCAGGGCTGCGGCGGCTGCGAGACCGAGCAGGAGGGGCAGGGCGAGTTTTTTCATGGGCGTCTCGTGGACTGGGTTTGTTGTATGTATGCGTCCCGTCCGATCTTGCGCTGGTTGAACGCGTGGGCGGCACAGCCGCCCACCCTACAGGAATCGCTGAGCTGACGCCAGAGGAAATGGATGCATACGTAGGGTGGGCGGGTCTCCCGCCCACGCGTTCAAATCCGGGATGAACAGGGATAGCGGGTTACGAAAACCCCTGCGCCTGCGCCAGCATTTGCGGCTCCATGCGCGCGGCAATCTTCTTCAGGTAGCCCGACGACGCCGCCACGCCGGCACCGCCGGCACGCTGCAGCCATCCATACGCCTCGACCAGGTCGCGTTGCACGCCCTGCCCTGCCGAATACATCACGCCGAGGTTGAACTGCGCGCGCGCATGCCCCTGGCGCGCCGCGCACAGGTACCAGAAATGCGCCGCTTCGTAATCGCGCTCGATGCCCTTGCCGCAGTCGTGGCGCAGGCCCAGCTCGAACTGCGCCAGCGCATGCCCCTGGTCGGCGGCCTTGTGGAACCAGTCGGTGGCCTCGCGTGGATCGGCATGCTCGGCGCGATCCAGCAGCACGCCCACCATGTACTGCGCCGGCGCGTAATCCTGGGTAGCCGCGCGCCGGTACCATTCCAGCGCCTGGGCCTCGTCGCGCGCCACGCCGACGCCGCCCTCATAGCGCAGACCGAGGTCGAACTGGGCGCGCAGGTGGCCCTGCTCGGCCGCCTTGCGGTACCAGTGCGCCGCCTGGGCGGGATCGGCCGGCACGCCGCTGCCGGCATCGAACAGCTGGCCCAGGTGGTACTGGGCCGAGGGCATGCCCTGCTCGGCAGCCTGGCGGTACCAGTGCGCGGCTTGCACCGGGTCGCGTTCGACGCCCTGCCCGTGCTCGTAGCGCACGCCGAGGTTGTCCTGGGCGCCGGCGTGGCCCTGTTCGGCCGCGCGCCGGTACCAGCCCAGCGCCAGCGCTTCGTCACGCGGCACGCCGTGGCCGCTGTCATGGATGAGGGCGAGGTTGAACTGCGAGCTGGCGTGACCCTGCTCGGCGGCGCGGCCGTACCACAGGATCGCGCGCGCGCTGTCCTGCTCGACGTCCTGGCCCTTGTCGTAGCGCAGGCCGAGGTTGAACTGGGCCGGCGCGTAGCCCTGCTCGGCGGCCTTGCGAAACCAGTCGACCGCCTCGCTGCCGCCGGTGCGCAGCGCGAGGCTGAACTGCGAGCGCGCATAGCCCTGGCTTGCGGCGCGGCGGTACCACTCGGTCGCCGCATCCTGGTCCTGGGGCACGCCCTTGCCGGTCTCGTACATCATGCCGAGGTTGTGCTGCGCGCCCGGCTCGCCCTGGCTTGCCGCCTGGTTGAACCAGTGCAGCGCCTGCCCCACGTCGTTCGACACGCCCTGGCCCTTGGCATACAGCCATCCCAGGTTGTACTGCGCCGGCGCGTAGCCTTGGCTTGCGGCGCGGCCGTACCAGTAGGCGGCCTGGCCGTAGTCCTGGGCCACGCCCTGGCCCTTCTGGTACATCACGCCGAGGTTGTATTGCGCCAGTTCCAGGTCGGCGCTGGCCGCCATGCGGTACCAGGCCACCGCCAGCTCGTAGTTCTGCGGCACGCCCTGGCCGCTGGCGTACATGAAGCCCAGGCTGTGCTGGGCGGTCGGCACGCCGCGCTCGGCCATCCCTTTTACACGCAGGAATTCTGCAGTGTGACGGCCTTCGAGGTCGCCGGATTGGGCCGGGATGTCGAGCATGATGGCCTGGGCTTACGCCTGGATGGCGCGCAGGCCGAACAAGGTCGGCTGGGTGCGCAGCGACTTCATGAATTCGCCCAGCGGGATCGGGCGGTAGTACAGGTAGCCCTGCATCGTCATGCAGCCGTTGGCGCGCAGGTAGCGCGCCTGCTCCTCGGTCTCGACGCCTTCCGCGATCAGGTTCAGGCCCAGGCCGCGCGCGATCGAGATGATCGCCAGGATCACCGGATAGTGGCCGCCCTCTTCGTGGATCTCCTTCACGAAGGACTGGTCGATCTTGACGGTGTGGATCGGGAAGCGGTGCAGGTAGGACAGCGACGAATAGCCGGTGCCGAAGTCGTCGATCGCGATCGACACCCCCAGCTGGCACAGCTTGTTGAGCTGCTCGATCGCGTATTGCGGGTTGCGGATGCAGATGTTCTCGGTGATCTCGACTTCGATCTGGCCCGGCGCGATCCCGTAGCGCACCAGGGCGTTGCGCATCTTCTCGAAGAAGTCGCCGCGGTCGAGGTATTGCGGCGACAGGTTGAGCGACAGGCGCACGTGGTCGGTGCCGGAAGCGTTCCACTGAAGCATGTCGCGGCACAGCGCGCCGATCATCCAGTCCGAGATCGGCAGCATCAGGCCGTTCTCTTCGGCGAAGGGCAGGAACTCGCCGGCCGACAGCACGCCGCGGGTCGGGTGGTTCCAGCGCATCAGCGCCTCGGCGCCGACGATGCGCCCGGTGAGCGCGTCGATCTGCGGCTGGTAGTACATCTCCAGCTCGTGCTGCTCGAGCGCGCGACGCAGTGCCTGCTCGAGCGCGATCTTCTGGTGCGAGATGTCCAGCATCGAGGTATGGTAGAAGCTGTGGCCGTTCTTGCCCTGTGCCTTGACCTGGTACATGGCGATGTCGGCGTGGCGCAGCAGCTCGTCGATCGATTCGCCGTCGGTCGGATAGATCGCGATGCCGATCGAGGCCGAGATGTGCACTTCGTGGCCGTCCAGGTCGAACGGCTGCTGCAGGGTCTCGAGGAACTTGTCGGCCACCATGCGCGCGTCGTCGCGGTCGCGCAGTTCCGGCAGCACGATGGTGAATTCGTCGCCGCCCTGGCGCGCCAGCGTGTCGCCCTTGCGCAAGCAGGTCTTCAGTCGGGTGGCGGCCTGCTGCAGCAGCTCGTCGCCCTTCACGTGCCCCAATGTATCGTTGACCAGCTTGAAGCGGTCCAGGTCGATGAACATCACCGCCAGCTCGGTCTTCTTGCGCTTGGCCTGGATCACGGCCAACCCGAGGCGATCCTTGAACAGGATGCGATTCGGCAGGTCGGTCAGGATGTCGTGGTAGGCCTGGTAGGAGATGACTTCTTCCGCGCGCTTGCGATCGGTGATGTCGCGCGCCACGCCGTAGGTGCCGAAGAATTCGAGCTTCTTCACTTCCTGGTCGGGCACGTGCATGCCGATCGCGTTGAGCGAGATCGTCATCAGCGTGTTGTTGAAGGTGCGCTCGGCGCTGTTGCCGGCGCCGTTCCTGCACTTCAGGCGCAGCTCGACGTTGCGCGAGGCGCGTTCGTCGACGCGGCGCTCGTTGAACACGTAGCGCGCGCGTTCCAGGTCTTCTTCGTGGACCAGCACCGAATAGTGCTTGCCCAACAATTCATCCCGGGAGTAGCCGAGCAGCTGGTAGGCGCGGTCGTTCACGAACGTGAAACGGCCTTCGTGGTTCAGGGTGTAGATGATGTCCGGCGAGGAGTCGACCAGGTAGCGGTACATTTTCTCGGAGGCGTCCAGCTGGTTCGCCATGCGCTGGTTCTCGAGCGCCAGGTGGCGGCCCTTGAGCGCGTTGGCGACGGTGGCCAGCAGCTCTTCGCGTGCGTAGGGCTTGCGCAGGTAGTCGTAGGCGCCGCGCTTGAGCGCGCCGATCGCCGCCTCGATGCCGACTTCGCCGCTCATCACGATCACGTCGGCGTCGATGCCGCGCTCGTTGATGAAGTCCATGATCTCGTGGCCGCCGATGTCGGGCAGGCGCAAATCCAGCAGGACCAGGTCGAAGCGCATGCGCGACAGGTGGGCCAGGGCCTCGCTGCCGGAGCTGGCGGTGGTCAGGGAATAGCCGCGGTCCCTCAAGAGCTCGTACAGCGACGAGAGCAGGCGCGGTTCGTCGTCGACCAGCAGCAGGCGCGGCTGGTTATCGGTTTCCAATGCCGGAGCGAATGCGGGAGCCGGCTCGCCGGAAAACATGGCGTTGTGCGCGTTCATCATGACTTTATGCGGAGCCCAGCGCGCGCGCCGGCAGTGCTACAGGGTTACCAAGCGACGTGCCGGCGGCGGTGCCGGCGCCGGACCAGGCCGGCAGGAGGATTTCGAATGCGGTGCCGCTGCGGCCGCTGCGGCAGGCGATGTGGCCGCCCAGCTTCTTGACCAGGCTATGCACGATCGACAGGCCCAGGCCATGGTGGGCGCCGTCCTTGGTGCTCTTCACCGGCGAGAACAGGTGGGCCAGCACCTCGCGCGACAGGCCGGGGCCGTTGTCGCTGACGCTAAGCTCCAGATACAGCTGGCGCTCGCGGTTCACGTGGCCGCGGTTGACGATCTCGACCCGTCCGCCGCTCGTGCCGAGGGCTTCGATGGCGTTCTTCACGAGGTTCACCAGGATCTGTTTGAGCACGTCGGCGTCGCCCTCGATGCGGGTGGCCTCGTCGTGCATGATGACATGGATGTCCACCGTGCTGGGGACGAAGCCGGTGCTGCGGAACAGGCGCTGTACTTCGTCGACCACCTTGACGACGTCGGTCGGGCGCGGGCCCGCTTCGATCGGCTTGATGTCGGCCAGGCTGCTGACCAGCTGCCCGACGCGGTCGATCTCTTCGTTCAGGATCGACATCTCGGTGCTGACCGGTTCCTGGCGCGCCAGCTTGCTGTCGAGGACACTCAGGTAGTTCTTGATGATCGACAGCGGATTGTTCACTTCGTGCACCACGCGGCGCGAGGCTTCGCGGTATTCCTCGGCCACGTGGGCAAGCTGGCGGCGCGCGTGACCGCGCTCGGACAGCATGTTCTCCAGCGCGGCGGCGGCCTGCGCCCCGAAGGACTGCATGAAGCGTTCGCGCCGCTGGCAATACGGGACCTGCCAGGCGGCGATGCCGCCGATCAGGACGCCCAGGCAGCGCGCGCCGGCGACCAGCGGCACGCACACCATGCTCTCGGTGCCGAGCATGCGCAGCAGCTGTTCTTCGGCCAGGCCCAGCGAGCCGTCGGCGCGCATGGCGTCCGCATCGCCGCCAATGAAGGCCGGACGGCGCTCCAGCGCGCTCTTGGCGATCGCGCCGCCCTTGGCAAGCGGCACGGCGAATTCGGCGATGCGCTGGCTGCCAGGAACCGGCGCGCCCACCAGGGCGTGGCCGGTCGGGTTCTCGAGCAACACCACGGCATTGCCGAAGTCGAACAGGATGCGCGCCGAGCGCGTCATCGCTTCCAGCAGGCCGGATTCGCCTTGCTGGCGCGCGAAGCTCTGGCCTACTTCCGACACCAGCACCATGTTGCGCACTTCTTCGGACAGGCGCTGCTGCACCGGGTCGAGGCTCGGGGGCGCATAGGCCGGCGGCGCCGGGATGTCGTCGGCGCCGGCCAGGTCGATGCCGAGATGGGCGGCGGCCTTGTCGACCTGGCGCGCGGCGCCGGCCAGCATCTGGCCGGCCTGCTCGCCGTCGATGCCGCACAGGGCAGCGGCCTGCGCGACGGCCTGCTCGTCGTCCGCATGGCTGGTCAGCACGTGGGCCAGGCGCACGATGCGGATCAGGGGATGGGCCGACTCCAGGCGTTCGCTCGGCTCGTGGTGGTACAGCACCGCGTCTGCCAGGAAGGAGTCGAGCTGCCAGCGCTCGATCAGCCAGGCGCCGGCTTCGGCGTGGGTGATCTGCAGCGTGCGCTGTTCGACGGCGCACAGGTCTTCGTCATCGCGCGCGGTGAAGTTGAAGGCGTATTCCTTGGGGGCGGTGGCCAGCAGCGCCAGGCGGCCGACGTTGTGCAGCAGGCCCGCCAGGTAGGCTTCTTCCAGGTGCGGGTACTCGACCGCACGCGCGATTTCCTTCGCGATCACGGCCGTGCTCAGCGAATTCTTCCAGAAGGCGCGCAGGTCGGTGCTGCCGGAATGCGGGAAGTTGTTAAAGGTCTGGAACACCGAATCGCTGATGACCAGCGTCTTGATCATGTCGGTGCCGAGGGCGACCAGCGACTGCTCGAGGTTGACGTTGCGGGTGTGGCGCTGGTAGGCGGAGCTGTTGGCGACCGCCAGCAGCTTTCCCGTCATGCCGGCGTCCTTCGAAATCAGGGCGGCCAGTTCCGGCATGCCGAGGTCGTCGGCCTGCAGGTGTTCGATGAGACGCACGAGGATCTGCGGCATTGCCGGCAGACGGGCAATCAGCAGACGATTGCGGATATCTTGATCCGAAGCTTGCATGGTCTCAAACGTGGCCGCTTGTCGAGGGTTGTCCGAGGCAGCCCAGGACGGGATGCCACACAGTCTTGCTCATTTATCTACCAAACAGAACAATGTTTCAGGGTTTGTTCTGGGCATGAAAAACTTATCTTAGCATATAGACATTTCTGATCGGGAACAATACTTTCTGTAAAAAGTGTTGTCGAGACGTCGCTCTAAAGGTAGAGGCGTAATCAGACGATTCCGAAACAATCGGAAGATTATTTCATATATGCATGCATGTATGAAATTTTATTTCATCTAGGGTGATCGGCGCGCAGCTATCCGAAGAAGATCTCGCCAAACGTCAGCAGAGCGACACACAGCATCCAATACTGCAGTGCTGCAGCTGCGCCGCCACTTGCACGCTGCACCGAGATTGAGGCGTGCCAAACCGAACTATGCCACGTCATCATCTGAATCTGCTCGATCGCTTGTGAGCAATCACGGCCTCTGTTGCGCGTCCCCAATCGGTCACTGAACGCACCAAGGAAGAATGGCCGATGTCGTTAACCAATCGGAGAGAAGACATGGCGATCGATGTATATCTGCAAATCGACGGCATCAAGGGCGAATCAGCGGATTCCAAACATCAGCAATGGATCGAGATCAGTTCGGCGCAGTGGGGCGTCGTGCAGCCCACGATCGCATCAGGTTCTGCTGCTGGAGGACGCACAACCGGACGCAGTGAATACCATACGCTGTCGATCGTCAAGCACGTTGACCTCGCTTCGCCCGTACTGATGCAGACCTGCTCGTCGGGTAAAACCATTCCCAAGGCGAAGATGGAATTCATGCGGGCCGATGGCGACGGAAACCGGGTGAAGTATTACGAACTCGAACTGGAGAATGTGTTGATCACCAACATGGAGCAGATGGTGACCGAGGGAAGCATTCTTTGTGACCGCATCGGCCTGCAGTTCGCCAAGGTGAAATGGAAGTACGCGCAGCAGAAGATTGGCGGTGGCATGGGCGGCAATACTGCAGGCGGCTGGGACCTGTCCTGCAACAAGTCATGCGCTTGATGGAGGCGACCGTGCCCGATGAAAAACCGGACCCGCTCCGGCCTACCCAGGACAAGCGCGGCTTCTACATGCTGCCGCAGGCGCCGATGGAAGCTGGCTACTACACCTATGGCCTGATGGACGGGAAACCGGATAGAGGCGGATACCAGTACGCGCACCCGATCATGATGACGGCAATCCTGCGCGTAGGTCTGGCGTGGCAGGCCATCGATAAGCGCCGCTTCGGTGTGGGGAATATCAGCCGGGCCGACAAGTTTGATGATGATGAACACAAATCCCATCTGGACGGGCTTCAGGTCGACGTGCGTGCGCTCCGAAAAGATGGTTTGCATCTGCCTGTACGGTGGGGCGACAAGGAGTATGACCAGGAGGCCACTGAAAAGCTGATCGGGTTGTTCCGCACCTTCGCGCCAGTTACTGTTGTCTACTTCAACGATCCGAAAATACCTTTCGTGAAGCCCCTCATCGGTCACAACGACCATTTCCACGTAGGTCTGCGAGGATGATATGAAAAAAACAATTGCGGCCGTTCTTGCCGCAGGTGGAGTTGTTTCGTTGGCCTTGGCCGCCGATACGCTGGGTACGTGGCAGCCGCTCCAGGACAGCCGTTACAAGATCTTTTCCGGCGAGACCGTGGCCTATGGCGAAGCCCCCACAGCGAAGGATCGAAAATTGTCCGTCGTCGTCAAAGGGCTAGCGGCAAAGGAAATATTCGAATCGATTGGCCCTGATGCTCATGAAAAATGCAGTCCCGAGAAGGATGACCGAGAGCGGAACAAGGGTGCTGTCCAGTGCATGTACACAGTCAAGGACGCCAACGCAGCAGGGACGGGGTATCGGTGCTGGATTGGGGTCAATCTGATCAGTGGACAGGGCATTCCTACGGTGTCTTGCTAACCCCCTAGTGATGGTGAACAATCGAATTCCACGTTGAATAGCGTGAACGCGACAGTCAAGGCATCGGATGCCCGTCGCGGATCTTCTGGCGTCGGTAGCGGCGCGCCGTTGCCCAGCAGGCCAGTGCCAGCAAGGCGAAGCCGGCCTGGCCGAGCGCCAGCGCCAGCACCGAGTGCGACAGCATCGGCGAAATCACGCCGGCCACGATCGCGCCCATCAGCGTGGTAACAAAAGACTGGCACGAGGCCACGGTGCCGCGGATGTGCGGGAACAGGTCGAGCGCCAGCAGGGTGGCGCCCGGCGCGATGATCGAGCTGCCGAAGGTGAAGAAGAACATGTGCGCCACGCTCCACGGGAGCGCGGGCGGCAGGAAGCTGTGGTAGGCCACGTTGAAGGTGATCGCGCCCAGCATGAAGAAGAAGCCGACCCGGATCTGGCGCGCGAAGGTCATCTTGCCGGCCATGCGGTTGGCCGCCAGCGCGCCCAGGAAGATCCCGCTCACGGTCGGCACGAACAGCCAGGCGAACTGCGACGGTCCCAGGCCCAGGTGCTCGGGCAGCAGCACCGGCGCCGACGCGATGTACAGGAACAGGCCGGCGAAGTTGAGCGCCACCACGCCCGCCTTCATGTGGAACAGGAAGGAGCTGAAGATGGCGCCGTAGCTCTGGGCCAGGAAGCGCGGGTTGAACGGCTGGCGCCGCTCCTTCGGCACCGTCTCGGGCAGGTGCTTCCACGAGAACCAGCCCAGCGCCACGGTGTACACGCACAGCGCCAGGAAGATCGCGCGCCAGTCGAAGAAGCTCACGATCCAGCCGCCCACCACCGGCGCGATGGCCGGCGCGATCGAGAAGATCATCGTCACCATCGACAGCAGGCGCGCCGCCTCGGCGTCCGAATACAGGTCGCGGATGATGGCGCGCCCCACCACCACGCCCGCCCCCGCCGACACCCCCTGCATGATGCGGAACACCCACAGGTAATGCACCGAGCTGGCCGCCGCGCAGCCGAAGGTGCCGATCGCGAACACGACCAGCGCGAACAGGACCACGTTGCGCCTTCCAAACGCATCGGACAGCGCACCATGCCACAGCACCATGCCGGCGAAGGCCAGCATGTAGGCGGTCAGGGTCTGCTGCACCTCCACCGCCGACGCGTTCAGCTCGGCGCGGATCTGCGGGAAGGCCGGCAGGTAGGCGTCGATCGAGAACGGCCCCAGCATCGACAGCCCGGCCAGCAGCGTGGCCAGTCCGCCCGCGGTCAGCATCGCGATCTTGTGGGGCGGGGGCAGCGGAACCGGGATGACCGGATCCTTGGGCAGGTCGTCGGGGTCGGTCGGCGGCAGCATGGAGGGCTTATTGCTCCTGTTTTGGTTTTGCTTCCTCGCGGCGATTGAAGCCCGCCACCATGTCGAAGCGGAACAGGCGGCATTCGAGCGCGCCATTGAAGAACGGGGTCTTGCGCGATTCCTTCAGGCGCAGCAGCTTGGGCAGGGTCAGGTCGGCGGTGAACAGGAACACGGTCCAGCCGGCGAAGCGCTGCTTGAGCGTGGTGCCGAGCGCCGAGTAGAAGGACACCGCCATCTCGTCCTGCGGCACGGTGGAGTCGCCGCGCACGCCGATCCGCTCGCCGTAGGGCGGGTTGGTCAGCAGGACGCCTGCTTGCTCGGTCGGCGGCGACACATGCTGGGCCTCGATCTGCTTGAGCGGCACCTCGAACAGGATGCCGGCGATCTTCAGGTTGTGCCGGGTCATCGCGACCATGTCGCCCGAGATGTCGGAACCGAAGATGGTGGGTTCGCTCGGCAGCGGGTTCGGCTTGATCTCGGCCTTCATCGCCGCCCAGGCCTCGCGGTCGAAGTCGGCGAACTTCTCGAAGGCGAACCGGCGGCGCGCACCCGGCGGGATGCCCTGTACCATCTGCGCCGCTTCGACCAGGATGGTGCCGGATCCGCACATCGGGTCGAACAGCGGCACGCCCGGCTTCCAGCCGGACACGCGCAGCATGCCGGCCGCCAGGTTCTCGCGCAGGGGCGCGTCGCCGGTCTCTTCACGCCAGCCGCGCTTGAACAGCGCTTCGCCCGAGGTGTCGAGGTAGATGATGAAGTTGCGCTGGTCGAGGAAGCCGACGATGCGCATGTCCGGCTCGCGGGTGTCGACCGAGGGACGCTTGTTGAACTGGTCGCGGAAGCGGTCGCAGATGGCGTCCTTGATCTTCAGCGTGGTGAATTCGAGGCTCTTCAGCGGGGACTTCACCGCGGTGACGTCGACCCGGATGGTGTGGCTGACGCCAAACCAGTCTTCCCAGGGTTGCTCGAGCACCAGGTCGTAGATGTCGTTCTCGTTGTTGTAGCTGCGCTGGCCCATGCGCATCAGCACCCGCGACGCAATGCGCGAATGCAGGTTGATGCGGTAGGAATCGACCAGTGAGCCTGAGCAGTGCACACCGCCCGGCACCTGGTTGTGCACCTTCATCGTGGTGCTGTGCTGGGCGATTTCGCCCAGTTCTTCGGCAAGTGCCGCTTCCATGCCGCGCGGGCATGGGCAGAAATATGAGGCCATGAGGGGTACCCTTTGTCCGTTAATAAAAATGTTATGCGCCGCCGGTCCGCACCGGCGGCTTCAATGCCGGGTAAAGCCGCTCAGAATGGCTTCACGACGACCAGGATCACGATCGCCAGCAACAGCAGCACCGGCACTTCATTGAAGTAGCGGTACCACTTGTGGCTGCGCGCGTTGACACCGCGTTCGAATTTCTTCAGCAAGGATCCACAGGCATGATGGTAGCCGATCGCCAAAACCACCAGCGCGAGCTTCGCGTGCAGCCAGCCGCCCCGGATGCCGTAGCCCAGCCACAGCCAGACGCCCAGCACCAGTGCCGGCACCATCAGGATCGTGGTGAAGCGGTACAGCCGGCGGCCCATGCCCAGCAGGCGCTCGAGCGCCGCCGGATTGGTTTCCTGGGCCAGGTTCACGAAAATGCGCGGCAGGTAGAACAGCCCGGCGAACCAGGACGCGATGAAGACGATGTGCAGGGCCTTGATCCAGAGGTACATGCGTTTCCTTTTGTTATGCCCGGACTTCGCCGTGCCCGAACACCACGTACTTCAGCGAAGTGAGTCCTTCCAGCCCGACCGGACCGCGCGCGTGCAGCTTGTCGTTCGAGATGCCGATCTCCGCGCCCAGCCCGTATTCGAAGCCGTCGGCGAAGCGGGTCGAGGCGTTCACCATCACCGAGGCCGAATCGACCTCGCGCAGGAAGCGCAGCGCGGCGCTGTAGTCTTCGGTGATGATCGATTCGGTGTGCTTCGACGACCAGGTGTTGATGTGGTCGATCGCCCCATCCAGCCCTTCCACCACGCGGATCGCCAGGATCGGCGCCAGGTATTCGGTGCTCCAGTCCTGTTCGGTGGCGTGCGCCAGATACGGGTAGCCGGCAAGGATCGCATGCGCCTCATGGTCCGCGCGCAGCTCGACCTCTTTCGTCTTGTAGAGCTCCGCCAGCTGCGGCAGCACGACGGGCGCGACCGACCGGGCGACCAGCAGCGTTTCCATGGTGTTGCAGGTGCCGTAGCGGTGGCACTTGGCGTTGAAGGCCACCGGCAGCGCCTTGGCGATGTCGGCCTTGTCGTCGATGTAGACGTGGCAGATCCCGTCCAGGTGCTTGATCATCGGGACCGTGGACTCGTCCATCAGGCGCGCGATCAGGCTTTTCCCCCCGCGCGGGACGATCACGTCCACGTACTGCGGCATCGTGATCATTGCGCCGACCGCGGCGCGGTCGGTCGTGTCGACCACCTGCACCGCATCCAGCGGCAGGCCGGCGCCCTGCAGGCCCTCGGACACCAGCCTGGCCAGCGCGCGGTTGCAGTGGATCGCTTCCGAGCCGCCGCGCAGGATCGCCGCGTTGCCGCTCTTGATGCACAGGCCGGCCGCATCCACCGTCACGTTCGGGCGGGCTTCGTAGATGATGCCGATGACGCCCAGCGGCACGCGCATCTGGCCGACCTGGATGCCGCTCGGACGCGACTTCATGTTGGTGATCTCGCCGACCGGATCGGCCAAGGTGACGATCTGGCGCAGGCCCTCGACCATGGTCTTGATGGCGCCGTCGGACAGTGCCAGGCGGTCCAGCATTGCCGGTTCCAGGCCGCCGGCGCGGGCCGCTTCCATGTCCTGCTGGTTAGCGGCGCGCAGCACGTCGGCGTCGCGCTCGATGGCCTCGGCGATCAGGAGCAGCGCGCGGTTGCGCGTGGCGCCGTCGGCGCGCGCCATGGCGCGTGAAGCGGCACGGGCCTTGCGGCCCATGGAGTGCAGTTGTTCGGTGATGTCCATCGTCGTCGTTCCCGTAGTGCGATTTTCGTAGGGTGGGCGGCTCCGCCGCCCACGCGTTCAGCCAGCGGGGGAATGGCCGAGGTGCATCAAGTCACGGTGTAGTTGAACGCGTGGGCGGGAGACCCGCCCACCCTACCGTGCAACACGGAGCGCTAATTGAAGCATCGCATCCCAGGCATCTCCAGCGAACGCCTTGGCACGCAGCCCCTTGACCATCCGGTCCACCTGCGCCGCCTCCTGCAGCGCCGCTTCCAGCGTGGCGCTGGAGACGCGCCGCAGCGCCGGTTCCATCATCCGCTCGCGCGGCCCCCAGATGCGGTATTCCTTCAGCAGCGCGCCCAGCGGACGGCCCTGCGCCATCCCGGATTTCAATTTTAGCAGCGTGCGGATTTCTTCACTGACGGCCCACAAAACCAGCGGCAGCGCCTCGCCCTCGCCTTTCAGTCCGTCGAGCATGCGCGCCAGGCGCGCCGGGTCGCCGTGCAGCATCGCCTCGGACAGCTTGAACACGTCGTAGCGCGCCACGTTCAGCACCGCGTCGTGCACCTGCTCGAAGCTCAGCTTGCCCGGTTCGTACAGCAGGCCGAGCTTCTGGATTTCCTGGTGCGCCGCCAGCAGGTTGCCCTCGACGCGGTCGGCGATGAAATCCAGGCTCTGGCGCTCGGCGCTCTGCCCCTGGCTTGCCAGGCGCGTGCCGATCCAGCCCGGCAAGGCGGGACGCTCGACGTTCGGGATCTCGATATAGACCGCCGCCGCCTGCAGCGCCGCCACCCACGAGGCCTTGGCGGTCTGCCAGTCGAGTTTCGGCAGGGTGATCAGGGTGAGGTTGTCGGGGCTGAGGTCCTTGGCGTAGGCCTGCAGGGCGGCGCTGCCGTCCTTGCCCGGCTTGCCGCCAGGGATGCGCAGCTCGATCAGCTTCTTGTCGCCGAACAGGGACATGGCCTGGTTCGCCGCCAGCAGCTCGCCCCACTTGAAGCTGCGCTCGACCGTGAGCACGTCGCGCTCGGTGTAACCCTGGGCGCGCGCCGTCTTGCGGATGCGGTCGGCCGCTTCCAGCGCGAGCAGGTGCTCGTCGCTGGTAATCACGTACAAGGGCGCGAGGCCCTTGGCCAGGTGGCCGTCGAGGGCCTCAGGCCGCAGTTGCATAACTCTGTCTCAGGCTGGTTTGATGGCCGCGAGGCGGCGCAGGATCTGCTGCACCAGGTCGGCCTGCATGTCGCGGTACAGCAGCGCTTCTTCCGATTCCTTGGCCAGCACCTGCGATTCGTCGAAGGCGATGTTGCGGCGCAGGGTGATCTCGGTCGGTCCCAGCAGCTCCTTGTTGTTGGCGTCACGTACGCGGAACACCAGCGTGTAGCTCAGCGCGTATTCGCGCACCCGGCCCAGGCTGTTCAGCGACAGGATCGCCTTGCCGCGCGATTCGCCCAGCACGTCGAACAGCGCTTCCGCCTTCGACGCATCGTCCTCGATGCGCACGGAATCGCCCGCGCGCAGGTTGCGCTTGAGCTCCGTGCCCAGCGGCGAGGTCTCGGGGAAGGCCAGGTAGATGCTCTTGAAGGGCATGTTGTACTGGCCGTTCGAGCCGCGCAGCTGGAAGCCGCAACCCGCGAGGATTGCCGCCGCCAGGACCGCCATGAGGAGGCGCACCACGATGGTCTTCATCGCTTACACCACGATGTTGACGAGTTTGCCGGGGACGACGATGACTTTCTTCGGCGTGCCTTCGATGAACTTCTGCACCGATTCCTCGGCCAGCGCGGCCGCTTCGATACTCGCCTTGTCGGCATCCTTGGCCACCTTGACCGAGCCGCGCAGCTTGCCGTTCACCTGGATCATCATCTCGATCTCGGACTGCTCCAGCGCTTGCGGGTCGACCTCGGGCCACTGCACGTTGAGGATGTCGCCGTAGACGGCGGCATAGCCCAGCTCCTGCCACAGCGCGTGGGTGATGTGCGGCGCCACCGGGTTCAAGAGGCGCAGGAAGATCGAGAAGCCTTCGGCGATGACGGCGTCGGATGCGACGCCTTCGGCCAGCTTGCTCGATTCCAGCGTGTTCAGCATCTTCATGCAGGCCGACACCACGGTGTTGTACTGGATGCGCTTCAGGTCGTAGTCGGCCTGCTGCAGCACCTTGTGCACTTCGCGGCGCAGGGTTTTCTGCGCGTCGTCCAAGGAACCTTGCTTCTGGCCGGCCAGGGCCGCGGCGATACGCTCGCGCTGCGCGTAGCCATAGGCCCAGACGCGGCGCAGGAAGCGGCTCGCGCCTTCGACGCCGCTGTTCGACCACTCCAGGGTCTGTTCCGGCGGCGAGGCGAACATGGTGAACAGGCGCGCGGTGTCGGCGCCGTACTGCTCGATCTGGGCCTGCGGGTCGATGCCGTTGTTCTTCGACTTCGACATCTTCTCGGTGCCGCCGATGTTCACCGGCTGGCCGTCCGATTTCAGCACGGCGCTCTGCGGACGGCCCTTGTCATCAAAAGTGAGCTCGACATCGGCTGGATTGAACCAGGTCTTCTTGCCGGACGCGTCTTCGCGATAGTAGGTCTCGTTGAGCACCATGCCTTGCGTGAGCAGGTTGACGAAGGGCTCGTCGAACTTCAACAGGCCGAAGTCCCGCATCACCTTGGTCCAGAAGCGCGCGTACAGCAGGTGCATGACCGCGTGCTCGATGCCGCCGATGTACTGGTCCATCGGCATCCAGTAATCGTTGCGCGCGTCGACCATCGCGTCGTTCGAACCCGGCGAGGTATAGCGCATGTAGTACCAGGACGAATCGATGAACGTATCCATCGTGTCGGTCTCGCGGCGCGCCGGCTTGCCGCACTTCGGGCAGGAGCAGGCCAGGAAGGCTTCGTCCTTGTTCAGCGGGTTACCGGTGCCGTCCGGGACCAGGTGCTCCGGCAGCACGACCGGAAGGTCTTGCTCGGGCACGGGCACCGCGCCGCAGTCGCCGCAGTGGATCATCGGGATCGGGGTACCCCAGTAGCGCTGGCGCGAGATGCCCCAGTCGCGCAGGCGGAAGGTCACCTTCTTGTCGCCCAGTTCTTGCGCGGCAAGGTCGCCCGCCACCGCGTTGACGGCGGCGATGTAATCGAGACCGTCGTACTTGCCGGAGTTGATGGTGCGGCCGTTCTCTTTGTCGCCGTACCACTCCTGCCAGCCCTCGAGCGAGAATTCCTGGCCTTCGACAGCGACCACCTGCTTGATCGGCAGATCGTATTTTTTCGCGAAGCCGAAATCGCGTTCGTCGTGGCCCGGCACGCCCATCACGGCGCCGTCGCCGTAGGTCATCAGGACGTAGTTGCCGACCCAGACCGGCAGCTGTTCGCCGGTAATCGGATGGGTGACGGTGAGACCGGTCGGCATGCCCTTCTTCTCCATCGTCGCCATGTCGGCTTCGATGACGGAGCCCAGCTTGCACTCGGCGATGAAGGCCTGCAGTTCCGGGTTGTTCTGTGCGGCGTGCTGGGCCAGCGGGTGTTCGGCCGCCACGGCGCAGAAGGTCACGCCCATGATGGTGTCGGCGCGGGTGGTGAAGACGTACAGCTTGCCGTCGTTGATGGGTTCACCCGACGCGTCCTTGATATCGTGCGGGAAGGCGAAGCGCACGCCGGTCGACTTGCCGATCCAGTTGGCCTGCATCACGCGCACGCGCTCCGGCCAGCCCGGCAGCTTGTTGTCGACGTAGTCCAGCAGCTCGTCCGCGTACTCGGTGATGCGCACGTAGTACATCGGGATCTCGCGCTTCTCGATCAGCGCGCCCGAACGCCAGCCGCGGCCGTCCACCACCTGTTCGTTGGCCAGCACGGTCTGGTCCACCGGGTCCCAGTTCACGGTGCCGGTCTTCTGGTAGATGATCCCTTTTTCCAGCATCTTGAGGAACATCCACTGGTTCCACTTGTAGTATTCCGGCTTGCAGGCGGTCATCTCGCGCGACCAGTCGATGGCCAGGCCCATCGATTCCATCTGCCCGCGCATGTGCGCGATGTTCGAATAGGTCCACTCCGCGGGCGGCACGTTGTTCGCCATCGCCGCGTTCTCGGCCGGCATGCCGAAGGCGTCCCAGCCCATCGGCATCAGGACGTTGTAGCCGTTCATCCGCAGGTAGCGGTACATCACGTCATTGATCGTATAGTTGCGCACGTGACCCATGTGCAGCTTGCCCGACGGGTAAGGCAGCATCGAGCAGGCGTAATACTTGCCTTTTGGGAAACGCGGGTCGTGTTCGACGGCTTTATAGGCGTCGATCGACTTCCAGTAGGCCTGGGCGGCCTGTTCTACTTCGGCTGGACTATATTTTTCTTGCATGATTTCTGCAGACGTAATGAGGGGTGGAACCGGACATTATACTGTGTCGTATTGCACTGCGGCGAAAGGCAGGGCCACAATGAAAAACCGCCATGCCTGCGGTAGCAGGGATGGCGGCTCAAGAGATCGCAGGGCTTCAGCGCAGCACCAGCTCAAGCGCCGGCCTCTCGCCGTAATCCTCATAGCGCTCGTTGATGCCGCCCACGCAAAACGCGAGTTCTTCCAGCAGATCAGGCGCCGCGGCCTTCATTTTCTCGGCATCGACGATAACGATTTCCAGCACCTCGTCCGGCTTGAGCCGGAACTTGGTCATGTTTTCCTCGTCGCGCAGGTAGCTCATGCAGTCGACCCAGGCGTCGATGCTGTCGGCGTATGACGCCGGAAAACCGAAGGCGCCCCGGGATTCGCGGTGGAAGGAGGCCTCGTCGACGATGGCCGCGCCGTTCAGTTCAGCCGTTGCCATGATCAAGCCTTCAGCCCCAGCACGTCGTCCATGCCGAACAGGCCATTCGGCTTGCCCGACAGGAAGCGCGCCGCGCGCAGGGCGCCGTGGGCATAGGTCACGCGGCTGCTCGACTTGTGGCTGATCTCGATGCGCTCGCCCGTGCCGAGGAACATGACGGTGTGGTCGCCCACCACGTCACCGCCGCGCACGGTGGCGAAGCCGATGGTCGATGGATCGCGCTCGCCGGTGACGCCTTCGCGGCCATAGACGGCGCATTCGTTCAGGTCGCGCCCCAGCGCGTCGGCGATGACTTCGCCCATCTTCAGCGCGGTGCCGCTCGGCGCATCCACCTTGTGGCGGTGGTGGGCTTCGACGATCTCGATGTCGTAGCCTTCGTTAAAGCTTTTCGCCGCCATTTCCAGCAGCTTGAGGGTCACGTTCACGCCCACGCTCATGTTTGGGGCGAACACGATGCCGACCTTGTCGGAAGCGGCGCGGATGGCGGCCTTCCCGGCTTCGTCGAAACCGGTGGTGCCGATCACCAGCTGCACATTGTTCGCGGCGCAGTAGTCGACGTGGCGCAGCGTGCCTTCCGGACGGGTGAAGTCGATCAGCACGTCGGCGCCCTTCAGCGCGGCCTCGAGGTCGGACCCGATGATCACGCCGGTCAGCTGGCCGGCAAACGCGCCGGCGTCCATGCCGATCGAGGGCGAACCTGCGACGTCGAGGGCGCCCGCCAGCTGCGCGTCGGGCGCGGCCTGGATCGCCTCGACCAGCATGCGGCCCATGCGCCCGCTGGCGCCGGCGACGGCGATTTTCACGGTGCTCATGGCTGGACGGCCGGGGCGCCGCCCACCTTGGCCGGCTCGACCGGACGCGATGCAGGCTTGGCCTTGGTGCCTGCCTTGGACGGGCCGGCGATGCGGTCGATGTATTCGCGCTCGGTCGGCAGGTTGCCGCCTTCGAAGCGCTCGACCTTGTCGTCCTTGAAGAACACGCTGACGCGGCTGGTGGTCAGCTCGCCGTTGCCGCGCGCGAGATAGAAGGGGTAGTCCCAGCGGTCCTGGTGGAACATGTCGTTCATCAGCGGGCTGCCGAGGAGGAAGCGCACCTGGTCGCGCGACTGGCCGACCTTCAGCTGGTCGAGCATTTCCTGCGACACGAAGTTACCCTGCTGGATGTCGGGGCGGTAGGGCGAGAAGATCCACATGAACTTCTGCAGCTTGCTGGCCTGGACGGTCTGGGCGCCGGCGTTGGCGGCGGCGGCCGATTTCTGTGCGTCGGCCGCGATTGCCGCCGGATCCGTGCTCACCGGCGGCGCGGGACGCGTCTGGTTGCGCCAGGCGGCGCAGCCGGACAGCATCAGCGTGCATGCCAGGCCTGCCGCGATGGCGGCCCGGCTCGAGAATCGGTGGAGAACGGCTTGTTTGACGCGCATGGGTAACCTCAAAACGTTTGAGCGGGAGCTCCAAAACGCTATATCATAAAGCACTATGCCAAATTACGAGCAAGAAACGTGAGTATCAACGTGAGCAACCGCCATGAGTAATAACCCCACCGACCTGAAGGCAAGCGGCCTGAAGGCTACCCTGCCGCGCCTGAAAATCCTGGAAATCTTCCAGAACAGCTCCGTCCGGCACCTGACGGCGGAAGATGTTTACAAAATCCTCCTGGCCGACAATATGGACGTCGGCCTGGCCACGGTCTACCGCGTGCTGACCCAGTTCGAACAGGCCGGCCTGCTGAACCGCAACCACTTCGAGACCGGCAAGGCCATCTACGAGCTCAACGCCGGCTCCCACCACGACCACCTCGTCTGCCTCGACTGCGGCCACGTCGAAGAGTTCTACGACGAAGAAATCGAAGCGCGCCAGCACAAGATCGCGGTGGAGCGCGGCTTCAAGATCGCCGAGCACTCACTGGCGATCTACGGCAACTGCGTCAAGCCAGCCTGCCCGCACCGGCATTGACCGTGTTTAATCGTAGGGTGGGCGGGTCCCCCGCCCACGCGGTGATAGTTTGGCTCTGAATAGCCGCGCAGGCAGCATTACCGTGATTTGACCGCGTGGGCAGGAAACCTGCCCACCCTACAAAACCGTCCTCACGACTGGCTCAGGGCATTCGACAACAGCTTGGCCGTGATATCCACGATCGGAATGACGCGCTCGTAGGCCATGCGCGTCGGACCGATCACGCCCAGCGTGCCGACGATGCGGCCGTTCACTTCGTAGGGTGCGGTGACGACGCTCATTTCGTCCATCGGCACCAGCTTCGACTCGCCGCCGATGAAGATCTGTACCCCGCCCGCCTTGCTCGACATGTCGAGCAGCTGCATCAGGCCGGTCTTTTGCTCGAACATCTCGAACATCTGGCGCAGCGAGCTCATGTTGGACGACAGGTCTTCTACCCGCAGCAGGTTGCGCTCGCCCGAGATCACCATGTCGTCACCCTCGGCCATCGCTTCGCTGCCCGCCTCCACCGCCACCTGCATCAGCTGGCCCATGTCGTCGCGCAGCTGGCGCAGTTCGCCGCCCAGGCGCTTGCGTACTTCGTCAAAGGTCAGGCCGGCGTAGTTCTGGTTCAGGTAGTTGGCCGACTGCACCAGTTGCCCCGGGGTGTAGTCGACGTCGGTCAGCAGCAGGCGGTTCTGGACGTCGCCGCGCGGATCGACGATGACCAGCAGGATGCGCTTCTCGGACAGGCGCAGGAACTCGATCTGCTGGAACACCGACTCGCGCCGCGGACTTTGCACCACCCCGGCGAAGGTCGACAGCGAGGACAGCATCTGGGCCGCGTTGGCGATGAGCTTCTGGGGCTGCTGGCTCGGGAGCCGCATTGTCTGTGCGCCCACCGTATGTTCGTCGAGGTGCTGCACGGTGAGCAGGGTGTCGACGAACAGCCGGTAGCCGCGCGGGGTCGGGATCCGGCCGGCCGAGGTGTGCGGGCTGGAGACGTACCCCATTTCCTCGAGGTCGGCCATGATGTTGCGGATCGTGGCCGGCGAGAGGTCGAGGCCGGATATCTTCGACAGCGCGCGCGAGCCGACGGGCTGGCCGTCGGCGATATAGCGCTCGACGAGGGCTTTGAGCAGGGTCTGGGCGCGGGGTTCGAGTTGCATGCTCTTATTATGCACGCGATGGCGGCGGCGGCGCCAGTCAGGCGTGCTCGCGCTTGAGCCAGTCGAGCAGGCCGTCCAGGCTGTTCACCTCGGCGTCGGGCTGGATGTCGCTCGCCAGGTCGTTGACCTTGCCCACCCGGTTCATCCACACCGCGCGCAGGCCGGCGCGCCGGGCGCCGTGGACGTCGAGCAGCAGGTCGTCGCCCACGTACACCGCCTCGTGCGGCGCTACGCCCAGCAGGGCGCAGGCTTCCAGGAAGATCCGCGGGTCGGGCTTGGCCACGCCGAAGCCGGGCGCCGCCACGGAGACGTCGAAATGACGCGCCAGGCCGATCGTCTGCAGGTCGGCATTGCCGTTGGTGACGGAGCCGATCCGCACCCTGCCCTTCAGGCGCAGCAGGCCGGGCAGCACGTCGTCGTAAGGGATCACCGCATTGCGGGCCGCAAAGAACTCGGTCATTGCCAGTTCCACCTTGGCCGCGTCTTCGCCGGCCTGCTCGAAGGCGGCGATCAGGCCGGCCCGGCGCAAGGCGCCCAGGTCGAGCTGGAATTCGGGCCGGCGCGCCAGCAGCTCGAGCCGGGCCTGGCGCAGCGTGTCGATGCTGAATTGCTGCGCCACCCGCGGCGCGTGCGTGCGCAGCCAGGCGAACAGGATCTGCTCGGCCTCCAGGATCACCGGGGCGATCGGCCACAGGGTGTCGTCGAGGTCGAACAGTACGGCTTTGGGCCAGGCGCGGCGAAGGGTCATGGTCGGGCAGATCGGAAAGGTGGCGCTCCACCCAAGGATAGCGAGCACGCCAGTGGAAATCAATCCGGCGCCCCCTGATACCCACGGTTACACCGTGATACAAAGGCAAACCGTCCAGCTCCTTGCCAAATGCACTAAAATGCTGGGCTATCAATGTGGCGACAATTCGCCTTCGGCGTGTCCATGAGTCACTAGCCCGTGAATCAAGACACACGCTTTGCACATTCACCAGTCAGATTTTTTGGAGAGATTATGAAGAGTTCGTACCTGCGTGCCGGTGCTGCGCTGGCGTGCGCGCTGGCGCTGTCCGCTTGCGGCGGCAGCGATGGCGACATGCTGATCGGCGGCTCGTTCGCCGGCGTCACCAAGCCCGGCCTGGTCCTGCAAAACAATGGCGGCGCCGAGCTGGTGATCGCTCCGACCAACGGCGGCCTCGGCGAATTCTATTTCCCTGATCTGGCGGAAACCGATGACGACTATAACGTCACGATCAAGAGCCGTCCAAGCAATGCGGAAGACTGCAAGGTGACCAATGGGTCGGGCAAGGTGGCGTTCAACGTCACCAACATCTATATCACCTGCACCATCCGCCAGCATGAGCTCAAGGGAACGGTCAGCGGCCTGACGGGCGCCAACCTGGTGCTGGTCAACGGCGCGGACCGCGTCCCGGTGGGGGCCGGCGCCACGTCGTTCAGCATGGCCAAGATCAACGAGGATGCGCCTTACGGCGTCGTCGTCCTGACCCAGCCCGACAACCAGACCTGCACGGTCGCCAACGGCACCGGCGTGATGGGCGCGACCGACGTCACCAACGTCGCGGTCACCTGCGGCCCGCGCACTTGAACGCACTAATTACCCTGGAGCAACTTTCATGAAGTTTTCCCTGATCCGTCCGGCAAGCATGCTGGCAATGGCCCTGGCCCTGGCATCCTGCGGTGGCGGCGGCGACGATGATTTCACGGTGGCCGGCAGCGTCGAAGGCGTCGTCTACCCGGGCATGGTGCTGACCAACAACGGCGTCGACATCACGATTGCGCCGCCGGCCAGGGCCGGCGACCCGGTCTCGTTCGCCTTCCCGGACAAGCTCGAGTACGGCGACACCTATAACGTGCAGATCAAGACAGAGCCGCTGCACCAGGTGTGCGACATCCACCAGCAGGCCCCGCTGAGCAATGCCGACACGGCCGGCCGCCTGGCTGCAATCAATGTCCGCTTCCAGTGCGGCATCGAAGACCACGCGATCGGCGGTGAAGTCACCGGGCTGACCAAGGACAATACCGGCCTGGTCCTGGCCAACGGCAGCACCACCGGCACCACCGTCATCGTGCCGTCCACGACCGATACCACCGGCGCCGCCTTCAAGTATGCGATGTCGGTCAGGGTCCCGTATGCCCAGACCTATGGGGTGACCATCGTGACCCAGCCGACCGGCCGCTTCTGTACCGTGCAGAACCCGACTGGCGTCGTGGGTGACGTGGATGTCACCAACATCAACATCGTGTGCACCCCGACCTGAGATATACAAAAACCGTATGTCGAGTATTTGAAATGGAAATTGGATTTATATGCTGTGACGCAGCATACTGAATCTGTCTCCTCCAACTCTCCTCAGAAAAGAATTGGATTTCAAGCCCGCCTCACCGCGGGCTTTTTTTTCGCCTGCCGGATCAGGCCGGACGCTTGGCCGTCACGTGCACCACGGCGACCTGGGCGGCGCCGACCGACACCTGGGCGTTACAGGCATCGGCCGCGCGGCTGTTGGCGGCCTGCGCATAGCTGCTGACGCCGGCGAGTACCACGGCTGCGAGGAAGATGGCTTCCATGTGCTTGAGGGTGTTCATTGTCGTGCTCCTTGCGTATCCGGTTGTCGATGGATGCACTTTAGCCAATGGGGCTCTCAGGCTCCAGCGGACTGCGACGGACTGCGGGAACGGGCGGATGAAGGGACGAAATGCGCGATGCGCGGTCATTGTGCAGCGCAATGCAGAGCGGGATGTGGGCGGGTTTCGTAGGGTGGTCGGCTCCACCGGGGAATGTGATCAGTCGTGCGTTGAAAGCCGCCCACGCGTTCAACCCGACCATGAATGCCCGTCCTACTCAACGGGGACTTGAACGCGCGGGCGGCATCCATTGTGCGTATCATGTTGATTCCGGGTGGAGCCGCCCACCCTACAATACGCGACGACGCAGCGTCATCCGAAAGCTCTAGAGCAGCTTGGCCAGCGCCACATACTGCTCCAGGCCCACCGCCTCCGGCCGCACCCCCGGGTCGATGCCGGCTTCGACCAGCTGCGCTTCGGTGAACATCCCCGCCACGCAGTTGCGGATCACCTTGCGGCGCTGCGAGAAGGCCTTGGCCACCACTTTCTCCAGCGTGGCGCCGTCCACCTCGAGCATCTGCCGCTTGGGGATCATGCGCACGATCGCCGACTCCACCTGGGGCGGCGGGTCGAAGGCGGTCGGCGGGACGATGAACATCAGGTCCATGTCGTAGCGCCACTGGAGCATCACCGACAGGCGGCTGTAGGCCTTGGTGCCCGGCTCGGCCACCATGCGCTCGACCACTTCCTTCTGCAGCATGAAATGCTGGTCCTCGACCAGCGGCGCGAACTCGGCCAGGTGGAACAGCAGCGGGCTCGAGATGTTGTACGGCAGGTTGCCGACGATGCGCAGCTTCTGCCCTTCCGGCACCGGGATCGATCCGAAATCGAATTTCAGCGCATCGCCCGAATGGACGGTGAGCTTTTCGCGCGGGTAGGCCTTTTCCAGGCGCGCCACCAGGTCGCGGTCGAGCTCGACCACGTGCATGTGGTCGAGTGACTTGAGCAGCAGCGCCGTCATGGCGGCCAGCCCCGGGCCGATCTCGACCATCGCCTGGCCGGGTTGCGGGGCGATGGCGTCGATGATGTTGCCAAGGACGAGTTTATCGGTCAGGAAGTTCTGGCCGAAGCGCTTGCGTGCGACGTGTTTCATGGGTGCTTTCTTCTTTGTTTACTTGCTGCGCGCCGACGTCATCTGCATGGCGGCGCGGATCGCCTCTTCCATGCTGCCGCAGTCGGCCAGGCCCAGTCCGCGCGCCGCCAGGTCGAGCGCGGTGCCGTGGTCGACCGAGGTGCGCACGATCGGCAGGCCGAGCGTGACATTGATGCCGCGCCCGAAGGTGGCGTGCTTGAGAACCGGCAGGCCCTGGTCGTGGTACATCGCCAGCACGCAGTCGGCATCCTGCAAATACTTCGGCTGGAACAGGGTGTCGGCCGGATAGGGGCCGCGCGCGTCGATGCCGCGTGCCCGCGCTTCTTCGAGCACCGGGCCGATGACCTCGATCTCTTCGCGTCCCAGGTAGCCGTTCTCGCCCGCGTGCGGGTTCAGGCCGGTGACCAGGATGCGCGGCGCGGCGATGCCGAACTTACTCTTCAGGTCGGCGTCGATGATGTCGATGACCTGGGTGAGGTTGTCGCGCGTCAGCGCGGCGGGAACATCCTTGAGCGGCAGGTGGGTGGTGGCCAGCGCCACCCGCAGGTAGGCTTGATCGCCGGCGGGCTGCCCCGCCAGCATCATCACGACCTTCGGCGTGTTCGTTTTCTCTGCCAGGTATTCGGTATGGCCCGAAAAGGCCACGCCGGCGTCGTTGATCGTGCTTTTCTGGAGCGGCGCGGTGACGATGCCGTCGAACCAGCCGCACAGGGCGCCTTCGATCGCGAGGTCGAGGGTAGCCAGCACGGCGCGCCCGTTTTCCGCATCGAGGGTGCCGGGCACCACGTGCGCGGCGAGCGGCACGTCGATCACGGCCAGGCGATCCTTGCCGAAGTGCGGCAGGCCGCCGTTGCGCAGGGCCTGGATCGACAGCGCCGACAGGCGGATGGACGGGTCGACGAGGCTGGCGGTGAGCGCCAGGAAGGCGGCGTCGCCGACCAGCACGCAGTTGGCGGATTCGCGCAGCGCCCAGGCCGCGCGGATCGAGATTTCGGGGCCGATGCCGGCCGGCTCGCCGACCGTGACCGCGAGGCTTGGCCGGGCCACGAATGGCCGACGCAAATCACCCGCGGTCATGGATTACTGCTCCTCGCGGAACTCGACGTAGGCGCGGTCGCGCACCTGGCGCATCCAGTCTTCCAGCGCTTCCTGCTGCTTGCGCTCACGCAGGACCTGGCGTGCCGCGTTGCGCTCTTTCTGCTTGCTCTGGTCTTCGGACTTGCGCTCGGTGACCCGCAGGATGTGGAAGCCGAACGCCGACTCGATCACGTCCGACATCTCGCCCGGCTTCAGGGTAGCCAGGGCCTGGTCGAATTCCGGACCGGCGTCGCCCGGTTCCAGCCAGCCCAGGTCGCCGCCCTTGGCCGCGCTGCCCGGTTCCTGGCTGTTCTGGCGCGCCAGGTCTTCGAAGGTGGCGGTCTTGTTAACGACCTTTTCCTTCAGTTCGAGCAGCTTCTTCTTGACCTCGGCCGCATTCATGGTCGGCGTCGGCTTCATGAGGATGTGGCTGACGCGGGTCTGCTGGACCACGGCGCTGTCGGCTGCGGCGGCCTCGGCCAGGCTGCGCTTCTCCGCCATCTTGAGGATGTGGAAACCGACGTTGGTCTTGATGATCGCGGTGACCTGGCCGGGGTTCAGCTTGCGCAGTTCGTTCGCGAAGATCTCCGGCAGGCGGTCCGGGTCGCGCCAGCCGATCTCGCCGCCCTTGAGGGCGTCGGGTGCGTCGGAATAGGTCGCGGCCATCTTGCTGAAATCGGCGCCGGTGCGCAGCTGGCGCGCCACCTCGTCGGCGCGTGCGCGGCGCGCCGCGATCTGCTCGGGCGAGGCGTTTTCGGGTACCGCCACCAGGATCTGCGACAGGTTCATCTCGACCCGCTCGGCGGCCAGCGCCTTGGAGGCGGCGAGGTAGGTGTCGATCTCGGCTTCCGAGACCTGGATCTTGGAATCGACCTCGTGCTCGCGCAGCTGCTGCAGCATGATTTCGTTGCGGATGTCTTCGCGGAACTGGCCGAAGGCCATGCCCTCTTTTTCCATCTGGTTGCGCATTTCCTGCACCGACATCTTCTGGTTCTCGGCGATGCGGACGATGGTGGCGTCGAGCCTGCGGTCGTCGACGCGCACGCCCATTTCCTTGGCCAGCTGGAGCTGGGCGCGTTCGGCGATCATCGACTCGACCACCTGGCGCTCCAGGGTGGTCTGGTCCGGCAATTGCACGTTGCGCGCCTTCAGGTTCTGCGCGGTCTGGGCCACGCGGCCACGCACCTCGTTCTTGGTGATCACTTCGTCATTGACCACCACGTGGATCGAGTCGATCACCGTGGCGCTGCTCGATGCCGGCGGCAGGAAGCCGCTGCCCGGCTTGGTCGCGGGAGCGGCGGCTGGCGCGCTCGATGCCTGGGCCAGCACCTGGCCCGCGGTCAGCGCGCACAGCAGGGCTGCGGCGAGCTTGGTAGTGTGCAAACGGGTGGAACGCATCATCTGGAAAGCACTCATTCAGGGTGAAGAATCATTCAACATTCAATTGTCCGCCGGGAGTGTACTCCACGGCGGTTAAGGCGCCCTTAAATATCAGAGGCGCCCCATGTTCGTATTCAGCTGCGTATAGCCCGGTACGCTCTTGTTGAACGCTTCGAGCGGGTTGCCCGACCCCAGGCGCGACAGGCCATTGAGTTCGAGCTGGAAGAAGATCGGCGTCGAGGTCGTCTGGGCGGCGGTCACGAAGCGCTGCGCGCCGAAACGGAACACCCAGCAATCGGCCTTGTACTCGAGACCGATCAGGCTCTCGAGCAGCTTGCCCTTGCCCGGCTCCAGGCTGCCCACCGTGTACGAGCGCAGCGCATAGCTCACGCGCCCGACGCCGTACCAGCGCGAGGACAGCGGCCACTGCCCCGACAGGTCGACGTTGCGGAAGCTGCCGCGCTGGTAGCGGTATTCGGCGTTCAGGACCTTCATCCGGCCCGGCCGCCACTGCGTGCTCAGGTTCGAGCTGTACAGGTTGCTGCCGGTCGCGTCATATTGTACGCCGCTATCGAAGCTCCAGGTCTCCGAAATGCGGCCGGACGCCGCCAGCAGCACGTCGGAGCGGCTCTGGTGCACCGGCTCGCCCGGCAGGCGCACGCGCGGCTCGTCGAAGTAGATGCGCTGGCCGAAGGCCATGCGCAGGCGCTCGGCGCCGTCCTGCTGGATGAAGCGCGACACCACGGCGGCCGTCATCTGGTTGGCGTCCGACACGCGATCAAGCCCGACGTAGCGGTTCTCGCTGAACAGCTGGGCGTAGTTGAAGCCGGCGCGGCCGGTGCCGAAGTTCGGGAACAGGCTCTGATCCTTGTACGGCGTGTACACGTAGAACAGGCGCGGCTCCAGGGTCTGGGTCATGGCGCTCTTGAACAGCGTGGTCTCGCGCTCGAACACCAGGCCGCTGTCGAGCGAGAAGGTGTTCAGGCTGCGCGACAGCTTGGTCGGGCCGGTATAGCCGTTGGCGCGGTCCAGGTCGTACTTGGTATGGTGGCTGATGACTTTCGGCGTGACGAACCAGCCCGGGCGCACGATCGGATAGCTGACCTGGGCCACGGCCACGGCACGGTTGCCGCGCAACAGATCCGGGTGCCAGAAGCTGACCGCCTCGGCATCCACCGCCCAGTCGAAGCCCTTGACGTCGTAGCGGCCGGCGTGGAAATTAATCTGCGGCAGGCGGTCGTAGGGACGCGGCACGGTCAGGCTCGGGTTGGTGGCCGCGGCCGGGTCTTGCAGCACCTGGTAGTTCTGGGCGCGCGCGCTCAGGGTCCAGTACTGGCCGACCAGGTCGGTGCGCACCTCGCGCAGCAGCTGGCGCTCGGCGCTGGCGGCCACGGTGCGCGAGAAATCGCTCGGGTATTCGTCGTCGGACGCGCCGTGCAGGTTCCAGCCGTAGGACCAGTTCTTGCCCAGGCCCTGGGTATGGACCGAGTCGACGCGCCAGCGGTCTTCGCCGGTCTCGCGGTCCTTGCGCAGGCCTTCGAGGTGGGTCTCGCCGGCATAGGCGCCCAGGCCGGTGACGCCCAGGTAGCGCCCGGTGGCGCCGAGCTGCAGGCCGCGGTCGAGCATCAGGCGCGGGTAGAGCGTCAGGTCGCGGTTCGGGGCGATGTTGAAGTAATACGGCACCATCACCTCGGCCTTGCCCTTGGAGCCGAAGCCCACGGTGGGCGCCAGCCAGCCGGAGCGGCGCGCGCCCGACAGCGAGAACGACAGGGCCGGGGTGCCGATGATCGGCACGTCCTTGAAATAGATGACGGTCTTGCCGGCCAGGCCGACGTCGCGGCCGCTATCCAGGCGCAGCGTGCTCGATTTGAGGTACCAGTCAGGGTCCGGGCCTTCGCAGGTGCTGTAGGTGCCGTCGCGCACCAGCGCCACGTTCTCGCCCAGGAAGTCGATGCGCGAGGCATTGCCCTGCGCGTTATTCAGCTGCAGGCGGTACTCGGGGCGCAGCAGGTAGCCCTTGCCGGTCTCCATGTTCAGCTGCAGCTCGTCGCCCTTGTAGCGGTCGCCGAAGCGCCACATGTTCACGTTGCCGGTCGCGGTGACCTGGTCTTCGACGCGCAGGTAGCATGCGCTGTCGGCGGTAAGGCGTGTCTGGCCCCGTGTCAGTTCGACATTGCGTTCGAGGTTGATCTGGCGGTCGGGACGGCCGCTGATGTCCTCGGCGCGGATCGTGATCGGCAGGTCTTGTTCATCGGCGGATGTGGCCGGCGCGGGCGGCTGTGGCGCGGGAGCTACGGTCTGCGCATGCAGCGGCAGAGCCACACCGGCAGCAGTTGCAGCCAGTACATACAATGCGAACACCTGACGCGGGGGAAATGGGTGGGCCGAAAACCAGCTCATGGAGAATCTGCGTGCGCCATAAAGGGCGGTATTTTTGGAATGAATCCCTTATTATATGGGAATTACCTCGACCAACCCGATTCACCAGGCCGCTTCATGTCTTCTTTGTATCAAAATTCTTCTACTTCCGCCGACAAGGATGCTCGTCTGCAGGGCCTGACCGAATGGCTGGCCTCGACCGGCCTGGTGGATGTGGAAACCGGCCGTCCGGCATCCTCGGATGCGAGCTTCCGCCGCTATTTCCGTTATGACGTCGTCCCCGGGATGCGTGACAAGCTGGGTGCGACCCTGGTCGCCATGGACGCCCCGCCCGAGCGCGAGAACGTGCCGGCCTTTATCCATGTGCAGGGCCTCTTGATGGACGCCGGGGTCACGGTGCCGGCCATCGTCGAGCGCAAGGTCGAGAGCGGCTATCTGTTGCTGTCCGATCTTGGCGTGACCACCTACCTGCAGCGCCTCGATTCGGACAATGCCGCCTTCATGTATTCGAGCGCGGTCGACGCCCTGCTGAAATTCCAGCTGGCCAGCGAGCCGGGCAAGCTGCCGGAATTCGACCGCGCCTTCGTGCTGCGCGAAATGAACCTGTTCCCCGAGTGGTATCTCCAGCGCCACCTCGGCGTGACGCTGGACGCGAAGCAGCAGGAACAGCTCGACAAGGTGTTCGAGGCGATCACCGCCAACGTGCTGGCGCAGCAGCAGGTCTACATGCACCGCGATTTCCACTCGCGTAACCTGATGTGGCTGGAGGCGGGCAACCCGGGCGTGCTCGACTTCCAGGACGCCGTCTACGGCCCGGTCACCTACGACCTGGCCTCGCTGATGCGCGACGCCTACATCCAGTGGGACGAAGAGATGGTGCTGGACTGGGTGGTGCGCTACTGGCAGAGCGCCAAGCAGGTGGGCCTGCCGGTGAACCCGGACATCGACGCCTTCTACCGCGACTTCGAATTCATGGGCCTGCAGCGCCACCTGAAGATCCTCGGCATCTTCTGCCGCCTGAACTACCGCGACAGCAAGCCGATCTACATGGGCGACCTGCCGACGGTGCTGGATTACGTGCGCCGCACCGCCAACCGCTACATCGAACTGAAACCGCTGATCCGCCTTCTCGACGCGCTCGAGGACAAGGCGCCGGCGGTCGGCTACACCTTCTGACGACGGGTCCCTTCTCATGAAAGCCATGATTTTCGCCGCCGGCCGTGGCGAGCGTATGCGCCCGCTCACGGACGCCTGCCCCAAGCCGCTGCTCAAGGTGCGCGGACGTCCGATGATCACCTACCACGTGCTGAACCTGGTGCGCGCAGGGATCACCGACATCGTCATCAACCATTCGCACCTCGGCCACATGATCGAGGAAGAGCTGGGCGACGGCAGAAAGTACGGCGCGCGCATCCAGTATTCGCACGAGCCGACCCCGCTCGAGACCGCGGGCGGCATCGCCAACGCCCTGCACCTGCTGGGCGACGAACCGTTTCTCGCGGTATCGGGCGACATCTATGCGCCCTACTTCGATTTCGCGCAGGTGTTCGACGTCCTGAAGGACAAGGACATGGTGGGCGTTCCCTACCCGCCGGACAAGCGCGACATCGCCTGGCTGTGGCTGACGCCGAATCCCTGGCACAACCCGGACGGCGACTTCGCCCTCGACATGTACACCCTGCGTAACGACGGACCGGAGAAGTTCAACTTCGCCGGCATCGGCGTCTACCGTCCCGAGATGTTCGCCGGGATCCAGGCAGGCGAATTCGTCAAGTTCGGCCCCCTGATGCGCAAGTTCATCGAGCAGGGCCGCGTCGGCGGCGAACTGTATACGGGCCAGTGGGTCAACGTCGGCACCGCGGGCCAGCTGGAAGAACTGAACGCGCCGCTGCGCGCGGCCAAAACAGGTTCATGACTGCGTCTGGGGTCATGACGGCGGCCGTCTCGTCGGTTGTTGCGTCCTGCATCGAACGGCGTGCGCGCCTGGCGGCGCGCATGCAGCCGGGATCGGTCGCGGTGCTGGCCACCGCGCCGGAAGTGCTGCGCAACGGCGACAGCGACTATCCCTACCGGCACGACAGCTATTTTTACTACCTGACCGGCTTCACCGAGCCGGAAGCCGTGCTGGTGCTGGTCGCCGCTGCCGGCGATGCGCCGGCGCGCTCGATCCTGTTTTGCCGCGAGAAGAACCTGGAACGCGAGATCTGGGACGGCTACCGCCATGGCCCGGAAGCGGCGTGCATCGCATTCGGCTTCGACCAGGCCTTTCCGATCGACGAACTCGATGCGCAGATGGGCAAGCTGCTGGCCAATGTGCCGGCGCTGTACTACGCGCTCGGCCACGGCGCCGCGCTCGATGCGCAGGTCGGCGGCTGGCTCAAGGCGGTGCGCGCGCAGGGCCGCAGCGGCATCACGGCACCAAGCTCAACCCACCACCTGCCCGGCATGCTCGACGAGATGCGCCTGCTGAAGGACGCCGGCGAACAGGCGATCATGCTTCGCGCCGCCGGCATCGCCGCAGCTAGCCACGCGCGCGCGATGCGCTTTACCCGGCCCGGCGTGTTCGAATACGAGATCGAAGCCGAGCTGCTGCACGAATTCCGCCGCAACGGCGCCCAGTTCCCGGCCTATCCGGCCATCGTCGCCTCTGGCGCCAACGCCTGCGTCCTGCACTACAGCCAGAACAACCGGCAGTGCCGCGAGGGCGAGCTGGTGCTGGTCGATGCCGGCTGCGAGCTGGATGGCTACGCCTCGGACATAACGCGCACCTGGCCGGTAAGTGGCCGCTTCAGCGCGCCGCAAAAGCTGCTGTATGAGCTGGTGCTGCGGGCGCAGGAAGCGGCTGTTGCCGCGATCGTCCCGGGACGGCCTTACAGCGGCATCCACGAGGCAGCGGTGCGGGTGCTGGCCGAAGGGATGCTGGATGTGGGCCTGCTCGACCGGGCCAGATACGGCTCGGCCGACGATGCGATCGCCGACAAGGCGCATCTGCAGTTCTACATGCACGGCACCGGCCACTGGCTCGGGATGGACGTGCACGACGTTGGCCCTTACCGCGACCTGGCGCAGGCGGACAAGCCTTCGCGCCCACTGCTGCCGGGCATGGCCCTGACGGTGGAGCCGGGCATCTACGTGCGCCCGGCGGAGGGCGTGCCGGAGCAGTTCTGGAACATCGGCATCCGGGTCGAGGACGACGTGATCGTCACCGAGGATGGCTGCCGGGTGCTGTCGTCGGACGCGCCGAAGAGCGTGGCCGGGATCGAAGAACTGATGGAGAAGCGCTGATGACGGACCAAGGGATCGATGTCGATGTGGCGATCTGCGGCGCCGGCCCGGTGGGCCTGGCGCTGGCCGCCTTTTTGGTGCGGCGCGGCGTGGAGGGCAAGCGCATCGTGCTCATCGACGGCAAGTCGCTTGGCCAGGCGATCACCGACCCGCGTTCGATCGCGCTGTCCTGGGGCAGCGTGCAACTGCTCGAAGAAGTCCGGGCCTGGCCGCTGCCGGCCACGCCGATCCACGAAATCCACGTGTCGCGCCGCGGCCAGCTGGGCCGCAGCCTGATGGACCGCGCCGAGCACCGCCTGCCGGCGCTGGGCTATGTGGCGCGCTACGGCGACGTGGTCGACGCGCTGGCGCGCGCCTGCGACAAGGCCGGCGTGGCCACGCTGCGTCCGGCGCGCGTCGACTCGTTCGACGAAGAAGACAATGGGGTGCATTTGCGCCTGGACGACGGCCGCAGCGTGTTCGCGCAGGTGGCGGTGCAGGCCGAGGGCGGCGTGTTCGGCCAGCAGGCTGGCCAAGCGCAGCAGCGCGACTACGGACAGACCGCCCTGATCGCGCGCGTGAGCGTCAGTGATCCTGTCGCCCACCGCGCCTTCGAGCGCTTCACCGACGAAGGCCCGCTGGCGCTGCTGCCGCAGGATGGCGGCGATGGCCACCAGTACGCGCTGGTGTGGTGCATGCGGCCGGAACGTGCGGTGGACGTCCAGCTGCTCGACGATGCCGGCTTTCTCGCGCAACTGGGCAAGGCCTTCGGCACCCGCCTCGGCAAGTTCACCGCCGCCTCGCCGCGTGTGGCCTTCCCCCTCGGCCTGAACGCCGAAGCCCGCGCCACTGCCCGCACGGTCGCGATCGGCAATGCCGCCCAGACCCTGCACCCGGTCGCCGGCCAGGGCCTGAACCTCGGCCTGCGCGACGCCGCCGTCCTGGCACGCCAGCTGGCGAGAGGCGCCACGCCCGATGCCGTCGGCGCCTTCATGACCGAGCGCGGGCGGGACCGCCGCCTGACGATCTCCCTGACCGACAGCATGGCCCGCGCCTTCATTGGCGGCGGCCCGCTGCAGCCGCTACTCGGCCTGTCCCTGGCCGCCCTCGACGTCGTCAAACCCGCCCGCCTGCTGCTGGCCGACCTGATGATGTTCGGCCGCCGTTGAACCCTGATCGGTAGGCAGGCGCTCGACCGTGTTGCGTCGTGGGGTGGCGTCTTCGTGGAACAGGTCGCCCAGGTAGTCGGCCAGAGCGTCTTCGGCGATATCGGCAGGAACGACGAAATCGGCTGGCCGGCGCTTTCCATCGTTCCCAGGATAGAAGGCCTCCCAGGCACCGGGCTTGCCGCTGATGGCAACCAGTTTGCCGAACACGTTGAATCGGTGTGCGTTCATCGTTGAGAAATGAGGGTCAGCGTCGAATTATTCGCCCAGCATCCCGGATCAGTTGAGGAGGCGCCATGATTGCCTGGAGCGCGACCGATCGCGAAATCACGGAAAACAATTCAACGCTGACCCTAATGGGTGTGCAGGGAGTTGACTATTCGACGGCCTTCACCATCGATTCGATCACCTTCTTCGCATCGCCAAACACCATCATCGTGTTCGGCTGGTAGAACAGGTCGTTGTCCAGGCCCGCATAGCCGGAAGCCATCGAGCGCTTGTTCACGATGATGCTCTTGGCCTTGTAGGCCTCGAGGATCGGCATGCCGGCGATCGGCGATTTCGGGTCCTTGGCGGCCGGGTTCACCACGTCGTTCGCGCCCAGCACCAGCACCACGTCGGTCTGGCCGAACTCGCCGTTGATGTCTTCCATCTCGACCACCTGGTCGTAAGGCACCTCGGCCTCGGCCAGCAGCACGTTCATGTGGCCCGGCATGCGCCCCGCCACCGGATGGATCGCGTAGCGTACCTGCACGCCGTGCTCGGTCAGCTTGTCGGCCAGTTCCTTTACCGAGTGCTGGGCGCGCGCCACCGCCAGGCCGTAGCCCGGGACGATGATCACCGATTCCGCGTTCTGCAGGATGAAGGCGGCGTCGTCGGCCGAGCCGGATTTCACCGGCTTCTGCTCCTTCGTACCGCCATCGTCCACGACCGCCTCGCCGCCGAAGCCGCCCAGGATCACGTTGAAGAAGGAGCGGTTCATGGCCTTGCACATGATGTACGACAGGATGGCGCCGCTCGACCCCACCAGCGAACCGGCGATGATCAGCATCGAGTTGTTCAGCGAGAAGCCGATACCGGCCGCCGCCCAGCCAGAGTAGGAGTTCAGCATCGACACCACCACCGGCATGTCGGCGCCGCCGATCGGGATGATGATCAGGACGCCCAGCACGAAGGACAGCGCGGCCATGACGATGAACGGGGTCCAGGCCGGCGCCACGTTGTCGTCGAAGCAGAACATCAATCCCAGCGCGATGATCGCGATCGCCAGCACCAGGTTGAGGATGTGCTGCCCGGCGAAGCGCACCGGCGCGCCCTGGAACAGGCGGAACTTGTATTTGCCCGACAGCTTGCCGAAAGCGATCACCGAACCCGAGAAGGTCACTGCGCCGACGAAAGTGCCGATGAACAGCTCCAGCCGGTTCCCGAAGGGCAGCGCGCCGCCACGCTCGGCAATATTGAAGGCCCAGGGCTCGGACACCGCGGCAATCGCGATGCAGACGGCGGCCAGGCCGATCAGCGAATGCATCGCCGCGACCAGTTCCGGCATCTTGGTCATCTCGACTTTTTTTGCGGCCACCGCGCCGATGCCGCCGCCCACCACCACGCCCAGCAGCACCAGGGTGAAGCCCATGCCGCTACCGGTGGCCAGCTCGGCCTGCAGCTTGAGCATGAGAGCGATGGTGGTCACGACGGCGATCGCCATGCCGGCCATGCCGAAGGTATTCCCGAGCCGCGCCGTCGACGGCGAGGACAGGCCCTTGAGCGCCTGGATGAAGCAGACCGAGGCCACCAGGTAGAGCATCGTCACGACATTCATGCTGATGAAGTTCATGCCCGCTCCTCCGCCGTGGTTTTCGCAACAGGTTGGTCGACGGACCGTTTCGGTTCCTTCTTCTTGAACATCTCGAGCATGCGGCGCGTGACCATGAAGCCGCCGAATACGTTGACGGCGGCCAGCGCCACCGCCAGGGTGCCGGCTACCTGCCCTGTCAGTCCTTCGGTGAGGCCGGCAGCCAGCATGGCGCCGACGATGATGATGGCCGAGATCGCGTTGGTCACCGCCATCAGCGGCGTATGCAGCGCAGGGGTGACGTTCCAGACCACGTGGTAGCCGACGTAGATGGCCAGCACGAAGATGATCAGGTTGATGACGGTGTGGCTGATTTCCATGCTCCGCTCCTGTTCGTGGTTCTTATGCCTTTAACACCGCGCCGTCCGCGCACACCAGCGTGGCGCGCACGATCTCGTCCTCGCGGTCGATCACGAATTGGTCGTCCTTGTCGATGACGAGCTTGAGGAAGTCCAGCACGTTGCGGGCGTACAGCGCCGAGGCGTCGGCCGGCACCAGCCCGGCCAGGTTCGGCTCGCCGATGATGTGGACCCCGTGCTTGACGACCGTGCGGCCCAGCTCCGTCAGCGGACAGTTGCCGCCCTGCTCGACCGCCATGTCGACGATCACCGAGCCCGGTTTCATGGCCTTGACCGTGTCTTCCGAAATCAGGACCGGCGCCTTGCGGCCCGGGATCAGGGCGGTGGTGATGATGATGTCGGCCTGCCTGGCGCGTTCGTGCACCAGCGCCGCCTGGCGCTGCATCCAGCCGGCCGGCATCGGCCGCGCGTAGCCGCCCACGCCCTTGGCGATCTCGCGCTCCTCGTCGGTCTCGTAGGGCACGTCGATGAACTTCGCGCCGAGCGACTCCACCTGTTCCTTCACCGGCGGGCGCACGTCGGAGGCCTCGATCACGGCGCCGAGGCGCTTGGCGGTGGCGATGGCCTGCAGGCCGGCCACGCCGACACCCATGATCAGCACCCGCGCCGCCTTGACCGTGCCGGCCGCCGTCATCAACATTGGCATGAAGCGCCCGTAGGTGTTCGCGGCCAGCATGACGGCCTTGTAGCCGGCGATATTCGCCTGTGAGGAAAGCACGTCCATCGACTGGGCGCGCGTGATACGCGGCGCGGCTTCCAGCGCGAAGGCGCTCAGGCCGGCGCCGGCAAGCCGGGCCAGGTTCTCGGTATCGAAGGGATTGAGCATGCCGACCAGCACGGTGCCGGGCCGCATGCGGGCAAGCTCTGCGGCGTCGGGACTGCGCACCTTGAGCACCATGTCGGCGCCCAGCGCGGTGGCGCTGTCGACGATGGTGGCGCCGGCCGCTTCATACGCCGCGTCGGGAATCGAGGCCCGCACCCCGGCGCCGGCTTCCACCAGCAGCTGGTGGCGCGCGGCCAGCTTCTTGACCGTTTCGGGCGTTGCAGCGACGCGGGTCTCGCCCGGCCTGGTCTCGGCCGGTATGCCAATTCTCATGAATCCTCCGTTCAGTGGACACATCTGTCCACAATCTAACATGTAATTACGACTATTGCTCAACAACAAATACTAAAAAATCAATTTCTGATTGTCGCGAAAAGCCGGGTGCGGCACCAGCGCCACGGCTCAGATGTTTGCAATAGATCAAGGCCATTTAACGACAGGCAAGCGCACCGTAGCTGGGGTGGACGAGCAAAGATGCCGCCTGTCAAGGTAGAATGTCGGCTCATTTTCAAGGACGCGCATGACCGATATCTTCAAACCATCCGTGACCGTCGCCGCGATCATCGAACGCGATGGACGCTTCCTGCTGATCGAGGAAGAGACGAGCGAAGGCGTGAAGCTGAACCAGCCGGCCGGGCACCTCGACCCCCACGAGTCGCTCGAGCAGGCGGTGGTGCGCGAGTCGCTGGAGGAAACCGCGCACGAATTCATCCCGACCGCGCTGGTGGGTATGTACATGTCGCGCTACCATTCGAAATCGCGCGGCGCCGACGTTACGTACCTGCGCTTCACCTTCTGCGGCCACGCCGGCCGCGAACTGGACCAGCCGCTCGACGAAGGCATCCTGCGCACCTTGTGGATGACGCGCGACGAGATCGCTGCCACCGCCGAGCGCCACCGCAGCCCGATCGTGCTGCAGTGCGTCGACGACTACCTGGCCGGTCACCGCACGCCGCTGCACCTGCTGTACACCCATCCTTCGGTTTTCGAAGGTGGAATCTAAAGAATACGGAAACAGAAATGAGCAAGAAAAAAGTCGTGATCGGGATGTCGGGCGGTGTCGACTCCTCGGTCGCGGCGTGGATGCTGAAGGAACAGGGCTATGAAGTCATCGGCCTGTTCATGAAGAACTGGGAAGACGACGACGACTCCGAATACTGTTCTACGCGCCAGGACTGGATCGACGCGGCCAGCGTGGCCGACGTGGTCGGCGTGGACATCGAGGCCGTCAACTTCGCCGCCGAATACAAGGACCGCGTGTTTGCGGAATTCCTGCGCGAGTACCAGGCCGGCCGCACGCCGAACCCGGACGTGCTGTGCAACGCCGAAATCAAGTTCAAGGCCTTCCTCGACCATGCGATGAAGCTGGGCGCGGACCTGATCGCGACCGGCCACTACGCACGCGTGCGCGAGAACGACGGCCGCTTCGAACTGCTGAAAGCGTTCGACCACACCAAGGACCAGAGTTACTTCCTGCACCGCCTGAACCAGGCGCAGCTGTCGAAGTCGCTGTTCCCGCTGGGGGAGATCCCGAAGACCGAGGTGCGTAGAATCGCCGAACGCCTGCAGCTGCCCAACGCGCAGAAAAAGGATTCGACCGGCATCTGCTTCATCGGCGAGCGCCCGTTCCGCGATTTCCTGAACCGCTACCTGTCGCACAAGCCGGGCCCGATGAAGCTCGATACCGGCGAGACCGTGGGCGAGCATATCGGCCTGTCGTTCTATACGCTGGGCCAGCGCAAGGGCATCGGCATCGGCGGCCTGAAGTCGCGCAAGACCGAGGACGGCACCAGCGAGCCGTGGTTCGTGGCGCGCAAGGACGTGGCCAGCAACACGCTGTACATCGTGCAGGGCCACGATCATCCGTGGCTGCTGTCGCCGCGCCTGGAGGCCGGACAGGCCAGCTGGGTCGCGGGCGAGCCGCCTGTCAGCGGAAAAGCATTGTCGGCCAAGACCCGTTACCGCCAGGCCGACGTGGCCTGCACCGTGCACGCCGACGGCATCCAGCGTTTCGCGCTCGATTTCGAGGAGCCGCAGTGGGCGGTGACGCCGGGGCAGTCGGCCGTGCTGTACGACGGCGACGTGTGCCTGGGTGGCGGGATCATCGATTCGAATACCGTCGCCTGACGTAGGGTGGGCGGGTCTCCCGCCCACGCGTTCAAATCCCGGTAAAGCTGCCTGAGCGGCTGTTCTTCCGCTGGTTGAACGCGTGGGCGGCGCAGCCGCCCACCCTACGAAGAACGACATCGCAGCAGCAAATTAACGATTCGCCAGCCACTCGCCCAGCGCCGCCGGCGCCATCGGCCGCCCATAGTAGTAACCCTGCGCCTCGTCGCAGCCCGCCGCGCGCAGCATCTGCGCCACTTCCTCCGTCTCCACGCCCTCCGCCACCACCCGATGGCCGAGGTCGTGCGACAGCTTGATCATGGTCGTCACCAGCGCTTGCGTGCGCTCGTCGCTTTCCATCCCGCGCACGAAGGATTGGTCGATCTTGACCACGTCGGCCGGCATGTCCTGCAGGTAGGACAGGCTGCTGTAGCCGGTGCCGAAATCGTCGATGGCGATCTTCACGCCGCCCGCGGCCAGCCGCGCCATGGTGTCGTGGGCGGCCTTGGGTTTGCGCATCAGGGCGCTTTCCGTCATCTCCAGGGCCAGGCTGGCGGCCGGCAGGCCGTGGCGCGCCAGCCCGTCCAGCACGCGCTCGCAGAAGTCCGGCTCCTCGAGGTTCACCGCGGACACGTTGACCGCCACCTGCAGCGACACGCCGCCGGCGCGCCAGGCCGCCAGCTGGCGCAGCGCCGCGTCAAGCACCCATTCGGTGGTGGCGTGCGCCAGCGAGGTACTCTCGACGATCGGCATGAATTCGCCCGGACCAATCGGGCCGGATTCGGGATGGGTCCAGCGCAGCAGGGCTTCCACGCCGACGCAGCTGCCGTCGAGCAGCGAAACCTTGGGCTGGAAAACCAGGTGCAGTTCGTCGGGTTGCGCCAGCGCGCGACCGAGTTCGCTGATCAGCCAGAAACGGTGGCGGTAGGCGGCGTCCTGCTCGGCCGAGTAGACGCGCAGCCCGGACTCGGCATCGCGCGCATCGTGGGCCGCGCTGTGCAGGTTGCGCAATACGTCGAGCGGCGCGTCCTGGCCCACCGCAAAGCGCACCAGTCCCACCGTGGGCGTGGTCAGGAAACCGCCCTGCCCCGTCGCCGTGCGTTCGCCCAGCCACGCCATCAGCATGCCGCTGAAGCGCACCAGCGACAGGCCGAGCGGCGCCAGGAATGCGAACTGGGTCGGCGAGACGTGGTACACCTTGCCGCCGCCGGCCAGCACCCGCAACGCGGGTGCGGCGTCGCGCACGATGTCGTCGAGCCAGGTGCTGCCCATTACCCGCATGGCGTCGCTCTGCTCTTCCGGCGTGGCCAGGCTGACCAGGGCCGCGAGCTGGGGCGCGCCCTGGGCGGTGACCAGGCTCAAGTCGCGCACGTCGCTGACGAACTGGTTGCGGTTGGGCAGGCCGCTGACCGGATCGACCCGGCCCAGGGCGTGCTGCAGCTCGACCTGCGCCATGACCATGGCCGCCAGGTCGCTCAGCGTGCTGCGGTCGGCCTCGGTCACGGCGCGCGGCTCGGTGCCGAGCACGCACATCGCCCCCAGGCAGTGCCCGTTCCTGGTCACCAGCGGCGCGCCAAGATAGAAACGGATCCCGCTGTCGGCCAGAGGGCTGTCGCGGAAGCACTCGCTCTCCAGCAGGTCCGGCACTTCGAGCATCGCGCCGCTGTCGGCCACCGCCGCGCAGGGTGCCTTCACGCGCGGGATGGCGTCGTGCGCCACACCCACCTTCGACTTGAACCACTGGCGGTCGGTATCGGTCAGCGAGACCGCTGCGATCGGCAGCTGGAACAACTGGGAGGCCATGCGGGTGATGCGGTCGAAGGCCTCGCCGGGCGCGGTGTCGAGCAATTCCAGCTGGCGCAGCGCCTCGATGCGGCTGGCTTCGCGGAGCGCGGGATCGTGCGGCGTATTCATGGAGCGGCCTTGGCTTTGCACACCTACGAAGGCGCAGGCATTTATCAAAAGTGACGATTATACTGACATTTTAGGATGCAATTGTGCTTTACGGCAATATTAACTGAAAAGTGTGCGCATTTCCGTCAAATATTGCCGGTACTCGGGTAAAATGCCTGCATCAATTACAAATTACCACGATTATGAGCGAGGACGATCCGATCCTGACCACGCGCGAAGCTGCGCACATGCTCGGCGTTGCCGTCAGCACTGCGCAGCTGTGGATGGAGAGCGGAGCACTGCCGGCATGGAAGACGCCGGGAGGGCACAGGCGGGTGCGCGTCAGCGCGGTGCGCCAGCTGCAGACGCGGCAGGGCGCCGCCACGGCCCCTGCCCCAGCGCCGCCGCAAGACGTCGAAGCACTGTCCACCCACGCCCTGCTCGGCACCGCCCCCGAGGAAATCTTCGACCGCCTGGCGCGTCTGGCGGCGCAGGTGACGGACTGTCCGATCGCGCTGGTCACTGTGCTGGCCGGAGAACGCCAGTGGTTCAAGGCGCGCGTCGGCCTCGATCTGCGGGAGACCCCGCGCGAGTGGGCATTCTGCAACCATGCGCTGGCCAGCGGCGAGGAATTCGTGGTGGGCGATGCCGCCAACGATCCGCGTTTCGCCGCAAATCCGCTGGTGACGCGCGGCCCGCATGTGCGTTTCTATGCCGGCGTGCCGCTGGAAGACGCGCAGGGGCGCCGCTTCGGCACCCTGTGCGTGCTGGACCGCGAGCCGCGCCGTCTGCGCGCGCGCGAACTGCGGGCGCTGCGCGAGCTGGCGGCGATCGCTTCGGAAGAAATCAAGCGCCGCGGTTGAATTACTGCTCGCCGCCGGATGCGGCCTGCTGCTTGCGGACCACCGCGATCACGGTGGCGCGGATCGTCTTGAGCACGGCGTCGGCCTTGAAGGGCTTGACGATGAAGCCGTGTACGCCGCGCCCGAGCGTCTCCTGGATGGCGGCGGCGTCGAGCGTGCCGGAGACCATGAAGATCATTGCCTTGGGTAGCTGCGCGCGCAGTTCCTCGACGACGCGGCTGCCGTCCTCGACCTGCTCGCGCGCGATGCAGACGATCTGCGGACGGTGCTTCATCGCCAGTACCAGCGCCAGATGGCCGGTATGGGTCTGTGCGACGACATCGTAGCCGCCATCGAGCAGCACGGTATTGAGCAGGCCGCGCGCGATGGCGCTGCCGTCCACGATCAATGCCTTGAGCATCGCCTCCCTTTCAATGTGATTCGTAAGCCAGCATGTTCCAGGTCACGCCCAGGCGCACGTCCAGCTTGAGCTCGACCAACCGGCGCGACACCGCGAGTATCTCACGCTCGGCGCGCAGCCTTTCGCCCAGCGGCGTCTTGAGGATGCCGGCGCCCGCCACCACGGCGTCCAGGCTGCCGTAGGCATTGAGCAGGCGCGCCGCGGTCTTCATGCCGATCTTCGACACGCCCGGCACGCCGTCGGTCGGGTCGCCCATCAGCGCCAGCAGGTCGTGCAGCAGCTCCGGCGCCACGCCGAAGCGCTGGCGCACCCACGCGTCGTCGTGCCATTCGTTCTTGAAGTGGTCCCACACCAGAGCGCCGTGCGCGATCAGGATGTGCAGGTCCTTGTCGGTGGTGGCCACGATGGCTTCGCCCCGCCCTTCCTGCAGCCAGCGCATGACGCCGGTGGCGATCACGTCGTCGGCCTCGACCTCGGGCAGGGCCAGCACGTGCAGGCCGGCCTGGCGCAGGCGTTCATGGAACTCAGGCAGGGCGTCGCGCAGCGGCGCCGGCATGGGAGCGCGCCCCTCGCGGTAGCGCGGATAGAGGGCGTGGCGCCAGTTCGGGCCGCCGTAGTCGAAGGCCGCCAGCACGTGCGTGGGCGCGTGCGTTTCCAGCACGTTGCGGAACGACGAGAAGGCGTGGCGCAGCGCGATGCCGGCCTTCAGGTCGGAATCCGGTTCCGGGCTGGCTTCGTAGACGCGGCGCACGATGTTCAGGCCATCGATCGCCAGCAGCTTTCCCTGTTTGCTCATGGTGGTGCGGTTATCGGGATTGGTTGCGGCGCCGCCATGATAAACCGGGCGGCGCGCGCGGCAAAGCGGGGATCTTCAGCGGACCCCGCCTTGCACCTCCGTCTCATACCATGCGCGCACGATCGCACGCTCCGCCTGCGTCATATTGGTCTGGTTCCCGTAGGGCATGAACTGGGTCTGGACCACGTTGACGTAGATGCGGTACGCGTCGGCGCGGATCTGGTCCGCGGTATCGAAACGGATGCCGCGCGGCGCGCTGCCAAAGCCGCGCATGGTCGGGGTGACCGAATGGCAGGCCACGCAGCGCGCACGCACGATCGCCTGGACTTTCGGGAAGGCCGGCGAGGCGGCGACCGCCGCGAGGGCCTCGTGCACCAGCACGATCACATCGCCATCCAGCGTGGTGGGCGTCACTTTCGCCAGCACCTGCCGTAGCGCGGCGGCGGCGCCCTCGCCATGGTAGGCGGCGGCACGCTCAGGAGTATCCAGTGCGGCGGTGAAGGCGGCCGCCACCGCGGTCTTGCGGTCGAATACCGCCAAATCCGAGAAATGGGCGCCCGCCAGCAGCGCCAGCGGCACCTGGGCGCGGTTCAATGCGCCGCTCGACAGCACGCCGGTCCAGAAGGCCAGGCCGCCGGGGTCGGGATCGCGGTTGAACAGGTTGCGGTACATGGCCGACACCGCGGCCGTGTCGGTCCCCGCATACAGGGCGAGGGCTTCCGGGCTTCCGGCCACGCTGTCGAGCACCTGGCGCGCGCCCGGGTCGCTCGCGTAACGCCCGACCATCGCGCCCATCTCCGACGGCAATCCGGCCTGGCGGCTGGCGCCGGCGAAGAAGTCGCGCCCGGCAGGATCGGCGGCGCGGCCGAGATAGGCCAGGTAGAGCTGCTGGGCGATGCGCTCGTGGTCCACCTGGGCGGCAGTCACGGTGCTCGCGGTGCGCGCGGGCGGCGCCGGGTCTTCCACCGCGGCGCCGCCGCAGCCGGCCAGCAGTGCGGCGGCGCAGGCGGCCGCGAGGACGATGGCACAGCCGTTCATGCGCCGAACGGCGTGTAGTCGATCCCGCCTTCGATCACGCCGATCACCTGGGCACGGTTCTCGGCGCTCTCGGCAAACTGGGCCAGCAGTTCCGAGCGCGAGAAGCCGAGCTTGATGGCATTGACCCAGAAGTCGTAACCCGCCTGCTCCGGCGCGCGGTGCAGCACGTTGCTGTACAGCTTCGACACGAACTCCTCGGCCGTCGGGTTGGCGCCGTACAGCTTGATCGCCTCCGCCGATTCCAGGAAGCCGCGTGCCACCGCCTCCAGCGTCACGCCGTTGTCCATGTTGAACATCCAGAAGCTCAGGCCGGGGATGTCCGGCTTGCGGTCGAAGGCCGCCTGGTAGACGCGATAGGTCTGGCCGGCGGCGCCGTCGATGTCGAGGGCGACCGCGCTGCCGTCGCCGAACAGCACGCGCTCGACGCCCACCAGGTGGTCGGCGCCCGCTGCCTTGGTGGCGATGGTGCTGCCATCCTCGTGGCGCGCGAACTTGACGCTGCCGCGCGCGCCCTCGTAGCGCACGGTGTCGAAACCGGCGCCGGCGTCGATGTGGTCGGAGCCCGCGCTGCCGGCGATGCGGTCGTTACCGCCTCCCGCCGCCAGCGTATCGTCGCCGGCGCTGCCCGCCAGGCTGTCGCCGCCCTCGGTGCCGCCGGGGGCGGCGGACAGCTGGCGCACGGCGATGAAGCCGGTGTAGTCGTTGCTGCCCTTGGCATCGGTGACGGTGTAGGTGAAGCGGTCTTCCGCCGCGAAGCCGCGCTGCGGCGTGTAGACGTACTCGCCGCTCGCCGACAGGCTCAGGGTACCGTGCGCGGGGCCGCTCTTGACCTTGTAGCTCACCGTGGCGCCATCGCTCGACACCGGCAGGCTGCCCGACGTGCTCGCGTTCTGGTCGACGCCGATGGTGGTGTCGGCAGCGAGTCCGGCGCTGCCGAAGGCGATCGTGGTGTCGGCGAACTTCAGTTTCTCGACGCTGAGCAGGGTGTCGAAGCCGCCGCTGCCGTCGCGCGCGGTGACGAACAGCTTGCCGAAACCGGTGCTGATCAGGTAGTCGGCGCGCTTGCCTTCGAAGACGGCGGTGTCGCTGCCCGCGCCGCCGTCGAGCCAGTCGTTGCCCAGGCCGCCGCGCAAGCTGTTGTCGCGGGCATTGCCGAGCAGGACGTCGTCGTACTGCGAGCCGATCGCCGATTCGATCCACGTGTTCGGCGTGATGCCGAGGTTGTCGACCGCCACCGCGCCGTTCTTCGTGATGCCCACGCTCGACAGGCTGCCCGGGGTCAGGTCGATCGAAACGCCGATGACCGACGCCGAGGCGTCGATGCTGTCGTTGCCGCTGTCGTCGGTGATGCTGGTCTGCGCTTCGAAGCGCGCGGCGTCGAGCTTGTACACGGTGTCACCGGCGCCCGTGCTGCGGGTGCCGTACAGGTAGCGCAGCGCGGCGATGTCGAGCGCGCCCCAGGTCGACGGGAACAGGCCGTCCAGGCTGGCGCCGTGCGCCATCACCGAGTAGCTGGTGACGTCGTCCTGCGCGCGCCATTGGGCGGTCCAGGCATCGCCTGCATCGACGTTGCGCGGATGGCGCAGGCCGAGCGCATGGCCGATTTCGTGCAGCAGCGCCGCGTAGCCTTCCGAACCCGGCGTCAGATCCTTGAGGGAATCGACGTCCATCCAGACCTGGCCGGCATTGGCCTGGCCCGGCATCGCGGCCACGCCCTTGGTCGCCGCCTGTGCGCTGGCGCCGAACAGCAGCTTGGCGCCGTCCGGCGCGGTTTCGCGGAACGTGAGGCCGGTGAGCTTCGACGCGCTGTCGAGGATGGCGCGCACCGCTGCCTTCTGCGCCTCGGTGAAGGCAGCGAAGCCGGTCGCGCCGGGGCCGCTGGCCGGAGCGCTGGTGGCGAAACCGAAGCTCAGCTCGACGGCGCTGCCCTGGGACTTCCCGGCATTCCAGCGGTTGGCATCGGCGCCGACCAGGCCTTCGATCGCCATGCGCTCGGGCGAGATGAAGTCGGCCAGTGCATGGCTGACGTTCCAGCCGATGCCGATCCGCTCGTAGTTGCTGATGTCGAGCCGGAAGCCAGGCTGGCCAGGATGGGTAACCGTTGCGTGCAGGCCATCGATGCTGACGTCGATCCTGAATTCCGAGAAAGCCGTGTCGTCGCTGTACTTCGGCAGCCACACCACATCCTCTCCACCGCGTCCATCCGTGATGGTATGGCCGCCGCCGCCGACACTGACGGCATTGTTATTGGCGTCGCCGTACAGCTTGTCCCCATGCCACGAGCCGGAGATGTTATGCACGCCGACCAGCGTGTCGCGCGTGCCCCAGCCATCCTCGGCATAGCCGGCGGCGAGGTCCACCACCACGCCGGCGGGACTATCCCAGTAGGCCGCCGACACCGTGCGCCACCATTCCGCCGAGGGTAAGGCCTCGATACGGTCGTTGCCGCGCCCCCCGAGCGCCTGGCCCTGGTAGATCCGGATGATGTCGTTGCCGTCCAGGCCGTGGTAGTCGTGCCATTCGTCCGCGTTCCCCGTCTGGACAATGGTGTCGTCGCCTGCAGTACCTTTGATATCCATGGTGTCTCGTCGGCCGCTTACGCGTGCAGCAGGTTGATGGTTTTCTGGCTGAAGTTGGCCAGGTTCGGGAACACCTTGTCGAATTCGGTCGACGGCAGGCCGAGCCATTGCATCAGCGTCGCGCCCACCTGGTCGGTCGAGATGGTCGGGACGAAGCGCCCGCCGCCATTCGGGTCGGAATCGTCGGGGCCGCGGAGCGTCAGGGTGGGCAGGGTGCCGACCACCTGCCCGCCGCGCACCGGACCACCCATGGCGAACCAGTGGTTGCCCCAGGCATGGTCGCTGCCGCCGCCCGACGCCTGGCGCAGCGTGCGTCCGAAGTCGCTCATGGTCAGCGACACGATGTTCTGGTCCAGGCCGGCGGCCTGGTTGGCCTGGTCGAAGGCATGCATTGCGCGCGCCAGGGTGGCCAGCTGGGCGTCCTGGCTGGTGGCGCCGGTGCCGCGCTGGGCGGCGTGGGTGTCGAACTGGCCCCACTGGACCAGGAACACCTGGCGCTTGAAACCGCGCTGCTTGAACACCGGCAGCAGCGAGGCCAGCTTGCGCAGCGCGCGCGACAGCTCGTCGCCGCCGAAGTCCCCTGCCGGATCCTTGGCCGCCAGCGTGGCCTGGGTGAACAGGGTCGATTCGGTCACGGCGCCGCCGAAGGTGCGCGCGTACTCCGCTTCGTACTGGTTGGCGAACTGCCAGCGCGCCATGCGGTTCAGTGCCTGCGCAGCCGGCTCGCCCGGCCGCGCCAGGTCGGCCTGGCCCCAGTAGCGCGAGTCCCAGGGACTCAGGAAGGACACCGGCGAGTTGCGGCCCAGGACCAGGGTGCGGTCGTTGTTCATGGTGACCGCATTGACCGGGTTGCGCAGGGAGGTCGGCAGCAGTTCGAGGGCGCGTCCGGCCCAGCCGCTGGTGTCGCTGTCGCCGAGCCAGCCCTGCTGCCACATCACCTGGTCGCTGTGCGACAGCAGGAACGAAGGCACGGCGACCGCGCGGTCGATCACCTGGCGCGCCGTGGCCGGCTGCACCAGCGGACCGGCATTGGCGATCCAGGCCAGGCGGCCGCCGTTGTACAGCGAGGCCAGCGGCGCCAGCGCCGGATGCATGCCGTAGGTATGGCCGCCGCTGCTGCCCGACAGGCTGGCTAGCACGCTCTTGTCGATCGCCAGCTCGGGACGGGCGCCGGCATAATCGCCGTAGGCGCCGTCGGTCGGCACCAGGCTGTTCAGCCCGTCGTTGCCGCCGCCGAGGAACACGACGACCAGCGCGCGGTAATCGTCGCCGGCCGCGTGGGCCGGGCCGGATTCGAGCAGGCTCGAGGCGCCGAGCATGCTGACCACCGGCGCGGCGCCGGCAAAACGGAGAAAGTGGCGGCGGTCCATTAGCGGATCACTCCATAGTAAGGGGTCGCCAGCGCGAACTGCACCAGGCTGACGGCTTTTTGGGTAGGTGTGTTGCCCCAGGTCGTGGGGGCAAGCTCGATCAGGTTCTGGCGCAGTGCGGCGGGCATGGCGCCGCGGAAGAAGCGTTCGCTGATCAGGTCGGCCAGGACCGATGGCGAGGCGCTATACGCGCGTCCGAATTCATCGGCCTGGCAGCTCGCCGCGACGCGCTGGACGCCTTCGGCGATTCCGTTCCCGAGCCGCCAGGACAGCTCCGAGGCGTTCAGCAGCCGCTGTTCGGGCGCCAGCAGGTTGCTGCCGGGCGCGCGATCCGTCGGCATGTAGAAGCTGAAGACACTGGTTGGATCGAACGGGTTCTGCGACGCGGCGGTCACGACCTGTGTTTCGGCATCGCCCCATTTGAGTTGGCGCGTGCAACCGAGTCCGCGCAGCAGGCCGGTGTACCAGAGCAGGGGCTCGCGCATTTTCCCGAACTGTGCCGTGTCGTTCCCCGGCTGGTCGCCTCGACGCGCCTCCTGGTCGAGCAAGACCGCCTTGACGACGGCTTTCATGTCGCCGGCCACACCCTGGCCGTTGTTGCTGAATACGGTGGCGACCCGTGCGATGTAGGCCGGGCTCGGATCGCTGGTGACCAGGTGCTGGATCAGGCGCAGGCTGACGAAGGGCGCGATGTTCGGGTGCGACATCACGAGCGAGACGATGGTGTCGAGCTCCTGGCGCGCCTCGACCCCGGCCGGGAAGGAGCGGCCCAATACCTGCTTGGCGCCGCGGTCATGCGCCGCACGCCAGGTATCGGGCACCAGTTCGCCGTCGTAGCGGCGGTAGTCGGTGCGGTCGAAATTGCCGTTCACACGCCAGCCGGTCAGCGCGCGCGCCAGCTCTTCCACGTCCTTCTGGCTGTAGGTCTCGACCGGCTTGCCGGCCGCGTCGCGCTGTACGCTGCCGTCCAGGTTGAGCTTGACCACGCCCAGCGTGAACAGCTGCAGCAGTTCACGCGCATAGTTTTCGTTGGGGGCGCACCAGCGGCACTCGTCGCTGGTCGGACGGTTCTCGAGGTTGTCCAGGTAGACGCCCATCGACGGGTTCATCGTCACCGCGCGGATCAGCTCACCGTAGTTGCCGAACGCATGCCGCTGCAGGAAATTCGAGTAGGACAGGCCGCCGTAGGGCTCGATCTTGTTGATCGCCGTGACGATGAATTGCGACAGCGACCAGGTGACGCGCCGGCGCAGCTGGTCGGGCACGTTGAGGAAGGAGCCGTACAACTGCTGGTTCATGTACAGGTAGGCCTTGTCGCCCTGCTCCCGGACCTGGCTGTCGTAGCTGGCGATCGGCGTGGTGTCGATGAGCGATACCGGCAGCGCGTATTGCTCGTCGATCCAGCGTTCGAACCCCTTGGCCTGGATGTCGGCGACGAGGGCCGGCGTGGCGCCGAAACTGACCTGGTCGGCGAAGCGCGCGGCCGCGTAGCGGGTGACCGGACTCGATACGGCCGGCTTGACCTGGCCGGCCGACGCGCTGAATTCTTCGGCCGGCTGGCCGGCGTCGCGGCTGCACCCGGCGGCAAGCGCCAGGACGAAAGGAATCAGCCAGGCCCGCGTACGGGAAAGGGATGCGTGGTTTGGCATGAAAGCTCCGGCGTTGGACGAAGCCTCAATTTTATTGCACGTTAGAATTATCTAACAACCATCAAGTTATTAAATCATGAGCACTTGTGGTTAATAAGATACTTATCACGCATAGTCATACTTGCCGCCACGCGCCAATGCGCGCGCATAGGCCGGTCGTGCGTGGATCGTTTGCAGGAAGGCCGACAGCTTCGGATACTGGCGGCCCAGTCCGCCGCGCGAGGCGGCCGCTTCCAGCGCAAAGCTCATCTGGATGTCGGCGGCGCTGAATTCCTCGCCCGCGAACCAGGTGGATTTGCCCAGTTCGCCCTCCAGGAACTCGAGCTGGCTGCGGATGTTCGGCAGGATGAAGCCTTCCTTGACCTTGCGTGCGATCGCGCGCGCGATCGGCCTGGCGAAGAAGGGCATCGGCCCATGCTCGACCTTGTCGAACACCAGCTTCATCAGCAGCGGCGACATGGCCGAGCCTTCGGCGAAGTGCAGGAAGTAGGTATAGCGCAGGCGATCCGGGGTGCCGGCGGCGGGCACCAGGCGCCCGTTGCCGTAACGGCCGACCAGGTAGTCGACGATCGCACCGGATTCGGCCACGACCGTGTCGCCGTCCGTGATGACCGGCGACTTGCCGAGCGGGTGCACCGCCTTCAGTTCCGGCGGCGCCAGCATGGTCTTGGGGTCGCGCTGGTACTTCTTGATCTCGTAGTCGAGCCCGAGCTCCTCGAGCAGCCACAGGATGCGCTGCGAGCGCGAATTGTTCAGGTGATGGACGACGATCATGGGTGTTGTTCTACGAAGAGTTCGACAGGCCGCCAGCTTAGCATGGGGTGCGGCGGTGGATGCCATGACGGCGCCAGCAGGCTAGAATGGTCGTCCACCCACGCAGTAAGCGACCAGGAGGCTATATGAAATTGCTTCGCGTCAGTACCGCCGTCATCACCACCCTGCTGTTTTCCGCCACCGCTTTCGCTGCCGACAGCGCCCCCTTGAAGGCCTCGAACGGCATGCTCGTCGATAGCGCCGGCATGACGGTCTATACCTACGACAAGGACACGCCGAACAGCGGCAAGAGCAGCTGCGTCGCCGCCTGCGCCAGGAACTGGCCGCCGGTCATGGCCGAGGGCACGCCACCCGCGCCGTATTCGGTCGTGACGCGCGAGGACGGCAGCAAGCAGCTGGCCCACCAGGGCAAGCCGCTGTACACCTTCGTCAAGGACAAGAAAGCGGGAGACAAGACCGGCGACGGCGTCGGCGGCGCCTGGCACGTGGTCAAGGGCGATTGATCAGCGCCGTTGGTGGATCTTGATGACCTTGCCGTTGCCCTTGCCGGGCGACGGCTCGGCCGGGGCCGGCCCACAGGTCTTGCAGCTGTTGCAGCCGCTGCCGCAACTGGCCGAGGTATCGAGCCATTTCACTAACCTGGACTGGCGCCCGCCCTGCGACAGGCGGTGCACGATGGCGCGGCGCCAGCTGTCCGGCAGGTACTTCGCGCCGGCGTACAGCACGGCCAGCGCGACGATGATCCCGGTAAGCAGCTCCTGCCACATGCTCAGGCTCCCGTGAAATACAGGGTGACGCGGTAGACGATGAAGGCGGCCACGTAGGCCAGGCCGAACATGTAGCCGGCCATGATCCAGGCGTAACGGCGGCTGCCGGTTTCGCGCGCCACGGTGGCCAGCGTCGGCAGGCAGTGCGGCGCGTAGACGTACCAGGTGAGCAGCGACAGGCCGGTGGCCAGCGACCACGATTGCGCGATCATCGGCGCCAGGGTGTTGCCGACTTCGTCGCCGCCCGACAGCGCGTACACGGTGCCCAGCGCCCCCACCGCCACTTCGCGCGCGGCCATGCCGGGCACCAGGGCGATCGCGATCTCCCAGCCGAAGCCGATCGGTGCCAGGATATATTCCAGGGCGCGGCCGATCATGCCGGCCACGCTGTAGTAGATCGGCGGATGGGTCGCGCCTTCCGGTGCGCCCGGGAAGCTCGACAGCAGCCACAGCAGGATCATCATGGTGAGGATCAAGGTGCCGACCCGCTTCAGGAAGATCTTGGCGCGGTCCCACAGGCCGGAAGCCAGCGCGCGCGGCTGCGGCCAGTGGTAGGCCGGCAGTTCGAGCATCAGCGCCTGCTGTTTATAGTCGCTGCGGCGCTTCATGAACCAGGCCACCGCCATGGCGCTCAGGATGCCGGCCATGTACAGGCCGAACAGCACCAGGCCCTGCAGGTTGAGGCCGCCGGCCACGATCCGGTCCGGGATGAAGGCGGCGATCAGGAGCGCGTACACCGGCAGGCGCGCCGAGCAGGTCATGAGCGGGGCGATCATGATCGTCACCAGGCGGTCGCGCGGATTCTGGATGGTGCGCGCCGCCATGATGCCGGGGATCGCGCAGGCGAACGAGGACAGCAGCGGCAGGAAGGCGCGGCCCGACAGCCCGACGCTGCCCATGATGCGGTCGAGCAGGAAGGCGGCGCGCGGCAGGTAGCCGACGTCTTCCAGCAGCAGGATGAAGAAGAACAGGATCAGGATCTGCGGCAGGAACACCAGCACGCTGCCGACGCCGGCGATGATGCCGTCCACGATCAGGCTGTGCAGCACGCCTTCGCCCAGCAGCAGCCCGACCTGCTCGCCCAGCAGCCCGACGCCCGCTTCGATCAGGTCCATCGGCGCGCCGGCCCAGCTGAACACGGCCTGGAAGATCAGGAACATCAGCGCGGCCAGGATGATCGGGCCCAGCACCGGATGCAGCACCACGTTGTCGATCTTCTCGGTCAGGTTGCCGCGGTCGCCACTGGCGGAAACGGCGAGCTCGAGGATACGGCGCACTTCGCGCTGGGTTTCCTCGACCGGCACCGCATCGATCGCCGACAGCGGATTGGGTTCTACCTTCACATCGAAAGCCATGCGGTCGAGCTGGGCCAGCAGGGCCTGTTCGCCGCCGGTATGGATGGCGACGGTTTCGACCACCGGCATGCCCAGCGCCGCGGACAGCCTGGCGGTATCGATGGCGATGCCGCGCTTCCTGGCGACGTCGACCATGTTCAAGACGAGCACCATCGGCAGGCCGAGGCGCTGGAGCTCCAGCACCATGCGCAGGTTGAGGCGCAGATTGGTTGCATTGACCACGCACAGGACGGCATCCGGCGCGGCTTCGCCGGCGCGCAGGCCGGCCACCACGTCGCGCGTGATGGCTTCGTCGGGCGTATGGGCGCTGAGGCTGTAGGCGCCCGGCAGGTCGAGTACGCGGAAGGCGCGGCCGGCGGGCGAGGTGAAGCTGCCCTCCTTGCGTTCGATGGTCACGCCGGCGTAGTTCGCGACCTTCTGGCGCGCGCCGGTCAGGCGGTTGAAGAGTGCGGTCTTGCCACAGTTGGGATTGCCGAGCAGTGCGACCAGGGGCGTGCGCGACGCCACCTGTTGTTCCATGACACCCATTCGATTATTCCGGCTTGATCGACACGAGGGCGGCTTCGAAGCGGCGCAGCGCAAAGGTGGATTCGCCGACCTTGACCGCCAGCGGGCCGCCCAGCACGCGCTTGAGCACGCGGATGCGCTCGCCCGGCACGAAGCCGAGCTCCATCAGGCGGCGCTGGACGTCGAAACCACCCTGCTGCGCAGCCGGCGCCAGGTGGATCACGGTGGCGCTCTGGCCGGCCTGGAGGGCGTCGAGCGTGGTGAGGGAGGGAGCAAGAGTCATGGTCGCGTCCGGTAAGTGTAGCGCTGATGAGACAGATATCGAGCATCATAAACCTAAATGCGAATTATTTCTATTTGCGCTTTGATCACACACCAAAGAAAAGGCAAAGAAAGAGCGCGCACACTGCAAATTCTTGTTGCAAACGGGACCGAGTTTACGGAGAATAGAACACGAATGAGATTGATTCTCATTTAAATGCCAAGTGAACAACGTGTGAGCGCGTCGCTCTCAGCCCAAGGAATCGAACGATGATCGTCTGTGTCTGCAACAACATCTCCGACCGCGAAATCCGCCAGGCGGTCGACCTGGGCATCAGCTCGGTGGCCGAACTGCACAAGGAACTGGGCGTCGGCACCATGTGCGGCAAATGCGTCAGCTATGCACGCGAAGTGCTGAACGAACACATTGAGAGCACGACCACGATTACCGAAATGCGCCGCGTGCCGCAAGCGGCCTGATCTCCGCTAGCGCGTCTCCTCCGCCCCGCTTTCGGTGGGGCTTTTTTTCGCCTCTGCGTCCGGTAACGAGAAGCGTTTTCAGAGTGGACTGAGAACGGTTTTTATTCCGGCCGGATTTCTCTCTTTTTCCCTGATTTGACGGGCTTTTTTCAGCGTTTCGGCGTCATGTGAGCCGAAATCCGGCGGCTTGTTTGTTATCATGGAGCCCATTCAAAAAACACCAAGGGCTCTACATGAAAGGCGACCAGAACGTTCTTCGTTTGCTGAACGCACAGCTGACCAACGAACTTACCGCGATCAACCAGTACTTCCTGCATGCGCGCATGTACCGCCACTGGGGCTTCGGCAAGCTGGCGAAGAAGGAGTACGACGAATCGATCGGCGAAATGAAGCACGCCGACAAGCTGATCGACCGCATCCTGATGCTGGATGGCCTGCCGAACCTGCAGGCCTTGCACAAGCTGCTCATCGGTGAATCGACCCAGGAAATGCTGGAATGCGACCTCAAGCTCGAGCGCGCGGCCCAGGTGACGGTCAAGGAAGGCATTGCGGCGGCGGAAGCGGCGGCGGATTATGTCACCCGCGACCTGTTCCTGATGATCCTCGAAGATACCGAGGAACATATCGAGTGGCTGGAAACGCAGCTGGACCTGATCGTGAAGGTCGGCATCCAGAACTACCTGCAGAGCCAGATCAGCGAATAAGTCGACGCCTGACTTGCTGAACGGCCTCAACGGCCGTTCAGCGCCACTTCCTCATCCACCCGTCATAAAACCCCAGATCCCGCGGCACCGCCCCCGGAATCGCGCAGATCGCACCCGCGAACTCGTTGGCCCTGGCCAGTGAAACATCGAGCGGCCAGCCGCGCATCTTCCCCAGCAGGAAAATCGCCGAGAAAGCGTCGCCCGCCCCCACCGTGTCGATGACGAACGGCGGCGCCGGGTTGTCGCGATTCATGAGCACGCTCCCGTCCGCCCCGAAGTACACCGAGCCGCGGTGCCCGAGCGTGACGATGAGTGCGTCGAGCGAGAACATCTTGAGCAGCGCCTGGCACGAGGCGTGCACCTCGTCGGCTGCCATCGCCGGATCGTCCGGCTTGATCTGGAAGTACCAGCCGAACAGCACCTGCAGCTCTTCTTCGTTGACCTTGGCGATGTTGGCTTCTTGCAGCGAGCGCGTGACGACGCGCTCGTCGAACTGCTCGTCGCGCAGGTTCAGGTCGAGGTAGCGCAGCGCCCCCGTGGCGCCGAACAGCGCCATCAGGGTGGTGCGCGAGCGCTCGTGGCGCTGGGCCAGGGTGCCGAAATACAAGATGCCCGGCTGCGCGCTCTCGAGCGCCGCCAGGGCCGGCGCGCGCTCGATGAAATCGTAGGCCTGGTGCGGCAGGATCGTGAAGCGGTGCCCGCGCGCGCCGCGCTCGACCAGCACGCGGCCGGTCTCCTCGATGGGATCGAACTGCAGGCCGGCCTCGCTCATCGCGAAGCGCTCGAACTCGGCGCGCACCGACAGGCCGGGCCGGTCGTTGCCGATGCGGGTGAGCATCAGCTGAGGCGCCATGAAGGCGGCCAGGTGGCGCGCCACGTTGAAGGGCGCGCCGCCCACCACCTGCTCGGTACTGAAATCGTCGACCAGCGCCTCGCCAAACACTGCGGTGGGCGCGACCGGGGAGCCGGGGGCGCTCACGCGACAGGGGGCGCGGTGTCGCGGAACGACGCGCGCTCGGCGAGCTTGTCGGCCAGGCGCGCCAGGTTCGGATAGTCGCCGCGCCAGTCGATGTCGGGGAAGCGGAAGCTGAGCCAGTCCAGCGTGCAGCCGGCGGCGACGTCGGCCAGCGTGTAATGGATGCCCATGCAGTAGGCCGAGTCGCCCAGCCGGACGGACATCTCGCGCAGGCCGGCGTGCACCTTGGTCATCTGGCGTTCGATCCACTTGGCGCTCTGCTGCTCCGGCGGGCGCTCGCGCCGCTCGAGGAAGACCAGGATGGCGGCCTCGACTACGCCGTCGGCCAGCGCTTCCCAGACCTTGACTTCGGTACGATCGCGGCCGTTCGGCGGCAGCAGCTTGCACACGGGGGAAATGGTGTCGAGGTATTCGGCGATCACGCGCGAGTCGTACAGCGTGCTGCCGTCTTCCATGACGAGGCAGGGGATCTTGCCGAGCGGGTTGACCTGTTGAATGGTGGTCTCCGGCACCCAGACGTTTTCTTGCTCAAAGCTGAAATCGAGCTTCTTGTCCGCCATCACGACACGGACTTTGCGCACATAGGGACTGGTAAGGGAACCGATGAGTTTCATACATGCCCGAATAAGAAGATTGGATGCCAGTATAGCATCGCCCTTCCGGCGCCTGTCTGCGCCGGAAGGGCCTGGCGGCCGGCCGCCGCGACAGCGCGCGCAAGGCCCGGTAGCGCGCCCGGTGGTAAAATCCGCGTTTTTGCACGGACCGCCCGCCATGACCTCTACCGTCCCCTCCCCTGCCCTGTCGGCCCTGTCCCCGCTGGATGGCCGCTACGCGTCGAAAACCGACAAACTGCGCCCGATCCTGTCCGAAGCGGGCTTCATGCACCACCGCGTGAAAGTGGAAATCGCCTGGCTGCAGGCGTTGTCGCAGGCAGGCTTCCCGGAGATCAAGCCATTCTCGAGCGAAGCGAACGCCCACCTCGACAGCATGGCCGCGAACTTCGGCGACGCCCAGGCAGCGCGCATCAAGGAGATCGAGGCGGTCACCAACCATGACGTCAAGGCGGTGGAATACTGGCTCAAGGAGCAGGTGAAGGACGTGCCGGAGCTGGTGCTTGCTTCCGAATTCATCCACTTCGGCTGCACCTCGGAAGACATCAACAACACTTCGCACGGCATGATGCTCAAAGCCGCGCGCGACGGCGTGCTGCTGCCGGCCCTTCAATCGATCATCGCCAGGCTCACCGACATCGCGCACACCAACGCAGCGCTGCCGATGCTGTCGCGCACCCACGGCCAGACCGCCAGCCCGACCACCCTCGGCAAGGAATTCGCCAACGTGGTCGCGCGCCTGCAGCGCGCCGTCAAGCGCATCGAAGCTGTCGAAATCCTGGGCAAGATGAACGGCGCGGTCGGCAACTACAACGCGCACCTGTCGGCCTATCCGGGCTTCGACTGGCCGGCGTTCTCGAAGGAAGTGATCGAGAACCGCCTGGGCCTGGTGTTCAACCCGTACACCATCCAGATCGAGCCGCACGACTACATGGCCGAGATGTTCGACGCCATCGCGCGCGCCAACACCATCCTGCTCGACCTGAACCGCGACATCTGGACCTACGTCTCGCTCGGCTACTTCAAGCAGAAGCTGCGCGCCGGCGAAATCGGCTCATCGACCATGCCGCACAAGGTCAACCCGATCGACTTCGAAAATTCGGAGGGCAACCTGGGCCTGGCCAACGCGGTACTGCGCCACATGGCCGAGAAGCTGCCGGTCTCGCGCATGCAGCGCGACCTGACCGATTCGACCGTGCTGCGCAATATCGGCGTCGGCTTCGGCTATGCGCTGCTGGCCTACGACAGCTGCCTGCGCGGCCTGAACAAGCTCGAAGTGAACGCGGCGCGCCTCGAGCAAGACCTGGACGCGAACTGGGAAGTGCTGGCCGAGCCGGTGCAGACCGTGATGCGCCGCTACGGCATCGAGAACCCGTACGAGCAACTGAAGGAACTCACCCGTGGCAAGGGCATTACCCGCGAAGCGCTGCAGGAGTTCATCGGCAAGCTGGCGATTCCGCAGGAAGCCAAGGATCTCTTGATGCAGATGACGCCGGCGAACTACACCGGCCTGGCTGCGCAACTGGCCGCAGCGATCTGATCGTAGGGTGGACGGGTCTCCCGTCCGCGCGTTCAACCAGCGCAGGAACAGCTGCGCTGGCAGCTTCCACTCAGTTAGTCCACACCAGCTTCACCCCCACCCTGCGGTCGATCTCCGCACGCGTCGCAACGGGCCCGTATTCCGCGTGGCTGCCGTTCAGGTTCTGTCCCACCACCGACAACTCCAGGTTGCGCGCCAGGCGCCAGCCGAAGCGCGCGTCCAGCGCCCAGTAGCCGGGCACCGCCGGGTTTTCCAGCGCCGCCACCTTGCGCAGCGCCAGCTCCAGTTCGCGCCGGTCGTCGAAGGCGTAGTCCGAGCGCAGCTGCAGCGTGTGCTCGGGGTCCTTGCCGGCCGTGCCCGGCCCGGCCAGGTCATTGCTGCCCGGCTTCAGGCGCAGGCGTTCGTGCAGCGCGGTGAAGCCGGCCGACATGCGCCAGGCGTCTGTCAGCTGGTAGCTGCCCCACATCTCGATCCCGGTCGCCTCCCCTTCCATCAGGCTGCCGAAGGTGACGAAGGTGCGGGTCGGGTCGATTTCCTGCGTGCGCAGGTGGTCGTACCAGTTGTGGAACAGCGTCGCCGAGGTCGACAGCCCGGGGAGCGGCTGGCCGCGGTAGCCCAGCTCGAACACCTTGGCCACTTCCGAGCGCACGCGGGGCCCGCCGCGCAGCAGATAAGGCGGACGGCCGGGGATAAACGCGTCGGCGTCCAGGCGGGTCGGCGCGCGCACGGTGCGCGACAGCGCGCTCCAGACCGAGTGGCTCGGCGCCAGGCGCCACGACAGGCGCGCGGTCGGCAGGAACTCGGCGCCTGTGTAGTCGTTGCGCTCGACGCGCGCGCCCAGGGTCAGGCTGAGGTCGGGCCGCAATGCGATCTCATCCTGCGCGTACAGGCTGGCCCAGGTCTGCTCCACACGGGCCGGCAAGAAGGCGATCACCTCGCTGTTCTGCACCTCGTCCCAGCTGTGGCGCAGGTTCACGCCCCACATCAGGCTGTGCCGGCCCCAGGCCGGCAGCGTGTGTTCGACCTGCAGGTCGGCGACCTGCAGCGATTCGGTGAAGGTCGGCGGCACCTCGCGCCGTGTGTGGTCGAGGTAGGCCTGCGCCGACAGGCGCCCGCCGTCGGCCAGCGCGCGGTCCCAGCGTGCGGTCAGGTTGGCGCCTTCGGTATCGATGTCGCCGAGGCGCAGCGCGGTGCCGGTGACCGAGATCGCGCCCGGCTCCGGCTGCTCCAGCCGGCCGCGGAACAGGTTGCCGTTGATGCTGAACGCGTCGGCGCCGCGCTCCCAGTCGGCGCGCAAGCCCAGTTGCGCCTGGCGCCAGGCGTCGTCGACCCGGGCGCCGGCGTCGGTCTCGCTGTGCGAGCGCTGCAGCACTTTGCCGTGGACGCGCCAGCTCGCGTCGCCGCGCTTCCCGCCCTGGCGGAACGCGGCGTCGCCGCCGTCGCTGTCCGCACGCAGCACGGCCAGGCTGCCCTGGGTCGCATGGGCCGAGCGCGTCGTGATGTTGATGACGCCATTGACGGCGTTGACGCCCCACATCGTGCCGCCCGGACCGCTGATGACCTCGATGCGCTCGACATCTTCCAGCATGACATCCTGCATGTCCCAGAAGACCCCCGAGAACAGCGGCGCATACACCGAGCGTCCGTCGATCATGACCAGCAGTTTGTTGGGGGCGCTGTTGTTGCTGCCGTTCAGGCCGCGTGCGCTGATCGCATAGCCGTAGCTCGAGCCCTGCGCCACGTGCAGGTTGGGCGCGAGGCGCAGCGCTTCCGGCAGGCTGCGCGCACCGGCGCGGCGAATGTCGTCGGCGGTGATGACAAAGACCGAGGCCGGCGCGTCGAGCAGCCGCTCGGGCTTCTTCGATACCGAGGTGATGTCGATGTTGGCCAGCTCTTCGATCGACAGGTCGGCCAGGTTGTCGGCGCGGCTGTCGGGCTGCTCCGCGTGTGCGCCGACCGCCAGCGCCATGCCGAGGCAGGCTACCCATGGCGTTCGTAATCTCATAGTCTTACCCCATGGCATTAGATGGTGTCGTCAGTCATCTCTGATAAACAGCGTTCTAAAGGATTTTACATTCTACCTGCCCCGGCTGTGATTTGTTGCATTCCGTGCTAGTGTATCGAGCTGAAATTGGCAGCCCTCGGCAGCATGAAGTAAACACTGGTATAGTTAGTTCTAACGCGTACAACTTTCCAAATTACAATCTTTATGCATCGCTATACCATCCCGGCTATCGTCCTGCACTGGCTGATCGCACTGCTGATCATCGGGACCTTCACCCTCGGGCTGGTCATGACCGACATCCCGGGCATCACGCCGACCAAACTGAAATACTTCAACTGGCACAAATGGGCCGGCGTCACCGTGCTGCTGCTTGCCGCCCTGCGCCTGCTGTGGCGCCTGTTCCGCCATCCGCCGGCCTATGCCGACGCGATGCCGGCCTGGCAGCGCGGTGCGTCCCACGGCCTGCACTGGCTGCTGTACATCCTGATGTTCGCCGTGCCCCTGTCCGGCTATTTCTACAGCCTGGCGACCGGCTATCCGATCGTCTGGTTCGGCGTGCTCGAACTGCCGGTGCTGATCGGGCCCGACCCGGCCCTGAAAGTCGTGCTGAAGGAAGTCCACTACTGGCTCAACATGCTGCTGGCGCTGCTTGTCGGCCTGCACGTGGCGGCTGCGTTCAAGCACTTGCTCGTGGACCGCGACGGCGTGATGGGACGCATGCTGCCTTTCTCTTCTCGTAAGGAAATACCATGAAACCAATCAAGTCCGTGCTGCTGGCGTCTGTCATGGCGAGCGCAGTGATTGCCACATTCGCCGGCGCCGCCGTCCTCAAGACCGACCCGGCGAAAAGCAGCGTGAGCGCCACTTTCAAGCAGATGGGCGTGCCGGTCGAAGCGAAGTTCAAGCAGTTCAACGCCCAGATCGACTACGATGCGGCCAAACCGGCCGCCTCGAAGGCGACGGTCGAGATTCAAACCGCCAGCCTCGACATGGGCGACCCGGAGTACGACAAGGAAATCACCAAGAAAGAGTGGTTCAACACCGCGCAATTCCCGAAGGCGAGCTTCGTGTCCTCGAGCATCGTCCCGGCAGCGGCGGGCAAGCTCACTGTCAGCGGCAAGCTGACCATCAAGGGCCGCAGCGCCAACGTGAGCTTCCCGCTCAGCGTCAGGACGGAAGCGGGCAAACAGGTATTCGAAGGACAGCTGCCGATCAAGCGGCTGGCCTTCAACATCGGCGAAGACGAGTGGAAGGATACGAGCATGGTGGCCGATGAGGTCGTCATCAAGTTCCGCGTCACTGCCGCCCCATAATCAAGCACGCACCTCAACACACAAGGATAATCCCATGAAAATCAAGCACCTGATCGCGGCCCTGGCTGCTTCGAGCACCCTCGGCGCCGGCATCGCCTTCGCCGCCGACACCTACAAGATCGACCCGAACCATACCTACCCGAGCTTCGAAGCCGACCACATGGGCATCTCGGTCTGGCGCGGCAAGTTCAACAAGACCGAAGGCACCGTCACCCTGGACCGCAAGGCCAAGACCGGCAGCATCGACATCGTCATCGACACCACCACCATCGATTTCGGCCACGACGGCATGAATGCGCATGCCAAGAAGGCGGATATCTTCGATGTCGAAAAATTCCCGACCGCGACCTTCAAGGCCAAGTCGATCACCTTTACCGGCGACGTGCCGACCTCGGCAGCGGGCGAGCTGACCCTGCACGGCGTCACCAAGCCGCTGACCCTGACCATCAACCGCTTCAAGTGCATCGAGCATCCGCGCCTCAAGCGCGAAGTGTGCGGCGCCGACGCCAGCGCGCAGTTCAACCGCGGCGACTTCGGCATCACCTTCGGCCTGCCGGCATTCTCGCCGGAAGTGAAGCTGGCGATCCAGGTGGAAGCGGTCAAGCAGTAATCCACGCGCCAAAGAGAAAGCCCCCGGCACCGTCAGGCGCCGGGGGCTTCTTTATTTCCTTACCGGTTCAGCTGCTTAGCGGCCGTCGCGGTCGAAATCGCCAGGAATGGCGCGCTCGACCTTGTGCCATGCGGCGCGCGAAGCGTGCTTGGCCTGGTCCCAGTTCAGGCGCGAGCTGCCCTTGGTGCGCTCCCATTCGCTCGACAGCTCGTTCTCGTGCATGTCGTAGCCGCCCGGGTAGCGACCTGCCGAGTTGTAGCCCAGCGCGTAGGCCGGAGCGTAGTCGTCGTAGGTGTAGCCCGGGGTGTAGTACGGCTGGGTCTGGTACTGACCGCGCCAGTGGGCGTCTTCCTCGGCCGGGTTGACCATCTTGGCCACGCCCTTGCCGGCCATGCCGCCGACTGCCGCGCCGATGCCGGCGCCAGCCACCGCGCCGATCGGGCCGCCGACCGCGCCGCCCAGCACCGCACCGCCGACGGCAGCGCCGCCAGCAGCGCCGGCGCCGGTTGCCAGGTGGTGGTCACGCAGTTCGTCGCCTGGTTTCGGATTGACGACTTCGCCCGTACCCTGGCCGGCTGCGCCGCCTGCCAGGCCGCCGATCACGGCGCCCGCAGCGGTGCCGATCGGGCCGGCCACCGAGCCAACCGCCGCGCCGACCGCAGCGCCACCGGCGCCACCGACGCCCTGGGCCAGGTGATGGTCGTTCAGGTCGTCGCCCGCTTTCGGGTTCACGACTTCGCCCGCACCTTTGCCGGCTGCGCCGCCGGCCAGGCCGCCGACCACGGCGCCCGCGGCCATGCCGATCGGGCCGGCTGCCAGGCCTGCCATGGCGCCCACTGCAGCGCCGGTACCGGCGCCGGTGCCCTTGGCCAGGTAGTGTTCCGACAGGTCGTCACCCGCTTTCGGGTTCACGACTTCGCCCACGCCCTTGCCGGCCATGCCGCCGGTGACCGCACCGATGGCAGCGCCTGCCACGGTACCGATCGGACCGGCCGCCGAGCCGATGGCCGCGCCAGCCGCTGCACCGCCGAGGGCGCCGATACCGGCACCGATCACGTGGCTGCCGCCGTTGTCGGTGAACGACTGCTCGATGTGGCGAGCGTCTTCGTCCGAACGTGCGTTCACGCCCATCACGATGCCGCCGCGCTTGATGCCTTCTTCATAGTGCGCAGCGCGATCTTCCGGAATGCCGGCGCCGATCAGTGCACCGATCAGGCCGCCGGTGATGCCGCCGGCGCCGGCGCCGGCCAGGGCCGCTGCCAGCGGGCCAGCCACCACCAGGCCGACGCCCGGCAGCACGAGGGTGGTGCCGACTGCGGCAATGCCTGCCAGCACAGCGCCGATGGTACCGCCGATACCGGCGCCGATACCGGCGCCTTCGGCAGCCTTGCTGCCCAGTTCAGTATCGGTATCCTTGAAATGGGTCTTGCGGGCGTCGTCGGACATCATCAGGTTGACGTCGTCCTTGGTGTAGCCACGGGTCGAGATCGAGCTATAGGCGCGTTCGGCGCTGGCACGGTCAGGGAACAGGCCGGTAACCATGCGGGAATTCTGGTTGTTATTCGAATCGTAGTTGCTCATGGCGAATCCTTTCAGAAGGTTCAGGTGCTGTGGTCCTGCAAACAAAACAGAATTGCAAGTATTGAAACCTTATGCCCCGCACCAGACCTCTTCTGTTCGCTGACGCACCATGCAGGGTTCTTTTTACTCAACAATTCGCGAGGCCAAAACAGGCCTGCAGATTCGCCGTCTAACGTTCGTTGCCGCACCGACTTGAAGAGCACTGGTCTCTAGACTTTTCTCCATGGTCACGGCAATTCAAGGGCCTGGGGGTATGTTTTCTTACACTTGAAGGAGGTTCACCATGTTATTCATCATCTGGATCGTTGTCGGTGGTATTCTGGGCTGGCTGGCCAGCATGGTCATGAAGACCGACGCAGAACAAGGCATGATTCTCAACGTCGTTGTTGGTATCGTCGGCGCCTTCCTGGGTGGCTGGCTGCTGTCGCCGCTGTTTGGCTCGGGCACCATCAACTCGGACGACTTCAGCGTCTCGTCGCTGCTGGTGTCGTTCCTGGGCGCTGTCATCCTGCTGGCGATCGTGAACCTGCTGCGTCGCGGCCGTGTTCGTTAATCAGCACAGCGCTTTCTAAAAACCAACGCTTCACGCGTTGGTTTTTTTACGCCCGCATTTCTCATGTCACCCAAACGATTCTGGACAATCCTGGTCACGGCCGCGCTGACGCTGGTCGGTGGCGTTCTTGCGCTCAATTTTATGCCGAGCGAGACGCAAATCGAAACCCGCCTGCCCCGCCTGTATGACACCAACGACCCGCAATTCCGCCGCTCGCTCGGCGTCCTGCTGGGCCCGCCTATCCTGGAAGGCAACAAGGTCGATGTCTTGCTGAACGGCGACCAGATCTTCCCATCCATGCTGGAAGCGATCCGCTCGGCCAAGAAGACGATCACCTTCGAAACCTATATCTACTGGTCCGGCTCGATCGGACGCGAATTCACGGAGGCCCTGATGGAACGGGCCCGCGCCGGCGTCAAGGTACACGTGATGCTCGATTTCATGGGCAGTATCAAGCTGGACCTCGCGCAGATCGATGCCATGAAGGCGGCCGGCGTGCAGGTGCAGCGTTACCACAAGCCGGTATGGTGGAAGCTGGCGCGCCTGAACAACCGCACCCACCGCAAGCTGCTGGTCGTCGACGGCAAGGTCGGCTTCACCGGTGGGGTCGGCATTGCCGACCTGTGGCGCGGCAATGCCCAGGACGAAAATCACTGGCGCGACACCCATTTCCGCATCGAAGGACCGGTGGTCGGCCAGGTACAGGCCGTGTTCAACGACAACTGGACCAAGGCGACCGGCACGGTGCTCGACGGCGCCGACTATTTCCCTGCCCTGCAGGCCGTGGGCGACATGCCGGCCCAGATGTTTTCGAGCTCGCCAACTGGCGGCGCCGAGTCGATGCACCTGATGTACCTGATGTCGATCACCTCCGCGCGCAAGACCATCGACCTGTCGGCGGCCTACTTCGTGCCCGACGACCTGACCATCCGCACCCTGATCGAGGCGGCAAAACGCGGCGTGAAGGTGCGCATCCTGATGCCGGGCAAGTTCATCGATTCGGATCTGGTCAAGGCCGCCTCGCGCGAGCGCTGGGGCGAACTGCTGGCGGCCGGGGTGAAACTGGCCGAATACCAGCCCACGATGTTCCACGTCAAGGGACTGATCGTCGACCAGTTGCTGGTGTCGGTGGGCTCGACCAATTTCGACAACCGCTCCTTCAGCATCAATGACGAGGCCAACCTGAATGTCCTGCATGAAGGCTTCGCGCGGGAACAGACCGCGATCTTCGAGGACGACTGGAAGCGCTCGAACCCGGTGACGAAAGCCGAACATCGCGAGCGGTCCTGGTGGGAGCGCCTGACGACGGGCGCGGCGTCCATATTCAGCGCCCAGCTGTAACGCTGATTTACTCAGGGGAAACTACTCAATTTGTCAGTACGAAATACTGGTTGACGATACGTATGTGGATTACGGATACTCTTGGCTGCTCTCTGGAGCGCCAGAGTTCCCTTCCTCATACACGACAGACGCGAATGAAAAAGACCCTCCTCTCGCTGGCCATCCTCACCAGCTTCGCCGCACACGCGGACGAAGGCATGTGGATGCCGCAGCAGCTGCCACAAGTAGCCAAGCAACTGAAAGCCGCCGGCCTCAAGCTGGATCCGTCCACCCTGACCAAGCTGACCGAGTTCCCGATGGGCGCGATCGTGAGCCTGGGCGGTTGCTCGGCGTCGTTCGTTTCGCCGCAGGGCCTGGTCGTCACCAACCACCACTGCGTGTACAACAGCATCGCGGTCAATTCGACCCCGGAGCGCGACCTGCTGGCCAACGGTTTCCTCGCCAAGACCCTCGCTGAAGAACTGCCGGCCGCGCCGGGCAGCCGCGTCTACGTGACCGAGGAAGTGGCCAACGTCACCAGCCAGATCATCACCCCGGAAGTCGCCAAGCTGACCGGCAAGGCACGCATCGACGCCATCGAGAAGAACCAGAAGAAGCTGGTGGCCGATTGCGAACAGTCGGCCGGCTACCGCTGCACCGTGGCCAGCTACTACGGCGGCCTCGAGTTCTACCGCCTGAAGCAGCTGGAGATCCGTGACGTGCGCCTGGTGCATGCACCGGCCGCCGGCGTCGGCAAGTTCGGCGGCGATACCGACAACTGGATGTGGCCGCGCCACACCGGCGACTACGGCTTCTACCGCGCCTACGTGAGCAAGGATGGCAAGGCCGCCGAGTTCTCGAAGGACAACGTGCCTTACCAGCCGAAGCACGTGCTGAAGATCGCCGACCCGAGCGCCAGCGCCAAGGAAGGTGACTTCGTCATGGTGCTGGGCTACCCGGGCCGCACCAACCGCCACCGCCTGCCGTCGGAAGTCGCCTCGACCTTCGACTGGAACTACCCGGCCTTCGTTGCCGCATCGGGCGAGACCCTGGCGATCATCGAGCGCGAGACCAAGACCGACCCGGCCGCCAAGCTCAAGTACGCCGGCCAGATCGCCAGCGTCAACAACTACTACAAGAACCGCAAGGGCATGCTGACCTCCTATGCGAGCAGCGACTTCCTGCAGCGCAAGACGGCCGAGCACAACGCCCTGAAGGCCTGGGTCAACGCCAACCCGGCCCGCAAGGCGCAGTACGCCGCCGACATCGAGCAGGCCGAGAAGCTGATCGCCGAGCGCGACGCCAACGCCAAGAAAGGCTTCTACCTGAGCTACGCCCAGCCGAAGTTCCTGTCCTCGGCGCGTTCGCTGTACCGCCTGGCCAACGAGCGCACCAAGCCGGACGCCGAGCGCAAGTCGGGCTTCCAGGAACGCGACCTGCCGCGCTGGACCTCGGTCGTGACGGGCCAGGACCGTACCTACGACGAAAAGGTCGACAAGGCGCTGGTGCTGAACTTCCTCACCAAGTACAACGCGCAGCCGGCTGCCGAACACGACGCCGCCTTCGACGCCGCCCTGGGCATCCGCGCCGGCATGAGCGAAGCCGAACTGAAGGCCGCACTGGACCGCATCTACGCCGGTTCCAAGCTGGCCAACAAGGAAGAGCGCGTGACCTGGCTGAAGAAGTCGCCGGCCGAATTCCAGGCCTCGAACGACAGCTTCATCAAGGCCGCCGTCGCGATGTACGACGCCGGCATGAAAGAAGAAGCCAAGGAAGAGGAAATGGCTGGCAAGATCCAGCAAGCCTACGGCAATTACATGCGCGCCAAGATCGCCTACATGAACAGCAAGGGCCAGGCCGTCTACCCGGACGCCAACGGCACCCTGCGCGTCACCTTCGGCAAGATCATGGGCCGTGACGTCGGCGCCGACGGCACCGGTTCCTGGACCGCGTTCACGACCCCGAAAGGCATCGTGGCCAAGCACACCGGCGAAGGCGAGTTCAATGCGCCGGCGGCCCAGCTGGCGGCGATCCAGTCCAAGGACTTCGGCAAGTACGTCGATCCGAAGCTGAAGACCGTGCCGGTCAACTTCCTGGCGACCCTGGACATCACCGGCGGCAACTCGGGTTCGGCAGCACTGAACTCGAAGGGCGAGCTGATCGGCCTGGCCTTCGACGGCACCCTGGATTCGATCATCTCGGACTGGGACTTCAACAAGGCCATGACCCGCTCGATCCAGGTCGACAGCCGCTACATGCTGTGGAACATGAAGCATGTGGACAAGGCCGACAACCTGCTGAAGGAAATGAACGTGCAATAAAGCGTTCTGCCGGCGCCTGCGGGCGCCATGCATGAAAAAACCACGCCGCCGCAAGGCCGCGTGGCTTTTTTTCGTTCGGACACTACGCAATTCTGGTTTTGCAGGGTGCGCGGTTTTGCCGTGCGCGCGTCCAAGCCGGGCAAGAACGGACGCAGCATTACGTTATCGCGCATGCCTTGGCCGGAAAATCCACATGCTATGATCGCCGCGCAATAAACACATTCAAGAAGGGGACACATGAAGATCGATTTCCAGGCCGAGCACGAAGTCAGCGACGCGGCCGCGCAGGCGGCCACGGGCGACACGCTGGCCGGCTGGTTCGGGCGCATCGACGCACAGGGCGGCCTGGCGCTCGGCCGGCATGGCATCGCGCGCTGGATGTACGGCGAGCTGAAGATCGATATGTGGTGGGTCACGACCATCGCCAACGAATACGAGCGTGCGCGCGGCAAGTTAGAGAAGGACGGCAAACCCGCGGGCTATACGATCTGCGCCACCAAGAGCATCAAGGCGGATGCGCAGGCATGCTACGCCGCGTTTGCCGACGCGGCGCAGCTGGATCGCTGGTTTGGCCCTGGCAACCGGATCGAGGTCGCTCCCGGCGGGCGCTGGACCAACGGCGACGGCAATGCCGCCACCATCAGGAAGGCGACGCCGGGAAAGAACATCCGGATGGTGTGGGAAGACCCGGCACTGGGCATCCCCGCGCCGGTCGAAGTAAAGTTCCAGTCCGTCGCGGACAAATGCACGGTGACCGTGACGATCGATCGCCTGCAGACACGCCCCGAAGCCGATGGCTACCGCAAGGCCTGGGGCGGCGCCCTGGTACGCCTGAAGTCCCTGCTCGAGGCTTAAGGCGCTTCAGCCGATCATCGCTTCCAGCTCGGCCGCGATTCCCTGCGCCAGCTGATGAATGTGGAAACCGTCCACGAAGCCGTGATGCGCCTGCACCGAGAAAGGCAGTTCCAGGCGGCCGTCCGGCAGGTCGCGGAACTTCCCCCAGGCGAACGAAGGAATATCCGGCTGCGCCAGCGAGGCGCTCGGATGCTGGATCGAAGTGAACGCGAGCCAGGGAATGCAGGTGACGAACACCTGCTCCTTCGCTTGCAGCGGCGTGCGCGCGGCATACTCCATGTTCAGCGCCGCCATGCCGCTGGCCTGCTCGCGCGCCGCGATGCCGCGCGCGACGAATTCGCGCAGGTCGTCGCTCCAGTCGAACTGGGCGAAATTCAGGTCATTGTGCTGGTTGACCACCGTGAAGGACGGGATCAGGCGGTCGATGCGGATCACCTCGCCGTCCAGTATCCGGTAGCGGAAGTTTTCCACCTTTAGCACCGCGCGCAGCACGGCGCACAGCAGCACGTGGAAAGGCGCCAGGCCCTGTTCCTTGCACCAGGGCCGGAAATCCGGCAGCGCGAGCGGGAAGCAGATGTTGACCGCGGCGCTGTCCATGCCGTTGAACAGGTCGAAGCGGTCGCGCCGCCGTTCAAAATGTTCCAGACTCGTCTCCACCTTACCGGGCTTTGTTCAGGCGGCTGTGACGCACGCTGTACAGGAAGTAGGTCGCCACCGCCACGCCGATCCAGATGAAGAACACGCGGAAGGTGGCCGGCGACAGGTCCTTCATGATGTACAGGCAGGCCAGCACCGACAGGCCCGGGATCACGTAGGGACCGAAAGGCACGCGGAAGTGGCCCGGCTCGCCGCGGCCCTGCTTGGCGCGGATCACCGGCACCGCGATCGACACCACGATGAAGGCGGTCAGCGTGCCCATGCTCACCATGTCCCACAGGAAGCCGGAGTCGACCAGGCCGGCCACCGTGCCCACCACCAGGCAGACGATGATCGTATTGCTGACCGGCGCCAGGGTGCGCTTGTTCACCTTCTGGAAGGTCTTGGGGATCAGGCCGTCGCGGCTGATCGCATACAGGATGCGCGTCTGGCCGTAGATCGTCACCAGGGTCACCGAGAACACCGACACCACGGCGCCGGCCGACAGCACCAGCGCCGGCCAGGCCTGGCCGGTCACGTTCTGCAGGATCACCGACAGGCCGGCCTCCTGGCCCGCGAACATGTGCGCGGGCTGGGCGCCCATCGCGGCCACCGCCACCAGCATGTAGAAGGCGGTCACGATCAGCAGCGCGGCCAGGATCCCGATCGGCACGTTGCGGCGCGGGTTGTTGGTTTCCTCGCCGGCGGTGGCGATGGTGTCCAGGCCGATGAAGGAGAAGAACACGGTGCCGGCGGCGGCGGTCACGCCGGCCATGCCCACGAACCCGCTGTCGGGGGCCGGATTGAAGAAGGGGGTGAAATTGGCGGCGTCGAAGCCGGTAAAGGCGATCACCGCGAAGAAGATCAGGATCGCCAGCTTGACCAGCACCATGACGGCGTTGGTGGTGGCCGATTCCTTGGTGCCGCGGATCAGGAGGATGCAGCACATCGCGATCAGGATCACCGGCGGCAGGTTGAAGTTACCCGGGGTGAAATGGACGTTGTGGTGGTCCGACACGAACATCGGCGAGCGCAGGTGGGACGGGATCTCCCAGCCGAAGGCGTTCACCAGGAAGTTATTCAGGTAGTCCGACCAGCCGATCGCCACGGCGCTCCCCGCCAGGCCGTATTCGAGCAGCAGGCAGGCCGCCACGATGAAGGCGGCGAACTCGCCGACGGTGGCATAGGCGAAGGAATACGAGGACCCGGCGGCCGGCACGCGGCCCGCCAGTTCGGCGTAGCACAGCGCGGTCAGGCCGGCGGTGAGGGCGGCCAGCAAGAACGACAGGATCACGGCCGGACCGGCCTTCGGCACCGCTTCCACCATCGTGAAGAAGATGCCGGTGCCGATGGTGGCGCCGACGCCGATCATCGTCAGCGGGAACAGGCCCAGCGACCGTTGCAGCCCGCCTGCCCCGTCCCCATCGTCGTGGTGACGTTCAGCTGTTTTGGTGCGGATCAGCTTTTGGCCCAGGGTCAGATTCACGGCGTGTCCTTTGTGTGGAGACTTCGGCGGCGGCTTGTTCGGCTGCCAATCAAAACCAGCGATTATAGTTGTACTTGTGTTTTCCCAATAAATTTGTTTGCCCAAAGATGCATTTCTTAAACATCTTTTGATAGAATAGCTGCGTCCGCACCCACTCACCCTCCAGTCCGGACCATTTTTTTGGCCTTAAACATGCATCAGCAATACTTCAATTAAGGAAAACACCATGATCTCGAGCGCTTCCCGCCCCTACATCGACGCTTCCGTTCCCGTCCTGCGCGAGCACGGCGTGGCCATCACCACCACCTTCTATGCCAGCATGTTCGAAGCCCATCCGGAGCTGAAAAACCTGTTCAACATGGGCAACCAGGCCAACGGCGCGCAGCAGCAATCGCTGGCCTCGGCGGTATTCGCCTATGCCGCCAACATCGGCAACGCCGGCGCGCTCGGCCCGGTGGTGAGCCGCATCGTCCACAAGCACGCCTCGGTGGGCATCCGTGCCGACCACTACCCGATCGTCGGCCACCACCTGCTCGGCGCGATCAAGACCGTGCTGGGCGACGCCGCCACCGAACCGCTGCTCAAGGCCTGGGAAGAAGCCTATACCTCGCTGGCGCGCCTGTTGATCGATGCGGAAGCGAAGATGTATGCCGAAGCCGGCGTGCAGCCGGGAGAGACGCGCGCGATGCGTGTGACGGAGGTGCTGCGCGAGAGCGACAACGTGATCTCGATCCGCTTTGTCCCGGCGGACGGCGGCGCCTTGCCGCCTTTCAGGGCCGGCCAGTACGTGAGCGTGGCGGTCGACTTCAAGGACGGCCACCGCCAGCTGCGCCAGTACAGCCTGTCGGATGCGAACGACAAGGACAGCCTGCGCATCTCGGTGAAACGCGAGGACGGCGGCGCCCATCCGGCCGGCGAGGTGTCGACCTGGCTGCACGATAATGTCAACGTGGACGACGTGCTGCACGTGACCCATCCGTTCGGCGACTTCCTGCCCGATACCGAATCGAACGAGCCGGTGGTGCTGCTGTCGGCGGGCGTCGGCATCACGCCGATGATCGCGGCGCTGAACCGCATCGCGATGGTCAATCCCGAACGCCGCGTGATCTTCGCCCATGCCGCGCGCAACGCGGCGCACCATGCGCACCGGGCGGACATCGCCGCCGCGCAGGCGCGCATGCCGCACCTGCACGTGGTGAGCTTCCATGAGGAAGACGAAGCGGAAGGCGTGTTGAAAGGGAAGATGGAACTGGCGCGCCTGCCCTCGTGGCCGCGCGGCGAGACCGACGTCTACATGTGCGGCCCGCTTCCCTTCATGCAGGCGCAGTGGAATGCGCTGCTGGCGGCCGGCGCCCCGGCCAGCCGCCTGCACCGCGAGGTGTTCGGGCCGGACCTGCTGGACAACCTGCTGTAATCTCTGGCGGTGGCTGGCATCGCCGGCCACCTTGCAACATCAATCGAGCAAATGCACGTTCCGTCCGGTGACGCTGCGCTGCGCCGGATGCCCGTACACCCGGATCCCGCCCGACCCGCCGCCATGGGCCACCAGCGACTGCTTGACGGTGGCGCGGATCCCGCCCGAACCGTCGGCCGCCAGGTCGGCGTCCTGCGTCAACAGCTTGGCCAGGTCGACGCTGCCGGACCCCGCCACGCGGGCATTCAGCGAACGCACCGCGCCGCCGGCCTGCAGCACGCCGGAACCGGCCACGCTGGCGCGCACGTAGTCGCCGCGGATCTCGCCGATGTGCATGCGGCCCGAACCCGCCAGGCTCAGGTCGGCGCTGGCGCTGCGCAAATCCGCCGCATCGAGGACGCCCGAGCCGCTCACGCGCGCCTGCAGGCTGTCGACCTTCCCTGCCAGGCGAACCTGTCCCGAACCGCTCTTGCGCACCGCCAGCGGCGCCCCGTCCAGGTCGCGCACGGCAACCTGGCCGGAACCGCTGGCGCGCACCTCGGTCAGGCGCGACGTGGTGTAGACGATGCGCACCGGCGTCTTGCTGCGCAGATTGCGCTCGTTGAAGATCTTCAGCGTATTGCCGTGCGCCTCGGTGCGGACGTAGGGCAGCAGGTTGCCGTCGGCTTCGACCAGCAGCGACGCCGGGCCCGGACGCACCTGGACCTCGACCTGCATCGAACCGCTCACTTCCAGCTCGCCGTGGGCCGCCACCTGGCGCTGGTCGCGCGCCGCGATGCCGTCACCCTCGACGGTGCTGTCGCTGAACACGGTATGCATGCGCACGTCGCCGTCGTTCGGCGACACGATGATGGCGCAGCCGCCGAGGGAAGCAGCGGCGGCGATGGAAGCGACGGCAAGAAGGGTACGCGGCGTACGCATGGCAGGAATCCTTTGTTCTGGTTATTAACTGGTATCACTGTAACAACCGCCTCGCCAGGCCACCCGCGTCTTGCGACAGGCTGCAGGAATCGCGTGCTGAGCTGCGACTCAGCGCTGCCCCAGGCGCGTGGTCCCGAACAGCGCCTTGTACTCGCGCGGCTGCGAACGCCAGTACTGCGGTGGCGCGAACACCTGCTCGCCCAGCACGGCTGCCGCATGCCACGGCCAGCGCGGGTCGTACAACATGGCGCGCGCCAGTCCGATGACGTCGGCCTGGCCCTGCTGCAGGATGTCTTCCGCCTGCTGCGCCTCGGTGATCAGGCCCACGCCGATGGTCGGCATGCCGGTCTCGCGCTTGATGCGCTGCGCGAATTCCACCTGATAGCCCGGTCCAAGGGGAATCTTCTGCAGCGGCGACAGGCCGCCACTCGAGACGTGAATGAAATCGCAGCCGCGCCCCTGCAGCTCGCGGGCGAAGCGCACGCTCTGTTCGATCTCCCAGCCGCCATCGACCCAGTCGGTGCCCGAGATGCGCATGCCGACCGCCATCCGTGCCGGCACGGCGGCGCGCACGGCGTCGAATACCGCGAGCGGAAAGCGCATGCGGTTCTCGATCGAACCGCCATACGCGTCGTCACGCGTATTGGACAGAGGCGACAGGAACTGGTGCAGCAGGTAGCCGTGAGCGCCGTGCAGCTCGATGCCGTCCAGGCCGAGCGCAAGGGCGCGTCTGGCGGCTGCCACGAAGCCGTCCAGGATGCGCGCCAGGCCCTGGGCGTCCAGCGCGACTGGTACGGTCTCACCCTCGGCATGCGGCATATTCGAAGGCGCGACGGTCTGCCAGCCGCGCGGCTGGCCGGGCGGGATGTTGGCGCCGCCTTCCCACGGCACTTCGCTCGAGGCCTTGCGGCCGGCATGGGCCAGCTGGATGGCGACCTTGATCGGCGAATGGCGGCGGATCGCGGCAAGGACCGGCGCGAGGGCCTCGGCGTGGGCGTCGGACCACAGTCCCAGGTCGTCCGGCGAAATCCTGCCTTCAGGGGTGACCGCGGTTGCTTCGATGATGAGCAGGCCGGCGCCGGACAGGGCCAGGCCGCCGAGGTGGATGGTGTGCCAGTCGGTCGGCAGGCCATCCACGGCTGAATACTGACACATCGGCGCGATGGCGATGCGGTTGGGGAGTTGCAGGGGGCCCAGGGATACTGGGGAGAAAAGCATGCTGCTCATGAAGCCTCCGCGGTGGGCAAAGGCGTCAGTCTAGAGCAGTGCCGGTTTTGCTGCTGTCCGCAGCGCGTCAGCCGATCCGCACGACCATCAGGCCCGCGCGCAAGCCAACCCGCACATCAGGATTCGGAAACACCACCAGCTCCTCCTCATGCTCGACGCGGTACACGGTGTCGCCGTCGGTCGCGATGACGTCGCCCTTCTTCATCGGCGTGAAGTTCCAGGTCTCGCGGCCCACCGACATGCTGAACGCCTCCGACAGCTTGATGACCTGCCTTGCCGTCGCAAACACGTGCGGCGCGGTGCAGGCATCGACGCCGGGCCGGCCGCGCAGCAGCCGGTCCAGCGCTGTAGATGCATCGGCGAACTGCGACAAGTCGTTCTGTCCCAGCGTGCCGACCCGCCCCAGCTCCACGGTACTGCCGGCAGCGCCATGGTGCTCGCTCGAATAGTAGCTGTAGGTGCCGACCGACTTCGGGTTCATGATGACGGCGCCGATTGCCGCCTGCCCCAGCCAGTCGATCAGCGCCTTGCGCGGCGCATCGGCAATGATCTCCGGCACGATCGCGAACATCGGATAGTGCGACGGCCGGATCGCCGTGTGCAGGTCGAGGTGCCAGCGCCGCGGCCCTGCCCCTTCGAAGAAGGCGCAGGTGGCGGCAATCAGCGCATCGGCCCGCGCCGCCTCGAAGGCCGAGGCCAGCGAACCGCGCTCGCTACGGAACATGCGGTTCAGGTCCGCATCGATGAAGCGCTTGCCCTGGGCGATGGCATCGATGTTCCCGACGCACAGCATCAGGTCCACCGCCAGCTCGGTTGGGGTGCGCGACAGGGCCTCGATGAGCCAGGCGACCATTTCGATCGGCCCGGTCTCGTCGCCATGCACGCCCACCGACACCAGCACGCTCGCGCGTGCCTGGTCGGGTGTGGCCGACTTGACGGCCAGGATGCCGTTCGCCGGCAGGCTGACCGCGAAGCCAGCCTCGGCGAAGCGCTGCGCGACCGCACCGAAATCAGCTTCGGCCAGCGCGCGCACCGCTTCCGGCAGCGCAACAGGAAGGTCTGCGCTCATCTGCTCAGGCAGCCAGGCGGTCCGGGCTCGAACCTTCCGACAGCGCCCACACGTCCAGCATCGCCTGCTCGAGCTCGACGGGCTGTGCGAAGCCGGTGAGACCGCGCGCTTCCGTGACCTGCTTGACGGCTTCCAGCGGATCGCCGCCCGTGCCGGCACGCTCGATCACCTGCAGCAGCAGGCGCTGCTGGGTGCGGCGCAGGGCCTGCATCGCGTAGTTGCGCAGCTGTTCCTGCGCCTTGCTCTGCGCCGGCAGCTTCAGGCCGCGTTCGAGCGTGTCGATGCCGGCCTGCTGGCGCAGCGCCATGCCGACCTGCAGGAACTGGGCCAGGCTCATGCCGCTCGGACGCTGCACCGACACCGCCGCGAACAGGAAGGTGGCCAGCGACTCGATGGTCTCGACCGCCTTCCAGGCGCTGGTGAAGGATGTCGGCAGGCCAGTGTGGCCGTCCGCTTCCGAACGGGTCGGGCTCAGGACGCGCAGCTGGTCGGCCTGGCCGAACAGCGTCGACAGCTCGGCCATGCCGTCGGTGCCGGCCGGCAGCGACAGCACGCCTTCGATCACGGCGCGCAGCAGCGCACGGGTACGCGCATCGACCGCCATCGAGACGTCACGCGGTACCTTCAGCGCATCGGCGTCGAGCGCGTCGAACACCGGCGCCAGGTGCAGCGCCGACCAGGCGCGTGCCCAGGCCTTGACCACCTCGGTTTCCTCGACGCGGTGTTCGGCCGCCAGGTCGCGCAGCATCAGCGGACCGCAGCGGTTGACCGCTTCGTTGGCCAGCACGGTCGCCAGGATGGCGTTGGCCAGCGGGTGGTTCAGCGGGTTGCGGGTGGCGACCAGCTGGGCCGGGAAGTACGGACGCAGCAGCGACTCGGCCCAGACTTCCTTGGTCAGGTCGATTGCCGCCAGGGTGCGCTTGAAGCGGTTCTTGACGTTGGCGATGACCACCGCCAGTTCCGGCGCCGTCAAGCCCAGGCCGAGTGCCTTGCGGCGCTGCAGTTCGGTGTCGCTCGGCAGCTGTTCCAGTTCGCGGTTGACCGCGCCTTCCGACTCCAGGTTGGTGATCAGGGCGGCGTAGCCGTCCACGGTCGATGCGGTGGCCTGCGCCTGCGCTTCGCGGGTGAGCAGATGGGTCTGCAGCGTGTTGTCGCGCAGGACCAGGTCTTCCACGGCGCCCGTCATCTCGTTCAGCACGCGGTTACGGTCCGCTTCGGACAGCTCGCCGGCATTGACTTCGGTGTCCAGCCAGATCTTGATGTTCACTTCGTGGTCGGAGCAGTCCACGCCCGCCGAGTTGTCGATCGCATCGGTGAAGATGCGGCCGCCGGCCAGGGCGAATTCGATACGGCCGGCCTGGGTCGCGCCCAGGTTGCCGCCTTCGGCCACTACCTTGCAGCGCAGTTCGCTGCCATTGACGCGAATGCGGTCATTGGCGCGGTCTTTCACTTGGGCGTGGGTCTCGCTCGAGCACTTGATGTAGGTGCCGATGCCGCCGTTGTAGAACAGGTCCACCGGCGCCAGCAGGATGCGGTGCATCAGTTCTTCCGGCGACAGCGAGGTTTCCTTGATGTCGAGCGCAGCGCGCACTTCCGGGCTCAAGTCGATCGAGCGCGCGGTGCGCGGGTACACACCACCGCCCTGCGAGATCAGGCTCTTGTCGTAGTCTTCCCACGACGAACGTGGCAGTGCGAACATGCGCTCGCGTTCCTTGAACGACACCGCGACATCCGGAGTCGGGTCGAGGAAGATATGGCGGTGATCAAAGGCCGCCACCACCTTGAGCTGGCGCGACAGCAGCACGCCGTTGCCGAACACGTCGCCCGACATGTCGCCCACGCCAACCATGGTCACCGGGCTGTTGCTCATGTCGTGGCCCAGTTCGTAGAAGTGGCGCTTGACCGCTTCGAACGCGCCCTTGGCGGTAATGCCCATCTTCTTGTGGTCGTAGCCGTTCGAGCCGCCCGACGCGAACGCGTCGCCCAGCCAGAAGCCGCGCTTGACGGCGATGCTGTTGGCGATGTCCGAGAAGGTCGCGGTGCCCTTGTCGGCGGCCACCACCAGGTACGGATCGTCCTGGTCGTGGCGCACGGTGTTGTCCGGCGGGACGATGGCGCCGCGCACGCGGTTGTCGGTCACTTCCAGCAGGCTGGCGATGAACTCGCGATAGCATGCTTCGCCTTCGGCGGCCACGACTTCACGCGCGGCGCCGGCCGGCATCTGCTTGCACACGAAGCCGCCCTTCGAGCCGGCCGGCACGATGACGGCGTTCTTCACCATCTGCGCCTTCACCAGGCCCAGCACTTCGGTGCGGTAGTCTTCCATGCGGTCCGACCAGCGCAGGCCGCCGCGGGCGACCGGGCCGCCGCGCAAGTGCACGCCTTCGAAACGGCGCGAGAACACGTAGATCTCGCGATACGGACGCGGCTCCGGGGCCAGCGCCAGGTTGCTGGTGTCGACCTTGAAGATGATCTTCTCGCCGGCGTTCTGGAAGTAGTTGGTGCGCACGGTGGCCAGGACCAGGTCAACCAGGGCAGCCATGATTTCCTCGGTGTCGGCGTGGTTCACCGTCGACAGGCCGGCTTTCAGCGCGGCCAGCTTGGCGGTGCCGGCGGCATGCTCGGCTTCGCCCAGTTTAGGATCGAAGCGCAGCAGGAAGCCGGTGACGAATTCCTTCACCAGGGCCGACTGGGTGCGCAGGGTCTCGGCCATGTAGCGCACCGAGAACTTGGAGCCGAGCTGGCGCCAGTAGCTGATGTAGGCGCGCACCAGCTGCACTTCGCGCGTCGACAGGCCGCCCTCGATGGTCAGGCCGTTCATGCGGCCGTCTTCGGCTTCGTCGTTGAACAGCGCGGTGAACAGTTCTTCGGCCACCGAGATGATGCCCGGCTTGACCAGCTTGGCGCCGCTCTCGTCGTCCACGGCCAGCGCGGTGACGTGGTGGCGAGTGCCGTCGGCGGTGGTAAACGACCAGGTCTGCTCGCGGTCCACGGCGATGCCGGCGTTCTGCAGCGCCGGCAGGATGCGCGACAGCGAAGGCACGACTTCGCCCGAATACAGGCGGATCGAGGCGTCGATGCCGTTGGCGGCGTCGCCCGGTTCGACGCGCGCGACCACACGGCCAGGCTGGCAGTTTTTCAGCAGGGCCTGCAGGTCGCGGAACGCGGTTTCCGGCGCGGTGTTGGTAACAAACGAGACCGGCAGGTTGGCGCCGAGCTTGCGCAGGCTGCTGCGCAGGCCGGCGTCTTCGATGCTGTTGGTGACGGCGGCGAAGCGGTCGTGCCAGCCGTCCAGCACCGCCAGCAGCGGCTGCTGGATGTCGGTTTCGAGGTCGAGCGGGTAGCGCGCGGCCTGGGCGATCAGGTAGACGCGGGCCAGCGGGCCGTCGGCCACCAGGGTCTGCACGCGCACGTCGACCGCGCCCGAGCTGTTCTTCAGGGCCGAGGCGAGGCTGGAGGCCACCGCGGCGCTGTAGCGCTCGCGCGGCAGGTAGACCAGCACGTTCAGGTGGCGCGCATACACGTCGCGGCGCGCGAAGACTTTCGGGCGCGGCTGCTTGTACATCGACACGACCGAGCTGCACACCTGGGCCAGCCATTCCGGATCGGCTTCCAGCGCTTCGGTGCGCGGCAACGATTCGAGGATCTCGACGAATTTCTCGGCGCGGAAGCCTTCCTGGCGCACGCCGGCGATCGACAGCACCTTGGCGACGCGGCCGCGCGCGAACGGCAGGCGCGCCAGCGGGGTCGCGGTGGCGGCGCGGGTGAACAGGCCGACGAAGCAGTGTTCGCCCAGGATGCGACCTTGCGCATCGGTGTTGCGCACGCCGATGAAATCGAGCGGCTGGTCGCGGTGCAGGGTGCCTTCGACGTCGGCCTTGACGATCGACAGGGTGTCGGCGCGGCGCGACAGGGTTTCGAAGTCGCCCGGGATGTTGGCCAGGCAGGTGCCGTAGACCGGGTGCGCGGTGTTGGCCAGCACGCCGATGCGGCTCGGGATGTCGCGTTCGAGTTCGCGCACGCCTTCCTTCACTGCGTAGTAGGCGTAGCCGAAGGGTTCGAAGCCTTCGTTCTTGGCCCACTCGAGGAAGGCGGCCACTTCCTGGCCTTCGGGGGTACCGGCATTGGCGCTTGCTGCAGCCACCGCGGTCATGCGGTCGGCCATCTTGACGGCGTCGCCCTGCACGGTGGCGGCGTCGCTGGCGACCATGCGGATGCGCGCGGTCAGGGAATCGAGTTCGCCGAATTCGAGCTCGTCGCTCATCAGGATCAGGACGATCGACTCCAGCGGCGCGCCGGCTTCGCCGACGCCGGTGGCCAGGCCATTGGCGTCACGGCGCACGGCCAGCACGGCGTTCATCACGCCGGCGGCGGTCTGGCGCTCCTTGCGCAGGGCCATGACGAAGGAATCGACCAGGTAAGGCATGTCGTCGTTCAGGATCAGCAGGGCAGTCGCCATGCCGCCACGCCCGTCGGAGTAGCGCATCTGCGCGATCTGGCAGCCAGGGCCGGTGCGCTGGGCCAGCTGCGAGAATCCTTCCCACAGCACCGGCGCCAGGCTCTCGGGCGCGGTGCCGGCCAGGTCTTCGTCGTCGAGCGATCCGAGCCATGCGCTGATGAGCGCGCCCACCTGGGCGTTGGCGCCGGCGGCGGACTGGTTTGCGTTAACCAGGCTAAGCGTCTGGCTGCGCAAATCTTGAGGCATGTCTTTCATGTTGCTTCTCCAAAGTTTGTGTGCCCGGGCGCGCTCTTGCTTGTGGCTTCGCGCCGCCCCGGCTTTATATGGGCGGGGGTGTCCCGTCCGAATCCGTTATTAAAACATGGCCGCGGGTTCTTACGACAGGTCGTACAGTCCCGGCAGGCCGAGGATGCGTTCCAGTTCCTCGAGCGCCGTGGCGCATTCGATGGCCAGCTGCGGGTCGGCCAGGTCTTTCGGCTCGACACGGTCGCGATAATGCTTTTCCACCCACGAGGCCAGCAGCGCATGCAGCGTCTCGGTCATGATCACGCCACCATGCATGGCCTGCGCTTCGTCGTCGGTGAGGGCCACGCGCAGGCGCAGGCAGGCCGGTCCGCCGCCGTTGCGCATGCTCTGGCGCAGGTCGAATTCCAGCAGCTCGCCGATCGGGCCGCCGCTCGCGACCATGGCGGCCAGGTAGCGCGAGACCGCCGGGTTCTCGCGGCATTCGTGCGGCACCACCAGCGCCATGCGGCCGTCCGGTTTGGTGAGCAGCTGGCTGTTGAACAGGTAGCTGGCCACGGCGTCGGCCACCGGCACCTGGCTGCTCGCGACGCGCACCGGCACCAGGTCGGTGTCGACCGCCCCCAATGCGCGGCGCAGCGCGTCCAGGGTGCCCGCTTCGTCGACGAAGGCCTGGTCGTGATAGAACAGCACGTTGCCGTTGCCGACCGCGATCACGTCGTTGTGGAACACGCCCTGGTCGATCACGTCCGGGTTCTGCGAGGCGAACACGGTTCGCGCCGGGTCCAGGCCGTGCAGGCGCGCGACCGCCTGCGAGGCTTCCAGGGTCTGGCGCGCCGGGTACTTTTTCGGGGCCGGCGCCGAAGGGTCGAACTCGGCACGGCCGTACACGAAGAATTCCACGCCGGCCGCGCCATGCGCGGCGGCGAAGCGGGTGTGGTTGGCGGCGCCCTCGTCCCCAAAAGCAGGCACCGGCGGCAGCGCGTCATGCACCACGAAGCGGCTCGAGTCCTTGAAGATCGCGCGCAGGGTGCGCGTGGCCTGCAGGTGCTCTTCCGAGCGGTGCAGCTTGTTGTTCAGATTGGCCGGCGTGAAGTGCACGCGGCCGTCGAGCGTATCGGCCGACGGACTGACGGTGGCGGCGTTGGCGGTCCACATCGGCGCCGCCGAGTAGGCGCAGGCCAGGATCACCGGCGCGTCGCGCCAGGCCCGCGCCAGCACGTCGGCGTCGGTGCCGGAGAAGCCGATGCGGCGCAGCAGGCGGAAATTCGGGCGCGCCTGCGGCGGCATCACCGCCTGCGCGAAGCCGCGTGCCGCCAGTTCGCGCATCTTGGCCAGGCCCTGCAGGGCGGCCTGGCGCGGGTTCGAGGCGCTGCGCACATTGCTGAACGAGGCGACGTTGCCGAACGAGAGGCCGGCGTAGTTGTGGGACGGTCCAACCAGGCCGTCGAAGTTGTATTCGCGCGCAGTAAGCATAGGTCTCAGAAGGTCAGGCCGGGCGACAGCTTGGCCGGCAGTTCGAGTTCCGCCGTCTCGATCGAGGCGACCGGGTAGGCGCAGTAATCGGCGGCGTAGTAGGCGCTCGGGCGGTGGTTGCCCGACTTGCCGACGCCGCCGAACGGGGCCGAGCTGGCCGCGCCGGTGGTCGGGCGGTTCCAGTTGACGATGCCGGCACGGGCGCGCACCGAGAAGCGCTTCCACAGCGCCTCGGACGGCGACAGCAGCGCCGCGGCCAGGCCGTATTCGGTGGCGTTGGCCACGCGCAGGGCCTCGTCGAAGTCTTTCACGCGGATCACCTGCAGCAGCGGGCCGAACCACTCTTCGTCCGGGATGCCCTGCGCGCCGGTGGTGTCGACGATGCCGGCGGTAACAAACCCGGCGTTCGGATCAAGCTGCGTCATCTGCAGCAGCACGGTGCCGCCTTTCGCGGCCATGTCGGCCTGGGCCTGCACCAGGCGGGCGGCGACCGCGCTCGAGACCACGGGGCCCATGAAGGGCTGCGGATCGGCCTTCGACGGGCCCGGCTGCAGGGTCGATGCGATTTTTAGCAAACGGTCAAGAAATGCCTGTCCCGCCGGCGTGTCTTGAATAATCAGGCGGCGCGCGCAGGTGCAGCGCTGGCCGGCCGAGATGAAGGCCGACATCACGGCGTGGTGCACGGCGGCGTCCAGCAGCTTCGAATCTTGAGGGATGTCCCACACCACCAGCGGATTGTTGCCGCCCATTTCCAGCGCCAGCATCTTGCCCGGCTTGCCGCCGAACTGCTTGTGCAGGGCCATGCCGGTCTGGCTGCTGCCGGTGAACAGGATGCCGTCGATGTCGGGCTGCTGGCCGAGCGCCACGCCGGTGTCGCGGCCGCCGTTCACCAGGTTCAGCACACCCTTGGGCAGGCCGGCCTGTTCCCACAGCTGCACGGTTTTCACCGCGGTGCGCGGCGCGTACTCGCTCGGCTTGAACACCACGGTGTTCCCGGCGATCAGGGCCGGCACGATGTGGCCGTTCGGCAGGTGGCCCGGGAAGTTGTAGGGGCCGAAGACGGCAAACACGCCGTGCGGACGGTGGCGCAGCACCGCATTGCCGTCCGCGACTTTCGCCAGCGTCTCGCCGGTGCGCGCGCCATGGGACTGGACCGAGATGTCGACCTTGGCGGCCATGGTCGTTACTTCCGTGCGTGCTTCCCACAGCGGCTTGCCGACTTCCTCGGCGATGATCAACGCCAGTTCCTCGGCGTGCTCCTTGAGCAGGTCGCGGAAACGGGTGCAGACGGCGATGCGTTCCTCCAGCGGCGTGAGCGCCCAGGATTCGAAGCTGTCGCGCGCCGCTGCGGCCGCGCGCGCCACGTCTTCTTCCGTGGATGCGTTGCTGGTCCAGGTCTGCTTGCCGGTCGAGGGATCGATAGTGGCCAGCTCCGGGCCGCTGCCGGCGAGCCATTCGCCGCCAATGTAATTCGAGAGTTCAGGCATTCGCGTTCTTCCTTGGATTGAGGGGCAGCGTGCGCACTTCGTCGCCGGCCTGCACGTGCAGCTGCGACAGCTCCTGGGCCGACAGCGCGACGCGGGTGGCGCCGGGAACGGCGCGGGTCAGGATCATGCGGAAATCGGTGAGCTTCGTGTTCGACACCAGCAGGTGATCAGTCTCGCCTTCGTTCTGACCTTCCGCGGCGACGGCCAGCACGCTGTCGCGCACCGCGCGCAGCTCGGACACGCGGCCCTGCAGCACCGGGCCGGCATCGAAGATGTCGACATAGCCTTCGTAGTGCATGCCTTCGTTTTCCAGCAGCTTGCGCGCCGGCTGGGTCGAGGTGTGGACCTTGCCGATGACTTCGCGCGCCGACTGCGGCAGGTAATCGACGTAGAGCGGCTGGCGCGGCATCAGTTCGGCGATGAAGGACTTCTTGCCGATTGCAGTGAGGCCGTCGACGTGGTCGAAGTCCATCTTGAAGAAATGGCGGCCCAGGCCTTCGTAGAAGGGCGAGACGCCATTCTCGTCCTGGAATCCGCGCATCTCGGCGATGATCTTCTCGGTGAACAGCTGCTGGAACTGGGCGATGAACAGGAAGCGGCTTTTCGACAGCCACTTGCCGTTGAAACCTGCGCGGAACTGCGGCAGCAGGAACAGCGAGCACAATTCGGACGAGCCGGTGAGGTCGTTCGACAGGTACAGGGTTTCCATGCGCGTGAACACGTTCAGTTCGCGGCTGCAGTGCACCAGGGTGCCGATGCGGTAGTTGTAGAACGGCTCGGTGAGGCCGACCGCGCCCTTGATCGCGCACACGCCGGCGATGCTCGCGGGTTCTTCACCCTGCGCGGTGTGTTCGAGCACGAACATGTAGTCGCGCTGCTCGGGCGGGATGCTCTGGTTGAACGAGGCCACCGCGGTCGCGACCCGGTCGCCCAGCATCTTGCGGTCGGGCTTGAGCGTGGTCATGCCGCTGCCGGCCTGGCGCGCCATCTCGATCAGGGCGTCCAGGTCGTCGGTTTTCACTGCACGGATTACGAGCATCGGGTCCTCTTTCAGATGCGTACACAAGTGACGCTGTCACCGGCCGAGACGCCCAGCGCCTGCTGGGCCTCGCGCGGCAGGCAGATCACCTGCGCTGAATCGGCTGGCGGGCAGGCGGCGATGACCGCGCGGAAGTGTTGTTCGCTGCTGGCCACCGCATACGTGACCAGTTCATCCTGCCCATTGGCCGTGCCCGCGGCGCGCCCGGCGTTCTCGACCTGGCGCACCTGCGAGGCGCAGAAGGAACGCAGGGCATTGCGATGCGCCTGCAGGATCGGGCCGCCGTCGAAGATGTCGATGTATTCGTCGGCCTCGAAGCCCTCTTGCGTGAGCAGCTGGAAGGCCAACTGGCCGCTCGGGTGGATCTGGCCCAGCGCGGCCTGGGCGTCGCCCGGCAGCAGCGGCACGTAGACCGGGTAGTGCGGCATCAGCTCGACGATCAGGGTGCGGTTGCGCGCGCCGTCGATGACGCGCTCGGCGTCGAGGAAGTCCATCTTGAAGAACTTGCGGCCCAGCGCATTCCAGAACGGCGACTGGCCATCCGGATCGGTGACGCCGGCCAGCGGCACGAAGAAGCGGTCGCCGAAGCGGTGCGGCGCCAGCACGGCGTACAGCAGGCGTGCGCGCGACAGCAGCGCGGCCTCAAGACCGGCGCCCTCGCGGTTGCGGACATAAAAGCCCGACAGGTGCGAGTAGGCCGTCAGTTCCGAGCACAGGGTGAGTGCATGCACGCTGTGGCTGATGTTCAGGTCGCGCGAGACCTGCTGGATCACGTCGTTGCGGAACGCGAAATAGGTGCCGTTCGAACCGGCCGATGCATGGATCGACGAGGTGCCGACCACTTCGCGGGTGCGCAGGTCTTCCAGCACGAACTGGTACGACTCCTCGCTCGGGATATCGACGTGGGCGGCAAACGAGGCGATGGAGCGCTCGACCGCCGCGACGATGGCTTCGCGCGTGCGCGGCAGCGTGTGCACGCCGGGGATCGTCACCGCGCCCAGCGCCTCGAGGGCGCCGATATCCGCGCGTTCAACCGGTCGGACTACAAACATGCGAACTCCTGGAAGAGGTCTACTCAACAGCGAAGCCGGCGCAGCTGGACAGTGCGCCGGCCGGATGCAGATGCTGGATCAGCCTGCGATGAAAGCCTTGACGGCTTCGCGCATGATGCGGTCCGCTTCCGCGATCTGTTCGTCCGACACCACCAGGGCCGGGGCCAGGCGCACCACGTCCGGACCGGCGATCAGGAGCATCAGGCCCATCTTTTCGCAGATCTTGGTGTAGTCCTTGGAGCGGCCCTTGTACTCGCCGGCCATCGGCAGGCCGATCAGCAGGCCCAGGCCGCGCGGCTTGCCGAACACCTGAGGGTACTCGCCGGCGAGCTTCTCGAGGTTGGCGAAGATCCTGGCGCTGGCTTCGCGCACGCGCGCCAGGAAGCTCGGGGTGTTGATGGTCTCGACCACCTTCAGGCCGACGGTGCCGGCCAGCGGGTTGCCGCCGTAGGTGGTGCCATGCGAGCCGACGTTGAGATGCATGCCGATTTCTTCGGTGGTGATCATGGCGCCGATCGGGTAGCCGTTGCCCAGGGCCTTGGCCGAGGTCAGGATGTCCGGAGTGACGCCGGTATCCATGTAGGCAAAGAAGGCGCCAGTGCGGCCCACGCCCGACTGCACTTCGTCGAACACCAGCAGTGCGCCGGTCTGGTCGCAGAACTCGCGCAGCGCTTTCAGGTAGGCGTGGTCGCCCGGGATCACGCCGCCTTCGCCCTGGATCGGTTCGACGATCACGGCAGCGACATCGTCGGTGATCGCGGCGCGCGCGGCCTCGATGTCGTTGTACGGGATGTGGTTGATTTCCTGCGGCAGCGGCTCGAAGCCTTCGGTGTACTTCGGCTGGCCGCCGACCGAGACGGTGAACAGGGTACGGCCGTGGAAGGACGACAGGCAGGACACGATGCGCGACTTGTGCGGGCCGAACTTGGTGTGCGCATACTTGCGGGCCAGCTTCAGGGCCGCTTCGTTGGCTTCGGCGCCCGAGTTGCAGAAGAAGGCGCGGTCGGCGAAGGTGGCTTCGGTCAGGGCGCGGCCCAGGCGCAGCACCGGTTCGTTGGTGTAGCCGTTACCCAGGTGCCAGAGGGTGTTGATCTGCTCCGTCACTGCCGCGACCAGGGCCGGGTTGCAGTGGCCCAGGCTCGAGACCGCGATGCCCGAGGTGAAGTCGAGGTAACGCTTGCCTTCCTGGTCCCACACATCCAGGCCCGCCGCGCGCACCGGCACCATCGCGGCCGGGGCATAGGTGGGGACGAGGACTTCGTCGAAGGTCTGCCGGGTGACAGGCCGCGTGGTGACACCGGAGTCAAGGTTTGCGTTCATGGCTTCTTCCTCTTCAATGACGGTTGTACGCGGACCAGGTGCCGCGCAGGTTCGATCCATTATAGAAAGCCACCTCGACAAGTTCTTGCAGAAGTGCGACAGGGATTTTCGTTTTTGGCCAGAGAAATATTATGGAAGTGACAAGTACACACTACTGCCCCAGCTTGCGCTGCCGTTCTTCCCTGGGAGTATTTCCAAACAGGGCCCCGAACGCAGTGGAAAAATGCGAGCCGGACGAGAAGCCGCACATCAGCCCCACCTGCACGATCGAGTAGTTGGTTTCGATCAGCAGCTTGCGCGCCCGCTGCAGGCGCAGCTCCAGGTAATAGCGCGACGGCAGGCTGCCGAGGTACTGCTTGAACAGGCGCTCCAGCTGGCGCCGCGAAATGCCCGACAGCTGGGCGATGTCGTCGGTGGAAAGCGGCTCTTCGATGTTGGCTTCCATCAGGGCCACCGCCTCGGTCAGCTTCGGCTGCAGGGTGCCGAAGCGCGCCTGAAGCGCCACCCGCTGGCGCTCGTCCTTGCCGCGCACCCGGTCGACGCACAGGATTTCCTTCACTTGCGCCTGCACCGTCGCGCCGAACAGCATCTCGACCAGGGTCAGGGCGAAATCGATGCTGGCCGCGCCGCCGCAGCAGGTCAGGCGGTTGCGGTCGAATTCGAAGAGGTTGGGGGTGAACAGGGCCTGCTCGGCCAGCGCATTGGTGTCCGGGTACAGCGCCCATGGCAGCGCGGTGCGCACGCCGTGCAGCGCGCCGGCATCGGCCAGCCACAGCACGCCGGCGCCGACGCCGCCCCAGAACGGCGCGGCGCGGCAGCGCTCGACCAGGGCGCGGCAGTTGGCGGGTTTCAGGGCCGCCTCGGCCTCGTCGGCCACCAGCAGCACCAGGTGCCACAGGCGCCCGGCGTCGGCGCTGAACTTGTCGGGACTGCGGACGTCGACGTGCAGCAGTTCGGGCCCCAGCAGCTTGGCCGCCAGGCGCAGCGGTTGGACCAGGCCGGACCAGGTCAGCATGTCCGGCTCGCCCGCGTTTACCAGCAGCACGCGCAACGGACGCTCCTGCGCCAGGGCGGACAGGTCAGCAGGCTGCATCGGGACGAACTGGCAGTGTCATGGAAGAGAAGTGGACATCGTCCGTGGCGGTACGCATCGGGCGTAATGATACCGGAGATACTTGAGCAACGAACAATCCTGGCCCGGCCAGCTATAATCCTCCCCCATGGGGGAACGATATTTAAAGAGTGTCCGGCTGCTGGCCGAGTGCATGCAAGGCTTCGAGCGTTTTTCCGGCGAATCGGTGCGCCAGCACGGGTTGACGCACGCGCAGTTCGATATCATCGCCACGCTGGGCAACACGCCCGGCATGAGCTACAAGGAGCTCGGCGAGCGCACCCTGATCACCAAGGGCACGCTCACCGGCGTGATCGAACGGCTGGAACAGAAAGGCCTGGTAGTGCGCGAACGCAGCAGCGACGACAAGCGCTCCTTCTTCGTGCGCCTCACGCCCGCGGGCGAAGCGGTATTCCGCGACGTGTTCCCCAAGGTCGTGGCGCACGGCAGGCAGCTGTTCGCCAGCTACGCCAACGCCGACTTCGACGCCCTCGAAAGCGTGCTGCGCAGGCTGCGCGACCAGATCGCCGCCGGCGGCGTTCCTCCCCACTCAACACAAACAAAGGAATTGCCTTGAAAACATCCCTGATCGAAGGCAAAAAGCCTGCCCATTTCGACAAGCACATCATCGGCAACATCCTGCTCGACGTCGCGCCGCTGGACGAAGTCAAGCAGGAAGCGATGCTGATCGGCGTGCGCAACGAAGCCGGCGAGATCTACCGCCTGATCGGCGCCACCAAGCTCAACAGCTTCATGAACGCAAGCGAAGAGCTGCTGGATCTCGGCCTGGTGGACGAGCTGCAGGACAATGAAGAACAAAAGGAAGGCTGCGACGCCATCTTTGGCGAACCTTGATGTAGCTCAAGCGTTAAATTAATACTTTAAGGCAATCTTTTTGAGCGGGAGCAGGCGATCGGAGTATAATTTTTCGATGGACCGACTCTCCGCTCTCAAGAGCATCGCCGCCCAGGCCAGCCGTGGCGAACTCAGCTTTCCTACGAACGTCGACGCGACGCTCAGGCTGCAGCGCGCCCTGAACGAACCCGACTGCCATACCGAGATGGCGGCGCGCCTGGTCCAGGCCGAACCCTTGCTCGCCGCGCGCACCGTGGCGATCGCCAATTCGGTGGCCTACAACCGCGCCGGCCACGACGTCACCAATGTCCGCGCAGCCGTGCAGCGCGTCGGCTTCCGTACCCTCGGGGCGCTGGCGGCGTCGGTCATCGTGCGCCAGCTGGCGAGCGAAATCGTCGCCCCCGACCTGCGCGCCAAGGCCGACGCCCTGTGGATCCACTCGGCCCACGTGGCCGCGCTGGCGCAAGTGATCGCGCGCCGCGTCTCCTTCGTCGATCCGGAAACCGCGATGTTCGCCGGTATCGTGCACGAAGTCGGCGGCTTCTACCTGCTCTCGCGCGCCGAAGAATTCCCGGGCCTGCTCGACGATGCGGCCGATGGCGCCGTGGGCGCCAGCTGCAGCGCCGACGACTGGATCGAGCATGGCGAAGTGGCGATCGGCCGCGGCGTGCTGCTCAAGCTCGGCGTGCCGGTGCCCGTGATGGGCGCCATCGAGGCGCTGTGGAACGGCATGCGCGCCCTGCCACCGGAAACCCTCGGCGACACCCTGTTGCTGGCCAAGGACCTGGCGCCCTTCCCCTCCCCGCTGCACGAACGCCCCGGCGCCACCACGCTCGACTCGGCCGCCACCATCGATTTCACGGTCGGCGAAGGCACCCTGGCGCAGGTGCTGGCCGAATCGGCCGACGAAGTCAAAAGCCTCACTGCCGCCCTGCTCTGACCAGGGCATGACGCCGGCCGATACCGATACCGGTATCGCCCCGCGGATTAATTTGATTGGTCACACAACCCAAATTTCTTCACTCTTTGTATGCACCGTAGATAGGGCACCCGCCCTTCCGACGATAAAAACGATCACGGAGACATGCAATGAAGAACACCCTTACGCTGTGGGGGATGGGGGCGTTATTGGCCTCGTCCCTGCTTGCCCCGAATGCCGCGGCCCAGGCCGGATTCACCCCGATCAGCTTCAAGAACGCGTCCGTCCACGATCCCTCGATCGTGAAATCCGGCGATACCTTCTACGTGTTCGGCTCGCACCTCGCCGCCGCCAAGAGCACCGACCTGATGAACTGGCAACAGGTGAGCGACGGCGTCAGCGCCAACAATCCGCTGTTCCTGAACGGCGCGGCCAACGTCCTGACGGAGCTGAGCGAGACCTTCAGCTGGGCGCAGTCGAATACCCTGTGGGCGGCGGACGTCAGGCAGCTGGCGGACGGCAAGTTCTACATGTACTACAACGCCTGCAAGGGCGATTCGCCCCGTTCCGCGCTGGGCATCGCCGTTGCCGACCGCATCGAGGGCCCATATGTCGACAAAGGCATCTTCCTGCGTTCCGGCATGTGGGGCCAGGCCAGCCATGACGGCACGGTCTACGACGCCCTGAAGCATCCGAACGCGGTCGATCCCCATGTGTTTTCCGATAATGCGGGACGCCTGTGGATGATCTACGGGTCGTATTCGGGCGGCATCTTCATCATGCAGATGAACCCCAGCAATGGCATGCCGCTGCCCGGCCAGGGCTACGGCAAGCGCCTGATGGGCGGCAACCACAGCCGCATCGAAGGGGCTTTCGTGATGTACAGCCCGGAGACGTCCTACTACTACATGTTCACCTCCTTCGGCGGCCTGGATGCGAACGGCGGCTACAACATGCGCGTGGCGCGCTCGCTCAGGCCCGACGGTCCCTACCTGGACGCCCAAGGGAAGGACATGGCCGAGGTCCGCTCGGATCCCGCCAGGCCGCTGTTCGACGACGCCTCGATCGCGCCCCATGGCGTCAAGCTGATGGGGAACTTCCTGTTCGAGCGCAAGCTTGGCGAGCCGGGCGCCGGCATCGGTACCGGTTACGTGTCGCCAGGCCATAACTCGGCGTATTACGATGCCGCGACCGGCCAGCATTTCCTGGTCTTCCACGCCCGCTTCCCCGAACGCGGCGAACAGCACGAGATCCGGGTCCACCAGATGCTCATGAATGCCGACGGCTGGCCGGTCGTCGCGCCTTACCGCTACGCCAGGGAGAAGGCCGCGGCCGTGCGTCGCGAATTCGTGGTCGGCGACTACCTGTTCGTCAACCATGGCAAGGACATCTCCGCCGCGATCAAGAAATCGCAGTCGATCACGCTGGCCGGCGACGGCAGGATCACGGGTGCGGTGACGGGCACCTGGCAGCTGGCCGGCGCCAACGGCGTCGAGCTGCACCTGGCCGGGGCCCCCTCGCCCTACAAGGGCAGGTTCCTGAACCAGTGGAACGAGACCTCGAGAAGCTACGTCATGACCCTGTCGGCCCTGTCGCGCGAAGGGGTAGCGGTATTCGGCAGCCGCCTGATCCCGCGCACCGATGCCCAGGTGGTCGCCGCCGTGCATGCGGAGCTCAGCCTGGGCAACACCTCGGCTGTCAGCGCCAACCTGGCCCTGCCGACCTCGGCCACCCGCGGCACGACGATCACCTGGACCTCGTCCAACCCCGCAGTCGTCAGCCATACCGGCGTGGTCACCCCGGCCGCCAACGACGTCAGCTTGACCCTCAGCGCGCGCATCGGCAAGGGCACGGCCAGCGCGATCAAGACGTTCACTGTCACGGTACGCAAGGCCGGCGGCCTGCTGGCGCATTACGCCTTCGACGGCAACCTGCTCGACAGCAGCGGCGGCTCGGCGCCGGGCAGCGTCGTCGGCAGCCGGATCGACAGCGCAGGGGGCAGCATCGGCTTCGAGGCGGGCGTGCGCGGCAATGCCGCCGTCTTCAACGGCGCCAGCGGCATCCGCCTGCCGAACGGCCTGATCTCGTCCAATAACTACACGGTGTCGCTCTGGCTCAAGCCGGCGCAGCTGACGGCATTCTCGACCACCTTCTTTGGTGCGCGCACGCCTGAATCCTGGATCAGCCTGCTGCCGATGGGGCACGGCTTCGTCAACGGCGCATCGATGCTGTGGTCGGGAACGGCCTGGTACGACGCCGGGCTGGGCATGAACATCCCGGCCGGCCGCTGGTCGCACCTGGCCTTCACCGTCCGCAACGGGGCCGTCAACGTCTATGTGGACGGCGTGAAGCGCTTCAGCGGCGCCAACTTCCCCAACGTGTTCACCAATACGGCCGGCGTGTTCGCACTGGGCGTGAACTGGTGGGATACGCCCTATAGGGGATCAATGGACGAACTGCGCATCTACGGCAGCGCGCTGGGCGACGCCGACGTGAGCGCCCTGGCGCGCTGATCAAGCATTCAACGAGGAACGATCATGAAGAACATCCTTTTTTCCCTCTTTTCCCTCTGTCTGCTGGCATCGGCCAGCGCCTCGGCCGGCGTCATCGGCTTCGACGACCTGCCCGGCGACGAAACCGTGGCGATCGCCAATGGCTACCAGGGCTTCGACTGGGACAACCTGGGCGCGATCGGCGCCGGCGCCTACCCCGGCAGCGGCTATGCCGCGGGAGCGGTTTCCTTGGCCAACACCGCCTTCAACCGCGACGGCGGCATCGCGGCCATCTCCAGGGCGGACGGCTTCGACTTCGTCGGCGCATTTTTCACTTCGGCCTGGATCGAGCAGGAACTCGCCTTCGAGGGCTACCGCGGCGGGCAGTTGCTGTATTCCACTGCCACGTCGTTTGTGCTGGATACGAGCACGCCGCTGTGGATCGGCCTGGGCTGGTCCGGCATCGATACGCTGGTCATCTACAACAGCAGCGGTACCCAATGGGCCATGGATGAGTTCACCGTGCCGGAGCCGGCATCGATCGCCCTGTTCGGCGCGACCCTGGCCGGCCTGGCCCTGTCGCGCAGAAAAAAAATGCCCGCTCGGGTGGAGCGGGCAAAGTCCAAAACTAGGGATGTCCTGAAAGAGACAGTTCCACTATAAGCTCCGCACGAGGCCGCTTCCGTACGCTGGTTCACACAGCGCGTCACTCTCGTCGTGGCCTCGCGGCGGCAGCAGCAAAAAAAAACCCGCTCCGGTTGGGGAGCGGGTGAAGTCCAAAACTAGGGATGTCCTGAAAGAGACGGTTCCACTTTAGGGCTTCATTCCCATCGGTTCGGTGCGCTGATTCACTTAGTGGCAACTTTGTCGGCTTTCCCGCAACAAGGTTTGCGCCAGGCGGGCCGGCGCATATCCAGGCAATACCTCCGGTATCGCGCAATGCTACCGGCGCAAGACTGTTTGCCAGAGAAGTATCGTTATCGGAAACTTCACCCTTCCGTTACCTTTACTTGTGGACCTCATGCATCCATCACGCCGCCGCTTCCTCGTCCAGGCCATGGCCGGGGCGGGCCTGCTGTCCCTGTCGCCGCCCCATGCCCTGGCCGCGCCCGGGATCGCCATTCCCAACATCACCGGCCTGTATCCGGTCGAGGTGGCGCGCGTGGCCGCCCCCAGCACCACGCAGGAGGTCGCGCAGGCGGTGCGTGACTGGCCCGGGAAGATCGCCGTGGGTGGCGGCCGCTACAGCATGGGCGGCCAGGTCGCGATTCAAGGCGGGCTGCACCTCGACATGCGCGGCATGACCCGGCTCATCCGTCTCGATGCGCGGGCAAGCGTGGCCCGGGTCCAGGCCGGGATGCGCTGGCGCGACCTGCAGGATGCCCTCGACCCGCTCGGCCTGGCCGTGCACACGATGCAGAGTTTTGCCAACTTCACGGTCGGCGGCGCCGTGTCGGTCAATGCCCATGGCCGCTACGTCGGCAACGGGCCGCTGGTGAATTCGGTGCGCGCCCTGCAACTGGTGCTGGCGGACGGCACGGTAGTGGAAGCGACGCGCAGCCGGCACGCCGACCTGTTCCGCGCCGCGGCGGGCGGCTACGGGGCGGTGGGCGTCATCACCGAGGTCGAGCTTGATCTGGCACAGAACACCCGCATCGAACGCAGCGTGGAGGCGGTGGCGCTGGACGACTATCCGGCCTGGTTCGGGCGCATGCATGCGGCCGGCGGCTGCATCTTTCATAACGCCGACCTGCTGCCGCCGATGTTCGACGCGCCGGTCGCGGTCTCGTGGCGCACCAGCGCCAAGGCCCTGACCGAACCGGCCAGGCTGGTGCCGCGCGGCCAATCCTACGGCCTGGAGCAGAACCTGCTGTTCGCCATGACCGAGCTGCCGCGCGGCGATCTGCTGCGCAGCAAACTCATCCACCCGCTGCTGATGGCCCGCCCGGCCGTGAAGTGGCGCAACCATGAAGCCAGCCTCGACGTCGCGGAGCTGGAACCGCGTACGCGCCGGGTCTCGACCTATGTGCTGCAGGAATACTTCATCCCGGTGCGCCATTTTGCCGCCTGGACCCGCGCCATGGCGGCGACCATCCGCAAACACGATGCCGAGGTGTTGAATGTCTCGGTGCGGCATTCGCCCGCGGATACCACCGCCCTGCTGCCCTGGGCCAAGGAAGAGGTGTTTTCCTTCGTAGTGTATTACAAGCAGCGCACCCACGCCGCGGCCAGGCGCAAGGCGGGCGAGTGGACACGCGCGATGATCGAGACCGCGCTCGGCTTCGGCGGACGCTACTACCTGCCTTACCAGCTGCACGCCACGCAGGACCAGTTCGCGCGCGCCTATCCCGAAGCGCAGGAATTGCGCGCGCTCAAGCGCAGGGTCGACCCGGCAGGCCGCTTCACCAACGCATTGTGGGCCAGGTACCTGTAAGCGCAAAAAAAAAACCCGCTCCGGTTGGGGAGCGGGTGAAGTCCAAAACTAGGGATGTCCTGAAAGAGACAGGTCCACTATAGGGAACGCCAAAATACGGCTCTGTGCGTTACCACACGCAAATTGAAATTTGCGTGCACGGGTTTGATCTGGACAGTAAAAACGCCGCCGCAGCAGAGCTGGGGCGGCGTTTCTGGAGCGAAATAACGTCAGACGACGGCGCCGTCGGTCTCGTCTTTCTCCTTGACCGGCTTGATCAGGTCTTCGCGCTTCACGCCCAGCCACATGGCCAGCGCCGCGGCGACGAACACCGACGAGTAAATGCCGAAGCAGATGCCGATGGTCAGCGCCAGCGCGAAGTAGTGCAGCGCGTGGCCGCCGAACAGCAGCATCGACAGCACCATGATCTGGGTCGAACCGTGGGTGATGATGGTACGCGAGATGGTGCTGGTGATCGCGTGGTCCATCACTTCCGGTACGGTCATCTTGCGGTGCTTGCGGAACATCTCGCGGATCCGGTCGAAAATGACGACCGATTCGTTCACCGAGTAGCCCAGCACCGCCAGGATCGCCGCCAGCACCGTGAGCGAGAATTCCCACTGGAAGAAGGCGAAGAAGCCCAGGATGATGACCACGTCGTGCAGGTTGGCGATGATCGCCGAGACCGCGAACTTCCACTCGAAGCGGACCGACAGGTAGATGATCACGCCGATGATCACCATCAGCAGCGCGTTCAGGCCGTTCTGGGCCAGCTCTTCGCCGACCGCCGGGCCGACGAACTCGACGCGCTGCAGGCTCGCCAGCTCCTGGCCGCTTGCGCTTACGCAGCTGGTGCGGTTGACGGTCTCGCCCTTGTCGGTCGTGACCTGGGCGACTTTAGGGGTGCCTTGCTCCGAGGTGCAGACGGCATTGAACACCTTGGTCGAGGCGCCGGCGGCGGCCTGGCCTTCGATGATCGGCAGGCGCAGCAGGACGGTCTGGGCGTTGCCGAAGCTGGTCACTTCCGGCGCTTCATAACCGATGCCGCGCAGCGTGCCGCGGATTTTTTCCTGGTCGGCCGCGTGCGGATAGCTCAACTCCATCACGGTGCCGCCGGTGAACTCCACCGAGTAATTCAGGTTCTTGGTCACCAGGAAGAACACGGCCGCCAGGAAGGTCACCGCCGAGATCACATTGAGGATCACGGCATGACGCATGAACGGGATATCCCGTTTGATCTTGAAAAGTTCCATGGTTATTCCTGAGTCGCGTTTTGCTTGTTAGGCGTGAAGCCTTCTTTCCAGACCGTGCCGATCGAGATGTGGGTCAGTTTCTTCTTGCGGCCATACCAGAGGTTGATGAGGCCACGGGCCACGAACACGGCCGAGAACATCGAGGTCATGATGCCCAGGCAGTGCACCACCGCGAAGCCGCGCACCGGGCCCGAACCGAAGATCAGCAGCGCCAGGCCGACGATCAGGGCGGTGACGTTGGAGTCGAAGATCGTGTCCCAGGCGTGCTTGAAGCCGGCGTTGATCGCCACCTGCGGCGCGGCGCCCGCGCGCAGCTCCTCGCGGATGCGCTCGTTGATCAGGACGTTGGCATCGATCGCCATACCGAGCGTGAGCGCGATTGCCGCGATACCCGGCAGGGTCAGGGTAATCTGCATCATGGACAGCAGCGCCAGCAGGAACAGCACGTTGGCGGCCAGTGCCAGCGCACTGACGAAGCCCACCAGGTGGTAGTAGACGATCATGAAGACAGCGATCGCGACGAAGCCCCAGATGGTGGACTTCAGGCCGCGGTCGATGTTCTCGGCGCCAAGCTGCGGGCCGATCACGCGCTCTTCGATGAATTCCATCGGCGCCGACAGCGCGCCCGAGCGCAGCAGCAGCGCCAGCTCGTTGGCGTCTTCGATGCTGCCGATGCCGGTGATCTGGAAGGTCGAACCCAGTTCCTGGTTGATGGTCGGGGCCGTCGGCACGCTGTACACGCCTTTTTCCTTCAGCAGGACCGCCAGGCGCTTGCCGACGTTTTCACGGGTGGCCAGGCGCATCCTGCGGCCGCCGTCGCCGTTCAGGTCGATCGAGACGGCCGGCTGCTGGTTCGAATCAAAACTGGCGACGGCGCTCGAGATGTAGTCGCCGGTCAGGATGATGTCCTTCGACACCACCACCGGCGCGCCGCGGCCTTCGGTGAACAGTTCCGAATTCAGCGGGATGGCGGCGGTCTGTTCGGTACCCGGGGTCACGGTCGAATCGACCATGCGCAGTTCCAGGGTCGCGGTGCGGCCGATGATGTCCTTGGCGCGCGCCACGTCCTGCACGCCGGGCAGCTGGACGATGATGCGGTCGGCGCCCTGTTGCTGGATCAGCGGTTCGCTGGTGCCCAGCTCGTTGATCCGCTTGGACAGGGTGGCGATGTTCTGCTTCACGCCTTCTTCGACGGTGCGCTTGAGCGCGTCCGGCTTCATGGTAACGACCAGTTTCAGCTCGGTGCCGTCGGCGGCGTCGGCAAAGGCCAGGTCGGCCTGCTTGGACAGCTCGGTACGGGCGGCGGTCCGGGTGGCCGCGTCGCGAAAACGCACTTCGATGCTGTTGCCGATGCGCTCGATGCCGGCGTGGCGGATGTTCTGGTCGCGCAGCTGGCTGCGGATGCTGGCCTGCAGGCCCTTGACCTTGGTCTCGAGCACGGCCTTGCTGTCGATCTGCAGCAGGAAGTGGACGCCGCCGCGCAGGTCCAGGCCCAGGTTCATGGGCTTGGCGCCGATCGATTCCATCCAGGCCGGAGTGTTCTTGGCCAGGTTGACGGTGACGATGTAGTCGGGGTTCTCGCGGTCGCGGTTGAGGTCGCGTTCGAGGGCCAGCTTGGCCTTGAACTGGGCGTCGGTGCTGGCGAAGCGGGCGCGCACCGAGGTGCTGTTGCCGGTCCCTTCCAGGCCAATCTTGGTGGCTGGAACACCGTTGCGCTTGAGCGTTTCCTCGACCAGGCCGACGGTGGCGCTGGTGATGTTCACCGTCGTCTTGCCGGTGGTGACCTGCAGTGCCGGCGATTCGCCGAAGTAGTTCGGCGCCGTGAACAGCGCGCCCAGCAGCAGCGCGACGGCGATCAGTAGATATTTCCAGACGGGATAGCGATTCATAGTGTTCCAGCGTTCAAAGTTGTGCACGCTGCGGCCCCTGGTTGAACTTCGGGGCCGCGGATGATGCTGACTGGCTTACGGAATTACAGGGCCTTGATGGTGCCCTTCGGCAGCAGCGTCACCACTGCATTTTTCTGGACCACGATCTCGGTACCGGTGGCGATCTCGATCGTCACATAGGTGTCGGCCACCTTGACCACGCGACCCAGGATGCCACCGGCGGTTGCCACTTCGTCGCCCTTGGTCAGTGCGTCCATCATCGCTTTCAGCTCGCGCTGGCGCTTCTGCTGCGGACGGATCATGAGGAAATACATGACCACAAACATCAGGATCAGCGGCAGGAAAGTGGTCAGGCTACCCATGATGCCTGGATCAGCTGCGGCCGTGGTTTGCGCGTAAGCGTTAGAAATGAACACAAGGACTCCGTTGTTGTACAGTGAGGATTAAAAAATAAGCGGTGTATTCTAGCACCGGCAATGATGCCGGAGACAATCTGGAGGTATGTAGGCTTGCAATTCCAAATTGCAAGATGTTGCAGGAAATTTAATGCCTGCCGATCGCTTACACCCCACGCGTCCGGTCCGCCCGGAACTGGATGCGGAACTCATTGAACTTGTCCGCATCGATCGCATCGCGCATCTCCTGCATGATCTTCAGGTAAAAGTGCAGGTTGTGGATGGTGTTCAGCCGCGCGCCCAGGATCTCGTTCGAGCGGTGCAGGTGATGCAGGTAGGCCCGCGAGAAGTTCTTGCAGCAATAGCAATCGCAGCTCTCGTCCAGGGGCGCCATGTCATCCTTGTAGCGCGCGTTCTTGATCTTGACGTCGCCGAAGCGCGTGAACAACCAGCCATTGCGGGCATTCCGGGTCGGCATCACGCAGTCGAACATGTCGACGCCGTTGGCCACGCCTTCCACCAGGTCTTCCGGCGTGCCCACGCCCATCAGGTAGTGCGGCTTGTTCTCCGGCAGGCGCGGGCCGACGTGGGCCAGGATGCGCTGCATGTCTTCCTTCGGCTCGCCCACCGACAGGCCACCGATGGCCAGGCCCGGGAAGTTGATATCCTCCAGCCCCGCCAGCGACTCGTCGCGCAGGTGTTCGTACATGCCGCCCTGGACGATGCCGAACAGCGCGTTCGGGTTTTCGCCGCGATTGAATTCGTTCATCGAACGCTGGGCCCAGCGCAACGACATGCGCATCGACTTGGCCGCCTCTTCGCTGGTGGCCGGACGGCCGTCGATCTCATACGGCGTGCATTCGTCGAACTGCATCACGATGTCCGAGTTCAGCGAACGCTGGATCTGCATCGACACTTCGGGCGACAGGAACTGGCGCGAACCGTCGATCGGCGAGGCGAACTTGACGCCCTCTTCCGTGATCTTGCGCATCGCGCCCAGCGAGAACACCTGGAAGCCGCCGGAGTCCGTCAGGATCGGACCGTCCCAGCCCATGAACTTGTGCAGGCCGCCGAATTTATCGAGCACCGCCGTGCCCGGGCGCAGCCACAGGTGGAAGGTGTTACCCAGGATGATCTGCGAACCGACTTCCTTCAGCTCGATCGGGTCCATTGCCTTGACCGAGCCGTAGGTACCGACCGGCATGAAGATCGGGGTTTCGATGGTGCCGTGGTTGAGTTTCAGGCGGCCCCGGCGTGCGTGCGACAGGCCGCTGGTGTCTTTTTTAAGGAGGGTAAATTCGAGCATCGTGGTCTTAACGGGAAGTGGTCGTCAGCAGCATGGCATCGCCATAGCTGAAGAAGCGGTATTCGTTGGCGATCGCATGCTGGTAGGCCTTGCGAATCTCTTCATATCCGGCAAAGGCCGACACCAGCATCATGAGCGTCGACTTCGGCAGGTGGAAATTGGTGATCAGGCGGGTGACGGTCTTGAACGTGTAGCCCGGCGTGATGAACAGCGCGGTGTCGCCGCTGCCGGCCGCCAGTTCGCCCGCTTGCGAGGCCGATTCCAGCGCGCGCAGCGATGTGGTGCCGACCGCCACCACGTCGCGGCCCGCGGCTTTGGCGGCGCGCACCGCAATCACCGTCTCTTGCGGGATGGTGTACCACTCGGTATGCATCTTGTGCTCCGTGAGGTTCTCGACCCGCACCGGCTGGAAGGTGCCGGCGCCCACGTGCAGGGTCACGTACGCGAGCTTGATCCCTTTCCCGGCCAGGCGGTCCAGCAGCGGCTGGTCGAAGTGCAGGCCGGCGGTCGGCGCGGCCACCGCGCCCGGTTCTTTCGAATACACGGTCTGGTAGCGCTGCTCGTCGAATTCGTCGGCGCTGTGCTCGATGTAGGGCGGCAGCGGCAGGCGGCCGTGGGCCTCGACCAGCTCGAACACGTCCCCTCCCTCGTCGGGAAAGTGCAGCGTGAAGAACTCGCCGGCGCGCTCGCCGGTCGTCACGTCGAACGCGTCGGCCAGTCGGATGCGGTTGCCCGGCTTGGGCGACTTCGAGGCGCGCACCTGCGCCAGCACCGTGCGGCTGTCCAGCACGCGCTCGACCAGCACTTCGACCTGGCCACCGGTTTCCTTGACGCCGAAGAAGCGCGCCTTCAGCACCCGCGTATTGTTCATCACCAGCAGGTCGCCCGGCTGGAGCTGGTCGATGATGTCGGCGAAATGGCGATCAAGGATCTGGTCGCCGTCGAGCTGCAGCAGGCGCGAGGCGCTGCGGTCTGGCAGCGGAAGCTGCGCGATCCGTTCTGGCGGCAGTTCGAAATCGAAATCGGAAAGCGAGTACATTCTTGTCAATTCTGGGAAAATGGGTGCTGTCACCCTTACAATAGGGGCTGCAGTGCGTGCGGCGAACCCTCTATTTTACGCCAGCAAAGCCTTGGTCGCCTCGAAAAACCTACTGCGCGTTGCACTGGCGGCCTGCGATGCTCGCTACGGTTCTCGAGGCGCCCAACAAATTTCGCAATATGCCCGCCACCAAAACCCCATCCGCCCCTAAAACGACAGAATCCAAGCTCGCCCGGCTGGGCCTGCGCACCGACATGGACCTGGTGCTGCACCTGCCGATGCGCTACGAGGACGAGACCAAGGTCGTCTCCATCCGTGATGCCTGCATGCGCGGCCTGCAGACCTGGCAGGTCGAAGGTGTCGTGGTCAAGAACGAAATCACGCATAAGCCGCGGCGCCAGCTGCTGGTGCAGATCGCCGACGAGACCGGCGAGCTGCAGCTGCGCTTCATGAATTTCTACGGCAGCCAGCTCAAGCAGATGGCCGAAGGCGTGCGACTTCGCGCGCGCGGCGAGCTGAAACACGGCTTCTTCGGCGCCGAGATGGTCCACCCGGCCTATAAGGTGATCAACGAGGGGGCGCCCCTGCCCACCTCGCTCACTCCGGTGTATCCGGCCGGCGAAGGCCTGTCGCAGACCCTCATGCGGCGCGCCATCGCCGACGCCATGAAGCGGGTCGACTGGCGCGACACCCTGCCCAACGCTTTCCTGAGTCGCCTGCAGCTGTGGGACTTCGAGCCCTCGGTGCGCCTGCTGCACTACCCGCCGGCCGACGTGGACGAATACGCGCTCACCGAGCGCAGCCACCCGGCCTGGACGCGCATGAAGTTCGACGAGCTGCTGGCGCAGCAGCTTTCCTTGAAGCGGGCGCAGCGCGCCCGGCGCGAGAAAGGCGCCCCGCAGCTGGCAGCGGTCGGTGCGCTGTCCGAGGCCTTCCTGGCGGCCCTGCCCTTCCAGCTTACCGGCGCCCAGCAGCGCGTGGTGAAGGAGATCGGCGCCGACATGCGCGAACGCTACCCGATGCAGCGCCTGCTGCAGGGCGACGTCGGCAGCGGCAAGACCGTGGTGTCGGCGCTTGCCGCCGCCCAGGCGATCGACAGCGGCTACCAGGCGGCGCTGATGGCGCCCACCGAAATCCTGGCCGAGCAGCATTTCCGCAAGATCGCGGCCTGGATGGAGCCGCTCGGCGTCAAGGTGGCCTGGCTGACCGGCAGCCTGAAAAAGAAGGAAAAAGACGCGGCCAAGGAGCTGATCGAATCCGGCGCGGCGAACCTGGTGATCGGCACCCACGCCCTGATCCAGGACACGGTGCAGTTCGCGCGCCTGGGCCTGGTGATCGTCGACGAACAGCACCGCTTCGGCGTAGGCCAGCGCCTCACCCTACGCAACAAGGGCAGCGACGGCCTGGTGCCGCACCAGCTGATGATGTCGGCCACGCCGATCCCGCGCACGCTGGCCATGACTTATTACGCCGACCTCGAGGTCTCGGTGATCGACGAGCTGCCCCCGGGGCGCAGCCCGATCGTCACGCGCGCCATCGACCAGAACCGGCGCGACGAGGTCATCGAACGGGTGCATGCGGCCGCGCAGGAAGGCCGGCAGGTGTACTGGGTCTGTCCGCTGATCGAGGAATCCGAGGTGCTGCAGCTGCAGACCGCCACCGAAACCTACGAGACCCTGGCCGAAGCCCTGCCGGACCTGGTGGTGGGCCTGGTGCACGGCCGCCTGAAGCCGGCCGAAAAGCAGATCATCATGGACGCCTTCATCGCCGGCGAGATCCACGTGCTGGTGGCGACCACCGTGATCGAGGTCGGGGTCGATGTGCCGAATGCCTCGCTGATGGTGATCGAGCATGCCGAGCGCTTCGGCCTGTCGCAGCTGCACCAGCTGCGCGGCCGTGTGGGCCGGGGCTCGGCCGCGAGCGTGTGCCTGCTTCTGTATCAGAGCCCGCTGGGCCAGGTGGCCAAGCAGCGCCTCCTGACCATGCGTGAAACCACCGATGGCTTCGAGATCGCACGGCGCGACCTGGAGATCCGCGGCCCCGGCGAATTCCTGGGAGCGCGCCAGTCGGGCGAAGCGATGCTGCGCTTTGCCGACCTGGAAGCCGACCAGTGGATCGTGGACAAGGCGCGCGATGTGGCGCAGTACCTGCTGGACAATGCCGATCGGCCGGAATACATGGCGATCGTGGATGCGCACCTGACGCGCTGGCTGGGCGGACGGGAAGAATTCCTGAAGGTGTAGCCACATGCGCCTGCGCCCCGCCGGCAGTCTGCGGCGTGGCGCGGGGCCTTCCTGTGCTTATTGCAGGCGCTGCTTCAGTTCCTGCGACGCCTGCTGCAGGGCGCTGCGCACGGCCGGAACCTCGCTCAGAGCGTTGAGCAGGCCGAAATCGTGGATCATGCCGTTGTAGCGCACCGACTTGACCTCGACACCGGCGGCATCGAGCTTGCGGGCATAGGCTTCGCCTTCGTCCCGCAACACGTCGAACTCAGCGGTCTGGATCAGCGCCGGCGGCAGGCCCTTCAGCTGCGACGTGGAAGCCTGCAGGGGCGAGGCATGGATCTCGCGGCGGGCGGCGGCATCGCGGGTGTAGTTGTCCCAGAACCAGATCATCATGTCGCGCGTCAGGAAGTGGCCGTTCGCGAACTGCTTGTACGACGCGTTATCGAAGTTGGCATCGGTGACCGGCCACAGCAGGACCTGGGAACGCAGGGCCGGAGCGCCCTGCTCTTTCGCCATCAGGCTGACCACGGCAGCCATGTTGCCGCCCACGCTATTGCCTGCCACGGCGAGGCGCTTGCCGTCCACCCCGATCTGCGCGCCGTGCTCGGCCACCCAGCGGGTTGCGGCATAGGCTTCGCGGATGGCCACGCCATACCCGGCTTCCGGCGAAGGCGTGTAGTTGACGAACACCGCCACCGCACCCGACCCGGCCACCAGGTCGCGCACCAGGCGCTCGTGGGTCGGAAAGTCGCCCAGCACCCAGCCGCCGCCGTGGAAGTACATGAAGGCCGGCAGGGTGCCCTTGGCGCCGGCAGGACGCACGATGGTCAGCTTGACCGGCTTGCCATCCAGGGTGACGGTCTTTTCGCTCACCTCGGCCGGGGCCAGTTTCGCCGTCGCGCCTGCCTGCGCTCCCACCAGCACGCCACGCGCCTCCTGGGGACTCATCTGTTCGATGGGCTTGCCGCCTTCGATCGCCTGCAGGAAGCCGGCGGTCTGGCGTTCGACACCCGGCAGGCTGGCAGCGCTGGCGTAGCTTGCGGTAACGGCCAGGAGGGCAGCGGCGAGGAGGGTTTTAGCGGTGCTCATGGTATTTTCCTTTGCTTGTTATTTGATCGTGCACTACTTTTTCAGGTGGATGACGGGGTTGGAGCTGCTTATTTGGCCTGGGCCGCTTCTTCGATCAGGCGGGCGACGGCCACGGGATGCGACGTCATCACCACGTGGGACGCTCCCGGCAACGCGACGGTCTTGACCGACTTGGCGCGCTCGGCCATGAAGCCCAGTGCCGCGGCCGGGATGTTCTTATCGCCAGTACCGTAGATGAAGTACGACGGCAGCTTCTTCCAGGCCGGGACGCCGGACGCTTCGGTCAGGGCCGCTTCGGCAATCGGGCGCTGCGCGACTGCCATCAGTTCGGCCTGTGCCTTCGGCAGGTCGGCTGCGAACTGTTGGTGAAACTTGTCCTGCAGGATGTAAAAGTCCTTGCCGCCGTCGGCCAGGGCGACCGGCTCGGCCAGTGCGCCGCCCAAGGTGCCGCCCGGGAAGCGTCCGGACAGTTCGAGCGCGGTTTCGCCCTGTTCCGGCGCAAAGGCGGCCACGTACACCAAGCTCTTCACGTTCGGCTGGCCGTTTGCCGCCGCCGAGATGACGGCGCCGCCGTAGGAGTGACCCACCAGCACGACCGGCCCTTTGACGCTCTTGACGATGTTGGCCACCGAGCCGGCATCGCCCTTCACGCTGCGCAGCGGATTGGCTGCGCCGATCACCGTGTAGCCATCGGCGCGCAGCCTGGTGGCGACGCCGTTCCAGCTGGTCGCGTCGGCGAAGGCGCCGTGCACGAGGATGACGGTCGGCTTGACGCTCGCCGCGGGAGCAGCCAGTGCCGGCGCCGCGGCAGCGGCGGTGATCGACAGGGCGAGGGCGATGCTGGTGATGGCTTTCATGGTGAGTCCTTTCATTGTTTGTTAGCGATTAGATCGTGCACTACTTATTTGTTCGGATAGTCCGGACACAAGAGGCCCGGCCTGTCCTATGCTTCTTACTGCCGTGTTACGAATTCTTTGCCAGGTTGCCGCGCAGTGCATCGAGCTGCTGCTTGAGCGCCACGACGTCCGGCAGCGCGCACCCGGTGGCGCACAGCAGCTGCGGTTGAAACGCCGCGGCTTCCTTGCGCAATTCACTGCCATGCCCGGTCAGGGAAACGATCACCTGGCGCTCATCGCCGGTTGCACGCACGCGCTGGACCAGGTCTGCCTGTTCCATGCGCTTGAGCAGCGGCGTCAGGGTGGCAGAGTCGAGCTGCAGCCGTTCGCCGATGCCCGATACCGTTTGCTCGTCCTGTTCCCACAAGACCATCAGCACCAGGTATTGCGAGTAGGTGACGCCCATCTTCTTCAACAGCTTGCGGTACACCTTGCTCATCGCCAGTGAAGTCGAATACAGCGAGAAGCACAACTGCTCATCGAGCAGGGGTGTCGGGCTTGCCGGGGTATGTTTGCTGTCCATGTAAAACAGTTTATATAGCGCGCTATTGAATTGCAAGCTATTTCTGAAAAATTTTACATGCCGGCCTGATTGCTTCGCGGTGACAATCCGATAGACATCTGCACCACAGGAAAGAATATCGTTGGACCGCTACGTTCCGGCAGCGTTTGCCAGGGACGCCGCTACGACAAACCACTTTCCCTTACACCCATGCCCTTCCTCGGACTCGGACTACACCTGATCGTTGCCATCTTCTTCGCCGTCCATGCCGTGCGCACCGGGCGACAGATGTACTGGCTGCTGATCCTCTTTTCCTTCCCCCTGCTCGGCAGCTTCGTCTATTTCGCCGCGGTGTTCCTGCCGCATTCGCGCCTCGAGCGCCAGGCCAGGATGGCCGGGCATGCACTGCAGAAGAAGCTCGATCCCGGCCGCGACGTGCGTGAAGCCCGTGACGCCTTCGACTTGACGCCGACCGCGCACAACCAGATGCGCCTGGCTGCCGCCCTGCTTGAAGCCGGGCAAACCGCCGAAGCCGTGGCCCAGTACGACGCCTGTCTGCAGGGACCGTTTGCCGGAGACGCTGAAGTGATCCTGGGCGCGGCGTGCGCGCGGGCGGCCAACGGCCAGGCAGAAGCGGCGATCGCGCTGCTGGCGCCGCTGCAGGAAAAGCAGCCGGGCTACCGTCCCGAAGAAACCGGCCTGGTGCTGGGCCGCGCCTACGCTGCCGTGGGCTGGCAGGACGAGGCCGGCGCCCGGTTCAGCGCGGTCGTGGAGCGTTTCGGCAGCATCGAGGCGCGCGTCGAGCTGGCGCTGTGGGCGATCGCCAACCGCGAGGAGGCGGTGGCGCAGCGCGAACTCAAGGAAATCGAGCACGCGCGCCGGCACATGACGCGACACACGCTCGCGCTGCACCGGGAGCTGTTCCGGCGCCTGGATGCCGCAGTCGCCGGCGCTAAACCGACTGGAAAGCCTGCATCTACTTGACCACCTGCTCGTCGGAGGAGGGATTGCTTGCCAAACGAACGGTGTAGTGCCCTCCTTCTTCCTTCTTCAGGTAAAGCAGGTCATAGGTCTTCAACATATCGAGCAACCCTGTATGACCGAAATTATTGGGCGAAAAACCAGGATCAGTTCGCCTTAGATACAAGCCTAAGGTACCGAGCGACACCTTCCCTTCGGGGGTGTCGCTTGTCAGCAGGGCCACCGCATCGACAACGAACCTCGGTCTGAACTTTGGTGCCGGCGGTTTGGGAGTATCGGACTTGGTTCGCACCTGAGGTTCGTTTGCGGGCGGCTTGCATGCAGCTGCCACAACGGGGACAGGTATCCATTCGAAGAATTGGTCACTCGCGTTGCGTAGCGCATCCGGTGTCTTCGCTTCGCCAACGATATAGACGGTTGCGCCGCGCTCATGCAGCTTGCGGCACAGATAAACGAAATCGGAATCGCTGGTGACGACGAAAAAGCAGTCGGCGCGCTGGTCAAACAGGATTTCCAGCGCGTCGAGTGCTAATGCCATGTCTGCGGTGTTCTTCCCTGCTGCATACTGATACTGCAGGCAGGGCGTGAACGCGAGCGATACCAGTGTCTCTCGCCATTTGTTGGCCAAGGTCGCGTGATTTCCGTAGCCGCGTTTCACTACGACGCGGCCGAATTTGGCTACATTGAGTAATGCAAATTCAACTGCAGCCGGGTTCGTGTTGTCGCAATCGACCAAGACAGCTACACGGGATTCATTATTCATCCAGGAGATTCCAGGATCAGGTGCTGATGGCGTTGGTGAAGGTCAGCCGGTTCCCAAACGGATCCTTCACCGACATGTCGCGCGAACCCCAGGGCGTGGCGCCGATATCCGGCCGGGCGTAGCCATATTCCTTCGCCGCCAGCTCGGCATGGTAGGCATCGATGTCGTCGACCTGAATACGCATCGCCGCGCCCGGGCAGCAGTCGCCGTGGTGTTCGCTCAGGTGCAGGATGCAGCCGTCGCGCGCGACCTGCAGGTAGAGCGGCAGGCCGGGCTCGAAGCGGTGCTCCCAGTCGACCCGGAAACCGAGGAAGCCGATGTAGAATTCGCGGGCCTTCGTTTCGTCGAAGATCCGCAGGATGGGGACGACGCTGCGCAGCGCCATCTCACTCGGCCCGGGTCAGCTCGACCCCGTCGACCGTCATCTTCCACTTCCCGTCCTCGCGGTGCGGCGGCTTGCCGACCTTGAAAGTGGTGCGCACGAAGGCGACGCCGGCCTCGAAGCTGTTCCCCTTGAAGCCCTTCAGGTCGATGCTGAGGTTGACTTGGTCGTTCGGCCGGCCACGCTTGTACTCGACCTTGCCTTCCTTTGTCAGCGACAGCTGCATGTCCTTGCCCTGCCAGTCGCCGACGTAATCCATTTTATCGGCCGGGACGGGATCGGCCCAGGCGGCGGCGCTGGAAACCAGGCCGGCGGCCAGGACGAGGGATGACAGAATGCGCATGGAGACTCCGCTGGATGGTGATGGATGCCGCTCCAGTATTCGCGCAGGCTCCCGGCTTGTCAATTCAGGCCGCATGCGCCGGGCGCACGCTCCGGCGATCGCTGTCGTAGGCCAGCCCGACCTGGCGCCGGATCTCGTCCATCACGCCCATCAGGGCCAGCGTTTCCTCCAGCCGCATGCCCGGGCTTTCCAGCAGGCCGGCGCCGAAGCAGCGCTGCGCTTCCATCACTTCGTGCACGTAGCCGTTGCCGATATACGGCGTGTCGACGGTGCGCGTGCTGCCGTCCTCCAGGGACACGGTGACGCTCTTGGCACGGTGGAACATGGTGTTCATGCGCACATGCCCGCGCGAGCCCGACACGGTCAGCTCGCAGGGCGTGCGTGCCTGGAACGAGCAGCTGCATACCGACAGGCCGCCGCCTTCGTGCCGCAGCGTGAAGCCGGTCTGTACGTCGACGCCGGTCGTGCCCAGCTCGGCCTGGGCCTTGATCTGGGTGACCGGGCCGAGCAGCGCGGTGGCGATCGACAGCGGGTAGATGCCCAGGTCGAGCAGCGCGCCGCCGCCGAGCTCCGGATTGAACACGCGGTGCTCGAGGCCGAAGTTGGCGGTGAAGCCGAAGTCGGCCACCACCTGGCGCACCGTGCCGATCTCGCCCGAGGCGATGATGCGGCGCACCTCGTCGAAGGCCGGCAGGAAGCGCGTCCACATGGCTTCCATCAGGAACAGGCGGCGCGAGCGCGCCAGCGTGACCACCTGCTCGGCTTCGCGCAGGTTCATCGTGAACGGCTTTTCGACCAGCACACCCTTGCCGGCGCGCAGCGCCATCAGGGCGTTATCGGCATGCTGGGGATGCGGGGTGGCGACATAGACCAGGTCGATGCCGGCGGCGTCGGCCAGCGCCTGGTAGGAGCCGTAGGCGGCAGCGCTGCCGCCGAACTCCTGGGCGAAGCTTTGGGCCTTGTCGAGGCTGCGTGATGCCACCGCCGCCAGCACGGCGCCCGGCACATCCGCCAATGCGTTGGCGAAGGCGCGCGCGATCTTGCCCGTGCCGAGGATGCCCCAGCGTACTGCGTTTGCCATCGTATTCCTTTCAGGTGGTCTGCCGTTTTTGGCGGAAGACCGTCGTGTCGAGATAAAAATCCTGGTCCTGCCCCGGCCACCAGCCGGGCACGCCGAGCACCGGCAGCGGCGTGAAGCCGGCAGTTGTCAATCCTTCGCCCGCCAGCTGTTCAGCCACGTGGGCGTCGAGCCAGGCGCGTTGGGCGCCGGGCGCCAGTGCGAGCACATTATCGCCCACGAAGATGACACGCGTATGTGCGGTGATGGCCTTGCGCGGCGCCACCAGTTTTTCCATCAGCGCGTGGCCGAACAGCCAGACCCGTACATCGCTGCCGAACATGGCGCGCTTCTCATGCAGGGCGGCGAGCCAGCCGTGGGCGCGCAGCGCGTCCACCAGGGCGCGCCCGGCACTGCTGTCACGCACCATGAGCAGGGCGGCGTTCTCGTCGAAGATGGTGGCGGCGTCGCGCGCCGGACCGCGCGACTTGCCGATGCCGGCCTGGGCGATCTGCGCCGCCTGCAAGGCGTTCAGCCGGCGCTTGATGAGCGGGAAGCTCTGCCACACCAGGCCGTTGAAGAAGTCGTGCAGGTTGTCGCGGGTCGGCACCTGGCCGGTGGCGCCGATGAACGCTTCGTAGGCCGTCCCTTCCGGCAGCGCCGACTGCGGCACGAAGCGCAGCGGCAGGCCGGCATGGTTGCGCAGGTCGAGCGCCGCGGCGTTGCGGTTGAAGGCGTCGAGGAAGTCATTCCCGTCAAGCGCCAGGCGTTGATACGCCGGCCGCACCGCGTCGTACCACGGGTGCGACCAGTCGATCTGCGACAGCATGAAACCTAGACCATCTTCCAGTTGATGGTTTCGCCGGCGTTGAGCGGCACCAGCTGGTGTTCGCCGAATGGCAGGGTTTCCGGCAGGGTCCAGGCTTCGCGCTTCAGGGTGATCGTGCCTTCGTTGACCGGCAGGCCGTAGAAGGCCGGGCCGTTCAGGCTGGCAAAGGCTTCGAGCTTGTCGAGCGCGCCGGCCTGGGCGAAGGCTTCGGTGTACATCTCCATCGCGTGCAGCGCGGTGTAGCAGCCGGCGCAGCCGCAGGCGGCATACTTGGTGTGCACCGCGTGCGGCGCCGAGTCGGTGCCGAGGAAGAAGCGCTCGTCGCCGCTGGTGGCGGCCGTGACCAGCGCCAGGCGGTGTTCCTCGCGCTTGAGCACCGGCAAGCAGTAGTAGTGCGGGCGGATGCCGCCACGGAAGATCTCGTTGCGGTTGTACAGCAGGTGGTGGGCGGTGATGGTGGCCGCGATCGGGCCTTCGGCCTCGGCCACGTACTGGGCCGCTTCCTTGGTGGTGATGTGCTCGAACACGACGCTCAGGGTCGGCATGTCGCGGCGCAGCGGGCGCATCACGCGCTCGATGAACACGGCCTCGCGGTCGAACAGGTCGATGTCGTTGTCGGTCACTTCGCCGTGCACCAGCAGGGGCATGCCGACTTCCTGCATCACTTCCAGCACCTTATAGCAGTTGCGCAGGTCGGTGACGCCGGCATCCGAATTGGTGGTGGCGCCCGCCGGGTACAGCTTCACCGCGTGGATGAAGCCGCTGTCCATGGCGCGGCGGATCTCGTCCGGATCGGTGTTATTGGTCAGGTACAGCGTCATCAGCGGTTCGAAGCGGACGCCCGCCGGCAGCGCCGCCAGGATACGGTCGCGGTAGGCCGCGGCGGCGGCGGTCGTGGTGACCGGCGGCTTCAGGTTCGGCATCACGATCGCGCGCGCGAACTGGCGTGCGGTATGCGGCAGGACGTCGGCCAGCGCCGCGCCGTCGCGCAGGTGCAGGTGCCAGTCGTCGGGGCGGGTGATGGTGATGGTGTCTGGGGTCTCGATGGGGGACATGGCGGCTCTCGGATTGCGCGGGGTTCAGATCCCGACATTTTACCCGCAGCGCCGCCCGCACAGCGCGCCACCGCTGTTTACCGCATCGGATTAACTAATGAATAATACGGGCCAGGAACTCGCGCGCCCGCTCGGAACGCGGGGCACTGAAGAAGTCTTCCTTCGGGCTGTCCTCGACGATGCTGCCGTGGTCCATGAAGACGATCCGGTCCGCCACCTTGCGCGCGAAGCCCATCTCGTGGGTGACCACCATCATGGTCATGCCCTCCTGCGCCAGCCCGACCATCACGTCCAGCACTTCGCCGATCATCTCCGGATCCAGCGCGGAGGTCGGCTCGTCGAACAGCATCGCCACCGGGTCCATCGCCAGCGCGCGCGCGATCGCCACCCGCTGCTGCTGGCCGCCCGAGAGCTGGCTCGGGTACTTGTCCTTGTGCGCCAGCAGCCCCACGCGGTCCAGGTATTTCAGGCCGCGTTCGAGTGCTTCATCCTTGCTGCGGCCCAGCACCTTGACCTGGGCCAGCGTCAGGTTGTCGCGTACCGACAGGTGCGGGAACAGCTCGAAGTTCTGGAACACCATGCCGATGCGGGCGCGCAGCTGCGACAGCCTGGTCTTCGGATCGCCCACCGAGATGCCGTCCACCCGCACGACACCTTGCTGGAAGGGTTCCAGGCCGTTGACGGTCTTGATCAGGGTGGACTTGCCCGACCCGGACGGCCCGCATACCACCACCACATCGCCGCGCGCGACCCAGGTGCTGCATTCGCGCAGCACCTGGAAGTTGCCGTACCACTTGCTGACATTCTCGATTTCGATCATCTGCGCCTGTTCTGTTGTACTCGTGTAAGCGTGCTTGACAGCATTTCTAGCGACAAGGATACTTCGGAACTTGCCTTACCTACCAGAACGACTCACCGTTCTCCCTAAGTAAATACCCAAAAATTCGCCTTGCGACAGTGCCATCCCCTGCCGCGGGTCATGCACAAGTCCTTTATCAAGGAAAGCACGAAGCATTATGGATAAAAAGAACCGCCTGACAACCTATATCCTGATCGGCCTCGTGCTCGGGATCATTGTCGGCTATGTCGCCAACACCAGCTTCGCCGACGCAACCGGGTTCGCGGACACGATGGCGCTGATCACCACCATGTTCCTCCGCCTGATCAAGATGATCATCGCGCCGCTGGTGTTCTCGACCCTGGTGGTCGGCATCGCCAGGATGGGCGACGCCAAGGAAGTCGGCCGCATCGGCGTCAAGGCGCTGGGCTGGTTCGTCATCGCCTCGATCATTTCGCTGTCGCTGGGCCTGGTCCTGGTGAACCTGTTCCGTCCGGGCGACGCGATGGCCCTGTCGGGCGCGGTGCCGCCGATCGGCGCCTCGTCGGGCATCACCACCTCCAGCCTGACCCTGAAGGACTTCATCTCCCACCTGATCCCGACCTCGATCTTCGACGGCATGGCCAAGAACGAGATCCTGCAGATCGTGGTGTTCTCGGTCTTCTTCGGCACCGCCGCGGCGGCCGTCGGCGCGCGCGCCACCCCGCTGGTCGATGCGGTGGACGGCATCGCCCACATCATGCTGAAGGTCACCGGCTACGTGATGAACTTCGCCCCGATCGCCGTGTTCGCGGCAGTCGCCGGCGTCATCGCCAAGAGCGGCCTGAGCGTGCTGTCGACCTACGGCATCTTCATGGCCGAGTTCTACCTCGGCATCATCCTGCTGTGGGTGATCCTGATCGCGATCGGCGGCATCTTCCTCGGCCGCCGCGTGCTGCGCCTGATCTCCGAACTGAAGGAACCGACCATCCTGGCCTACACCTGCGCTTCGTCGGAAGCGGCGTTCCCGAAGACCCTGGAAGGCCTGGAACGCTTCGGCGTCAAGAACCGCCTGGCCGCCTTCGTGCTGCCGATCGGCTACTCGTTCAACCTCGACGGCTCGATGATGTACTGCACCTTCGCCGCCGTGTTCATCGCCCAGGCCTACGGCATCGAGCTGGACCTGGCGACCCAGTTGACCATGATGTTGGTGCTGATGCTGACCTCGAAGGGCATGGCCGGCGTGCCACGCGCCTCGCTGGTCGTCATCGCCGCCACCCTGGCCCAGTTCAACATCCCGGAAGCCGGCCTGCTGCTCCTGCTGGGCATCGACCACTTCCTGGACATGGCCCGTTCGGCCACCAACGTGATCGGCAACGGCATCGCCACCGCCGTGGTCGCGAAGTGGGAAGGCGACCTGGCCGAACCAAACAAGGATCCGGCCATCGCGCCGCTGCGCTGATTCAATAAGACAGGTTTCACCACGAAAGGCCTTCCAGCGATGGGGGGCCTTTTTCACATAACGACAATGAGGAGCGAGACATGAAACAGGTTTATGTGGCGGCAGGACTGCTGCTGGTTGCAAGCGGCGCCCACGCCGCCACCCAGACGATCGACTGCGGCCGCCTGCTGGACGTCAAGAACGGCACCTGGCGCGAGCGCGTCAGCATCGTGGTCGAGAACGGCGTCGTGAAATCCGTCGGCCCGATGACCCAGGCTGCGGGGAACGTCGACCTGTCGCGCCATAGCTGCCTGCCCGGCCTGATCGACATGCACGTGCACCTGACCAGCGAGACCGCACCGGTGGTCGACGCCTACCGCGACCGCCTCACCGCCGATCCGCAGGACATGGCCTTCCGTTCGGTGAAGTATGCCCAGCGTACCCTGATGGCGGGCTTCACCACGGTGCGCGACCTCGGCGCCGCCGACGGCCTGAACGTGTCGCTCAAGCGCGCGATTGCCGCCGGCGAGGTTCCGGGGCCGCGCATGTTCACTGCCGGTAAATCGATCGCCACCACCGGCGGCCACGCCGACCCGACCAACAATTTGTCGCACTTCCTGAGCGAGAAGATCGGCGCCCCCGGCCCCGAAAAAGGCGTGATCGACAGCCCGGAAGAAGGCCGCCAGGCCGTGCGCCAGCGCTACAAGGAAGGCGCCGACCTGATCAAGATCACCGCCACCGGCGGCGTGCTGAGCCAGGCCGCCAACGGCCAGAACTCGCAGTACACCGAGGACGAGCTGAAGGCCATCGTCAGCACCGCCAGGGACTACGGCTTCCGCGTCGCGGCCCACGCGCACGGCGCCGAAGGCATGAAGCGCGCCCTGCGCGCCGGGGTCGATTCGATCGAGCACGGCACCCTGATGGACGACGAGACCATCGCCCTGTTCAAGAAGACCGGCCACTGGTATGTGCCGACCATCTCGGCCGGCCGCTACGTGGCGGACAAGGCCAGGGATCCGAATTACTATTCGGCCCTGGTGCGCCCGAAGGCGGCCGCGATCGGCCCGCAGCTGCAGGCCACGTTTGCGCGCGCCCACAAGGCCGGCGTGAAGATCGCCTTTGGCACCGACGCCGGCGTGTTCCCGCACGGCGAGAACGCCAAGGAGTTTGGCTACATGGTGGAAGCAGGGATGTCGCCGACTGAAGCCATCCGTTCGGCCACCCTGCACGCAGCCGCCCTGCTCGACCAGGACAAGCGCCTGGGCGCCGTCGAACCGGGCTTCGCCGCGGACATCATCGCGGTCGAAGGCGATCCGCTGCGCGATGTGAAGGTGTTAGAACAGGTGAAGTTCGTCATGAAAGACGGCGTCGTCTACAAGAAGCCGTAAGAAGCGAACCGAGACTGCTTATCCACTGATCGACGACTGTTTGAACACGAGCCGCCCACCCTGCGAAACCCCCGATACCGTAGGGTGGGCAGGTCTCCTGCCCACGCGTTCCACCAAACCTGGAATACCTTTCTGCTCTACTTCGCGATCTCCAGCGGCGGCGACGCCAGCTCCTCATCCGGCCGCGCCAGCTGCCTTTCCCACATCTGCTGATACAGCCCGCGCGCAGCGAGCAGTGACCCGTGCGTTCCCCGCTCGACGATCCGCCCGTGATCCAGCACGATGATCTGCTGCGCATCCGCGATGGTCGACAGCCGGTGCGCGATCACCAGGGTCGTGCGGTCCTTTGCGATTTCCTTCAGCTGCGCCTGGATGGCTTGCTCCGACTTCGAATCCAGCGCCGAGGTCGCCTCGTCGAAAATCAGGATCGCCGGGTTCTTCAGCAAGGTGCGCGCGATCGCCACGCGCTGCTTCTCGCCGCCCGACAGCTTCAGGCCGCGCTCGCCCACCATGGTTTGATACCCATCCGGCAGGCTCTCGATGAAGTCGTGGATCGAGGCCGCCCGCGCCGCCGCCACGATGTCCTCGTGCGACGCGCCCGGTTTGCCGTAGGCGATGTTGTATTCGATGCTGTCGTTGAACAGCACCGTGTCCTGCGGCACGATGCCGATCGCCGCGCGCAGCGACGCCTGGGTGATGTTGCGCAGGTCTTGCCCGTCGATGCGGATCGCCCCGCCGTTCACGTCATAGAAGCGGAACAGCAGGCGTGACAGGGTCGACTTGCCCGAGCCGCTGTGTCCCACCACGGCGGTCGTGGTGCCGGCCGGGATGCTGAAGTCGACGTCGAACAGGATCTGGCGCTTGGCCTCGTAGCTGAACTCGACGTGCGAAAACTCCACCTGGGCGCCGCGCGTGACGAGGGGCTGTGCGCCGGGGCTGTCGGCCACTTCGCGGTTCTGGTCGAGCAGCGAGAACAGGCGCTCCATGTCGGCCAGGCTCTGCTTGATCTCGCGGTAGATCACACCGAGGAAGTTCAGCGGAATGTACAGCTGGATCATAAAGGAGTTGACCAGCACCAGGTCACCCAGGGTCATGGTCCCGGCGATCACGCCTTCGGTGGCGCGCCACAGGATCAGGGTCACGGCGGTGGCGATGATGAGGGACTGGCCGGTGTTCAGGAAGGAGAGCGAGGTCTGGGAGCGCACCGCGGCGTTCTCGTAGCTTTGCAGGCCCTGGTCGTAGCGCCTGGCTTCGTATTCCTCGTTGCCGAAGTATTTCACCGTTTCGTAGTTGAGCAGCGAATCGATGGCCTTGGTATTGGCCTTGGAGTCGAGCTCGTTCATCGTGCGGCGGAAGTGGGTGCGCCACTCGGTCACGATCACGGTGAACGCGATGTAGCTCGCCAGCGCCACCGCGGTGATCGCGCTGAACCAGATGTCGTAGTTCAGCACCAGGTAGCCGAGCACCAGCGTGATCTCCACCAGCGTGGGCAGCACGTTGAACAGCGAATACGAGATCAGCGAGTTCACGCCACGCGTGCCGCGTTCGATGTCGCGCGTCATGCCGCCGGTCTGGCGGTTCAGGTGGAAGCGCAGCGACAGCGCGTGCAGGTGGCGGAATACCTGCAGGGCGATGGTTCGCACCGCGCGCTGGGTGACGCGCGCAAACAGGAATTCGCGCAGCTCGGTGAATACCGTGGTGGACAGGCGCAGCAGGCCGTAGGCCACCAGCGCGCCGAGCGGCAGCACCAGCAGCGCTTGCGGGTCTTTCGGGTCGATGGCGAGCTGGTCGATGAGCTGCTTGAGCACCAGCGGCACGCCGACGTTGGCCATCTTGGCGCCGATCAGCGCGGCGAGCGCCGCCAGCACACGCCACTTGTAGACCCACAGGTAGGGGAACAGGGTGCGCAGGGTGGCCCAGTCGTTGCGGGGCACGCCCTTCGAATCGGGCGGCAATGGTACGGATGAAGCGGGAGTGCGTCGCATGGCAGGGCTGGGGGATTTATGGTTCAATTCGGGACGATTGTAGCTTTTACCGAGAAAACAAGATGACCACGCCACAAAATGCCCCTGCCGCCCCCCGCACCCGCCTTCCCGAAGGCAAGATGCCCGAACTGCGCGTGATGCCCACGCCGTCCGACGCCAACGTGTACGGGGACGTGTTCGGCGGCTGGATCATGGCCCAGGTCGACGTCGCCGGCTCGCTGCCGGCCACCCGCCGCGCCAACGGACGCGTGGCGACCATCGCCGTGAATTCCTTCCTGTTCAAGCAGCCCGTGTTCGTGGGCGACCTGCTGTCCTTCTATGCCGAGATCGTCAAGGTCGGGAATACCTCGATCACCGTGTGCGTGGAAGTGTATGCGGAGCGCAACCGCCTGCAGGCGGACGTCGTGAAGGTGACCGAGGCGCAGCTGACCTATGTGGCCACCGGGCCGGACCGCAAGCCGAGGCAGTTGCCGCCGCTGGATTCGCTGATCTCACATGGCTAAGCGGCGGCGCCGGCGCATTGCGCGCCGGCCCGTGTCGGCTGCTTATGCCGACGTTTTCTCGTCGCGCAGTTCGCGCCGCAGGATCTTGCCCACATTGGTCTTCGGCAGCGTCTCGCGGAATTCGACGTACTTCGGACGCTTGTAGCCGGTGAACTGTTCCTTGCAGTAGGCGATCACGTCATCGCTGCTCAAGGATGCATCCTTCTTGACGATGTACAGCTTCACCGCCTCGCCCGAATTCTTGTCCGGCACGCCGACGCAGGCCACTTCGAGCACCCCCGGCATGGCCGCGACCACGCCTTCGATCTCGTTCGGGTACACGTTGAAGCCCGATACCAGGATCATGTCCTTCTTGCGGTCGACGATGCGGGTATAGCCCTGCGCGTCCATGATGCCGACGTCGCCGGTCTTGAAGAAGCCGTCCGGGGTCATGACCTTGGCGGTTTCGTCGTCGCGCTGCCAGTAGCCGGCCATCACCTGCGGGCCGCGCACGGCGATCTCGCCAGCGGTGCCGAACGGGACCTCAACGCCCGCTTCGTCCAGGATGCGGATCTCGGTCGAGGGCAGCGGCAGGCCGATGGTGCCGGTGAACTCGCTGATGTCGCAGCGGTTCGCGGTGACCACCGGCGAGGTCTCCGACAGGCCATAGCCTTCGACGATCGGGGTGCCGGTGATGGCGAGCCACTTGTCCGCCACCGCCTTCTGCACCGCCATGCCGCCGCCCGGACATACCAGCATGCCCGAGAAGTCGAGCTTGGCGAATTCCGGGTTGTTCACCAGTCCGTTGTACAGCGTGTTCACGGCCGGGAAGATGTTGACGCGGTAGCCGCCCAGCTCCTTGATGAAGCCGGCGATGTCGCGCGGGTTCGGGATGAGCAAATTCATGCCGCCCACGCGCAGGCCGAGCAGCGCGCACACGGTCAGCGCGTAGATGTGATACAGCGGCAGCGCGCACACGAATTGCGGCTGCTCCCCTGCCTTGATCTTGCCGAGCGTCGGTGCGAACCAGGCCTCGTTCTGCAGCACGTTGGCGATCACGTGCTTGTGCAGCAGCACCGCGCCCTTCGACACGCCGGTGGTGCCGCCGGTGTACTGCAGGAAGGCAATGTCGTCGTGGCCGATGGCGACCGGGCGCAGGGTCGCACCCGAGGCTTCGGCCAGCATGCGCTTGAAGCCGATCGAGCCCGGCAGCGACCAGGCCGGCACCATTTTTTTCACTTTGCGCACCACCAGGTTGACCAGCGTGCCCTTCAGGCCGCCCAGCAGGTCGCCCATGGTGGCGACCACCACGTGTTTCACCTGGGTGTTACCAATCACCTGCTCGAGCGTGTGCGCGAAGTTTTCCAGCACCACGATGGCCTCGGCGCCCGAGTCGGCCAGCTGGTGCTGGAGTTCGCGCGGGGTGTACAGCGGATTGACGTTGACGATCACGTAGCCGGCGCGCAGCACGGCGGCCATCGCCACCGGGTACTGCAGCACGTTCGGCAGCATGATGGCCACGCGCGCGCCGGGCTTCAGGCCGCGGCCCTGCAGCCAGGCGGCCATGCGGCCGGACAGGCGGTCCAGCTCGGCGAAGGTCAGGGTCTTGCCCATGCACGCATAGGCCTTGCGGTCGGCGTACTTGCGGAACGCCTCCTCCAGCAGATGCGTCAGGGAGCGGTATTGCGTCGGGTCGATCTCCGCCGGTACGCCGCCCTCATACGACTTGAGCCAAAACTTGTCCATCCGTGCCTCGCCTTCTTTGTTCGATGCTGTCCAATAAAAGCAGAAGCCGCCCGGTATGGCGGCTTCTGCAGGCCGGTCTACGCGCTGGCGTGCCGGCCGTCGTGCTGCCTTCAGGCGTGTTCCGCCTGCTTCTCGTCCCTCAGTGCGCGCCGCAGGATCTTGCCGACGTTGGTCTTCGGCAGCTCGTCGCGGAACTCGATGTACTTCGGTTTCTTGTAGCCGGTGAACTGCTGCTTGCAGTAGTCCATCAGCTGCTCGGCGCTCAGGTTCGGGTCCTTGCGCACCACGAACACCTTCACCGCTTCGCCGGAATTCTCGTCCGGCACGCCGATCACGGCGCATTCCAGCACGCCCGGGTGGGCGGCGATCACGCCTTCCAGTTCGTTCGGATAGACGTTGAAGCCGGACACCAGGATCATGTCCTTCTTGCGGTCGACGATCTTCACGTAGCCCTGTTCGTCCATGATGCCGACGTCACCCGACTTGAAGAAACCGTCCGGCGTCATGACCTTGGCCGTTTCGTCCGGGCGGTTCCAGTAGCCCGCCATCACCTGCGGGCCGCGGATCGCGATCTCGCCGATCTGGCCGATCGCCATCGGCTTGCCGTCGTCGTCCAGGATCGCGATGTCGGTGGACGGGATCGGCAGGCCGATGGTGCCGGTGAATTCCTTCACATCGGCGCGGTTGCAGGTCGCCACCGGCGCGGTCTCGGACAGGCCGTAGCCTTCGATGATGCTGCTCCCGGTGACCTGCTTCCACTTGTCGTTGACTGCCTTCTGCACCGCCATGCCGCCACCGTTCGATATCTTCAGGCCGGAGAAGTCCACCGTGCCGATGTCCGGGTGGTTCACCAGCGCGTTGTACAGCGTGTTCACCGCCGGCAGCATGTTGATCTTGTACTTGCCCAGCTCCTTGATGAAACCCGGGATGTCGCGCGGGTTGACGATCAGGATGTTCAGCGCGCCGGTACGCATGCCCCACATCGCGCAGGCCGTCAGCGCGAAGATGTGGTACAGCGGCAGGGCGCACACGATCACGGTCTGCTCGTTCGACTGGCCCATGGCCGGCGCCGACCAGGCTTCGGTCTGCAGCACGTTGGCGATCACGTTGCGGTGCGTGAGCGTGGCGCCCTTCGAGACGCCGGTAGTGCCGCCGGTGTACTGCAGGAAGGCCACGTCGGAGGACTTGAGCTCGACCTTCGAAAACGGCATCCTGGCGCCCTGCGAGAGCGCCTCCTTGAAGCGCACCATGTTCGGCAGCGAGAACTCCGGCACCATCTTCTTGACGTTGCGGACCACGAAGTTGACCAGCATCCCCTTGGCGCCGCCCAGCATCTCGCCCATGCTCGCCACCACCACGTGCTTGATCGGGGTTTTGCCGATCACCTGCTGCACCGTGTGCGCGAAGTTCTCGAGCACGATGATCGCTTCGCTGCCCGAGTCCTTGATCTGGTGTTCGAGCTCGCGCGGCGTGTACAGCGGGTTCACATTGACCACGGTGTAGCCGGCGCGCAGCACGGCCGCGATCGCGACCGGGTACTGCAGCACGTTCGGCATCATGATCGCCACGCGCGCCCCGCGCTCCATGCCGCGGCTCTGCAGCCAGGCCGCCAGCTTCTTCGAGTAGGCATCCAGCTCGCCGTAGGTCAGGTGCTTGTCCATGCACACGTAGGCGTTGCGGTCGGCGTACTTGCTGAAGGATTCCTCCAGCATGTGCACGAGCGAACCGTACTGGTCCGGATTGATTTCGCTGGGTACGTTCGGTGGGTACGACTTCAACCAGATCTTGTCCATCGGATGCCCTTTGTCTCGAGTAATTATCGTTGTGGTCCGAGCGGCCATGCGCGAGCGAAGCTTGCGCCTTTGCCATCGCCTGTTTGTGATGCTATCGGGCAGCGCCAATGCGCGCAAGTTCTTTTAAGTCGATTGGAACGTGTACTCTACCTGTCTTATTTTCCGTCACCCATGGTGCGCCGCACCACAAGCGGCGCGGTTGGAGCCGGCGCAGCCAGCCTGGCCAGCACACGGTGCCGGTCTGTCTTGTCCAGCTTGGCAATCCGATTGACCGACTTGTAGAAGGCGCCCCACGACCGTTCCTTGCGCAGCAGGGCGCGGAAGGCCGGGACGAAGTCGTTATACGTGGCGATCGACGCCAGGTGGGCATTCGACAGCGGCTCGGCGAAGAAGCGGTCGTAGCCGGCATAACCACCCCAGTTCGCCTTGAGCACCTGGTAGTCGTCCTTCAGCGCGATGAACAGGCGGGTCTTGGTGGCGCGCTTTTCGTCGCGGCTCTGGCCGCCTGCATAGGTCCGCTCCAGCTCGCCGCGATAACGCACCAGCAGCGCCATGAAATCCTTCTTGCGCACGGTGTAGCGTTCGTAGGCGTCGACCATGGCCGGATTGCCGAAGCGTTCCAGCCAGCCTTCGACACCGGCCGCCTCCACCGCGCTGGCGAAGGATTCGTTGAACTTCGAATCGCCCGGTACGTACACGACCTGGTGCGCCAGTTCGTGGAAGATCAGGCGCGCCAGTTCGGCGTCCGGGTAGTTGATGAAGGTCGAGATCAAGGGGTCGCTGAACCAGCCCAGGGTCGAATAGGCGCTGACGCCGCCCACTTCGACGTCGTGGCCCTGCCTGCGTAGCTCCTTCGCGTAGTCCTGGGCTTCCTGCTTGCTGTAGTAGCCGCGGTAGTTCACGCAGCCGGCCACCGGGAAGCACCATTGCATGGGTTTCAGCGACAGCTCGGGCGTGGCGACCACGTTCCACAGCACATAGGGACGCTTCAGGTTGGTGAAGTTGGTGTAGCTGCCGTTGTCGGGCAGCTTCATTTCCTGGATCGCGTAGCGGCGGATCTGGCGCGCGCTCTCCAGGCGGTGGCGCAGCTTGCTGTTGGTGGAAGGGTCGGCCAGCCAGTCGTCGATCGGACGGGAATCCGTCAGCAGTTCGAGCTGGCCTTGTGCGGCCTGGGAGTAGTAGGAGAGGGATGAGCAGCTTGACAACATCAGGGCCGCGGCTGCGGCGACCATGAATGGCCTGAAGGCCTGGGAAAATCTAGAGGGTTTCATCTCGCGTGATAGGCGCAGATTTTTCAACCTGCACCAGGGTGTCGTAGAAAGTAGGCGCCCTGCCCATGTCGGTCAAGCGCTGGCTGGTCACTTCGTTGGAATTCTTGCCGTCGCTGGCGAGTTTCTTCCACCAGATCGACAAACCCACCACCAGTCCTTCGCGCGCCTTGTCGGTGACGCGTGCACGGGCAACGAATGAGCCGCGGTCGTTAAAAATACGCGTCATGTCACCGTGATTGATGCCGCGTCGTGCGGCGTCGTTCGGGTGGATGTCGAGGTGCGGCTCGCCCTCAGTTGCGCGTAGGCTCTGTACATTGACAAAGGTCGAGTTCAGGAAGTTCCTTGCCGGAGGCGAGATCATCGCCAGCGGGTATTTTTTGGCAAGCTCCGGATTGGAGGCGCGCGACTCGTACGGCGGGATATAGGCCGGGACCGGGTCGAGCCCGTCGCGCGCCATGCTGCTCGAATAGAATTCGCACTTGCCCGACGGCGTCGGGAAGCCACCCTCGGCGAACGGCGCCTCCGGCATGTCGAGTTTCTGCCAGCCCTTGCGCTTGAGCGACTCCCAGTCGAAGTGCACCGCGCGCTCGTGTTTTTTGTCGAAGGCCTGCGCGGCCAGTTCGTCGTCGGTCTCCTTGAAGCAGGGATCGTCGAAGCCCATGCGCGCTGCCAGCAGGCGGAAGAATTCGGTGTTGGGCTTGGCTTCGCCGACGGCGTCGATGGCGGCGTTGTTCGCCATCATGTACAGGTGGCCATAGGCCAGGTGGGCATCGACGTGCTCGAGCTGGGTGGTGGCCGGCAGCAGGATGTCGGCATAGTCGGCACTGTCGGTCTGGAAGTGTTCCAGCACCACGGTGAACAGGTCTTCGCGCTCGAAGCCCTGCTGCACCTTGCTGGACTCCGGCGCGATCGCCAGCGGATTGGCGTTGTAGACGATGACGGCTTCGATCTTCGGGCCGAACGCGGGCGAGGCCTCCTTGAGCAGGTCGTCGCCGATGGTGCTCATGTTGATGGTGCGCGGCATGCGGCCCGCCAGGAGGTCGGGGCGCTGCAGCGCCGCGCGGTCGGCCGGGAAGGCGCCCGAGGTCGACAGCTGCACGCCGCCGGCCTTGTGGCGCCAGGCGCCCACCAGGGCCGGCAGGCAGGCGATATTGCGCACCGCCATGCCGCCGCCGCGCACGCGCTGCAGGCCGTAGTTCATGCGGATCGCAACGCCCTCGCCGCGGCGTGCGGTCTCGCCGTACAGGCGTGCCAGTTCGACCACCTCCTCCGCCGTGATGCCGCAGGTGTCGGCGGTGCGTTCCGGTGTCCATTCGAGGGCGCGCGCTTTGAGTTCGTCGTAGCCGAGCGTGTACTTCGCGACGTAGTCGTGGTCGATCAGATTTTCCTGGATCAGCACGTGCATCATGCCCAACGCCAGCGCGGCATCGGTGCCCGGCAGCAGGGCAATATGCTGGTGGCACTTCTCGGCGCTCAAGGAGCGGTAGGGGTCGATCGCGATCAATTTTGCGCCGCGGCGCTTGGCTTCCTGCACGCGCGTCCACAGGTGCAGGTTGGAGGCGATCGGGTTGCCGCCCCAGATCAGGATCAGCTTCGCGTCCTGGAACTGTTCGATGTCGGTGCCGATCGAGCCGCCGATGGTGTACTTGTAGCCGGTGGCGCCGGCGGTGGCACAGATGGTGCGGTCCAGCAGCGAGGCCCCGAGCTTGTTGAAGAAGCGCAAAGACATCGAATCGCCCTGCACCAGTCCCATGGTGCCGGCATAGCTGTACGGGAGAATGGCCTGCGGGTCGCGCGCCGCGATCTCTGTCAAACGCGCGGCGATCTCGTCGATTGCTTCGCTCCAGCTGATGCGCTCGAATTTGCCCTCGCCCTTGCGCCCCACCCGGCGCATCGGAGTCAGCACGCGCTCCGGGTGGTAGGTGCGCTCCACATAGCGTGACACCTTGGTGCACAGCACCCCGGCCGTGGTCGGATGCTCCGGATCGCCCTTCACTTCAGTCGCCACGCCATTGTCGACGGTGACGAGGATGGCGCAGGTATCGGGGCAATCGTGGGGACAGGCGGCGCGGACTTGTGTGACTGACATGGGTGGGAACAAGAGGAAAATACTTCGTGAAACCAATACTCTATCCGATCTTGGCGAGGTCCGTACCCTCCTCTTTCACTCACTGTTTGAGGCAGGCTACAATGGTTCTAAACATGCAATGCAAGCATGACAAAACATGGAGAGCCAGATGAAACTCGTGGAACCTATCCTCGCCTTCCAACAGCAACTGCAAGCGATCCGGCGCGACCTGCATGCGCATCCGGAGCTGTGCTACGAAGAGCAGCGTACCGCCGACGTGGTGGCGGCGCGGCTGACCGAATGGGGCATCCCGATCGTGCGCGGCCTGGGCGTGACCGGCGTCGTCGGCATCGTCAAGAACGGCACGTCGAACCGGGCGATCGGCCTGCGCGCCGACATGGATGCGCTGCCGATGCAAGAGATCAACGGCTTCGACCATGCTTCGCGCCACCCGGGCAAGATGCATGCGTGCGGCCACGATGGCCATACCGCCATGCTGCTCGGCGCGGCCCACCATCTTTCACAACACCGCAACTTCGACGGCACCGTGTACCTGATCTTCCAGCCGGCCGAAGAAGGCGGCGGCGGCGCGCGCCGCATGATGGATGATGGCCTGTTCACGCAATTCCCGATGGACGCGGTGTACGGCATGCACAACTGGCCGGGCATCCCGGAGGGGAACTTCGGCGTGGTGGCGGGACCGATGATGGCGTCGAGTAACGAGTTCCGCGTCGTCGTGCGCGGCAAGGGCGCCCACGCGGCGCAGCCGCACCGCGGCGTCGACCCGGTGATGGTGGCGGTGCAGATCGCGCAGGCCTGGCAGACCATCGTGTCGCGCGAGAAGAATCCGCTCGAGTCGGCGGTGCTGTCGATCACCCAGATCCACGCCGGCAGCGCCACCAACGTCATTCCCGACGAGGCCGAACTGGTGGGCACCGTGCGTACCTTCTCGGTCGAGGTACTGGATCTGATCCAGCGCCGCATGGAAGAGATCGCTGCGGGTGTGGCGGCGGCGTTCAATGCCTCGGTCGACTTCAGCTTCAAGCGCAATTATCCGCCGCTCATCAATCATCCGGAGCAGACCGCGTTCGCGGTCGAGGCGATGCGGGCGGTGGCGGGGGCGGAGCGCGTGGACACGGATGTCGAGCCGACCATGGGAGCGGAAGACTTCGCCTTCATGCTGCAGGAGAAGCCGGGGTGCTACGTGTTCCTTGGCAATGGCGAAGGTGCGCACCGCGCGAGCGGGCATGGGCTGGGGCCGTGCCAGTTGCATAACACCAGTTATGACTTCAACGATGCGCTGCTGCCGATCGGGGCGAGTTATTGGGTGAAGCTGGTGGAGATGAGTTTGCCGAAGGCGTGATCTTGTTGCGGGCTGCTTTTCGTAGGGTGGGCGGGTCTCCCGCCCGCGCGTTCAACCAGCCGACGAAGAGGCGAGCGGGCAGCATTACCTAAGTTTGAACGCGTGGGCGGCAAAGCCGCCCACCCTACGGGAGCTGGTCCGGCTCGCTTCTCAGCCTTGATCCAGGATTCATCCGCTCCAGCGCCAGCAAGGCCGCCGCATGATCGGCTGTCGGCAAGGTCTGTTCGATCGACTCATACTGCCGCGTCACCAGCTCCGTCACCGGCAGCGTCAATCCCGCCGCCCCGGCGGCAGCCAGCACATTGCGCAAATCCTTCAGCTGGCTTTTGACCTGCCCGCCTGGGACAAAATTCCGCTCCAGCATGCGCTGCCCATGCACCTCGAGAATGCGGCTGCCCGCAAAGCCGCCGCGGATCGCCTCGCGCACCGCGGCAGGATCGGCGCCCGCCGCCTGCGCCAGCAGCAGCGCCTCGGCCACCACGTTCAAGGTGGCGCCGACGATCAGCTGGTTGCACAGCTTGGCCACTTGCCCGCTGCCCACCGGACCGACCCGCTGTGGCCGGCCCAGGGCTTCGAGAATGTTGACCACCTGTTCAAAATCTGACTGATCGCCGCCGGCCATGATGGCCAGCGTCCCCGCTTCGGCGCCGCCGACGCCGCCCGACACCGGCGCATCCATGAAGCGGCAGCCGTGGGCGGCCAGGGTCGCGTGGAACATCAGCGCTTCGTCATGCCGGGTCGAACTCATGTCGATCCAGAGCGTGCCCGGCGCGAGCGCCGGCAGGGCGGCGGCGATCACCTCGCCCACCACCGGCCCGGCCTCGAGCATCGAGATGACCACCTGCGCCCCGCGCACCGCCTGCGCCAGCTCCGCCACCGGCGCGGCCCCGCTGCCGCGCAGTGCCTCTGCTTTGGCAAAGGTCCGGTTCCAGGCACGCACCGGATAAGCGGCCTGGGCCAGCCGGGCAGCCATTGGCCCTCCCATCAGGCCAATGCCGAGGAAGGCGATGGTCGTCATCAAAACAGTCCGAGGAATTTCTTGACGGTGTTCTTGCGGCCCGGGACCACCAGGTCGGTCACGCCTTTGTCGTTGAAGCCGTCGAGCAGCGCCGGGAAGCCCTTGCGCTTGACCAGGTTCAGCTCGGCGTCGTAGAGCGGCACGACGCAGTGGAAATAGATGTCCTTGCCGTCATGCTCGAGCGCGGCGAAGGCGTCCGGCGCCGAGGCTGGCGGCAGCAGGATGGCGCCGGTGAATCCGACACCCTTGGCATACGGCTTGGCGGGATGACCGTTGGGCAGCGTGTGGCCCAGGCCGAGCCAGGTCGCATGCTGGTGCGGATAGTGCGCCAGGTGACGCAGCAGGGCCACCGGCCAGTACCAGCGCTCGTCCCGCACCGATTGCTCGTCCAGCTTCCAGTCCGCGGGCAAGGCCATCATCAGCTCGGCAAATGGCGGAGCGCCTTCCGGTACCATCATCGGGCGGCTGCTCATGCCGGACGTCACCAGGCGCAGGAAGGGCGTGCGCCCGTTGGCCGGCACCACGTGGATGTCGACCTGCACCGGGTCGGCGATGGTGTCGTGGAACACGGTGTCGATCCGGCCGAGGTGGGCGGCAATGTGCTCCGCAACAGGGTCATGCGGCAGGACGGCGGGCGTCACCTGCTGCTGGGTCGGCGCGGCAAGCGGATACAGGGGAGTGATGGTCGGTTCGGTCATGCGGATAGAGGTGTGAAATGCGCGTTCTGCGGGGGGTCTATCATACCTTCGCGGCAGCACAAGGTGGCGGGCAGCACCGATTCGTTCACGCTAGTACAATAGTGCGGTGCACAATATTTCCTCATTGCCAAGAAAGAAGAATATGTCTCTTGTGAAGAAAATTGCCGGCCTCGCTGCTGCGCTCGCGGCAGCCTTCTGCGCCCAGGCTGCGCAGGCGCAAGCCACGGTAAAGCCGCTGGGCGGCTGGGTCGATTCGGCGTCGGTCGAGTTCGGCACGAATCCCGAGCAGCGCATGCTCCGCGTCGCCGTGCAGAGCGACTGGGAGCAGCGCTGGTTCGCCCGCAACGGCTATCACCTGTCGGGCTACTGGGACACCAACCTGGCCCTGTGGCGCCTGAGCGCCTATCAGAATGTCCCTGGCCGCAAGAAGAACATCGCCGTGATCGGCTTTACCCCGGTGCTTCGCTACCAGAGCGACAGCAAGCTCGGCCTGTACGGCGAGGTCGGCGTCGGCGTGAGTCTCTTTTCCACGCTGTACAAGAACGAGGACAAGGAACTCTCCACCGCCTTCCAGTTCGGCGATCACATCGGCGTGGGCTATACCACTGCCAAGTGGGATTTTGGCCTGAAGTTCCAGCACTACTCGAACGCCAGCATCAAGAGCCCGAACGGCGGCGCGAACTGGATCGTCGCCAAGGCGGCCTACCGTTTCTGATCGGTAGTGTGACGCGGCCTGGAGGCGATTTATGACACAATCGGGCTAAGGCGGGCCGCCCGGCCTGCCGGTATCACGAGGCCCGATTGACTGATCCCAGCACCATCAAACGCTACCTGCCGTGGCTCGTCGCGACTGCCCTGTTCATGGAGCAGCTCGACGCCACCGTCCTCAATACCGCCATCCCGAGCATCGCAGCCAGCCTGCAGGTCACGCCGCTGAGCCTGAAGTCCGTGGTCACCAGCTACATCCTCGGCCTGGCCGTCGGCATCCCGCTCAGCGGCTGGATGGCGGACCGTTTCGGCACCCGGCGCGTGTTCTTCATCGCCATTTCCATCTTCACCATCGCGTCGGTGCTGTGCGGCCTGTCGCCGAACGCGCACATGATGACGGCCGCGCGCCTGCTGCAGGGCCTGGGCGGCGCCATGATGATGCCGGTCGGCCGCCTGGCCATCGTGCGCACCTTCCCCAAGAACGAGCTGCTGGGTGCGATGAATTTCGTCATCATTCCGGCGCTGATCGGGCCGCTGCTGGGACCAACGTTGGGCGGGCTGATCGTGCACTGGACGTCGTGGCGGATGATCTTCTTCGTCAACGTACCGGTCGGGCTGGCTGCGCTCTACCTGGTCTGGAAGCACATGCCCGACTACCGGGGCCTGGAGAAACGGCCGCTCGACGTCCTCGGCCTGCTCCTGTTCAGCAGCGGTACGGCGATCCTGTCCTGGCTGCTGGAAGTATTCGGCGAGCACCGGCTCGACATGCTCAGCGCCGCACTGCTGCTGGCGCTGTCGCTCGGCCTGCTGGGCACCTACGCCTGGCACGCGCTGCGCATCAAGCATCCGCTGCTCCGGCTGACGCTGTTCAAGGTGCGGACCTTCCGCATCTCGGTGGCGGGCGGCTTCCTGACCCGGCTGGGCGTGGGCGCCCTTCCCTTCCTGCTGCCGCTGCTGTACCAGCTCGGGCTCGGCCTGCCGGCCTGGCAGTCGGGTCTCCTGATGATGCCTGCGGCGGCCGCGGCGATGGGCATGAAGATGTTCGCGCCCAGGCTGCTGGCGCGCTTTGGCTACCGCCAGGTGCTGACGGTGAATACGGTGCTGATCGGACTGACGATTTCGCTGTTCGCCCTGGTCGGTCCGGGTACGCCCTTCTACGTCATCGTCGCCATCAGCCTGGCGCAGGGCTTCTTCAATTCGCTGCAGTTCTCGAGCATGAACACGCTGGCCTACGCCGACATCGAACCGCAGGATTCGAGCATGGCGAGCACGATGTCGAGCTCCTTCCAGCAGCTGTCGATGAGCTTCGGCCTGGCCGCCGGTTCGATCGTGACCGCGTGGTTCCTTGGACCGGTGGCGCAGGACAACCGCGAGCAGGTGGCGCAGGCGCTGCACCACGGCTTCGCGACCCTGGCGGTGCTGACGCTGCTGTCCTCGGCGGTGTTCTGGCGCCTGCGCCGCAACGACGGCGACAGCATCAGCCGTGGCCAGGCCAAGGCCAAGGAAGCGGAGCCGGTGGCGAGCGAAGGCGTGTAAGTAAAAAGCCCGCTGGGCGGGCTTTCGGAATCGGGGATGGAACCCGGGTGTCAGTGACGGCCCCGGCCCCGGCCAGGACCTCCGCGGCCTCGGTGGTGTCCGCGGTCGTCGCGCCATCCATGGCCGCGATGATAGCCATGGCGCGAACCGCCGTAGTAGCCGAGCCCCAGGTTCAATTCAACAGGAGGACCGGCATAGGTCGAATAGCCGCCGCCATAGTAAGGATCATAGCCGGCGTATGGCGGCCCATACACCGCGCATCCGCCGAGTCCCGCAGCCAGCAGCAAGCCGGCCGCACATCGTTTCAACACACCTTTGCTTCGAGCAATCATCTGAGCCCCCTGATGGTGAACTGTTGTCCAGTCTAGGCTCATGCAGGGTGATTTCAACGACAGTTACGTTTGCTAACCGGGCACTTGCCCGTCTGGGCATGGTCCGCCTGCCAGGGCGGCAGGCGGAAGCCGCGTTCATGCCGCCGCTGACTGGGTCAGCTTGCCCAACACCTTTTCGCGGTTGTTCATGACGAAGTCGACGAACACCGGCTCCTTGATCGCAAGCCGCACCAAACCAGGCAGCAAGGGATAGCAGAAGCTCGCCACCTTGCGCACGCAGTCATCGTCGCGCAAGGCGGTCTGGGCCGCCTGACCGGCACCGCCGCCGAGCATGGGCAGCAACTCGGCCCGCTTCTTGTCGATGACGGTGGAGATAGGCCCGATCAGCTTGTCGCCCAGGCCAGCCTGTTCCGTGGTGTCGCTCATGCACATTCTCCAGTGGTTGATTACCGGAACTATCTTGCAGGAGCTTGGGGCGAGAAGGGATGACGGTCGGCAAACTGCCGCGTGCGCTTGCTCAGTGCCGGCCGTGGCCATGCCCGCCGCCGTGGTGTCCCCGGTGGTGTCCTCCGTGGTGTTTCCCGTGGTGGCCGCCGAGCTGTCCTCCGTGATGACGACGGTGGTGTCCTCCATGATGGGCGCCGTGGTGGTAGCCACGGTGGCCATAATGATGACCATGGCGATGGCCGCTGTAGTAGCTGAATCCGAGGTCGATGGCGACCGGCGGACCGACGTAGGTCGGATAGCCATAGGCGGAGTAACCGTAGGTCGGGTAACCGTAAGTGGGGTAACCGTAGGTGGGGTAATAGGGATCGTAGGCGGTATAGGCCGGATCGTAGACGCATCCCCCCAGGCTTGCGGCGAGCAACAGGGCGGTAGCCGCGCGTCGTAGCGCACACAGGTGTCGAGCATGCATGGCAGCCCCCTGCAGAAATGGTGACCCTGATTCAGTGTAGTCCGGGAATCGGGATTCTCAATGCCAAAAACAACAGCCTGCTCAGCGTAAAGATGCGCAGTGCTGCGGGTTTTTTTGCTTTGCCCAAAGCAAAAAACCCCACCAGAATCATCTGGTGGGGTTTTTCTTATAACTAGCCTGACGATAACCTACTTTCACACTGGTTGCAGCACTATCATCGGCGCAAAGTCGTTTCACGGTCCTGTTCGGGATGGGAAGGGGTGGGACCGACTTGCTATGGTCATCAGGCTTTGACTTGTCCGAACTTTGACCACACGGTCAAAATTCGCAATCCGGGAAGAAGTAGTTTTTCTTGTTTGGGGTAGCAGTATCAACAAACTGCAGCTGTATTCTTGACTTGATCTATAGCCTACCAAGGTTATAGGGACAAGCCGTACGGGCAATTAGTACTGGTTAGCTTAATGCATTACTGCACTTCCACACCCAGCCTATCAACGTCCTGGTCTCGAACGACCCTT